>NZ_DATMLW010000046.1:0-6320 GCF_035570375.1 Bradyrhizobium sp. | reverse complement strand
CGGGAGTGAAAACGGCAGTGAGATTTCTTTTTCTCCGAGGTGTCGCTGGTTATGGAGACTTGCTTCGAGTTCGACATGCGCAAGCGCGCTGCTCGTCCCTTGCTATGAAAGAGAGCGCCGCCAATCGACACATCGATCGTGATGCTGACCGCCCTATTCCACCGATCGATAACCATGCGCTTTGATCGCCTTGTCCAAGGGTCGGTTCATGATGCGCCTTTCGTCCAGCAGTCAATCCGGAAATCTTGTCCCGAACATTGGCAGCCCGCTCTTCGACTCCATCGCTGAGGCTTCCTGCTGCCAAACGTCCCAATGCTCCGCCAGAACACCGTCAGAGAGCCTTACGATGTCGATTGTGATGAGGGCGCGCGGCTGACCGTTTCCGCTGAAGCGGCTCTGGAGAAAGACGAGGTCTCCCTCGGCCGCCGCCAGGCCGCTTTCGTGGCGATGCCCGGCAGGCAAAGCCTTGACCAGATCGAAGAGCCCCTCGCGACCAGGCGGGATGTGAGCACTGTGCTGGACGTAGTTGGGCGACCAGTAAGCCTCGGCAGCTTTGTAGTCGCGCTTGTTGAACAGGGTGTCGAAAGCCTCGATCACGAACGCTTTCTTCTCTGCCGCCGAATTCAATTTCCTTGGCATGTGATGTTCCTTTTGCTCACGCCGGCTGCTTCAGCACGTTTGTATCCACCGGCATCCTGCGCAGGCGCTTTCCCGTTGCCGCAAAGATCGCGTTGGCGATGGCGGGGACGACACCAGAGGTCCCGGTCTCGCCCATCCCGCCTGGCGGCTCCGCGCTTTTGACGACGTGAACCTCGATCGCTGGCGCGTCGTTCATGCGCAGCATCTGGTAGGTGTCGAAGTTGGTCTGTTCGACACGACCATTTTTGAGCGTGATCTCGCCATAGAGCGCGGCGGTAGTGCCGTAGATAACTCCGCTCATGAGCTGGGCCTGCACCGTATCGGGATTGACGACGGTCCCGCAATCCATCGCACAGACCACGCGGCGAACCCGCACAGAGCCGTCCTTGGCAACCTCGACCTCGGCGACCTGCGCGAGATAGCTGCCGAACACGAACTGCAGCGAGACACCGCGGCCGCTTCCCTTCGGCAGCGGCTGTCCCCAGCCGGCCTTCTCCGCGGCAAGATCGAGCACCGCTTTCGCGCGCGGCGACTTGCCGAGCAGCGCACGCCGGAACGCGACCGGATCCCGTTTCGCGGCGGCCGCCATCTCGTCGACAAAGCTCTCGACCACGAAGACGTTGTGTGAAGGGCCGACGCTGCGCCAGAACCCGGTCGAAATGCCCTTGGGCTCGACGCGCGCATATTCGACGTGGAAGTTCGGGAAGTCGTAGACCAGGTCGATCGCGCCTTCCGTCGAGTCCGGATCAAGGCCGTCCTTGAAGCCTGGCGGCAGCCACCGCGAAATCACCGAGGAGCCGGCGTAACGGTTTTTCCAGGCGACTGGGTTGCCCTGCTCGTCGAGCCCCGCCGAGATGCGGTCGAACCAGTAGGGCCGATACAGATCGTGCTGGATGTCTTCCTCACGCGTCCACACGACCTTCACGGGGCCATCGACCTGCTTGGCGATTTCGACGGCGCGGACTGCAACGTCAGCCTCGAGCCTGCGGCCAAAACCGCCGCCGATCAGATGATTGTGGACGATGACTTTTTCCGGCGGAAGGCCCGCGACCTTCGCTGCAAAAGCCTGCACGCGGGCGATCGCCTGAGTGCCAAGCCAGATTTCGCATTCGTCATTGCGGACATGCACGGTGCAATTCATCGGCTCCATTGTGGCGTGGGCCAGGAACGGAACCTGATAGATCGCCTCGAGCTTGGTGGCAGCGGTCGCCATTGCCTTGTCGGCGTCGCCGATATTCTGCGCCACCGCACCGGAGCCGAGCGTTGCCTGCTCGAGTGCTTTCGCGATGTCTGCCGTCGCAACCGTGGCGTTCGGACCACCGTCCCATTCGATCTTCAGCGCCTCCAGGCCCTTCTTCGCAGCTCCCATGTGATCGGCCACGACCGCAACCGCGTCGTCGAGCCGCACGATCTGGCGCACGCCCTTCACCGCCTTCGCCTGAGTGTCGTCGAGGCTCTTCACGCGTCCGCCAGCCACTGGCGATTGCGCCAGTGTCGCGATTTTGACGCCGGGAGGTCGCGCGTCGATGCCGTAGGCGGCGGTCCCGTTGACCTTCCCCGCGATGTCGAGCCGCTTGGCCGGCGTGCCGATCAGCTTGAACTCGGCCGGCGATTTCAGCGCAAAATTTTGGGGTGGCGGCATCTCGGCCGCGTCAACAGCGAGCTCGCCATATTTAAGCTTTCGTCCGGTCGCCTGATGGATGACCTCGCCGTCCTGTGTGCGGCAGGTCTTTGCATCGACGCGCCAGCGCTTGGCCGCGGCCTCGACCAGCATGATGCGCGCGGTCGCGCCTGCCTGGCGCAACGGCTTCCACGCGCCGCGTATCGCGTTCGAATTGCCGGTCGCCTGCACGCCAAGCAACGGATTACGGTAGAGTTTTTCGTTCGGCGGCGCGTGCTCAAGCTTCACCTGCTTCAGGTTCACATCGAGCTCTTCGGCGATCAGCATCGGGATCGAGGTGTAGGTGCCCTGCCCCATTTCGACGTAGGGCATAGTGAGGACGATCTGGCCGTCACTGCCGATGCGGATGAAAGCGTTCGGCGCGAAGGCTTCGGATGTCGCGGCCTCGCTTCGACCGAGAGGCAGGCTGAGACTCAGCACGAGACCGCCGCCGGCGGCTGCGCTTGTGGTCAGAAAGTTGCGTCGGGACAGGTTGGTGTCGGACGCACGTTCGATAATGCGATCGAGGATCATGACTGGCCTCCTCTCACTTCGTCTGCGCGGCGAGCTTGATCGCCTCGCGGATGCGCCCATAGGTTCCGCAGCGGCAAATGTTACCGCTCATGGCGTCATCGATATCGGAGTCGCTCGGGTGAGCGTTGCTGGCGAGCAGCGCCGAAGCCGACATGATCTGCCCTGACTGGCAGTAGCCGCACTGCGGAACTTCGCGGTCGAGCCAAGCCTTCTGGATTTTGGCGCCGGCCGGCGTTGTACCGATTGCCTCGATCGTGGTGACCTTAGAGTCGCCGACGTTGTCGATGGTCGTGATGCATGAACGGGTGGCGTTGCCGTCGATATGCACGGTGCACGCGCCGCACAGCGCCATACCACAGCCAAATTTCGTGCCGGTCATGCCGAGCACGTCTCGCAGCACCCAAAGCAGCGGCGTATCACCGTCGACATCGACGCTGCGCGGACTTCCATTGATACTGACGGTAAAGGCCATGTGCCCTCTCCTTCCTGCTGTCACCCCCACGCGATGTGACGATCGCGCGGTGTGCCCAGTCTAACCAAGAAATGTCGTTCATCATTTCAAATCAAATTGAAGGCAGCCTGGGGCCCAATTCATGGCGGCAACGAAGACAGTCGCCGTAAATTTCCACTCTTCAGGCAGCCATACGTTGGGCGCACCTCGCCTTCGGACCCTGTTGAGCAGGTTGCTTTTGCTGCCTTGCAAAGCTGCGGCCTCCCAGCTTTGCTGTCCGGAACAACGCGTTTGCCTTGTTCCCTCAGAACTCGCCGTAATTTTCGCCGGGGCTTAGGCCCAGTTGGATACGAATAACAATGCAAATGGATCATTCAAAGCCAGCGCGCCGGATCAAGGGCGGCAACGCAAACAGACCGAACGCAGCCATTCCGAGCGCCACGGCCACGAAGTTCCAAACGACGTCGGCTTTTAGCCAAACCACCACAAGACCGCCGAGCACGGCGATGGCGGCCCTGAGCAGCGCGGCAAAAACAGAGGCTCCCATCCGTCCGGTCGCCTGCCCGACGCAATAAAGGACGTAGCCGAGCCCGAAGAATCCGAAGAACGGACCGACGCGATGCAGATATTCCGCGCCGATCTGCAGCACGGACGCATCCTGGCTGAACAATCCTATCCAGGCTTGCGGAAAGGCGGCCGCAGCGAGGCCAATCAATTCGGTCAGGCTGCCCGCCATCAGCACGCCGACCCACGACGCCTTTACAGCACGCTCGATCTGTCCAGCGCCGAGATTTGCGCTGATCACGATTCCAACCGGACCGCCGGCGCCATAGGCGAGCGGCACAAGAAGGAACTCGAGCCGCGAGCCCGCGCCATAACCGGCCAGAGCCTCGACGCCGCCCATTCCGACATAAGCGGTGACGATGGCAAGCGTCAGATTCGTGCTCGCCGAGACGACCGCTGACATACCGCCGACGCGAAGCACGGCGAGCACCGGTGCAAGCGAAAGCTTTGGCAGACGGAATGACGGCTTGAGCACGCCGAACCTGCCCCAAAGCCAGGCTGCGTAGGCAATCGTACCGATCGAGTAGTAGATGAGCATCGCCACCGCGCCGCCGGAAGGGCCGAGCCCTCGATATCCGAAGGCCCCGAAGATCAGCACCGGCGATAGCGGGACGAGGATCAAGGCCCCGCCACACACGACGATGAGCGGAACCTGCAGGTTGCCGGTACCGCGAACCACCGCCATCAGGAGATTAAACAGCCAGATCGGGATGGCGCCTGCGAAGATGATCGACGAATAAGCGACCGCAATCGCAAGCGCATTTCCCGAGACGCCCATATTGCCATAGAGGCCAGGCCCGAGGAGTAGCATCGCGACCGTCGTCGCAAGGCCAAGCGGAAGAGCGAGCGCAACGGCGTACCATGCGTAGTCGCCCGCGGTGTCGATGCGGCCGGTCCCAAGTGCGCGCGCGACCGCCGTGACGAAGCCGCCGCCCAGCGCGCCTTGCGCGATCGCAACCACCAGCGATACCAGCGGGAAGACCGGTGCGACGCCGGCGAGCGCATCCACGCCGGTTTGCGCCACGAAATAGACCTCGAGTAATCCGATCAGGATCTGCACCAGCATGACGGTGGCGTTGGGCGCCGCAAGCCGCAGGATCGTGGACGCGATCGGCTGCTCCAGTAGCATGAGCGTGCGGACGTCGGCCGCGGCAGGTCGAATACCGCGCAGCCTGTTCGCTTCATGGTTCGGGCGGCGTTCGGTGGCCGGAGCAGCGGAAAACCCTGCACGAGCTTGGCGCGGGTCGTGGCGCAAATCTACTCGCGAAGGCGCGCTCGTCTGCTGCGACAAAAATCCGGAATCTTGCATGGGAGGTGCTCCGTCTCGGAGCCCAATCAACTAAACCCGACGAGGCTGCGGAGCGAACGATATGATTTGACAAGGGTTGTTAGCATTTCTAACAATCCACAGATGACGCGTTTACCGCCGCTGGAAACCTTGCGGGTGTTCGAGGTGGCTTGCCGCCACTGCAGCTACTCCGAGGCGGCGCGCGAGCTGCACGTGACACACAGCGCCGTGAGCCAGCGCATCAGGCAGCTTGAAGAAGAGCTGGGCCTCACGCTGTTCGAGCGGCAGGGCAACCGGATGGTGCCCACTTCAAGCGGACTGAGACTGCAGGCAGGCGTCAAAGGCGCCTTCTCCGAATTGAATGCAGCGCTCGGCAGCATCAAGACTCGTCGGACCGAAGCAGAAATCACCGTAAGCCTGCTGCCGGTCATGGCGGCCCGCTGGCTGGTTCCGCGCCTTCCCCGTTTCAGGTCTCTGTTTCCGCACATCAATCTGCACATCAAGACCGGTCAGTCGCTGGCCAATTTCAAATCAGACGGCGTCGACATCGCGATCCGGTTCGGCACGGGTGATTGGAAGGGCCTGCGGTCCATCAAGCTTCTCGATGAAGAGCTTTTTCCGGTATGCAGCCCCAGCCTCAATGACGGGCGATTGCCGAAGGACCCCGCATCGATGTTATCGGAGCCGCTGCTGATCGACCGTAACGTGTCGTGGCGCGCCTGGTTCAGGTCTGCCGGTGTGACGCTAGATCGCGATATCGCGGGGACCTCCTTCACCGATACGAACGCGCTGATGGAAGCCGCCGTGGCAGGACAGGGGATTGCGCTCGGGCGCCTCTCGTTCACGAGATCGGATATTCTGGCGGGAAAGCTGGTTCGCCTGTCTGATCACAGCTTGCGCCTTTCTCACCGCCACTATGCGGTTTACCCGATCTCTTCGGAGTCCAACCCGGCGCTGGTGGCCTTCCGGGACTGGCTGATCGAAGAGGTCCGACGCACTTAGGAAGCCCCGGCAAGCTTGCTTAACCTGAAAAGCAGCAGCTTCAGGATCGGCGACTTGTTCGCCTTGTGGTAGGCGAGAACCAGGTCGAGCGTCGGCACTTCTCCCTGCACCGGACGCGTGGTTATCGATTCGGGCAGATACCCCTTCGTGTAAGCCGGCAACAGCATGACCGCGCGCGTCGA
>NZ_DATMLW010000045.1:0-4854 GCF_035570375.1 Bradyrhizobium sp. | reverse complement strand
TCCGACGTGGAACCTTTCTTATCTGGATAGCCTGTAGTCGGTGGCTTTCGTAAGGCAAACCCAGATGGGTGCAGGCGCCGACGAAGTTCGAGCTTATCGTCAACCTCAAGACTGCCAAGGCGCTCGGTCTTGCCGCGCCGCCCTCACTGCTTGGCGCGCTGACAAGCTGTCGAATAGAGATGCCGTTTGCTGCGGCGCATGTGTCCGTTCATGGCCCTTCGCGTCATTTCCCCCGCGCTGCGAAGTGCGGTCGCTTTCGGGGCACGGCGGACATGGTCACGCTAGTGGCTGGCTCGACTGGTCGCGAATGACCCCAGAGCTGACACAGCTTCGAGTTCCGCGGTGCCGAAGGTGGTGTCGGCTCCTGATCCTACAAGCCAGAGAGCGGTGGTTAAAATGTCCGGTCCCTCTGCTCCCTCGGAACTGGAGACGCGGTCAACCGAGACGACAGCCTCTATGCCCCTCAAATTCTCGGTATTACTTGCACTCGCCTTCGTCATTGCGGGTGCATCCAATGTCATCGGTGCTTTCGCAAGCTTGGCGTCGCCCATCGGGCGGCCGAATAGGAGATCGTGACCATGACCTGTCAATGCGATTGCACCCGGCTTGCAAATCGGCGCTGTTTCATCGCCGGGCTCGCCTGCACGGCCATCTTGCCGATGGCGGCTAATGCTCAATTCGCGGGTCCGCCTACCGTCGAGGACGTGACGTTCATGCGCATGGCAATCGAGGAGGCACGCCTAGCCGATTTTCCGTTCGGTGCGGTCATCGTACGCGACGGCGCGGTGATGGCACGTGGACGCAATCAGGGACGGACGAACCAGGATCCAACCGCGCACGGCGAGATGGACGCGATCCGCAAGTGCCTCGCGGAGCACGGCCCAGCCACCCTGCGCGGCAGCACGCTCTACACGTCGGGCGAACCGTGTGCGATGTGCATGGGCGCCATCCTCTGGTGCCACGTCAAGCGGCTGGTGTTTGCCGCGTCGGTGACACAGCTCGCGACCAAGATCGATCAGATCATGCTGTCGAGTGCCGAGGTCGCGGCCAAGGCACCATTTGCTCCAATCTCGATCACCGGTGGCGTGCTGGCAGACGAGGCGATGGGGTTGTTCAGGTAGCGAGGATCCATGATCGCCATCTGCGCCGCGAAGGTAGCGCTGGTCGCGGCCGTTGCGCTGTTCGCGAGCCATGTTACTTTCGGAGAGAAGCGGACATCAACTGCCACGCAAGCATAATCTTTGGTAGGTCCGTTAGCCGAGGTAACGCGTCGGATCGGAGAGAATCACGTCGCGCACGGCCTCATGATATTTGATGTAGCCCGTGCAGCGGCAAAGATGTCCGTTGAGAGCATCAAGAATAGTCTGGTCAAGTTCAGCGCGCGGTATCCGCGATTTCGCCAGACGTTCCAGCAGCACTTGGCCCTCGTTCAAAAAGCCGGCCGTACAGTAACCACACTGAAACGAGAAGTGCTCGACGAAAGCCTTCTGCAGTGCGGACAGTTGCCCATTCTGGGCGTGCCCCTCAACCGTGCGGATCGACTTGCCGGCAAAGCTCACCGCCGGGAGGATGCATGTCGGGCTTGTCTGGCTGGTCCCATCGGGATTGTCGACGATCACTGCACAGCTCAAGCACTGCGCCACCCCGCATCCGAATTTGGTACCGGTGAGCCCCAGATACTCCCGCAGGAAGTCAATCATCGACATTTCGTCGCGCACCTCGAAAGGCCCGTAGGGTTTCCCATTCATCGTGAGGTTGATTGTCGTCACTGCAGCACTCCTTTGATCATGGCTTCGGTAACCGGCAAGGATCGGAAGCGATGACCGGTCGCATCGTGGATCGCGTTTAGGATCGCCGGAACAACGGGAATCATCACGACTTCAGCTATGCCCTTGGGTGTGTCGTTCGGTGCGAGCGGCGGCAGCACTTCGATCTCGAGGTCACTCATGGGCAAGTCCGACGCACGGGTGATCGTGTAACGGTCGAGATTCCATTTCCCATCGCCGGGCCCGCCTTCGTAGAGCGGCAGTGATTCCAGTAGCGCATAGCCAACGCCCATGGCGAAGCCGCCTTGCGCCTGTCCAACCACGACTTCCGGAACCAGTGCCTGCCCGCATTCGACAGCGCTGTACCCTCTGACGACCCGGACCCGGCCGCTCTTGCGGTCGATCTCGACGCGAACGAGTGTCCCGCACACCGATGAATAGCTCGCACCGATGCGTTGGTTCACGGCCGGCGGGAAGCTGATCTTTGTTCGATCGAGACGCACGAATGCGCCGGCGCCGGCACGCACGGCAAGCGCATCGATGTCGGCAGTCCAGGCTTCACCCGCGACCGTGAAGGATGCGCGCGACCATTCCCAACGATTGAAGCCGTGCACCATCGCCCCAGTGACACCGCCGCGCGCGTGCGCTTTCGCCGCGAGCACCGCGAGGTCTAACGGCGCCAGACTCGGCATCACCAGCTGGCGCTCTTGCCATTGGGCGCTGTCCCATTGCCGGGCCTGCGGGTCGGTCTTGGCAATTCCCCAAAGCTCGAGTGCGGCCGGCCACAGCCCGAAGTGGAATATGACGCGCGCCGCCTCGAATGCGCCGTGGGTGCTGATATGCGCGCCGACCGACGCTCTCGATGGAGAGCTGATCGCCGGCACCCAGCGCGTGTTGCGCGAGGCCGCATCCTGCTCGGACTGTGTGATGCTGTAAGAATCGCCGGACGTGACGAGCGCAAGCGGCGCGTACGCCTCGATATTCGCCACTGACACTTCATCGGACACGCCGCCGATAAGCGCGGCCACGCGATTGGCCAGCGCCGTGCCGACAGCAGTCCCCATTTCGACCGCATCGGAGTGGATCGTGATCCGGCCCTCGGGCGAGATCGCGACCGAAGACAACGTGCAGTCGGCGCCGCTGCCGAAATCCTTGGTCACGCAAGCCATGCCGGTCCCGACAAGAACTTCTTGTCGCGCGCCGGTTTTCGCGGCTGCCCGGTCCCGCCAGATTTGATGCTTGCTGAGCTTGTCGAGAACCTCGTTGGTCCGCGTGACACCAATCAGCGGGTTGCCGGTCATGGTCTTGCCGTCGGTAGGCAAGGCATTCCTGCTTCGGAACTCGATCGGGTCGAGACGCAGCGCCTGCGCTGCTTCGTCGATCAGGACCTCGAGCGCCGTCATCGTCTGCAACGTTCCGTAACCGCGCATCGAGCCTGCGGTAACGCCGCGCGAATGGATCGCAACGGTAGTAATGTCGACTTTGGGTATTTCGTAGATGCCGATCGCCGCCGTCGCCGCGACATCGGCGACACTGGCGGAAAAATTTGCGAGCCCGCCGCCATCAAGGACGTGGTCGGCGGCGAACGCGCGGATGCTGCCGGTGGTCCGATCGATGCCGATGCGCGAGCGCATCTTGAATGCGTGCCGTTTGATCCCCGACTGAAACTGCTCGTAGCGATTATTGGCGAGCCGCACCGGACGGTCGGGAAAGAACATGGCGGCGAGCGCGATGTAGAGCGGCATGATCGTGTGTTCGCGCCCGCCGAAGCCGCCGCCGAGGTAAGCGAAATGCGTGTGGATCTTGGCCGGCTTGAATTCAACTCGCGCGTCGCCGAGCAGATAGGCAAGCGACTCCGCCGCCTCCTGGGGCGACTGGACGCCTAGCACAATCTCGAGTTTCCGCCCGCTTGCGTCGTACCAAGCGAGACCGGCCTCCGGCTCAAGGAACATCGGGTCGACGGATTGCGTCTCGAATTCGCGGTCCAGGATCAACAGGTCTGGATTGTTGGCGGCAAGCTCGGCTCGGATCTGTTCACCGTAAAAAGATGCCCTGGCGTCCGCCGGCCCTTGCCGGTCCGGCGGCGCCCAGACCGGGACGTCGCCGTCGCGAAAACTGCATGGAACAATCCAACCGTCGAGCAATGGTGAGAAGAGATCCGGCGCCTGCGGTGTTGCTCCGGCAACACGCACAAAGCGATGCGAGCCATACGGAGCAAGGGCGACGGGACCCGTCTCTTCGCCGTATTTCGCACAGCTCGGCGCGCGCAAGGCGAGGCGCGCCTGATCGAAAGAGTCGAAGTGTTCGAAGATCAGCATAGCAAGGGGCTGGCCCAGATACAGCGGCGTTTTTCCCACGGGGCAGAAGAGATCGCCCTCGTAGAATGCGGGCACACGAATGCCGGCAACCGCGACGTCCGCGGCGGTGATTACACGAGACGGTTCGAGAGCACCTTGCAGCCATGAAAGGTCGAGGCCGGCGAAGACATGTGTCGCATCTGTCGCGCGGATGAGCAGCGCGTGCGAAGTACGCGAGGGCCAGCCCGGAAGGTCGGACGCGCGAAAATCGGATGCATAAAGCCTTGCGCCCACCACCTTGGCTGGGCCGTCGATGCGGCCGCCGAGAGCGGCGGCCGGATTCCGGCCACAGTGGCTCGGCGGCGTCTCACGCATCTCGAAATCCGGGCTCGCGGCAAAGGTCGCCCGCGAGAGACTGACCGCGATGCCATATGATGTTGCCGAGGTGACGAACTGGCGGCGCGACATGCCCATGCGTTGTTACCTCTTCGCGCATCCTAGGACTTGCACGCACTCCATGGCAGACATTTTTTGTCACCCGCACCCCGCCGCGGAGCTGGCCAAAAGCCGGAATGACCGCTTATGGCCCTCCGCGTCATTTCGCTGCAAGCAGCGCCTCGGTCGCTTTCGGAGCGAAGCGGACATTGAGCGGCAGGCGATCGTAATGACCCTCCAGCCAGTGATACTCGACCGTCACATCTTGCCCTTCGACATAGCCGGGTTCGTTGAGGCCCTTGCGGAACGCGGCCACAAGACGCGCGGCGGTATTGGCTGTTCCGCCGCCGATAACC
>NZ_DATMLW010000044.1:0-11354 GCF_035570375.1 Bradyrhizobium sp. | reverse complement strand
CCTGCCGATATGATAGGCTGATGCTCTTCGTGGAGAAGAACGGCTTCCATGGCATGCCCTCCGATCGAGGGCGCAAGACGCAGCCACGCAAATCAATGCGACAGGCGGCTAGGCCATACGATGGGAGGAGGCTATGTCCATCGAAAGCATTCTGAGGCGGAAGGGCACCGACGTCACAACAATCGCTCCTGAAGCCAGCATCAAGAGAGCGGCGGACTGGCTCCGCGCAAAGAATATTGGCGCGCTCGTGGTGACGAATGGGAACACAGTTCTTGGTCTCATTTCCGAACGTGAAATCGTTCACGCATTTTCCCGCCACGGCGAGGCAGCCGGGTCGATACCTGTGAAGGAAATCATGCAATACGGCGCGACCACCGTATCCCCGGACGAGAGTGTCAATCGCGTGATGAACCTGATGACGCACCATCGCGTGCGCCACATACTGGTGCTACGCGGCGGCGAGCTAGCCGGAATTGTCAGCATCGGTGATGTAGTCAAGCATCGGCTGGAGGATCTGGAGCTTGAGACGAACGTCCTGCGCGATGCCTACAACGCCGCGCGTTGACGGCTCGGGCGTCGTCTCACAGGCGTGCCAGCGCGCGACAATCAGGTTTCGATGGTCGTTCGAATTGAGGATGGCCATTTTTAAATCCATGTGTCGGTTGCAATATCGAAGTTAGTTGCAAGGCACGGCGGAGTCCTCGCAACTGTCGAGTGTATCACCGACCCTGGAAGGATGGATCGTCAGGCATCCGCCCGAGATCTTCGAACTCGGTGACGACGCCATCTACGATGGTGAAACCGGTGAACGTTCCCTGTTTGCCCGTCTGGTAGACCGCGTGTGACGCCGCCTGTCCGTTGAAGACGTAATCGACCCGGTAGAGCGGAGCGCCGCAAAGCTCCTTGATGTCGGTTTCCGTCATGCCAACACGAGGCGCAAAAGGCGGGCTTTCGCCCTCACCTTGAGGTGGCGACGGCAAATCAACCCGGAACAGATCGGCCGGAACATCTCGACCCACCGCGCGAGCGATCACGCGATCCGCCCTGAAAAACACGCTGGCTTCGACTTCTCCCGGACACGAGAAGACCCACTGATCCACCTCGATGCCGAACCATGTATGACGCAGACGGACCGTGGGTTCGCCGAGCGCGCGTCGCACCACGCTGCTGGCAAATCCCGGCCAGGCCTGCCGGAGGCGCGAGGGGAGAGCAGCCTCTTCCATCCGGAACGGGTTGAGCGTAACGCGCGACAACTTTCCGTCCGAGAGGATAGCCTGGCCGGGAATTGCGTCTGTAAACTCGAGTTTGCGTGTCCGGGTCGAACCACCGACGAAGTCGGTCTCCTTCGCAACTTTACCCATGACGCGGATAACGTCATCCCCCGTCATTCCCAGCCGGAGCTGGCTGGCGGGAGTTGCAACAAAGTTGACCTGCGGCGGCAGCGGCCCTGCGGCTGCATGGCCGGAAGCAAGCAAGAGACCGGCGATCGCGGCCGAGGCGAGCATTGCGAATGTCCTGTTCATGTTGGGCTTCTTTGTTGCGCCGTGACCTGTGGGATGGCGTCGCATCCTTCGGCGCGGTTGCGGAGCGGCCTGCTGCGGCGCGTTCGGCGGGGACGCGGGATAGATTCCGGCGGCGTAGCCGGCAAAACCGTCGAGCACCAGCGAGGTCGCGGACCACCAGATCAATGTCAGCACGCCCTCCACCCACCTCGCCGCGTGCGATGGCTTTGGCCCGGCCAAAGCAGATTGCTGCAGGGCCGGGCGTACGTTGCTGTCGCGCGCATCAACCCGTTCGGCGATTCGATCGGCGACATAGCGCGCATCCTCGGCAAGGCCGTAGATCAGTCCGGACTTCGCCGTGTGCAGCCATGGCAATCCGACAAAGAACAGCCCGGGAAGCGCGGCCACGCCGCGCGTCTGGATCGGAAAGCCGTCGCCGTCGACGACTGGAAGCTTTACCATCGAGAAATCGAAGCCGTAGCCGGTCGCCCAGATCACATTGGTGATGCCGGCCGCGTTGAGGTCGAGTCGGGTAAGGATTTCCTGATCGAAGCCGTCGCGCAGAACCGGCAGCGTTTCTTCCGGCGCCACAATTCCAGCATTGGCGACATAGGCATCTACAGCCTTGACCAGCTCCGCCTCGGCCCGATCAGCCGCGGCGAGATTGTCGTGCAGGTCATCCCTGAGCTTGACGATGCCATCTTCGACGGCCTCGAGACGGCCGAGGAGTATCATGCCATCGCGCGCGAACTGGTGCAGGTTGATGGTATGGCCGCCCCTGGTGCCGGAGATATGCGGCTTGCCGGCAAACTTCGCCTTCGGCGACGGCAGCTCGCCGACTCTCCGATCGTACTGGCCCATTTTGGCGAACCACCAGTTCGCGTCCTTGCCGCGATAGCGGCGCGGCGTTCTGGCCGCGCGGCCTGTCGCGAGATAAACCTTTCGCCCGGATTCGCAGAGTTCTTCGGCGATCTGTGCGCCGGATTGCGCGCTGCCGACGACCAATACGGCGCCAGGGAGCAGCTGCTCGGGGTTGCGATAATTGTCGGAATGAAGCTGCTTGATCTCTGCAGGAAGGTTATGGGCGAGCTTCGGAATCTTCGGAGTCTGATAAAGCCCCGTCGCGATGACGACGTTGTGCGCCCTGATGGTCTGGCCACCATCGATGGACACGACATAGTGGCCGCGGGCGGCATCGCGCGCGACGGCAACGACGCGCGCGCCGGTGCGGATCGGCAGCCGTTGCGCCATCTCGTCCAGGTGCGCCACGACTTCCTGCCTTGGCATGAAGCCGTCCGGATCATCCTCGCCGTAACGAACTCCCGGCAATCGCGATTGCCATCGCGGCGTGTTGAGCGTGAAGGAGTCCCAACGGTGATTGCGCCAGGCTTCGCCCGGCTTGTCCGCCTGTTCGAGAACCACGTGGTCAACGGACAGTCGTTTCAAATAGTGGCTGACCGAAAGGCCGGCCTGCCCTCCGCCGACGACGACGGTGTTTGTGCTAGTCAACATGACACTCTCCTTGTCACTACGAAGCTGCAGTTCCAGCCGCTCATCGGTTGGTTCGCTCGTCATGACGCGGAAGTGTTGCTGGCAAGGCGCTGCCATAAGACGGTCATACGGCATATGATTGTTCACGAAGCGTGATTAATCGTGGGAGGCGCGCATCGATCGCATCGAGAGCGACCGCATTCTCGGCAAGATCGATGAGGTCGAGCAAAGCGCCAGCGTGATGCAGACCGCGCCGCGCGGCGTGCTGCACCTTGCGGCGCCCGTCTCTTTCGGCAAAAAAATCCGGCGCGCGCACTTGATGCGGTGAGATGGACGTCGGCGTTACGGCAGTGGCAGCCGACATCCCTGCCGAAACAGGCCGCCGCAGCCCGGATCGCGATCATGCTCCAATGGCGGCCGCAAAATCCGGCTGCATCGTTCAGGTAAGCATGTCTTTAAATTGCAAGGACGGCGTTATATTGTTTCGGATACTGTGAAACGTCGAAGGGCCCTGAATGCCGATCCTCATCCTCGTAGCCAGCACTTTGTTGTTTTGGGCGATCTATTGGTTCATTCGTATGGGTGGCGTCGACCATTTCCGCGAGCGGTCCGCGCGCCGCAGGGACGAGGCGCGGCGTGTCCAGGTGCGCGAGTCGGAGCGGACCGCGCCGCTGCGTGCCATCGACGATCCGCGCGACGCAGCAACCGTGCTGATGTGCCTGATCCCTCGCGGCAGCGATCCGACAGCCAGCCAAATCACGACTATCCAAGAGACCATGCGCGCGGTGTTCGGCTTCGACCACGATGTGAACGAGCGCCTGACTCATGCGCGTTTTATTGCGAGCTGTGCGCAAAGTTTCGCAGAGGCGGCCCGACTGTTCGCGGATCTCTTCAAGAAGCGGCTCACTGCCGAGGAACGACGCGAACTCGTCGGTGTCGTGGAGGAAGTCGCGCGAATGGATGGCCCGTCCACGAAGCAGATCGCGGAGATCGCTGAGCTCAGGCGGCTGGTTGGACTCGATGTCACCGGGTAACTCAGCGTCGCGACACGACCTTATCCTGTACCCTTGGGCAGACTCGCGGAAAGTATGACGCCCCGCATGGCGCCTGGCCTTGCCACCGCTTCCCTGAATGCAGCCGTCAACCGACAGTTCACCCACCCGCCTCTTGCGGCCGAAAGTTTTCGATCAGCCGCAGCAACACCCGCGCGCCGGCGTCCGCATCGGCCATATCCACATGCTCGTCCGGATGATGGCTGATGCCGCCGCGGCAGCGCACGAACAGCATCGCGACGTCGGCTATATCCACCATCGCCATGCCGTCATGGCCGGCGCCGCTCGGCAGTTCGAACACGGGATAGCCTTCCGCGGCGACCGCTGCCGCCACCTGCTCCTTCAGCCATGGCGCGCAGGGCACGGTGCGGTTTTCATGGGTCACCTCGACCTGCAACTCGAGCGTTCGCCGCTTCGCGATCGCTTCAATCTGCCGGACGATTTCGCCGACCGCGCGCTTGCGGTGGTCATCCGTCGGCGCGCGGATATCCATGGTGAAGTGTGCCTCTCCCGGGATTACGTTGGTCGCGCCGGGCGCGGCGTCGATATATCCGACCGTCCCGACCAATCCAGCGTCGTCGGCGCGGCACAATTCCTCAATCTTCGAGATGCATTCCGCCGCCCCGGTGAGCGCATCGCGCCGCAACGCCATCGGCACCGTTCCGGCATGGCCGGCCATGCCTGTCAATCGTGCGGCGAGGCGCGTCGCTCCGGCGATCGCCGTGACGACCCCGATCGGCAAGTTCTCGGCTTCCAGCACCGGTCCCTGCTCGATGTGCAGTTCGATGTAGGCCAGGAGTTCGCCGCGAATTCTCGCCGCCGCGCCGATATGATCCGGATCGAGACCAAACTCGATCAGCGCTTCGCGCATGGATTTTCCGGTGCTGTCCCTGGTGGCGAGCACGCTCTGTTTGAACGTGCCGGCAATTGCGCGACTGCCGAGCAGGGTCGAGGCAAACCGCACTCCCTCCTCGTCGGCAAAGCCCGCCACTTCGATCGCGAACGGCAACCGCCGCCCTCGCCGGTTGAGATCGCCGACGCAGGAGATCGCCGTGATCAGTCCGAGCGGACCATCCCATTTGCCGGCGTCGCGAACTGTGTCGTAATGCGAGCCGAGCATCAGGCAGGGCAAGCGCGGCCGCTCGCCCTCGTAACGGCCGCAGACATTGCCGATGGCGTCAAGATGTGCGTTCATGCCGGCTTCGCGCATCCAGCCCATGATCAGCTCTGCCGCCGCGCGGTGCTCGCTCGTCAGGAAGATCCGCGTCAGATTGCCCGGGTCTTGCGAAATCGTCGCCAGGGCGTTGATCCGGCCGACGATCGCCTCGCCGAGCGGTGAGGTCTTGCGATCGCCGGTTTGCGCATTCATCTCACTCATGTTTTTCCGATTGATGCGTTGGAGCTCGCCAGCGGCGTGCTTTCAGGCCTTTCGAAAAGAATCCGGTAGCGATCGGAAACAGGTAGAAGCCTATGCCGATTGGCCAGCTGGCAAAATATCGGAACGCGCCAACCGCCCTTCCCTCCACGGCCAAAATTCGGGTTGGAGGATTGCTTAACTGGCTTGCATACAATCCCCAAATGTCGCCTAAATTTTAGCCGGCCGCTTTTCTGCCCAAGATTCAAACCGATCCCTAAAACGATCGATAGTCATTTGATTTCAGCATTTTAACTCAAGCTGCCCAGCAAAAAAGCTCTGGCACGAAGCTTGCGACATGCCCGGCGGGCTCCGCCGTTTCAGGCGAAGCCGCGTAGGAGCGGCGGTCCATCCGCCAAAAGGGAGCAGGCACATGGATTTTGGCAGGATTTCAAGACGACATCTTTTGCAAGGCAGCGCGGCGCTGACGCTCGGCTCGGCGCTGGGGGCAAGAAGCGTTTATGCGGCCGATACCACCATCGGCTTCATCTATGTCGGGTCGCGCGACGACTACGGCTACAACCAGGCCCACGCACAAGGCGCGGCGGCGCTGAAGAAAATGGCCGGCCTGAAGGTCGTCGAAGAAGAAAAGGTGCCGGAAACCGACGCCGTCGAAAAAACGATGGAGTCGATGATCAATCTGGACGGCTCTACTCTGCTGTTTCCGACATCGTTCGGATATTACAGCCCGCACGTGATCAAGACGGCCAGCAAGTATCCGAAGATCCGGTTCGAGCACGCCGGCGGCTTGTGGACGGAGAAAGACCCCAAGAACGCCGGCAGCTACTTCGGCTACATTGACGAGGCGCAATATGTCTCCGGCATCGTTGCCGGCTACTCGACCAAGAGCGGCAAGCTCGGCTTTGTCGCCGCCAAGCCGATTCCACAGGTGCTGCGCAACATCAATGCCTTCACGATGGGCGCCAGACTGGCGAACCCGAAGGCCACCACTCAGGTGATCTTCACCGGCGACTGGTCGATGCCGGTCAAGGAAGCCGAAGCCACCAACAGCCTGATCGATCAGGGCGTGGACGTTCTGACCTGCCATGTCGACGGGCCGAAGACCATGGTCGAGAACGCGGCGCGCCGTGGCGCGATGGTGTGCGGCTATCACGTCAACCAGTCGCCGCTCGCCCCGAAAGCCTATCTCACGGGCGCCGAGTGGAACTGGGAAGCGCTCTATCCGAAGTTCGTCAAGATGATGCTGGCGGGAGAGACGATCCCCAATTTCTATCGCGGCGGGCTGAAGGAAGAGATCGTCAAGGTGTCGCCCTATGGCGAAGCGGTCGCCGGGCAGGCGCGCAAACACGCCGACGACATCAAGTCGAAGCTCGTCGCGGGCAACTACACCATCTTCAAGGGTCCGATCGTGGACAACAAGGGCAAGACCATGATTCCGGCCGGCACCGAGCGCGGCCAGAAGGATACCGAACTGGAGAAGATGGACTACCTCGTGGAAGGCGTCATCGGAGCGACTTCGTGACATCGGAAGTTGCGGATTCCGCCGAGGGAATCGCGATTTCCCCGGCCGCAGATCCGGGGTTTCTCCAGCGTTACGGTGGAACCATCGAATACATCCTCATTCCGGGCGCGGCGCTGGTCGGCGCGCTCGGGGTGTTCGGAATTTTCGTCGCGCTGTTCGGCAAGAATCCGTTCGACCTCTATTTCTACATGTACCAGGGCGCGTTCGGCACCTGGTTCTCCTGGCAGAATACGCTCACGCGCGCAGCGCCCTTGATCCTCACCGCGCTTTGCACCGCGCTGCCTGCGCAACTCGGCATGGTCATCATCGGAGGCGAAGGCGCGCTCCTGATCGGCGCACTGGCATCCACCAGCGTGGCGCTCGCGATGCCGTGGGCACCGCCGCTTGCCGTGCAGCTGGCGATGGCGGCTGCAGGCATCATTTCCGGCGGGCTCTGGATCATGCTCTCGGGCGCGCTTCGTCAATATCGCGGCGTCAACGAGACGATTTCGAGCCTGCTGCTCGTCTATATCGCGCTGGCGATCCTCAACCATCTGGTCGAAGGCATGATGCGCGACCCCACCAGCCTCAACAAGCCATCGACGCACGAGATCGGCGCAGCCAATATGATGGGATCGATCCCCGGCACCGACGTACATTGGGGACTGGTGTTCGGCATCCTCGCCGCGGCCGCTTCCTACATCCTGATCTATCACACCGTGTTCGGTTTTGCCGCGCGCGTTGCCGGCGGCAATATTCGCGCCGCCAAAATCGTAGGCCTTGGCGTCGGCAAGCTGGTCATGACCATCTGTTTCCTGGCCGGTGCATCGGCGGGTCTTGCGGGGATGGTCGAGGTCGCCGCGGTGCAGGGCCGAACCAATGCCAATCTGGCCGCGGGCTATGGCTTCACCGGAATCCTCGTTGCGTTCCTGGCGCGGCAAAATCCGCTTGCCGTGATTCCGGTTGCCATTCTGCTCGGTGGAATCGGCGCAAGCGGCGGGCTGTTGCAGCGCCGGCTTGGCCTGCCCGACGCCTCCGTGCATGTGTTGCAGGGCATCATCTTCATCTTCGTACTCGCAAGCGATGCGCTCTACGGGCGGATCGGTTTCCTGAAAGGAAAATCCTGACATGGCCGACGGGGGAATCGGATTATGGACCGTACCGCTCGCCGTTCTCGGCGGCGCCATCCGCGTCTCCACCCCATTTCTGTTCGTCAGCCTGGGTGAATGCATCACCGAGCGCTCGGGCCGCATCAATCTCGGCCTTGAAGGCACGCTGGTGATGGGGGCGATGAGCGCCTACGGCATTTCCTATCTTTCGGGTTCGCCCTGGCTTGGCGTGTTCGCCGCGGGAGTTAGCGGCGCGCTTTTTGGCGCGCTCCACGCCGGAATCTGCTCGTTGCCGCGGGTCAACGACATCGCGGTCGGCATCGCGCTGATGCTGTTCGGCACCGGCCTTGCCTTCTATCTCGGAAAGCCGCTGATCGAGCCGACCGCCCCACGGCTGCCCGCGATCGATTTCGGATGGTGGAGCGATGTCGCGCAGGTCCGCGCCGCCTTGCGCATCAACGTGCTGTTTCTGTTCGGCATTGCGCTTGCGCCGATCCTTTACTGGGCGTTCCGGACGACCAAATGGGGTCTGTTGATCCGCACTGCCGGCGAAAGTTCGGATGCTGCGCGCGCGATGGGATATTCCGTGCTCGCCATCCGCCTGCGCGCCACCATGGTCGGCGGCTTCCTTGCCGGAATTGGCGGCTCGTTCCTGTCGTTGTTCTATCCCGGAAGCTGGAACGAAGGCCTCTCCAGCGGACAGGGCGTCACCGCAGTGGCGCTCGTGATCTTTGCGCGATGGGACCCGATGCTGTGCATGTGGGCCTCGCTCGCCTTCGGCGGCGCCGCCGCGCTCGGTCCCGCGCTGCAGTCGGTCGGCGTCACTTCCGGATATCATTTGTTCAACGCCGCACCCTACATCCTGACGCTTGCGATCATGATCATCACCTGCTCGCCGAAGCGCACCCTGACCGGGGCTCCGGCCGAATTGTCCATTACCCGATGAACCCTTCTCGACCGATGAGGCTCTCGACATGGCCGAACGCTACGTGAAGTCCGAGCCCTATGCCTGGCCCTATAACGGCGATTTGCGTCCGGAGAACACCGCGTTGATCGTCATCGACATGCAGACCGACTTCTGCGGGGTCGGCGGCTATGTCGACAAGATGGGATATGACCTGTCGCTGACGCGCGCGCCGATCGAGCCGATCAAGCGCGTGCTCGCGGTGATGCGGGCGCAGGGCTTCCACATCTTCCATACCCGCGAGGGTCACCGCGACGATCTCGCCGATCTGCCGGCGAACAAACGGTGGCGCTCGCGGCAGATCGGCGCCGGGATCGGCGATCCCGGACCGTGCGGACGAATCCTGGTTCGCGGCGAGGCCGGCTGGGAGATCATTCCCGAGCTCGCGCCGCTTTCGGGTGAGCCGATCATCGACAAGCCCGGCAAGGGCTCGTTCTGCGCCACCGATCTTGAATTGATGTTGCGGCTGCGCGGGATCGAGAACGTCGTGCTGACCGGCATCACGACCGATGTCTGCGTGCACACCACCATGCGGGAAGCGAACGACCGCGGCTTCGAATGCGTCCTGATCGAGGATTGCTGTGGTGCCACCGACAAGGACAATCACGATCACGCGCTGAAAATGATCAAGATGCAGGGCGGCGTCTTCGGCGCGGTTGCCACTTCCGCAGCCCTGATCGGAGCGCTGTCGTGATCATCGGCGAGACGCCGCTGCCGAACGGACCGCTGGGCGTCGATGCCCTCAACATGACCATGCGCTTCGGCGACTTTCTCGCCCTCGACAAGGTCGAACTGAAAGTACGTCCCGGCTCATTTCACGCGCTGCTCGGCGAAAACGGCGCGGGAAAAAGCACGCTCGTCAAGTGCATCATGGGCTATTATCACCCGACCGAGGGCGATGTGCTGGTGGGGGAGCGCCAGCGGGCGATCGCAAACCCCAGGGACGCTCACGCGCTCGGGCTCGGCATGGTGTACCAGCACTTCACGCTGGTGGGCGCGATGACGGTTGCCGAGAACCTGGTGCTGGCGCGCGACGACGTTCCCGCCGTGGTCAATTGGCTAAGGGAAAAACGCGAGCTGGAAAAATTTCTGGCGCGGATGCCGTTCAAGGTGCCGCTCGACGCGAAGGTTTCCGATATCTCGGCCGGCGAACGGCAAAAATGCGAAATCCTGAAGCAGCTTTATTTGAAGCGGCGCTTTCTCATTCTCGACGAGCCGACCTCGGTGCTGACGCCGGGTGAAGCCGACGAGGTGCTCGGGATGCTGCGCGCCATGGTCGTCAATGAGGGCCTGACGATCCTGATGATCACGCACAAATTCCGTGAGGTGATGGCATTCGCCGATGAAGTGACGATCCTTCGCCGCGGAAAACTGGCGGGAAAGGGCAAGGTATCCGAGCTGACGCCCGACAGCATGGCCCGCATGATGATCGGCGCGGAGGAATTGACGCTGCAGCCGCCGAGGGTCGGAGAAATCGGCGCTACCCGGCTCGAGCTCGATAAACTCAAGGCGCTTGACGATGCCGGCGCGGTCGCGGTCCACGACGTTTCGCTTTCGGTGCGCGGCGGAGAAATCGTCGGCATCGCCGGGGTTTCCGGCAATGGCCAGCGGCAGCTCGTCGAGGTGCTTGCCGGCCAGCGCCAGGCGGAGAGCGGCGAAATCCGCGTGATCGGCGACGTCTATCACGCCACGCGCGAAGAGATGCGGCGGCACAGAATGTCGCTCTTGCCGGAGGAGCCGCTGAAGAATGCCTGTGTCGGCGGCATGAGCGTCGCCGACAACATCGCCTTCCGCGAATTCGACCGCAGCCCCTTTGCCAGCGGTGGCTGGTGGCTCAACCGCTCCGCCTTCCGGAAATCGGCGGAAAGGAAGATCGGCCTCTACAAGATCAAGACCCGCACGCCGGATACCCCGATGTCGGCGCTCTCCGGCGGCAACGTTCAGCGCACGGTGCTGGCGCGCGAACTCGGCGGCGATGTCGAGGTTCTCATCGCCGCCAATCCCTGCTTTGGCCTCGACTTTGCCGCGGTCGCGCAGATCCATGCCGAGATCATGGCCGCGCGGAACCGCGGCGCCGCGGTGCTGCTGGTGAGCGAAGACCTGGACGAACTGCTCGAACTGTCGGATCGCCTCGTGGTGATATTCCACGGCCAATTCGTCTACGAAGCGCGCGCCAGTGAAGCCGACCTCACGGAAATCGGAAGGCACATGGCGGGACACTAGTGCTCCGATTCCGAAGTTCGCAAACATTCGCGGCGACCTCTGAGGCGAACTTCGGAATCAAAGGAGCACTAGCAAGTTAATGTTTCTAGTGCGGTTTTGAATTTGAAGTTCCTATGACGAGATTGCAGCAACACTGA
>NZ_DATMLW010000043.1:0-51703 GCF_035570375.1 Bradyrhizobium sp. | reverse complement strand
TGTGGTGATGCCAGCCGCGCCCTGCTTTTTTCTTATCCCGTCGATTCCAAAAACAAATAGCGGCGGCTCGCAACGGACCCACCGACCGCGGATAATGGCGCGATGGATCGCTGCCGGTTTCGGTCGAGGGCGATCTGCGCCTGATCATCGCTACGACGCGATCGGGCTCAATCCGCAAAACATGCAAATGGGCCGGCAAGGGTGACCGGCTGGTATCGCCGGGGGAAGGACGGGAGGCGACCGGCGCCTACCGCCTGAACGCCGGGAGACGGTTCAATCCATCGGCGAATGCGCCGAAGCGATCCGGACCATGGCGCTCCGCGATAAAATAAAATGCCGGACCGCGCCTTTCGCGCCCGGCATTCGCCGCCGACATGGACGCGGGTACGCCTCGCCTGCCGCTCTCAAGCCACCCTTGGTCCTCAAGCGACCCGTGGCGTGCGGTTGCGCGAGTTGCGCTGGAAGAACAGCGCCTGACTCGCGACCGCGGATACCATTGCCGGCTGGAACGGCTTGGAGATCAGGAACGCCGGTTCAGGGCGCTCGCCGGTCAGGAAACGTTCGGGATAGGCGGTAATGAACACCACCGGGACCTCGAAACTCCGCAACAATTCGTTGACGGCGTCGAGGCCCGAAGAGCCGTCAGCGAGCTGGATATCCGCCAGAATGAGGCCGGGCTTCTTGTTCTTGGCGAGCGCGACCGCATCGGCATGGGTGCGGGCGACGCCGATCACATGATGGCCGAGATTCTTCACGAGGCTCTCGAGATCCATCGCGATGAAGGTCTCGTCCTCGATGATGAGCACGTCGGTGGCGATTTCCGCCGCCATCTCGCGCCCGGCAGCATCGGCGAGCCTGCGGGTCTCGTCGACATCGGTGCCGAGAATGAACGCCACTTCCTCTTCGGAAAAACCTTCCAGCGACAACAGCAAAAACGCTTGGCGCGGCATCGGCGTAATATTTGAAAGCCGTCGCTCCGGCGGCATCGGCAAGGTGGTGACGTCGGGGTCGTCGTTGATCGAGACCGAATTCCAGATCTGGGTGAAAAGCCGAAACAGCCCGGCACGCGGCCCATAGCGTTCATCGAGCAGCGACGGATCCTGAAGCAGGGCTTCCAGCATGGCCCCGACATAGGCGTCGCCCGACGCCTGTGTTCCGGTCAACGCGCGGGCATATCGGCGCAGCAGCGGCAGATGTTCTGCAACAACCTGTGATCGGGGCATCCCCACTCCATCCTTAGTTTGGGTCCAGGCTTTCGACGGGGACCGACCCGCTCCCCCAAAGTGGGTGAACTACGCTTTGGGGTGACAAAAGTTCCCAATGTTTTTGGAACTTTTCATGTCTCTTTGAATTAGCCGTTACACAGAGGTAGCCGGCGCATGGCAATTTCGAGGATTTATCGTGAAAATACAAAAGCTTAACACTCGAGGAAATGCGGGACTTAACACTCGGGGAAGCGCGGGACAAGACATGAGAGAAGCAAAAAAGCAGGGCGGCCTGAATGCCGAGATTCAGTCCAGAATAGGTCACCAGCTGCGCGCCATGTACGACGATATTGTCCGCCAGGGAGTCCCCGAACGCTTTGTCGAGCTGGTCCGGAAGCTTGATGTTCCACCTCCGGGTCCCCACGTGGAAGACACGGGCGGCGAAACAATCAAGAACAATGGGAGGGACTGAATGCCTCTCACAGACTCGCTTCGTGACGACATCCTGGCGGCAGTGCCAAGTCTGCGCGCGTTCGCCATCTCGCTTTCGGGCAATGGCGACCGCGCCGACGATCTGGTGCAGGAGACGCTCCTGCGCGCGTTGGCCAACATCGACTCGTTCCAGCCCGGCTCAAATCTGCCGGCCTGGCTTTTCACCATTCTGCGCAACCTGTTTCGCTCGGACTATCGCAAGCGGCGGCGCGAGGTGGAGGATGCGGACGGCAGCTATGCCAAAACCTTGAAGACTCAGCCCGCGCAGGGTGCGCATCTGGAGTTCGAGGAGTTTCGTGCGGCGCTGGACAAACTTCCGCAGGACCAGCGTGAAGCGTTGATCCTGGTCGGCGCTTCGGGCTTCTCCTATGAGGACGCCGCGGCGATCTGCGGCTGCGCGGTCGGCACCATTAAGAGCCGTGTCAACCGGGCCCGATCGAAACTGTCCGCGTTGCTTTATGTCGATGGCGCCGAGGATTTCGGACCTGACGAAACCGTCCGCGCGGTGATCGGCGGCAGCGGCTAGTTTCGCCCCGGCGCAAACGCTCAACGCACCGGCTTGAGCGGCGCCGAAAACTGCTCCGTGCGATCTCTCTCCGACATGTCAACCACGGTGTCCATGGGCGCGGTGAGCTCGTACACGTAGCTCACGTCGGTAAAGTACCGCTTCGATGTTCCGCCAAGCGCCTCCGGCGCGACGCGGTCGAGCAGGATGACGCCGAAATCGCTGTCGGCGCGGCGGGTCGCTGCGCTGGTGTTGAATTCTTCCCAGCGAAAATGGAAGATTGCATCGGCCTTTTCGCCGTTGACTTCCCAATGCGCCATGATGTGCGGGTGCTTGCCGACCAGCGACAACCCCTCGTCGGAATGCGAGGCGAGTTCGAAAAACAGCAGCGACAGTGACTGCGCCGCCCGCGCACTGACGGTGATGTCGGGGCCGGTGATCGCGATCCGGTCGGCGTGCGGTATTGCGCGCGCTTCGAACAGGCCCTTCAGTTTCACCCCCTGCCACTGGCTTTCACTGAGCAGCGACACGACATTCGACATGGCGTGGATCCGGCCGATCAAAAGCTCGCGCGCGACGTCGATATCCGAGCCGTGGCGCAGCGTGCGCGTGATGATCGACTGGATCACCGCGAGGATGTTCTTGACGCGGTGGTTGAGTTCGTCGATGACCGCAGTGAGGCGCCGCTCGAAGCCGATCCGCGCCTGGATTTCACGGCTCAGCCGCAGGTTGTTGTAGGCGACATATCCGAACAGGCCGCAAACGATCGCCGTCAATGCCAGTCCGATCGCCGCCACGATCGCGGCGGTCTGCCGGGCACGCAGCGTCGCATCGGTCTTGGCATAGTAGGTGAGCGACCAGTCACGCCCTCCGAATGCCACCGTCCTCGTCACCGCAGACGCCGCGGTCTGCGGGTTCGCCGTTCTCGAAACCACAAGACCTTGGTCATTGGCCACCAGTTCGCCATTGTCGGTGTCCGGGTCCTTGAGCGCCACCGAGAACAGGGACAGATCGTCGTTGGCCAGCATCAAGGGCGCCAATTCGTATGAGAACGTCACAAAGCCTGCCGCCTGTGCCTCGCCTTCCTGCAACACCGGCGCCGCGAGCACGAGACCGATCGGCCCGTCCGGGCGCAGCAGCGGCATGGGATTGGAAGCAACCGATTTGTTTTCTGTCATGGCTCGCATCAGCATCGGCCCCAGGATCGGATGCTGGTCCAGGGTGCGGCCCGCAAGATCCTTGGCCTGGTCGCTGCGCGGTTCGACATCCATCAAGACCTCGACCGGGTGCGTGATGGCGGCTAGATCCAGCGGGGTGTCGTCAAAATTGCGGATGGTCGGATTCGGAAACCCCGCATTCGCAAGCTGAGCACGTGCGGCTTCCAACTCTTCCGGGCGCAATCGCGCGACCCAGCCGGCGAGCACGAAATCGGTCTTGAAGGCATAGATCGAGGATCGCAGCGGCTGCAGCATGTTGGCCTTGACCACGGAAGGCGAACGGAACAGGCCGGACGCAACGCGAGCGAGCAGTTCACGTTCGGTCAGCCGGTCCTGAACGAGGCTCGCGTTGACGTCGATCGCGCGCGCCAGTGCGATGCCTTCGACGGTCAATTCCTGGTCGTGGACTCGATACGCCGCAAGGCCGGAGAGCAGCACTCCGATAAGGGCGATGAAACCGGTGATAAAACCCAGCCGAACCACTCGCTCACTCGATCAGAGGTGTTGGCATGAAGCTGAACAAATCAATGGGCGACAGTGGCCGTAAACCGGGACGCAATGATGTTCGACCTTTCAGCATAGTGGAGTAGCAATCATCGATAGGCAACCGTGACCGGCGCGAATACGAAACCAAGGACAAGTGATTGCCAGCGTGATGCTTGCGCCGAAGAGTGTTAACTGCGGTCGAGGGCTTTTGTTCCGCTATGGCCTGCCGAAAAGCTGTCGGTTTTCCTTAGTGCCATGGGCCGCCACAATTGTTAACGGGCCGCGCCTGGTCTGCTGCGACCCTGGGCTTTCGGGCTGAGACCGCCCTTGGTCTCGATGAAACGGATGATGCGATCCAGGCCTTCGCTCTTCTTCAGGTTCGTCATGACGAACGGCCGCTCGCCGCGCATTCGCCTGGCGTCGGTGTCCATCTTCTGCAGCGACGCGCCGACATGGGGAGCAAGATCGATCTTGTTGATAACGAGCAGATCCGAGCGGGTGATACCCGGCCCTCCTTTCGAGGGAATCTTGTCGCCTGCCGCGACATCGATGACGTAAATGGTGAGATCGGCAAGCTCCGGCGAGAAAGTCGCTGCGAGATTGTCGCCGCCGGATTCGATCAATACCAGATCGAGGTCGGGAAATCTGGCGCGCATGTCGGCGACTGCCGCAAGATTCATCGAGGCGTCTTCGCGTATCGCCGTGTGCGGGCAACCGCCGGTCTCGACGCCTGCGATCCGGTCCGGCGTCAGCGAGCCGGATCGCACCAGGAATTCGGCATCCCATTTGGTGTAGATGTCGTTGGTGATGGCGGCGATGTCGTAGCTCTGGCGCATCGACTTGCAAAGCAAATCCATCAGCGCCGTCTTTCCCGAGCCGACGGGGCCACCGATACCTACCCGAAGCGGGCCGTGCGAATGACTGCTCATCTCAGCTCTTCTTCCGTCTTCCGTTCACGGTTCCCAAGTCCAGCGAAAATTGCTTTCCCGAAATGTCTCTGCCTGTTTCGGATCGGTCTTATCCAGACCACCAAGCACGTTGGCGCTCGGGTCGAAATATATACGATCAGCCTCGATCTTCACGGTACGCCGGCCGATCGTGCATTCGTAGGGCGCTGCGCGGGCGCCGCCAAGGTAAGTCCAATGGTTCCCATGCCGCGCGCCAATGCACGTCACCTCCTCAGGCTTCAGGTGGACCTTGCCGAGTTCGGTGTTGATTTCTGCAACCAGCCTCGGCGCCTGTTCAACGGCGACAAGTACTTCAGAGAGTTCGAGAGTCCCATCGCCCCGCGCCGGCGTGGCCGTAATCGCAATTGACCCCGCCAATACCAGGGCACTTCGCCGGGTCCACAGCTTGGTCTCAATCATCATGACCTGAACAATCTGGTATACTGTGTCTCGTGCCGAATGCCCGCCAGATCGGCGCGGAAGGTCGCGCTGCCGAGATTGTCGAGCGAGGCGTTGAGCGCGCGTCCTGCAGTGGCGGTCACCGCCGGCTCCAGGCGCGCCAGCAGGCGCTGGCATTCGGTCTGACCGAGCGGCACCAGACGCGCACCGGCCGAAATCCAGTTCGAAACCACCGCATGCAGGAAGGCGTGAACAACAGGCTCAAGGGGGATCGTGTGCGCCGCGCTCACGATGCCCACCGCGATCGGATAGACAATGGCGCCGCCGCACGAAGCGATCAGCCGATCAAGCGAGGCACAATTCCAGGCCGCACGCGCAACCTCGACGAACGCCCTTCCCTGCATCGAGGTTTCCAGGTGACGCTCGCGCGAAGCCGTAAAGACCGAAGCGAGTTCGGCGATTCCGGCGAGCGCTGGCTCGTCGCCGGCGGAAGCGGCTCGCTGCGCATGCGCAAGAAAGACGCCGTCGCAAAATCCCCCTCCATCCGTCAGCATGGATGTGAGCCAGGCCTGCAGCGATGCGGCATCAGCAATATCGCCGGCCTCTACCGCCCATTCGATGCCGCTGGAATAGGAGAAGGCGCCGACCGGAAAAGACGGCGAGAGCCATGTCATCAGCCGATACAGCGCGGCAGCTTCTGCCGCCCGCATTCCGCTCGCGCTTTCGGATTTCGACAATGAGCCTCGATCGGTTCGCCTTGGCGCGCGACGCCGCTGCGGTGCAGGCTTATTTGCGGCCATGAGCATGGCAATCGCCGTGGGCATGATCATGTTCGCAATGTTCGTCGTGGTGATGATGGTCGTGAGCATGGTTGTGATCGTGGCCGTGATGGTGAGCGCCATGCTCGTGCGTGGAATGACCGTGCCCCGCATGATCGTGCGCATCATTTGGGTGCGCGTGGCCGGCATAGGCGCCGCCTTCCGGATCGAACGGCGCTTCGATCTCGATCAGGCGCGCGCCCAACCCTCTCAGCATCTCCTCGATCACATGATCGCGGCGGATGCGCAGTCCCCTCTCCGTGATCTGGGTCGGCAGGTGCCGATTGCCGAGGTGCCAGGCGAGGCGGACCAGATGCTGCGGATCGCGCCCCCGGATTTCCAACAACGGCTCGGGCGCGGCCACCACCTCGACCAGTCTGCCATCTTCGAGCACCAGCGCGTCGCCGCCGCGCAAGGCGATCGCATGTTCCAGATCGAGCAGGAATTCCAGCCCGCGCGTGCCCTTCATCACCATCCGCCGACGGTGGCGATCGTCAAAATCGAGCACGACGCTATCGGCCGCTGACTCGCTCCAGCGATGTTGTCCCCGAACTTGTACGGCCCGGATCATCGCAAGCCGTCCCGCGATGGGGCCTCTCGAAACGCTTCAATGGAGTCATTCATGCACGAATCACCTCAATACATGAAGTAACGCTGCGCCATCGGCAATACTTCGGCGGGCGCACAGGTCAGGAGTTCGCCATCGGCGCGCACCTCATAGGTCTCGGGATCGACCTCGATATCGGGCGTGGCGTTGTTGTGGATCATGCTCTTCTTGGAGATGCCGCCGCGGGTGTTTTGCACCGCGTAGAGTTTCTTGGCGATCCCGAGTTTTCTGCCAAGCCCCGATCCGACCGCCGCCTTCGAGGAAAAGATCACCGAGGAGGCGGTGCGCGATTTGCCGAAGGCTGCGAACATCGGCCGGTAATGCACCGGCTGCGGCGTCGGGATCGACGCGTTGGGATCGCCCATCGGAGCTGCAACAATGGAGCCGCCCTTGATGACGCATTCGGGCTTGACGCCGAAAAAGGCGGGCTGCCACAGCACCAGATCGGCGAGCTTGCCCTTCTCCACCGAGCCGATCAGTTTCGAGACGCCCTGGGCGATCGCGGGATTGATGGTGTATTTGGCGATGTAGCGCTTGACGCGGAAATTGTCGTTGTTGCCCTTCTCCTCCGGCAACGCGCCGCGCTGCTTCTTCATCTTGTCGGCGGTCTGCCAGGTGCGAATGATGACTTCGCCGAGCCGGCCCATGGCCTGTGAATCCGAGGACATCATCGAGAGCGCGCCGAGATCATGCAGGATATCTTCCGCCGCGATCGTCTCCTTGCGAATGCGGCTCTCGGCAAAGGCCAGATCTTCTGCGATCGAGGGATCGAGGTGATGGCACACCATGAGCATGTCGAGATGCTCGTCGATGGTGTTGCGGGTGAAGGGGCGGGTCGGATTGGTCGAAGACGGCAAAACGTTCTTCAAACCGGCAACCTTGATGATATCAGGCGCGTGACCGCCGCCGGCGCCCTCGGTGTGGAAGGCGTGGATGGTGCGGCCCTTGAACGCCTTGATCGTATCCTCGACGAAACCGGATTCGTTCAACGTGTCCGAATGCAACATCACCTGGACATCGTAGTCGTCGGCAACATCAAGGCAATTGTCGATTGCCGCGGGTGTCGTGCCCCAGTCCTCATGCAGCTTGAGCGCACAGGCGCCCGCCTTGATCATCTCCACCAGCGAAGCCGGACGCGAGGCGTTGCCCTTGCCGGAAATTCCGAGATTGACCGGAAACGCGTCGAACGACTGGATCATCCGCGCGATATGCCAGGGCCCGGGCGTGCAAGTCGTCGCAAAGGTGCCGTGGGACGGCCCGGTGCCGCCGCCCAGCATCGAAGTGACGCCGGACATGAGAGCGTGTTCGATCTGTTGCGGGCAGATGAAATGGATGTGGCTGTCGAAGCCGCCGGCGGTGAGGATCTTGCCTTCGCCTGCGATGATGTCGGTGCCGGGGCCGATCACGATGGTGACGCCCGGCTGGATATCGGGATTGCCGGCCTTGCCGATCGCGCTGATCATGCCCTCCTTGATCGCGACGTCGGCCTTGACGATGCCCCAGTGGTCGATGATCAGCGCATTGGTGATGACGGTGTCGGCCGCGCCCTGCTTGTTGGTGGCTTGTGACTGGCCCATGCCGTCGCGGATCACCTTGCCGCCGCCGAATTTCACCTCTTCGCCGTAGGTTGTGAAATCCTTCTCGACCTCGATGATGAGATCGGTGTCGGCCAGCCGCACCCTGTCGCCGGCGGTGGGTCCGAACATGTCGGCATAGACGGAACGTTTGATTTTCACGGACATGACCTGGCTCCAGCGGCAGACATGATCCCTCCCCCAATATGAGTCACAGCTTCCCCATCACCTCGCCACGGAAACCGTAGACGGTACGCTTGCCCGCGAGCGCCACGAGCCGTACCTCGCGCGTCTGCCCCGGCTCGAACCGCACCGCCGTGCCGGCGGCGATATCGAGCCGCATGCCGCGCGCCTTTTTGCGGTCGAATTTCAGCGCCGGATTGGTCTCGAAGAAATGATAGTGCGAGCCGACCTGGATCGGACGATCGCCGGAATTGGCGACCGTTAGCGTCACGGTTTTCCGGCCCGCATTGAGCTCGATCTCGCCGTCCTTGATGAAGCGTTCACCGGGGATCATTCTGCCTCCTCTTGTCGTTCCGGACGATGCAAAGCATCGAACCCGGAATCTCGATCCAAAAACTTCCAGATTCCGGGTCCGCCGCTTCCCGGCGTCCCGGAATGACCGATGTCATCTTATCGGCTCGTGCACGGTGACAAGCTTGGTGCCGTCCGGAAACGTCGCTTCCACCTGGATATCGTGGATCATCTCGGCAATGCCCGGCATCACCTGCGCGCGGGTCAACACCTGCGCGCCGGCCTGCATCAGCTCGGCCACCGTGCGGCCGTCACGCGCGCCTTCGAGGATGAAGTCCGAGATGATGGCCACGGCCTCCGGATGGTTGAGCTTGACGCCGCGATCGAGACGCCGCCGCGCTACCATCGCCGCCATCGAAATCAGGAGCTTGTCCTTTTCGCGGGGGGAAAGATTCATTCGAGCACTCTGCTTGAGCTGAGCTTGTTTCGTTGAGCCTGGTTTCTAAAGCGCGCGATTGCCTTTAGGTCGAATCTCTTGTTTGCGCATGATCTTTCGGAAAACCGCCGCACGCTTTTCCGGATCATGCGCTAGTTGAGCCAGAGCCGCGGCAATGCCGAAGAGCTGGCGCGGCCGAGCACCGCCGTCATGTCGGCGCGCAGGGCCGCCGCATCTTGGGCACAGAAACGGGCCATTGCAAATCCATTCCATGCGGAGATGCCGACCTCGCCGGCAAGCGATTCCGAAAGCCCGCGAATCCGCTCCACCAGTGCCTCATCGCCGGGCACGACCAGCGCAGTGCCGATGGCTGTGCCGCCGTTGGCGATCGCAGGTCGGGCGAGTTTCTCGCCGATATCGCCGTCGAGGTGGATGTTCTCGGCAAAGACCAGCCGGCCGCCGCGGCGCATCCGCCAGTGGTCGACGAATTCACCACGCTGCATCCGCTCCCCCATCGCGGCGCGGCCGAACACCACGATCTCGCAGAAGAGGAGCGAGGCGGTTTCTGCAAGATCAATGTCGATATGTCGAAGGACGCGGGCGCGGTCGAACAGGATGGTCTCCTGCGGCAGCCAGGCGAGATGCGAATGAGCTTGCGCCTTCAGGGCAATGTTGAGTACCGAGGCGGAGCTTTCGGTGCGGTAAACCTTTTCCGCCGCCGCGCTTGTCAGGGTGAGGCGCGCGCCTTCGCCGGCCACGATATCGATGTCGAAGCGATCGCCGCCTGCAATTCCGCCTGCGGTGTTGACGAACACCGCCGACAGGCCCTCACCTTCAGGCGAGGGAAAGCGCACGCGCAGCGACCCCGATTCATGCAAGGCGCGGCGCCGGGTGACGCCGTCGGCCTGGTGCACGTCAAAACTCACCGCGCCGCGGGCACGGTTGGCGGCGAAAATCGCCGAATTCGCATCTGTCGTATCGGTCCGCATTCGCCCGCTTCACCCCAAAAGCCGCACGCGACAGAGATCGATTACAGCGCCATTTGCCGGCTGATCTCGCCCGGGTCGAGATTATTTCGATCGCAGGCGAATTTCACCGCGCCCCTGTCCATCACTGCAAAATTGTCGCCGAGCTCGCAGGCAAAGTCGAGATATTGTTCGACCAGGACGATGGCGATGTTGCCAAGGCTGCGAAGATAGGTGATCGCGCGGCCGATATCTTTGATGATCGAGGGCTGGATGCCTTCGGTCGGCTCGTCGAGCAGCAACAATTTCGGCCGCATCACGAGCGCACGCCCGATCGCGAGCTGCTGCTGCTGGCCGCCGGAGAGATCGCCGCCGCGGCGCGAGAGCATCGACTGCAATACCGGGAAGAGCGAGAACACGTCGTCGGGGATATAGCGGTCCTGGCGCTTGAGCGGGCCAAAGCCGGTCTTCAGGTTTTCCTCGACGGTGAGCAGTGGAAAAATCTCCCGCCCCTGCGGCACCAGACTGATGCCGCGCCGCGCCCGTTCATAGGGCCTGAGGGCTGTGATGTCGGTGCCCTCCAGCGTGATCGATCCGCCGGAAATCGGATATTGCCCGACCATCGCGCGCAACAGACTGGTCTTGCCGACGCCGTTGCGCCCCAATACGCAAGTCACCTTGCCCGGCTCCGCCGCGATCGTCACGCCGCGGAGCGCTTGCGCCGCGCCGTAATAGAGGCTGATGTTGTCGACCTTCAGCATGGATCACCGTCCGAGATATACTTCGATGACGCGCTCATTCGACGACACCTGGTCGATCGTGCCCTCGGCAAGCACGCTGCCTTCGTGCAGGCAGGTAACCTTGACGCCAAGTTCGCGCACAAAGGCCATGTCATGCTCAACGACCATGACGGTCTTGTCCTTGTTGATCTCCTTCAAAAGCTCCGCGGTCTGATGGGTCTCGACATCGGTCATTCCCGCCACCGGCTCGTCGACCAGCAGCAATTTTGGATCCTGCGCGAGCAGCATGCCGATCTCGAGCCACTGCTTCTGGCCATGCGAGAGACTGCCCGCCAGGCGATCGCGCGCATCCTTCAGACGGATGGTTTCGAGCACGCGATCGATCCGCTCGGTCTCGCCCCGGCTTTCACGCCAGAACAGGGTGCCCTTGACGCCATGATCGACGTTGAGAGCGAGCAGCAGATTGTCCTCGATGGTCTGGCTTTCGAACACGGTCGGCTTCTGGAATTTGCGGCCGATTCCCAGTTCGGCAATCCGCGTCTCGTCGAGCCGCGTCAGGTCGGTGACGCCGTCGAACAGCACCGTGCCCTCGTCCGGTCTGGTCTTGCCGGTGATAATATCCATCATGGTGGTCTTGCCGGCGCCGTTCGGGCCGATGATCGCACGCATTTCGCCTGGCTCGAGGGTCAGTGACAGGTTGTTGACGGCGTGAAAACCGTCGAACGAGACGTGCACGCCGTCGAGATAGAGCAGCGCGGAAGTGGCACGGGTATCCCTGACGTTCATCCGTTTACCCCGCCATATCTGGTTCGCTGACGCCGTCTTCGCGCGCGGCGCTCTCGGCGCCTGGCGACAGCCGCTTGGCCTTCCACGGCTCCCACCGCCAGTTGAAGGTGCCGACGATGCCCCTGGGCAACAGCAGCGTCACCAGGATGAAGAGCGCGCCCAGCATGAACAGCCAATAGGGCGCGAGCGGACCCGAGGTGAAATAGGTTTTGGCGTAGTTGACGACGATCGCGCCGAGCGCCGCCCCGACCAGCGTGCCGCGGCCGCCGACCGCGACCCAGATCACCGCCTCGATGGAATTTCCCGGCGAAAATTCGCCGGGATTGATGATGCCGACCTGAGGCACGTACAGCGCGCCGGCAACGCCGGCCATGCAGGCCGACAAGGTGAACACGAACAGCTTGTAGGATTCGACGCGGTAACCGAGAAAGCGCGTGCGGGATTCGGCATCGCGGATCGCGATCAAGACCTTGCCGAGTTTCGAGGTCACCACCGCCCGACAGATCACGAAAGTGAGGGCCAGCGCCAGGCAACTGGATGCGAACAAAACGGCTCGCGTCCCGTCGGTCTGCACGTTGAATCCGAGAATATCCTTGAAATCGGTCAGGCCGTTGTTGCCGCCGAAACCGAAATCGTTGCGGAAAAACCCCAGCATCAGGGCATAGGTCATCGCCTGGGTGATGATGGAGAGATAGACGCCGGTGACGCGGGAGCGGAAGGCCAGCCAGCCGAAGCAGAAGGCAAGCAGGCCCGGCACGACAATGACCATCAGGGCAGCGAACCAGAACATATCAAAGCCGTGCCAGTACCAGGGCAGTCTCGGATAGTTCAGGAACACCATGAAGTCGGGCAGGATCGGATTGCCGTAGACGCCGCGGCTGCCGATCTGGCGCATCAGGTACATGCCCATGGCATAGCCGCCGAGCGCAAAGAAGGCGCCATGGCCAAGCGAGAGGATGCCGCAATAACCCCAGATCAGGTCGATCGCGAGCGCCAGGATGGCATAGCAGGCATATTTTCCGAACAGCGCGACCAGATAGGTCGGCACCTGCAGCATCGAGCCGGACGGCAACAGCAGGTTCGACAACGGAATCAGCACGCCGCACGCGGCGACCACGATCAAGAATATGGTCGCGCTGCGATCCAGCGAACGCGTGAGCACGCGCGACATCATGCTTCGACCGCCCGTCCCTTGAGCGCGAACAGGCCGCGCGGCCGCTTCTGAATGAACAGGATGATCAGCACCAGGATCGCGATCTTGCCGAGCACGGCACCGGCGACGGGCTCCAGGAATTTATTGGCGATGCCAAGCGTGAAGGCGCCGACCAGCGTGCCCCATAGATTGCCGACGCCGCCGAACACCACCACCATGAAGGAGTCGATGATGTAGCTCTGGCCGAGGTTGGGACTGACATTGTCGATCTGCGACAGCGCCACCCCGGCAATGCCCGCGATTGCCGAGCCGAGCCCGAAGGTCAAGGCATCGACCCGCGATGTCGCGATCCCCATCGACGCCGCCATGCGGCGGTTCTGCGTCACCGCGCGCATTTCGAGCCCAAGCGCCGTGAATCGCAGCATCGCGAGCAGCACGACGAACACCGCAAGCGTGAAACACAGGATCCAGAGTCTGTTATAGGTGATCGTGATCTGTCCGAGTTCGAAGGCGCCGCTCATCCAGCTCGGATTGCCGACTTCGCGGTTGGTGGGTCCGAACACGGTACGCACCGCCTGCTGCAGCACCAGCGAAAGGCCCCAGGTGGCCAGCAGCGTTTCCAGCGGGCGACCATAGAGAAAGCGGATGATGGTTCGCTCGATCAGGACGCCGATGCCGCCGGCGACGAGGAACGCGAGCGGCACGGCGATGAGAAGCGAATAGTCGAACAGGTCCGGATTGCGGGTGCGGATGACTTCCTGCACCACGAAGGTGGTATAGGCACCGATCATCACCATCTCGCCGTGGGCCATGTTGATGACGCCCATGACGCCGAAGGTGATGGCAAGGCCGATCGCGGCAAGCAGGAGAACCGAACCGAGCGAGAGGCCGTACCAGGCGTTCTGCACCGCCGACCACACCGCAAGCGTGCTCTGGATCGCGGAAATCGCGCCGCTCACCGCTTTGGCGATGATGGGCGGCTGGTCAGCGCCAAGGCCGGTCAAGAGCGCCAGCGCTTCCTGATCACCCCGCGCCTTGATGACGGCAATGGCATCAAGCTTCTCGACATCGGTGGCGTCGGATTTGTAGAGCAGGACCGCAGCGCGGGCCTCGATGAAGGCCGCCTTTGCCGCCTTGTTGGTTTCCTTGGCCAATGCGCCATCGATCACCGGCAGCAGGTTTTCGTCATGCGACCTGAACACCGACTGCGCGGCCGCGATGCGCTTATTGGGATCGGGTGACAGAAGGGTGAGGCCGCCAAGTGCGGCCTCGACACTGCGGCGCAGGCGATTGTTGAGGCGTACCGCGCCGGCATTCTCCGGCAGCTTGTCCACCACAGCCCCGGTTGCGGCGTCGATGACCTTGCCGTCTTCCTGGGTGATATAGACCTTCTTGGTGTCGGGATCGGCCGACAGCCGGCCATCCTGAAGCGCGCTGATAATGGGAAAGGCGAGCGGATTGCCGGAACTCGCAACCGCACCGATCGCCTCCTCGGTGTCGGAAAACTCGTCATTGGCGAATTTGGCGACCGCATCCTCGAAGGGACCAGCAAACGCTGGCAGGGCGAAGGCGGCGATCAAAAACAGGCAGAGTGCAAGCGCGCGAAGGCGGTCAAAGACATTGGCGACCACTGGATACCCCGGCAGAAGTAGAGGAAGGCGGCGACATCGCCGCCTTCCAGGTCTCGTGGGCTAGTCGACGAAGGCTAGCATGATCTCCCGGCAAAAGCCCTTGGCAGACGCCTCGCGCGGGCCGCGGGACACCGGCATCTTGGGGATACCGGGCCGCGGTTTGCGATCATCCCACGGGGACTCGGAAACCTGACCCGGGGATCAGGATCCCTGACCGCCGCACTTGTTGGTCTTGGTGTTGTAGTTGCCGCACTTCTTGCCGACCCAGTCACCGATCAGGTCCTTGGAGCCCTCGAGTTCCTTCGACCATGCATCGCCAGCCACCAGGCCCGGGGTCTTCCACACCACGTCGAATTGGCCGTTGCCTTTGATTTCGCCGATGAACACGGGCTTGGTGATGTGATGGTTCGGCAGCATCTTGGAAACGCCGCCTGTCAGGTTCGGCGCTTCGATTCCCGGCAGCGCGTCGATGACCTTGTCCGGATCGGTTGATTTCACCTTCTCGACCGCCTTTACCCACATGGCGAAGCCGATGACGTGCGCTTCCATCGGGTCGTTGGTCACGCGTTTCGGATTCTTGGTATAGGCCTGCCAATCCTTGATGAACTTCTCGTTCGCCGGGGTCTTGATCGACTCGAAGTAGTTCCAGGCGGCGAGATGGCCGACCAGCGGCTTGGTATCGATGCCGGCGAGTTCTTCTTCACCGACCGAGAACGCGACGACCGGAATGTCGGTCGCCTTGATGCCCTGGTTGCCGAGCTCCTTGTAGAAGGGAACGTTGGCATCACCGTTGATGGTGGAGACCACTGCCGTCTTCTTGCCGGCCGAGCCGAACTTCTTGATGTCGGCCACGATGGTCTGCCAGTCGCTGTGACCGAATGGCGTGTAGTTGATCATGATGTCTTCGTCCTTGACGCCCTTCGACTTCAGATAGGCTTCAAGGATCTTGTTGGTGGTGCGCGGATAGACGTAATCGGTGCCGGCCAGCACCCAGCGCTTCACCTTTTCGTCCTTCATCAGGTAGTCGACGGCGGGGATCGCCTGCTGGTTGGGCGCAGCGCCGGTGTAGAAGACGTTGCGCTCGCTCTCTTCACCCTCGTACTGCACCGGATAGAACAGGATGTTGTTCAGCTCCTTGAACACCGGCAGCACGGATTTGCGCGAGACCGAGGTCCAGCAGCCGAACACCACAGCGACCTTGTCCTTGGTGATCAGTTCGCGCGCCTTTTCCGCAAACAGCGGCCAGTTCGAGGCCGGATCGACGACGACGGCCTCGAGCTTCTTGCCGAGCACTCCGCCCTTCTTGTTCTGCTCGTCTATCAGGAAGAGGACCGTGTCTTTCAGTGTGGTTTCGCTGATGGCCATGGTGCCGGAAAGCGAATGCAGCACGCCGACCTTGATGGTGTCGTCGGCCGCCTTGGCGGGCGAGAACGCGGCCAGGCCGAGAACCAGGCCAGCGGTCGCCCCGAGCCAGCGACGGCGGCTCAGCGCCGCGGTGTCGTGAGTAAGCTGTGTAAGCATGATTGTGTCGTCTCCCTGACGCAGGCGTGAAACGCTGCGAAACGGCCCCATGGCCGCCTTGCGCGTCAAGGAATCGCAAGAACCGTGCCACGGTGTGGGTATGGAGTAAGCGAATGGCTTCGTTGGCAAATCCAGCCTCGCCAACCCGCTTGGCCGAGGTCAGTGCCTAAGATTTCGGCGGAAAAAATGAATGCTTCGTTTGCGAAATGATCAATAAATAAGCAGATGTAACATCCGGCCGACTCGGCGGCCCAAAATTTTGGCACAGCCGCCTCTGGAGGACCATCGGGAATTAAGCCTTTGATTTCCCTTCCGGCACGCGGTCCGTCATTCACCTTGAAAGTGCCGCGTTCTCGATCCATATGACTGTGTGACCTTCGAATCACCGGGTCACCACGAGCCGCGTGTTCTAAAGCCCTCCAGGGCTTCTGGCTTGCCCCTTCAGCTTACAGAACCGACGCCCCAAACACGCGGGTGTCTTGAGACACCACCGCGCGCTCCCGACGGACCATGTCGGGCGCCTGCCCCCTTTTATGGAAAGTACCAGCTTTTGACCTCCTTTCAGGACTTCGGACTTGCCGATCCCATCTCGCGTGCGCTCAAGGAAGAGAACTACCTGACTCCCACGCCCATCCAGGCCCAAACCATTCCCCTTGCACTTGCCGGCCGCGACGTAGTCGGCATCGCCCAGACCGGAACCGGCAAAACCGCCGCTTTCGCGTTGCCGATCCTCCACCGTCTGCTGCAAAACCGGATCAAGCCGCAGCCAAAGAGCTGCCGCGTACTCGTGCTCAGCCCGACCCGCGAACTGTCGGGGCAGATACTCGACAGTTTCAATGCCTATGGCCGTCATGTTCGCCTCACCTCGGCGCTCGCGATCGGCGGCGTCCCGATGGGACGTCAGGTCCGCTCCATCATGCCAGGCATCGAGGTCATGGTGGCGACCCCCGGCCGCCTGCTCGACCTCGTGCAAAGCAACGCGCTCAAACTCGGGCAGGTCGAGTACCTCGTGCTCGACGAGGCCGACCGTATGCTCGACATGGGCTTCATCAACGACATCCGGAAGATCGTCGCCAAGCTACCGATACGGCGTCAGACGCTGTTCTTCTCGGCCACCATGCCCAGGGACATCGCAGAGCTCGCGGACGCGATGCTGCGCGACCCGGCGCGGGTCGCCGTGACGCCGGTCGCCTCGACGGTCGAGCGCATCGTCCAGCGGATCATTCAGGTCGATCATTCGGCGAAGCCCGCCTGGCTGGCGCAGCTCCTGACGCAGGAGCCCGTCGATCGCGCGCTGGTGTTTACCCGGACCAAGCATGGCGCCGACAAGGTGGTGAAGGGCCTCGCGCGGGCCGGCATCGCCGCCGAAGCCATCCACGGCAACAAGTCGCAGAACCATCGCGAGCGGGTGCTGTCGGCGTTCCGTTCGGGCCAGATCCGAACGCTGGTCGCTACCGACATCGCGGCCCGCGGCATCGACGTCGATGGCATCAGCCATGTGGTTAATTTCGATCTTCCCAACGTCCCCGAGACCTATGTCCATCGCATCGGCCGCACCGCGCGCGCCGGCGCCGATGGCGTTGCGATCTCGCTGGTCGCCGGAGGTGAGGAACTCGCTTATCTCCGGGACATCGAAAAACTGATCCGCATCGCCCTGCCGCGGGAAGATCGGCGTTCGCCCGGTCATCGCGAGGCCGCCGGGGCGGTGGCACAACATCGCACCGGGCGGCCTGCCTCGCGTGCGCATGCGGGGCGCGCAAATGATGTCTCGCCAGCGACGAAAGGCCCTCGCCGCCGCCGTCCTGGTGGTAATAATGGTGCTCCAATAACCAACCGGAACGAGGTCAACCGGCACGAGCCGTTTCGTCCGTCGCAAGGCGGCAAGGCCGGAGGATTGCAGGGCGTTTCTTTTTTGCACCGGGAGAGCCGCCCCAAAACCCAACCCAACCGCACCCAACGGCCACGCTAATGGTCCCCACTAGCCGTCGGTCGACCTGGAGATAAACATGGCTAAAGAAGAGCTGATCCAGTTCGAAGGACTGGTCACTGAAATCCTCCCCGATGCCCGCTACCGCGTCCAGCTGGACGCGGGACACGAGATCGTCGCCTATACCGCCGGCAAGATGAAGAAAAACCGCATCAAGACGCTGGCGGGTGACCGGGTGACGATCGAGATGTCCCCTTACGATCTGGAAAAGGGCCGCCTCATCTTCCGTCACAAGGACGAGCGTCCGAGCGGTGGTGGCGGCGGTACCGGAGGCGCTCCGCGTGGCGCTGCACAGCGCGGCCAGTTCCGCCGCAGGTGAGGATTGCTCGCCGCGGCTTGTTCAAGCTGTGCGGCACGAACCGACATTCGTGACAAAATCGTGGCGACGATCCGATGACGCGTTCAAAAAATCGCGCCTCAGGATTGTTCGAAGCCCTACTTTGGAATAATATGAACCAATCGATTTTCGGCCGGACGACATTAGCTATCCACCGGTACAGCCGGTTTAGACGCTGACGACCCTTCCAAAAATTCGATCTCACCAGCCTGCGAGTGTGGGCTTTACTATTTCTATCTTGAGAAGGGACTATCCCGTGAGCATGGGAACCGTGAAGTGGTTTAACGCTACCAAGGGTTACGGCTTCATCCAGCCCGATGATGGCGGTAATGACGTATTCGTGCATATCAGTGCCGTTGAACGCGCTGGACTTGGAACACTGCGTGAAGGCCAGAAGATCAGCTACGAAATCGTGGCGGATCGCCGTTCCGGCAAATCTTCGGCCGACAATCTACGCGCCGCCGGCTAAGCCCGTCCGCGCAGAAGGCGCGGGGAAAATTTTTCGGCAAACTGTCAGACAAGAAAGGCCGCGCTTTTGGCGCGGCCTTTTTTCTTGTCCCGTGATGCGACGATCGCAACCGCTTCCAGCAACCGAGGGCCGTCACGAAGTTGGATGGGTGGCCAGAACTGATTGGTGCTGCTACTTGGACGCCGCTGCGGCGCTGCCGCCCGCCTGACTGCTGAGATTGCCGGCCTGGTCCATGGTCGACTTGAAGAAGGTATCGCCGTCGCCGAGCGTGACGCGGCGCTGGCAAATCGGCATGCAACTGTAGGATTCGCGATCGACGCCGCGATAAACGGTAATGAGTTGGTCGGTCGGACCTTCGACCTGAATCAGGCGATCGACCAGGACCTCGCCACTGCGGTCCATCGCAATGAAATTGGTGGCGCCGTAGCCTTTTCCAGTCACGACAATCACCCCGCCGGCCTGCAGCGAGACGTCCGCAATCAGCGGATTTCCGACCACGATGGTGGCGACCCGGGCAGGCAGCTTGACGAGTCTCGCCTGATCGACACTGACCGCAATGGTGTCAGCGGAGGGCTCGGCGAAGGCGGCTGCCGGCAACAGCAGCATCGAAGCCGCAAGCGAGGCAATCGGGAAACAGGAACGCAATAAAATGCGCAAGGACTTGAGCGACATGAGATACCCCGGGACGTTGACAAGCCGGCAAAAGCAAATACGCAGCGGAACCGGCGCCCGACCAAGGCAAATCTGACTTCAAATAGTGAATGAACTGCAAACGGGCCCGACATTCCCCGCCGGCCAAGGGCCTATTGCCGAAAAGGGTAAGCTAGTTGCCCACCAATTTCGTTCGGAATGTTCCTATCACCAGCGCCGTAGTTTTCAGGCAGCCTGTTTTCCGGCATCCGGAACGTGCCAAACAGGAGGTCCCAGATCGGAAACGTCCCGGCGAAATTGGTGTTGCCGCCCTCCTCCGGCGGCGTGTGATGCCAGCGGTGAAAGACCGGGGTGGCGAGCACGTATCTGAACGGGCCAAGTGTCCAGTTCAGATTGGCGTGGACAAAGGCCGAGTGAAACGTCGTGAACGGCCCGACCCAGAGCATCACGTTGGGGGAGATGCCGGCCATCAACAGGATGACGTCGACCGCGATCGTTCCCAGGAAAAGATTGGCCGGGTGGAAGCGCGCCGCAGAGATCCATTCCAGATCCTCGGATGAATGATGGATCGCGTGATATCTCCAGAATCCGCCGCCGTGAAACAGTCGGTGCAGCCAGTACAGCATGAAATCCGACAGGGCCACGAACATCAGCCCCTGCAGCCACAAGGGCAGTTGCGAGAGAGGGCCGTGACCGTTTTCGTAAAAGGCAATCAGTTCGTCCGCACCGTGAATGTTGAAGACGACGCCCGCGCCGACTATCAGCAGTCCGATGCGCAGCACGCGCGCGAACAGCGGCACAAAGAACCAGTAGCAGAGGTCGGTGACGAGTTCGCGCTTGCGCCACCACGGCGTGCCGGGATTGCAGGCCCAGAAATGGGTGAGCACCGAGAAGACCAGCGCCAGCACGATTGTAATCGGCACAACCTTGGCGATGGTCTGGCCAAGCATCTCGACGACTTCCAGCGCTAGATTGGACATGCGACCTCATCTGATCTTGTATCTCTACGGCTACGCTGCATCGCTTAAGGAGCCGTAAAGCGAAAAATCGCGACCGCCTTGCGTCTGTCTCGTTGATCGCCGATATCATCGCGACCGCGTCTCGATTTGATTTGATGCAATGCCTTAATGCCAAATTTACTCTGCTCAAGAACTGCGAGTTGTCACAGTGTTTACTCGATCGAATTAACCCCACCGCAATCGTCCGGCCGTTAGGGTGACGACATGGTCACGGTGCTGAGAACGCCGGCAAGACCACAGTTAGTTCGACCAGCCACGTGTTCACATGGAGTCACACCTATGAAGAATCTGATTGCGCGTTTTGTGAAGGACGAGTCCGGCGCTACCGCCATCGAATACGGCCTCATCGCAGCCGGCATCTCGCTCGCGATTATCGCGGTCGTTAATGGCCTCGGCACCAACCTGAACAACAAGTTCACCTCGGTCAACACCCAGCTGAAGTAAGCTGCGTTATGATCCAGAATCAAAGGCCTCGGAAAATCCGGGGCCTTTTTTTCGCACCTTAGTTTGTGGCGTGAGAAATGCGTATCCCACCTTCCGCATCTGCCGCGATGAAGCCCTCGCAGGCTCGCGACGGCAACGATTCACCTGCGCTTGTGGTCTTTACCGCCTTGACGCTGGCGCTTCTCTTTCTTGTTTGCCGCATTGCGAGTGTCTGGTGAGCGGCCATTTCCCGATTCTTCATCTATGAAAGCTAGATTGCCGCGTTCTTCCCTTCGGTCATCGGCACGGGCAGCATGACTCCATGATCCTCGACGTTGCACGCCTCCTGCTGTTCCCCGCCCTGATGGCGTTCGCGGCGGCGAGCGATCTGTTCACGATGACGATTTCGAACCGCGTGTCTCTGGCGCTCGCGGCGGCCTTTTTGCTGCTCGCGCTCGCGAGCGGCACGGGGATTTCCGAAATTCTCTCCCATCTCGGCGCCGGCGCCTGCGTGCTGGTGGTGAGCTTTGCCTGCTTTGCGTTCGGCTGGATCGGCGGCGGAGACGCCAAGGTGGCGGCCGCCGGGGCGCTTTGGTTCGGTTTCGATCACCTGTTGAACTACCTGGTCTATGCTTCGCTGTTCGGTGGCGTGCTGACGTTGTCGCTGCTCCAGTTCCGGCAATGGCCGCTGCCGTATATGCTGGCCGGCCAGGCCTGGCTGCTCAAGCTGCACGCCAAGGAAAGCGGTATTCCGTACGGGATCGCGCTCGCGATCGGCGCGTTGGCGGTCTATCCGGAAACTGAGTGGATCAAGGCTGTCGATCTGACGCACTTCGTCATTCGCTGATCGATGCAGAGGTAAAATCCCGTTAAGGCGATTTAGATACGCCTCATTAACCATGCTTTGACGAATAGCTGGTCAACTCCAATTACGGCGACCGACGCGTCGCAGCGTAATGTGGAAAGTGAAGCGTATGAATAGGGCACGCATTGTCGTCCTGACCATCGCTATCGGAGCCGGTGGCGTCGCTGCCTTCCTCGCGAGTGGATCGGATACCAGGCCACCGACAGAACCGGTCGTACAACTTCAGACCGCCGATGTTCTCGTGGCCAAATCCGACATCGCACTTGGCCAGACGCTCTCGGCCGACGACATGATCTGGCAGACCTGGCCCGCGGCAACGGCGAGCAGCACCTTCATTCGCCGCAACGAACGCCCCGACGCGACCACCCAGATCGCCGGCTCGATTGCGCGCTCGCCTTTTATCGCCGGAGAGCCGATCCGCGAGCCGAAACTGATCAAGGCCAATGGATCAGGCTTCATGGCTGCCATCCTGCCGACCGGAATGCGCGCCATCTCCACCGAGATTTCACCGGAGACCGGTGCCGGCGGATTCATCCTGCCCAACGACCGCGTCGACGTCGTCCTGACGCGGCGCCTGAAGAATCCCGATCCCAAGGCCGCGGGCGACGTCGTGTTGCCGGAGATCGTCCTGACCAATATCCGCGTGCTGGCGATTGATCAGGCGCCCAAGGAAAAAGAAGGCCAGAACGCCGTCGTCGGCAAGACGGTGACGCTCGAGCTCAAGCCCGAGCAGGTGACGATTCTCGCCGGTGCGCGCCAGGCCGGGGTGTTGTCGCTGGCGTTGCGCAGCATCGCCGACGCCAACCAGGCCGAGATAGGGCTCGACGACCGGTCCCGCCGGCTCGGCAGCATCAATGTGGTTCGATACGGCGTCGCAAACCCCACCACGATAGAGAAGTGACCGAGGACTGACGATATGAGGAGCAGGGAAAATCAGCTGAAAATGCGGACCTTTCTGGTCCGCACCCTGTCGTTTTCGGCCGCAGCAGCCATGACGCTCAACCCGGCCCTGATCCCGGCGGTGGCGGCCGACTACCGCCCCGTCCCACAGGCCGCCGCCGACGGACAGATGAACGCGCGTTTTCTCTCGCTTGGCGTCGGCAAATCGATCGTGATCGACTTGCCGCGCGATATCAAGGACGTGCTGGTCGCCGATCCGAAGATCGCCAACGCCGTCGTGCGCTCGGCGCAGCGCGCCTACATCATCGGCGCAGCTGTCGGCCAGACCAACATCGTGTTCTTCGATTCCGCAGGCCAGCAGATCGCGGCCTATGACATCGCCGTCAAGCGCGACCTCAATGGCATCCGCGCCGCGCTGAAGCAGACATTGCCGAATTCCGACATTCAGATCGACGGGCTAGGCGATGGGGTGATCCTAACCGGCACGGCGGCAAACCCGATCGACGCCCAGCAGGCCGGCGATCTTGCCGCGCGGCTGGCGGGCGGAGCCGACAAGGTCGTCAACTCCATCATTGTCCGAGGCCGCGATCAGGTGATGCTGAAGGTCACCGTCGCCGAAGTCGCGCGATCGATCATCAAGCAACTGGGCATCGACCTCAGCGCCAACCTTACCTACGGCACGACCGTCGTGAACTTCAACAACATCAACCCGTTCACGGTCAACAACGCGCCACTCGTTCCCGGTAACGCTCTCAGCACGACATTTGGCGGAGCGCCGACCGTCCAGGCAACGCTGCGCGCCATGGAGAGTGCCGGCGTGGTGCGGACGCTTGCAGAGCCGAACCTGACGGCAATCTCGGGTGAATCCGCTACCTTCATCTCAGGCGGCGAATTTCCAATCCCGACCGGCGTGACCTGCCAGACGACGACCGCGGGCGCGATCGGACAGTGTGTCCAGACGGTCAGTTTCAAGAAATTCGGTATCTCGCTGAACTTCACGCCGGTGGTTTTGACCGAAGGTCGGATCAGCCTCCGGGTTATGACAGAAGTATCTGAAATATCTAACGAAAATTCCCTGAACGGCGGCTCTGGCGGCACCACCATTCCCTCCATCAAGACCCGCCGCGCCGAAACCACGCTGGAAATCCCCTCGGGCGGATCGATGGCGATGGCCGGCCTGATCCAGGACCAGACCAAGCAGGCGATCAACGGGCTTCCCGGACTCTCGCAACTTCCCGTGCTGGGCACGCTGTTCCGCAGCCGCGACTACATCAACAACCAGACCGAGCTGATGGTTCTGGTCACGCCTTATGTCGTTCGTGCCGTCGCGCAGAAGGATCTGTCGCGCCCGGATGACGGCTTTGCCTCGGCCTCGGACCCGCAGACGGAGCTGCTCGGCACTATCAACCGCATCTATGGCGTTCCCGGCCGCGTCGAGCCGGCCCGGAATTATCGCGGCGCTTACGGCTTTATTACCGATTGAGGCGGGACGAGGACAAATAATATGGCGAGCAACATACCCGTCGAATGCAGGCGCGCGTTCCGCATCGCAGGCGCGCTTGTCGGTCTTACCATCGTGCTCGGCGCCTGCACGCATACGGACGAAGTTGTAGCGACGGCGAGCATCCCGGAGGATTATCGCCTGAGGCATCCGATCGCGATCCAGGAGGCGGATCGTTCCGTCGTGATCTTCGTCGGTCATTCGCGCGGCGGTCTGTCGGCCGAACAGCGCGCCGACGTGATGGGACTGGCGCAGACCTGGCTCCATGAGGGGACCGGCGGGATTGTGGCCGATGTGCCGGTCGGCACGCCCAACGCGCGGGCGGCGGAGAGCGCGTTCCGGGAAGCCCGAGCGATGCTTTCGGCGGCGGGCGTGCCGCCCAACGGCGTCACCGTCCACCACTACCATCCGGATAACCCGCGTCAGCTGGCAACGGTGCGGCTGAGCTATCCGAGAATCTCGGCCACCGCCGGGCCTTGCGGGCTATGGCCGGAGGATCTTGGTCCCTCCATCAACAACAGGGGCTATATCGAGAACAGGTCCTACTACAATTTCGGCTGCGCCTATCAGCGAAACATGGCGGCAATGGTGGACAACCCGTCCGACCTGCTGCAGCCGCGGCCCGAGACGCCCGCCTATACGGTCCGGCGCACCGAAGGCTTCGAGAAATATCGCAAGGGCACCTCTACCTCGACCGTCTATCCCGAAGCCGAAAAGGCCAAACTCAGCGACACAGGCAAATGACCAGCTACGCACGCCAGAACCTCGAGCAGCCTGACGTCACTTCGCCGCCCGCGGACGATCACATTGCGCCTGCGCCGCGCGTATCGGTGCAGGCGTTCTGCGAGACCGTGGAATCGGCGGCGGCCGTGCAGTCGGCCGGCGAGGACCGGCGGCTCGGCAAGGCTCATCTTAAGATCCAAATGGGCGGCATGGCAGCGGCGATTGAAGCCTATCGCAGCGCGCCTACTCCCAACGTGATCATCATCGAGACCGAAGGCCGCAACGATATCCTCGCCGGCCTCGACCAGCTCGCAGCCGTGTGCGATTCCGGCACGCGGGTCATCGTCGTCGGCCGCATCAACGACGTCGCTCTTTATCGCGAACTGGTGCGTCGCGGCGTCAGCGACTACGTGATCGCGCCGATCAATCCGCTGGATATCGTGCGCTCGATCTGCGGGCTGTTCTCCTCGCCCGAAGCCAAGGCTGTCGGCCGCATCATCGCCATCGTCGGTGCAAAGGGCGGCGTCGGCGCTTCCACCATTGCGCACAATGTGGCCTGGGCGATCGCGCGCGATCTGGCGCTCGATTCCGTGGTGGCCGACCTCGACCTTGCGTTCGGCACCGCCGGCCTGGACTACAATCAGGACCCTCCGCAAGGCATTGCCGACGCGGTTTTCTCGCCCGACCGCGTCGATACCGCTTTCATCGACCGCCTGCTCTCGAAATGCACCGACCATCTCAACCTGCTCGCGGCGCCGGCGACGCTCGATCGCGTCTACGATTTCGGCGCCGACGCCTTCGACGCGATCTTCGATACCCTTCGCACGACGATGCCATGCATCGTGCTTGACATCCCGCATCAATGGTCGGGCTGGACCAAGCGCGCGCTGATCGGCGCCGACGACCTTCTGATCGTCGCCGCGCCGGACCTCGCCAACCTGCGCAACACCAAGAACATATTCGACCTGCTGAAGGCGGCGCGGCCCAACGACCGGATGCCGCTCTATTGTCTCAACCAGGTCGGAATACCCAAGCGGCCGGAGATCAACGCGAGCGAATTCGCCAAGGCCATCGAGAGCGAACCGATCGCATCGATTCCGTTCGACCCGCAGATGTTCGGCGCGGCGGCCAATAACGGGCAGATGATCGCCGAAATCTCGGCAACCCATCGCAGTACCGAAATGTTTCTGCAGATCGCGCAGCGGCTGACCGGCCGCGGCGAGAGCAAGAAGCCGCGGAGTTCGTTCCTGTCACCCCTGATCGAAAAGCTGCGGGCAAAGTGACTTGACCCGCCTGGAGTACAGTCGTGTTTGGTAAGCGTAGCGGAACAGAAGGCGACTCGCGGATCGCAAGGCCCGCCATGAGCGCGCCGGAGCCGGCTTCGGTGACGGCGGCGCCAACCGCGCCGCGGGCCCCCTCGCCGCCGGCTGTTGCTTCACCAAGCCTGGCGCCGGTCAAGGCGGCGCCGCCACCGCCCACCGTCGAGACACGGCGCTCCGACTCCTACTATCAGGTCAAGGCGACGATCTTCGGCGCCTTGATTGAAGCGATCGACCTGGCCCAGCTTGCCAAGCTCGACGGCGAATCCGCACGCGAGGAAATCCGCGACATCGTCAACGAGATCATTGCGATCAAGAACATCGTCATGTCGATCGCCGAGCAGGAAGAGCTGCTCGACGACATCTGCAACGACGTTCTTGGATATGGTCCGCTCGAGCCGCTTCTGGCGCGCGACGACATCGCCGACATCATGGTCAACGGTGCCGGCACGGTCTATATCGAGGTCGGCGGGCGAATTCAGCGCACCGGCATCCGCTTCCGCGACAATCAGCAGCTACTCAATATCTGCCAGCGCATCGTCAGCCAGGTCGGCCGCCGCGTCGACGAATCGTCCCCGATCTGCGACGCGCGCCTCGCCGACGGCTCGCGCGTCAACGCCATCGTCCCGCCTCTGGCGATCGATGGTCCCGCGCTGACGATCCGCAAGTTCAAGAAGGACAAGCTGACCCTCGACCAGCTGGTCAAGTTCGGCGCTATCACGGCGCAGGGCGCCGAAATCCTGCAGATCATCGGCCGTTGCCGCTGCAACGTGCTGATCTCGGGCGGTACCGGCTCCGGCAAGACGACGCTGCTCAATTGTCTGACCAACTACATCGACGACGAGGAGCGCGTCATCACTTGCGAGGACGCTGCCGAACTTCAACTGCAGCAACCGCATGTGGTGCGGCTGGAAACCCGCCCGCCCAACATCGAGGGCGAAGGCCAGGTCACGATGCGCGAATTGGTCCGCAACTGCCTTCGTATGCGGCCTGAACGCATCATCGTCGGCGAAGTCCGCGGACCCGAGGCGTTCGACCTGCTGCAGGCCATGAACACGGGTCACGACGGCTCGATGGGGACGCTGCACGCCAACAACCCGCGAGAAGCGTTGTCGCGTTGTGAATCGATGATCACCATGGGCGGATTTTCACTGCCCTCGCGAACCATCCGCGAGATGATCTGCGCCTCGATCGACGTCATCATTCAGGCCGCCCGCCTGCGCGACGGCTCCCGCCGGATCACGCACATCACCGAGGTGATGGGCATGGAAGGCGAAACCATCATCACCCAGGACATCTTCCTGTACGAAATGATGGGCGAAGACGCCAACGGCACGATCCAGGGCAGGCATCGCTCCACAGGCATCGGACGGCCACGCTTCTGGGAACGTGCGCGATATTACAACGAAGAGAAGCGCCTTGCCGCGGCTCTCGACGCCGCCGAAATTCGCGGCGAGGTGTGAGGAAACCGCCATGAACTTGCAAACACTCGCACTGGCCTTCCTTGCGGCCGCCGCGATCGGCGGCGTGGCCTGGGTTTTCCTCTATCCCGTGCTTTCCGGGGAGAGGAAGGCCGAGGGTCGGCGCGCCTCGGTCGCCAAGGCAGAGCCGGTTGCGGTTCGCCAGAACCAGCGTGACGCGCGCTCGCGTCGCGAACAGATCGAAGGATCGCTGAAGGAACTCGAAGCGCGGCACCAGAAGAGCAGCAAGGTCACGCTGGCCGCTCGCCTCACCCGGGCCGGCCTGAATTGGGAGCCGCGCAAATTCATGATTGTGTCCGGCATTTTGGGAGCGATCGCCTTTGCCCTGGCGATGCTGGCCGGTGGGGGACCGCTTGCAGCCATCGGCCTGGCATTCGCCGCCGGATTCGGTCTGCCGCGCTGGACCCTGAGTTTTCTGAAGAAACGGCGGGAAACGGCCTTCCTGCGCGCGCTGCCGGACGCCGTCGACGTGATCGTTCGCGGCATCAAGGCCGGCTTGCCGCTGTTTGAATCGATCAAGGTGGTCGCAGCCGATTCGCCGGAGCCGCTCAAGAGCGAATTCCTGGCGATCATCGAAACCCAGGCCATTGGCATGCCGCTCGGCGAAGCATGCGGACGTCTGTTCGAGCGGATGCCGGTTCCAGAGGCGAATTTCTTCGGCATCGTGATCGCGATCCAGCAAAAATCCGGCGGCAACCTCTCCGAGGCGCTGGGCAACCTCTCCAAGGTGCTGCGCGACCGCAAGAAGATGGCCGAGAAGATTCAAGCCATGTCGATGGAAGCCAAGGCGTCGGCCGGCATCATCGGCTCGTTGCCGCCGATCGTCATGCTGCTCGTGTATCTCACGACGCCTGGCTACATCTCGCTGTTATGGACCCATCCGACCGGCCAGTTGATGCTGGTCGGCTGCGTGATCTGGATGTCGATCGGCATCATGGTGATGAAGAAAATGATCAATTTCGATTTCTGACGGTGCAGCATGATTAGCTTTCTGGTCGACAAACTCCACGACGCACACTTCATGACCATGCTGCTCGCCGCGATCGCGGCAAGCGCGACGGCGTATACGCTGATCATGCCGCTGCTTGTGGGCCAGGACCTGGCGAAGCGCATGAAGGCAGTCGCCAGCGAACGCGAACGCATTCGGGCGCGGGAACGCGAGCGGCTCTCCAGGACGGAAAAGGTCTCGCTGCGCCAGACGCCGAAACAGATCGTTTCCAAAGTCGTCGAAGACTTCAATCTCGGAAAGTGGCTGGCCCAGGAAGCGGCGCGCGAAAAACTGACCATGGCAGGGTACCGCGGACAGGCTCCCTACGTCACATTCCTGTTCGCCCGCCTGGTGACGCCGATTGTGCTCTTCATCGCAACGGTGCTCTACGTTTTCCTGATCTCGCACCTGCAACAGTCGTTTCCGATCAAGATCGGCATCTGCATCGGCGCGGCCTATCTCGGTCTGCAGGCGCCGATGCTTTTCCTGAAGAACGCGATTTCGAAGCGTCAGCTCTCGATCAAGCGCGCTTTTCCGGATGCGCTCGACCTGCTGCTGATCTGCATCGAGTCGGGCATGTCGGTGGAGGCCGCATTCCGCAAGGTTTCGATCGAGATCGTGTCGCAATCGGTTGCGCTCTCGGAAGAATTTACGCTGACCACGGCAGAGCTGTCATATCTGCAGGACCGCAAGGTCGCCTACGAGAACCTCGCCAAGCGTACCGGGCTTGAGGGGGTCAAGTCGGTCTGCCTCGCACTTCAGCAATCGGAACGCTACGGAACGCCGCTCGGCCAGAGCCTGCGTGTCATGGCGCAGGAAAACCGCGATATGCGCATGAACGAGGCCGAGAAGAAAGCGGCGGCTCTGCCGCCGAAATTGACGGTGCCGATGATCCTGTTTTTCCTGCCGGTGTTGTTCGTCGTTATCCTCGGGCCGACCGGCATCAGGGTCGCCGCCATGCAATGATTGGCCGGCGCGGCAAACCGCGCCGATCATTCGCCCAGCATGATGGGTGTGCCCGCAGAAAGCGAGCCGTTACTCCGGACGGTTGAGGGAAGCGATGGGCATCTTGGCCACGGCGCCGGTGCGCGGTTCGTCCTTGCGGTTCAGCATCTGCTTGAGATAGGCCACATTTGCTGCCGCTTCCTCGGCAGGCAGATCGGCGCGGACGATCTGCTCGGCTTCGGCGAAGCGCCCCTGCAGGCCGATTGCGAGCGCCAGATTCTGCCGCACCCGCGCGTCTGCCCGGCCGGTGGCATAGGCCTGACGGAGCACTTCTTCCGCCTTCGGCAGGTTCTTGGAGAGAACGTAGGAAAGGCCGAGATTGGACAGCACCGAGGGCTCGTCCGGCACGATCTTCAGGGCGCTGGCGTAATACCGGCGCGCGTCCTCATGCCGACCAAGCTGATCGAGCGCAGCGCCCTGAACCGAAAGGATCCTCCAGTCGGGATTGTCGGGCGAGTGCGCACGGCTGAGAACGTCGAATGCCTGCTGGAAATTGCCGTTGTCGGCAAGCGCCCGCCCGTAGGCGGCCAGCAGCGGCTTGTCGCCGGGGTGAGCGATGGTCGCCTGCTCGAGCACGGCTGCCGCCTGGCTGCGCTGCCCTGAGGCGCGCAGCGCCTGACCATAGGCCAGGGCTGCCTCGGCATTCTTGGGATCGGACCGATAACGCTCGCCGTAAATCTCCGCCGCGCGGTGCGGGTTGGCTTCGGAGCTGGCTTCGGGCTTCGACGACAGCGATCCCGTGATGTCGGACATGGTCTGACAACCGCCGAGCCCAGCGGCCAAGATCGCCGTCAAGGCCGCGGTTGCGAGAAGCCGGGCGAGACTGGACTGCTGACGCATGCACTTTGACTCATGGTATCTGGCGGCTGATCGAGCCGAATGCGCCCAGCAATAGTCTGTTAACCCTAACGCGGGGTTAACGCTGTCTTTCCTCGCAAAAGCTTCCGATTTGGAGATTTTCAGGCGGCACCGCGGCAGGGCCGTGTCAACAAGGGCAAAGAACGGCCCAGGCTTCTCCGGGCCGCAGCCAGAATTCCCCTCTGCGCCTTACCACTCGACGGCAAGACGTTTGCGGACTTCGTCGATCCTCTTTTCCAGCGCATCAAATCTGGCGTGCACCGCCTTGTCGTGAAGGTAAAAGACGTAACCGCCGGCCGCAAACGCGAAGACCCAGTGGTGGTTCTCGACATAGAGCAACACCACTTCGATAGCGCGCCCGACGGCATCAATGGCACTCAACAGGAAATCCATCGCAATCCTCGTCCTGAGGCCTGCAGGCTACCATCGCGACGCGACAACGTGTAGAGGGCACCGTTTGCTCCAGTGCCAGGGTTCTGACATTCATCTCCAGTTGCGGCTAGAACCTTCGCGAAGGTTGCAATCTCACGACCACCAGAAAACATAGGATCAGGTGCGGTTTGGATTGGCCATCCGCGCTCCACGAGCTTTGCGGCTGGCTGCGTGGCGAATGCCAAATCCAATCCACTGGTTTGGCGCGATATGCCATTGTAAGAGTTCAGAAGGCTTGCGCGGTCGCCTCTCTCCTGGACCAAGCCTCAAGCCTCTGGTTCACTTGAACACCGGGACAAATATGCATTCCGTTTTCGAGACTTCGCCCGCGGCGCGCGCCATTCCCATCACCTTCGTGACCAAGTCGAGCTGGGATGCGATTTCGGCTGAACTTCCCGCCCAGGCCCGGCAATTTGCAAGGGCCAACGCCTTTTCGGCCAAGCCCGGCGCGCACCTCACCTTGCCAAGCGGCAATGGCGAGATCGTGCAAGTGTTGTTCGGCCTCGACGGCGAGAACGGCAAGTTTCGCGACCCGTTCCGCCCCGGTCAATTGCCGGGCCTGCTTCCTCCTGGCATCTACCGCTTCGCCAATGCCGAAACACGGGATGCGCGACTTGCGGCACTTGCGTTTGCGCTCGGCAGCTATCGGTTTTCCCGTTACCGCAAAGCCGATGCGCTGGAGGTCAGGCTGGTGCCGCCGGATGGCGTTGACGTCGCTGAAATCACGAGGATCGCCGAAGCGACCGCGCTCGCCCGCGATCTCATCAATACGCCATCCAATGACATGGGCCCGGAAGAACTGGCGCTGGCAGCGCAGGAACTCGCGCAACGCTATGGTGCCGATTTCAATTGCGTGGTCGGCGCCGAGCTTATGGAAAGGAATTTTCCGCTTATTCATGCGGTCGGCATGGCCTCGCCGCGCAAGCCCCGCCTGATCGATTTCACCTGGGGCGACCCCGCTCATCCCAAGGTGACGCTGGTCGGCAAGGGGGTTTGTTTCGATACTGGCGGGCTCGACCTGAAGCCTTCGAGCAGCATGCTGATCATGAAGAAGGACATGGGTGGGGCCGCCAACGTGCTCGCGCTGGCACAGATGGTGATGGATGCGAAGCTCAAATTGCGGCTGCGGGTCCTGATTCCGGCGGTCGAGAACGCGGTTGCCGGCAACGCTTTCCGTCCGCTCGACATCTTCACCTCGCGCAAGGGTCTTAACGTGGAAATCGGCAATACGGACGCCGAGGGCCGGCTGGTGCTGGCCGACGCACTGACGCTTGCCGACGAGGAGAAGCCCGACCTGTTGATCGACCTTGGCACCCTGACGGGCGCGGCGCGGGTGGCTCTCGGCCCCGATCTGCCGCCATTTTACACCGACGACGAGGAGCTGGCGCAAAAGCTGTCGGCTTGCGCCAAGGCCGAGAACGACCCCTTGTGGCGGCTGCCACTCTGGGCACCTTACGACAGCTGGCTCGATTCGAAAGTCGCCGATGTCAACAATTCGGCACCGGGCACTTTCGCGGGCTCGATTACCTGCGCGCTGTTCCTGAAGCGCTTCGTGAAACTTGCGGAAAGCTGGCTGCATATCGATATCTTCGCCTGGACGCCGTCAGCAAAACCGGCGCGCCCCGAGGGCGGCGAATGCCAGGCCGCGCGGGCGATCTACAAGCTCTTGAGCGAACGCTATGGATGATCCGCGCCTGACGCCGGCACGGCCTGAGGTTGCCGCGCAATATCTCGAAGGCAAGGTCAAGGCGAAACGGTTCGTCGCCGGCGAGGAATTCGAGATTGTGGACGCGATCGCGCCGCTGCGCTCGGCGCCTTCTGCCGACGCCGAACTGGCGACGCAGGCGCTCAAGGGCGAGCGCGCCATGGTCTATGATCGCAACGGCGAAGGCTGGGCCTGGGGTCAACTCTCCGGTGACGGCTATGTCGGCTGGCTTCCGGATCGCGCTCTGGCAAAGCCCGAAAGCCGGGCGACCCACAAGGTCACCGCCTTACGGACCTTCGCCTTTCCCGGCGCCTCGATCAAACTGCCGCCGACGGATACGCTGGCGATGGGTTCGTTGGTCACGGTGTTGCGCGAAGAGGCTTCGTTCGCGGTGACTCGCGAGGGCTGGTATCTGCCGCGGAGCCATCTCGGCGCGATCGGCAGCCATGTCGGCGATTTCGTGAGCGTGGCCGAACAATTCGTCGGCACGCCCTATCTCTGGGGTGGCAAGACCAGCTTCGGCATCGATTGCTCCGGTCTTGTGCAAATCGCGCTGAATGCCGCGGGCATCGGCTGCCCGCGCGACAGCGACCTGCAAGAACTCGGGCTCGGAGCGGCCCTGGAGCAAGCCGAAGCGAAACGACTCAAGCGCGGTGACCTGATTTTCTGGAAGGGCCATGTCGCGATCGTGCGCGACGCCAACACGATCGTTCATGCCAACGCGCACCACATGGCGACCGCAATCGAGAACACGCGCGAGGCGTTGGCGCGCATCAAGGCCGCCGGCAGCGAGATCACGTCGATCAAGCGATTGGGGTGAAATCAGGTCGAACTGGAGCCGCTATGAAAGTGCGCTCCCTCTCCCCTTGCGGGAGAGGTGAACCGAGATCGGCTGATAAACCGATTCGACTAAAGATCATCCCGCTTCAGAGGACTGCCTGCTATTGTGCGACAACGTCGCCATTGGCGCTCTCCAAGCGGAAAGCGGCGGCGAACAGCGCGCGGGTGTAGTCGGTCTTGGGGTGTTTGAACAATTCCGAAGCCGGCCCCTCCTCCACCACCTTGCCCTGACGCATCACGATCAGATGGCTCGCAAGCGAAGCGACCACGCGCAGGTCATGGGAGATGAACATATAGGTGAGATCGCGCTTGCGCTGCAATTCCCGCAGCAAATCGACCATCTGCGCCTGGAACAGCATGTCGAGCGCGCTGGTCGGCTCGTCCAGCACCACGAAATTCGGCTCCAGCACCACGGCCCGCGCGATTGAGATGCGCTGACGCTGGCCGCCGGAAAATTCATGCGGATAGCGGAAGCGGGTCGCCGGGTCCAATCCGACATCGCGCAATGCCCGGATCACGCGCAACTGGCGATCTTCTTCCGAAAGCGATTTCTGGTGAACGGTTAGGCCTTCGGCCACGATGTCGCCGACCGACATGCGCGGGCTCAGCGAGCCGAACGGGTCCTGAAACACGATCTGCATGTCGCGGCGGAACGGGAGCATCTCCTTGAAGCGCAGACCCTGGATCGAATTCCCCAGGAAGACGATGGGCCCGTCGGAGGAGATCAGCCGCAGCAATGCCAGTCCGAGCGTGGTCTTGCCGGAGCCGGACTCGCCGACCACGCCGAGCGTCTCGCCCTTGCGCACGGCGAGAGAAACGCCATCGACCGCCTTGATATGCCCCACCGTGGAACGCAGCAAGCCGCGCTTGATCGGGAACCAGACCTTGAGATCATCGGCCGAAATCACCACCGGAGACAGCGGCCGCGGCGGCGCCGGATCGGGCTTCGGCTCGGCGGCGAGCAGCGCGCGGGTGTAGGGGTGTTTCGGCGCGGTGAAGACCTGCTCCACAGGCCCCTGCTCGACGATCTTGCCGCCGTTCATGACGCAGACCACATCCGCGATGCGGCGCACGATGCCGAGATCGTGGGTGATAAACAACAGGCTCATGCCGAGCCGTTTGCGAATATCGGCGAGCAAAGCCAGGATTTGCGCCTGCACGGTGACGTCGAGCGCCGTGGTAGGCTCATCGGCGATCAACAGATCGGGTTCGTTGGCGAGCGCCATCGCGATCATGACCCGCTGGCGCTGGCCTCCCGATAATTGATGCGGGTAGCTGCCGAGCCGCGTTTCCGGCTCGGGAATGCCGACCTGGCTGAGCAGTTCGAGCGTGCGCGCCCGCGCCATCTCGGAAGTGACCGGGTTATGCAGCTGGAGGACTTCACCGATCTGCGACTCGATGGTGTGGAGCGGATTGAGCGAAGTCATCGGCTCCTGGAAGATGATCGAAATGTCGTTGCCGCGAATGCCGCGCATCTCGCGCTCCGACAGATCGAGCAATTCGCGGCCCTGGAAGCGAATGCTTCCCGATGGATGCGACGCGGTCGGATAAGGCAGCAGCTTGAGGATCGAGAGCGCGCTGACCGATTTTCCGGAACCGGATTCGCCGACCAGCGCGACGCACTCCCCGCGGCGGATCGAAAACGAGACATGGTCCACCGCCGCCGAGGTGCCGCTGGGCTGGTGAAAAGCCACCGACAGATTGCTGACGTCGAGCAGAGGCTGGTTGATGGCGTCCATGTCGGCGTCCTATCTGAAACTCTTGCGCGGATCGAACGCATCGCGCACCGCTTCGCCGATGAAAATCAACAGCGACAGCATGATCGCCACCGCGAAGAAGCCGGTGAAACCGAGCCAGGGTGCCTGCACGTTGGCCTTGCCCTGCGCCAGCAGTTCGCCGAGCGACGGCGAGCCCGGCGGCAACCCGAAGCCGAGGAAATCAAGCGCGGTCAACGTCATCACCGAAGAAGAAACGATGAAGGGAAGGAATGTCATGGTCGCCACCATGGCGTTCGGCAACAGATGCCGGAACATGATCACCGCGTTGGAGACGCCGAGAGCCCGCGCCGCCTGGATGTACTCGAAATTGCGCCCGCGCAAGAATTCCGCCCGCACCAGCCCGACCAGCGAAACCCAGGAGAACAGAGCCATGATCCCGAGCAGGATGAAGAAGCCCGGGGGCAGCACTGCCGAAATGATCAAGAGCAGATAGAGAGAGGGAATGGCGTTCCAGATCTCGATGAAACGCTGGAAGCCGAGGTCGATCCAGCCCCCGAAATAACCTTGCACGCCGCCGGCGGCGACGCCGACGATCGAGGAGATGATGGTCAGGCTCAGTCCGAACAGCACCGAGATGCGGAAGCCATAGATCAAGCGCGCCACCACGTCGCGGCCCTGATCGTCGGTGCCGAGCCAGTTGTATTCGAGATCGCGGCAGCTGTTGAGGTGCTTCCTCACCACCACGTCCCTGCATTCGGCTTCCGTCAACATCCAGGTCGGCTTCGACGGCGCGGGCGTCGGCAAATCGAGATTGTGGGTATCGTAGGAATAGCGGATCAGCGGCCAGATGATCGTGCCGCCCTTGTCCTTGATCAGCTTCTGCAGGTATGGATCGCGGTAGTCGGCCGCCGTCTCGAAATCGCCGCCGAAAGTGGTTTCGGAATAGCCGACAAAGGCCGGCCAATACAGATGTCCGTCGAACCTGATGAGCAGCGGACGGTCATTGGCAATCAGCTCGGCAAACAACGAGACGAAGAACAAGATCAGGAAAATCCAGAGCGACCAGTAGCCGCGGCGGTTCGATTTGAAATTTTGCCAGCGCCGCAGGTTGAGCGGCGAAACCTTGAAGCCATGGCGCGTCACCGGAACCGCTTCGCCGAGCGGGGTCCGCGTGGTGGTTTCGACGGGAGGCGGAGCGGTGTCCTCTTTCCGAAGTTCGTAGGTCATTGCCGCGCCCACCTGTACGAACTTCGGAAAGCAAAGCACACCGCCAGATCTATGATTCCAGCGCCGCTTGGCGAGCTGAAGTTCCCGAGGGAACTTTGCGGCAAGCGCTGTAGGAACTTCAGCTCGGCGGCGCTGGTGACAGTCATCAGACCTCCCGCGCCTCGAAGTCGATCCGGGGATCGACCCACATGTAGGTCAGATCGGAGATCAGATTGACCACCAGAGCCACCAGCGAGAAGATGAACAGGGTTCCGAACACGACCGGATAGTCGCGGTTGAGCACGCTTTCAAAGCTGAGCAAGCCGAGCCCGTCGAGCGAAAAGATCGTTTCGATCAAAAGCGAGCCGGAGAAGAAGGCGTGGATGAACGCCCCCGGGAATCCCGCGATCACGATCAACATCGCATTGCGGAAAATGTGACTGTACAGCACCTGCCGCTCGCTGCAGCCCTTGGCGCGCGCGGTCATGACGTATTGCTTGCGGATTTCGTCGAGAAAGGAATTCTTGGTGAGCAGGGTCATGGTGGCGAAAGCACCAAGCGACATCGAGACGATCGGCAAGGTGATGTGCCAGAAATAGTCGATGATCTTCCAGTACCAGGGAAATTGCGCCCAGCCATCCGAGGTCAATCCACGCAGCGGGAAGATGTTGAAGAACGAACCGCCGGCAAACAGGATGATCAGCAGGATCGCAAACAAGAATCCAGGTATCGCGAAGCCGACGATGATGACGGCCGATGTCCAGGTGTCGAATCTCGAGCCGTCCATCACCGCCTTGCGGATCCCGAGCGGTATCGAGATCAGATAGGTCAGGAGCGTCATCCAGATTCCGAGCGACATGGAAACCGGCAGCTTCTCCTTGACCAGTTGCAGCACGCTGACGTCGCGGAAATAGCTCTTGCCGAAATCGAACCGCGCGAAATTCCATACCATCAGCGCGAAGCGTTCGGGCGCCGGCTTGTCGAAGCCGAACTGTTTCTCGAGGCTCTTGACGAAATCGAGATCGAGCCCCTGCGCGCCCCGGTATTTCGAATTGACCGCATCCGCCGACGCGCCGACCTGGCTGCGAGCGCCGAAATCGCCGCCGCTCGAACCCGAAATCCTCGAGGTGCCTCCGGTATCGGCGCCGGAGAGCTGCGCGATCACGCGTTCCACCGGGCCGCCGGGTGCGAACTGCACCACGACGAAAGAAATGAACAATATCCCGAGCATGGTCGGGAAAATCAGCAAAATGCGGCGTGCGATATAGGCGGTCATGATTTATTTCGCCTGCTCGGCTCTCGCGGCCTTACCAGCATCGGACCACCAGATTTCCGGTGCGCCGACCCCTTGGGCGTAACGCGGGGGTTTCTCGGGATGTGCAAACAGGTCCCAATAAGCGAGCCGGTGCGTGTGCGCATACCATTGCGGCACCCAGTAACGCCCGGCGCGAAACACCCGGTCGAAGGCGCGGCAGGCGATGGTGAGTTCGCCACGATTCTCGGCGGCAAGAATCTTTTCGATCAGCGCATCGATGACCGGATTCGCGATCCCGGCCAAATTGTACGAGCCCTTGGTCCTGGCTGCCTGCGAGGAAAAGAATGGCCGCATGCCGTCGCCCGGGGTCGCGGACATGGAAAAGCGCTCGATGGTCATGTCGAAATCGAAATCCTCGACCCTGGCACGGTACTGCACGGGATCGACAAGCCGCAAGCTCGCCTCGATCCCCAGCGTGCCGAGATTCTTGATGTAGGGCGCATGGTGCGGCTCGAGTGACGGCTCGTCGGCGAGAAATTCGATTTTGAACACTTCGCCGCTGGGCAACAGCCGCTTGCCGTCCTTGATGACGAGTCCGGCCTCCTGCAGCAATTGTGAGGCTTTGCGCAACAACGAACGGTCCTGCCCCGAGCCGTCGGACACCGGCGGCACGAATGGCATGCCGAATACCTCGTCCGGCACTTGGCCACGAAACGGCTCGAGCAGTTTCAATTCCTCCGGCGATGGCGGACCGTTGACCATCATGTCGGAGTTCTGGAACGGTGAATGGGTGCGCGCATAGGCGCCATACATGATGGTCTTGTTGGTCCATTCGAAATCGAACGCCTGGATCAACGCCTCGCGCACGCGCGGGTCCTTGAATTTGTCGCGTCGCGTATTGATGAACCAGCCCTGCGCGCCGGACGGGGTTTCGTCCGGCATCGTCTCGCGCTTGACGCGGCCGTCGCGAATGGCGGGGAAGTCATAGCGTGTCGCCCATACCCGCGCGGTGAACTCCTCCCGATAGAGGTAGTTCCCGGCGGTGAATCCCTGAAACGCGACCTCGCGATCCCTGTAGAATTCATAACGCACGACATCGAAGTTGTAACTGCCGCGCGCGACCGGAAGCCCGGCAGCCCACCAATCCTTCACGCGCTCGAATTCGACGAAGCGGTTGACCTCGAATTTGCCGACCTTGTACGGCCCGCAACCGAGCGGGGCCTCGAGCGAGGATTCATCGAACGGCCGGGTGGCGTAATAAGCCTTTGAGAAGATCGGCAAGCCTGCGACATAGAGCGGCACGTCGCGCGCACGTTTTTCGGCAAAGGTGACGATCAGGGTCGCGTCATCTTCTGCTTCCGCCTTCACCATGTCCCGCATCTGCTGGAGGATCAGCGGATGCCCCCTGGTCTTGAGCGTATTCAGCGAGAATGCGGCATCATGGGCCGTCAATTTCGAGCCGTCATGAAATCTTGCCTCCCCGCGCAACGTGAAACGATAGGTCAGCTTGTCAGGCGAAATCCGCACCGATTTCGCAACGAGCCCATACATCGCATCCGGTTCGTCGCCGGCGCGCACCATCAGCGGTGCGAAGGTCATGTCCATGCCCTGGGCGCCTTCGCCTTTGAGAATGTAGGCGTTGAAGGAGTTGAACGTCTGGTAGGACTGGTTGTAGGCGCGAACCGACGGTATGAGCGAGAACGTCCCGCCCTTGGGAGCCGCGACGTTGACGTACTCGAAGCGTTGAAAATCGGCCGGATATTTCAGATCGCCGAACACCGATATGCCATGGGCGTCCGTCCAATTCGCTTCGCTGGCAGCGCCTGCCGCTGCTGCGGGCCGCATGACGCACGCGGAAACGCTACCTGCGCCAAGCGCGAGCAGGTGCCGGCGTGAAATGGGCGCCATGCGGGAAAATCTCATCAAGATCGTTTGCCGATCCTGGCGGCCTTTTCGGCGTCGAACCACCACAAGGTCGGCAGGCCGGAACGGGCGTATTTCGGCAATTCGGCATGGCCGAAGCGATCCCAGAGCGCATAGCGTGAAAAGCCGTAGGTGAATTGCGGCACGACGTTGAAATTCCACAGCAGCACGCGATCGAGCGCCCGGGTTGCGGCCACGAGTTCGGCGCGATCCTTGGCGAAGATCACCCTGTCGATCAGCGCATCGATGGCCGGGTTCTTGATGCCGATGGCGTTCCTTGATCCAGGCTGGTCGGCGGCTTGCGATCCCCAGTATTCGCGCTGCTCGTTGCCGGGCGAAAGCGACTCAGGCCATTGATCGATGATCGTGTCGTAGTCGAAGCTGCGCAGCCGGTTTTCGTACTGCGCATTGTCGACGACGCGGATGGAAGCCGTCACACCGATGCGTTCGAGCGATGGTTTGTAGAACAGCACGATCCGTTCGGCGGAGGGATCCTCAACCAGAATCTCTACCGTCACCGGCTTTCCAGCCGCATCCACCAGCTTGCGGTCCTTGATATCGTAGCCTGCCTCCTTCAGCAGCTTCGCCGCCTCACGCAGATTGGCACGGACCGCCTCGGGATTTCCGCCGACGGGGTTTTGATAGGGCGTGGTGAAGACCTCGGGCGGCACCTTGTCGCGCACCGTTTCCAGGATCGCCAGTTCCTGGTCCTGTGGCAGGCCGGAGGAAGCAAGCTCGGTTCCGTGGAAGTAGCTGTTGATGCGCGCGTACTGCCCATAGAACAGCTGCTTGTTCATCTCCTCGAAATCGAAAGCGTAATTGAAGGCGCGACGCAACCGCGCATCCTTGAACTGTTCGCGGCGCAAATTGAGGGCAAAAGCCTGCATGCGGCCGGAATCGTTGATCGGAAATTCTTCCCTGACCACGCGCTTTTCCGAAACCGCAGGAAAATCATATGCGGTTGCCCATTGCTTGGCGGAATTCTCGGCAATCCAGTCGGCCTGATCGGCCTTGAACGCTTCGAGCGCAACGACGTTGTCGCGGAAAAATTCGAAGCGCAATTCATCGAAATTGTTCTGACCGACCTGCACTGGGAGGTTCGCGCCCCAATAGTCCTTCACTCGCTCCAGGCGGACAGAACGGCCGGCGACAAAGTCCTTGATGCGATAAGGACCCGAACCGAGCGGCGGCTCGAGCGTGGTGGCGGAGACGTCGCGCTTGCGGCCCTCGTTGTCGCTACCCTCCCAGTAATGTTTCGGCAGGACCAGGAGTTCACCGACGATATGCGGCAGCTCGCGATTTCCGGGAGAATCGAACGTGAATTTGATTTCGCGTTCGCCGGTCTTCTCGACCTTCCCCACATGGCGATAGTACGAAGCGTACATCGGGCTGTACTTTTTCAGCACCTCCATCGAGAAAATCACGTCTTCCGGCGTCACCGGCTTGCCGTCGTGCCAGCGTGCTTCCTTGCGCAGACGATACGTCACCCAGGCAAAATCATCCGGATGCATCGCGGCTTCCGCGAGCAACCCATATTCGGTGGCGACCTCGTCGCGAGAACGCTCCATCAGCGTTTCGTAGATCAAGGCGGCCGCCGGTGCGAGCGAGCCCTTGACGCCCGCGACCGCGATGTTGAAGTTGTCGAAGGTTCCGAGCGATATCTGGCGCGCGACGCCGCCCTTCGGCGCTTGCGGATTGACGTAATCGAAACGCTTGAAGTCGGCGGGATATTTGACGTCGCCAAACAGCGACAGCGCATGACGCCAGGCGGGCTCGCCCACCGGTGTCTGCGCTCTCGCAGAACCGGTCAGACCGAGGCCAGCGGTTGAGCCAAGCGCGGGAGCGAGCGCGGCAAAGGCCCCGCTCTGCAAAAGATGTCGTCGGGAAAGTGCCAATGGAGGATCCTCTGACCAGGGTGCGCTACTGAGGCGGCAATATAAGGCAAGGTTTCGACCGATTAAGTTGCTTTTTGCTCATGATCGCAGCCCTCATGCGGCCAAAAGCCTCGGTAACGAGAATGCGACGGGGCAAAACTACCTCCGAACCCGGGAACCGCTTTGTCTTTTGGTCCGGAAGGCCAAAACGGCCAGGCATGAGCCCGGCCGGTTGCTGTGAAAGTCCGTAATGAAGCCTTCGAACAGCTACTTCGACGCGGTCGGCAACGGAACCGGGTTGTCGGAAAGTGACCGCAGATAGGCGATCACATCGGCACGCTCGCTGTCCTTTGGAATACCGGCAAAACCCATCGCCGTACCCGGAACGAAGCCCTTGGGATTGGTGATGAACTGGTTCAGGTCGTCATAGCTCCATTTGCCGGTCTTGGCCTTCATCGCGGCGGAATAATTGAAACCGGGTTCGCTGGCGCGGTCACGGCCGACAACGCCGTAGAGATTGGGACCGACCTTGTTGGGACCGCCCTTGGTGAAGTCGTGGCAGGCGCCGCACTTCTTGGCCGCTGCCGTGCCCTTCTCGACGGAGGCGGTCTGTAACAGCTTCTCGATCGGCTCGGAGGGAGCCGGTGCCGTGCCCTTGCCGTGGCCTTCTCCCTCTTCCTTCGCCGCAATCTCGAAACCCGGCTTTTTCGGATTCTCGGGCGCGAACAGCGCGCTGGCGGTGAAGCTCGTGATCAGCAAAACCAGGCAGGTGCCCAGGATAGCACCGAGAATCTTGTTGAGTTCGAAGGAGTCCATTTTTGAGCAGGCCCCAGGCCGGAAAATGTCGGTTATTGGCCGGAGAGAAACGGCCGCGAATGAGCGTCAGGAATTGGGCCTTCGCACCGCACCCCGAGCCCCGTCCAGATATCGGTTTGCCCGTGCTCTGGCAACCCGTATAAATACATCAGCTTTCACCCAATCCCCACCCTTTCCCTATCGACCGGGTCTAGTGTCCCGGTTCTGACATTCCACGCCAGACCTCACGCTGATGACCAATCCCCGCATTCTGGTACTGATTCCGGCCCGGATGGCTTCCACCCGATTGCCGGGCAAGCCGCTCCTGGACATTGCGGGCCTGCCCATGATTGTCCACGTGCTGCGCCGGGCCCAGGAAGCCGCGATCGGCCGGGTCGCGGTCGCAACCGATACGCCCGAGATTGCAAAGGCGGTGGTGGCCCATGGCGGCGAGGTGGTGATGACCGGTGCCGATCACCCTTCCGGATCGGACAGGATTTACGAGGCGATGGGCAAGCTCGATGCCGACGGCCGCGCCGAGATCGTTGTCAATTTGCAGGGGGACTTTCCGACCATCCTGCCCGACCATATCCGGGGCGTGCTGGCGCCGCTCGACGATCCGGCGGTCGACATCGCCACGCTTTCCGCGGAAATCCACACCGAGGAGGAGGCCTTGAACCCGAACGTGGTGAAGGCTGTCGGCTCGCCGATCGGGCCGCGCCGGCTGCGTGCGCTCTATTTCACCCGCGCCACCGCGCCTTACGGCGATGGGCCGCGCTATCATCACATCGGACTTTATGCCTATCGCCGCGCCGCGCTGCAGCGCTTCGTGGGGCTGCCACCTTCGCCCCTTGAAGTTCAGGAGAAACTCGAGCAGTTGCGGGCGCTTGAGGCCGGCATGCGGATCGACATTGCCATCGTCGACAGCGTGCCGCGCGGCGTCGACACGCCGGCCGATCTCGAAACCGCGCGGCGGCTACTGGCCAAAAACTGAGTGGCTGATACAAGGCGGGCCAGGACCACCAACGATGACCAAATTGACCAAAATTGCATTCCAGGGCGAGCCGGGGGCGAACTCCCACATCGCGATTGCCGAGGCCTATCCGGGCGCGGAAGCACTGCCCTGCCCGACCTTCGAGGATGCGCTTGCCGCGATTTCTTCGGGCGAAGCCGATCTCGGCATGATCCCGATCGAGAATTCGGTCGCCGGCAGAGTGGCCGACATCCATCATCTGTTGCCGCAGTCCGGCCTGTTCATCGTCGGCGAATGGTTTTTGCCGGTCCATCACCAATTGATGGCGCCGCGCAGCGCCAGGCTCGACGACATCAAGTCGGTGGAGAGCCACGTCCACGCGCTCGGGCAGTGCCGGCGGATCATCCGCAAGCTCGGCATCAAGCCGATCGTGGCGGCCGACACCGCGGGAAGCGCCAAAGACGTGGCCGAGCGCGGCGACAAGAGCCGTGCCGCAATCGCCTCGCGCCTCGCCGCCGACATCTACGGGCTCGACATTCTTTCCGAAGACATCGAGGACGAAGAGCACAACACGACGCGCTTCGTGGTGCTGGCGCGCGAGGCGAACTGGGCCAGACAAGGCTCCGGGCCGCTTGTCACCACTTTTGTTTTCCGGGTGCGCAATCTTCCAGCCGCGCTCTACAAGGCGCTGGGCGGCTTTGCCACCAACGGCGTCAACATGACCAAGCTGGAAAGCTACATGATCGACGGCAATTTCTTTGCAACGCAATTCTACGCCGATGTCGATGGCCATCCCGACGACAAGGGCCTGGCTTTCGCGCTGGAGGAGCTGAAATTCTTCTCCCGCGAGCTTCGCATCGTCGGCGTTTATCCCGCGCATCCGTTCCGCGCCACTTTCAGCGAGAGGCTGGAGTAATGCTGGTCAATCGCCTCAACTCCACCGTCATGGCCGGTCGCTTGCGCTCGCCTATGTCCCGGCCATCCACGTCTTTATTTATGTATGCGGCCGCGGGCCTCCTGGAGTAGCTTCCCGAACACCTGAAAAACAGCCCGGAAGCGAGGCTGCTCGGCACGTTGCCGACCGAAAGGCCTTCAACATCATCCACCTGATTTACTGTTTCGGCTGTGAATGTCTGTGGGGGCCAATGGTCCGTAAGGACTATGAGGTCAGCATTCGCTCTCTCATGAACGCGACGTTAACGACGAGGCCGGGCAAAAGCCATTGGAAGAGTCGTACGACGTCAAGAACCCTTTCTGCCGCTATATCCTCGTCCGCCGCAGCAACGAGCCTAGCACTGGTTAACCCTGTCGGATTGGGCAGCGCTAACACCAGGGCCACAGCTTTTTTGTGAACTCTCTCAACTACCTCGTCATAGGCGGGCGTGCCGATATGCGGCTTCAGCGAGCGCCACGCTACATCGAAGTAGCTGGGCCAGCGGGCCAGTGCGCGATAATCGGTATTCAAAAAGGGCAAGCCGAGCGTCGACTTGAGATCCTCGTAGAGGTCTTGCAACTGTCGTTCGGCATGATGGGGCTCCATCAGCGTCACTCTTCCACCGGCTGCAGGTCCATGGAGGGACCGCACGGGCTTTGAAATACCTCGCGACGTCCCGATCTCGTTGCCCTCCAGAAGAAGCCTAGCAGCCGTGGCAAGAAGCAGATAAGGCATGTTGCCGTGCGAGAAGATCTCAATTACCGCGTGTATCTCGGCGATTTCCGGTTCCGTGTAGCCGAGTTCGTACAGCTTCCGAAGGATTGATGGCGCCCTGAGCAGGCTAATCGACTCCGCCTCTTGCCTGAGTTCATGACACGCCGTCAGGAATTGCGCGCTGGCTGACAACTCTCGAAAGCCTCCCCACAGCGTGGCGTAAAATTGCGGATAGCGCGCAAAGGACATAGCGACGACGCCCATCCATGGAACTTGCAGCGCAGCCTTGGTGTCTTCGTATATCTCCTTAAGCGCTGGCTCCGCCAGATGCTCGGGAATGGGGCCGATCTTCGGAATCGGGTTCGGCTTCAATCGGGGCAGGTTTGGATTCATTGCATTCGTCCTGAAAGTTGGTCCGGATCGACGAAACAAGACGGGGGTGCCCGCGCGTGACCGGGACGACGAGGACTCACGCCGCAGCTTTCTTCTTCAACCCGAAGGCGTCGGCAAGCAGGCTGTAGGACCTTTTGCGCGCCTCGTGATCGAAGATCGCCGTGATCACCATCAACTCATCTGCCTGGCTCGCCGCAATCATTGGCTCAAGCATTTGCATCACCGCTGCCGGGCTGCCGACAAACAGCCGCGAGCGGTTGCGTGCGATCGCGGCGCGATCGCGTTCGGTGTAGGGATAGGCAAGCGCTTCTTCGACGCTGGGCAAGGGACGATATTGCCCTTGGTCCCGAAGCAGGCGGTTGAGATCCATCGACGCGGCGAGCCGCTCGGCCTCCGCGTCCGTTTCCGCCGCGACAACTGCCACGGCGAGAATGCCGTGCGGAATAGAGCGCCAGCCCGACGGCTGGAAGTGTGCGCGATAATTCGTCAGCGCGGCAATTGCGTCATAGGTCGCAAAATGATGCGCGAACGCGAAACCCATGCCGACCTGGGCTGCGAGTTCTGAACTGTAATCGCTCGAGCCCAGAAGCCAGATCGGCGGCAGCGGCGTGTCGTCCGGCATCGCCACCACCTGGTTGTAGGGATGGCCGGGCGGAAAATCGCGCGTTTCCCACAAGGTCAGTTCGTGCAGCCGTTCGAGAAAATCGTCGCCCTCGCGGCGATCGAGCCGGCTGCGCAAGGCGTGCGCGGTGGCGCCGTCGGTGCCCGGCGCGCGGCCGAGCCCGAGATCGATCCGCCCCGGGAAAAGCGCCTCGAGCATCTTGAATCGTTCGGCCACCACCAGCGGCGCGTGGTTTGGCAACATCACCCCGCCCGAGCCGACGCGAATATTCTTGGTCACCGACGCGATCTGCCCAATCATGAGGTCGGGCGCAGGGCTCGCCACCGAAGCGAGATTATGATGCTCGGCAAGCCAATACCGGACATAGCCGAGCTGATCTGCGTGGCGCGCCAGATCGATCGAGTTGCGCAGCGCTGCGGCTGGTTTGGTGCCGGTGGTGACGACGGAAAGGTCGAGGACGGAAAGCGGGATCATTTTGCTAACCTAATGCGGCCGGGTGAACCGACAAAGGCGCGTCTCGCAGATCAGGGCCGCGGCGGCATGGTCGGCGGCCGTTTGGGCCTCGACCAGAGTGGGCCGATGAAAGGTAAATTGGTCACGTTGTCATTCTGCCCACCAATTTGATTTCCTGGTCCTAAAGCTATATCCGTCATTATTTCATTAATTCAACAACTTACTTGCAAATAGTTCTTTTCCTGTTTGCCCATTCTTTCGGTATCTTTGCCGTGATTTCCAAAAATATAGCTTATGGTGGGCAATTTCCCATATCCGATGGGCTGTTTGATTAAGCCTCCTTCGCCTATCTTAGCTCACCCAAAAACAGCCGGACGCCCGATCGCTTTGCGGAGCTTTAAGAGTGCCATGACCGAGGTAACGCCCCCGACTGAAGATGGGCCGCGCGTGCTGAAGCATCCCGCCATCTCCTTTGAGTTCTTCCCGCCAAAAACCGGCGAGATGGAGCAGAACCTGTGGGAGACCATCAAGCGCCTCGCGCCACTCACCCCGAGTTTCGTGTCGGTGACCTATGGCGCCGGCGGCTCGACCCGCGAGCGCACCCATTCCACCATCGCCCGCATCCTTGGCGAGACCACGCTGCTGCCGGCGGCGCATCTGACCTGCGTGGGGGCGGCGCGCGGCGAGATCGACGAGATCGTCAGCCGTTATCACGAGATCGGTGTCCGCCATATCGTCGCGCTTCGGGGCGATCCGCCCGGCGGCATCGGCACGCCGTTCTCTACCCATCCCGACGGCTACCAGACCTCGGCCGAGCTCGTGGCGGGCATCAAGATGCGATATCCCGACATCGAAGTTTCGGTTTCGGCCTATCCGGAAAAGCATCCCGAGAGCCGCGACTTCGATGCCGACATCGACATGCTGAAGGCCAAGGTCGATGCCGGAGCGACGCGGGCGATCACCCAGGTCTTTTTCGATAACGAGCTTTACTTCCGCTATCTCGACCGGGTTCGTGCGCGGGGCGTCTTGATTCCGATCGTGCCTGGCATCATGCCGATGCACAATTTCAGGCAGGCGAGAGTTTTCGTGACCAGGGCCGGAACGAGCGTGCCCGGCTGGCTCGCGGAGAAATTCGAAGGTCTCGACGACGACGCCGAGACGCGCAAGCTGGTGGCGGCGACGGTGGTGGCGGGCCAGGTGCAAAAACTCAACAAGCACGGCGTCGACACCTTTCACTTCTACACCATGAACCGCGCTGACCTCGTGTTCGCGATCTGCCATTTGCTTGGCATTCGCCCCGCCGGCGCGCAGAAGGCCGCGTGAGTCATGACCATACCCGTCTCGCCCGCGCGAACCTCCCTGCTGGCGGCAGCCCGCGAGCGCATCCTCGTGCTCGACGGTGCCATGGGCACCATGATCCAGGCGCTGGGATTCGATGAAGCGGGTTTCCGCGGCGCGCGCTTTGCGAATTTCCGTCGCGACATCCGCGGCAACAACGATCTTCTGATCCTGACCCAGCCGAAGGCGATCGAGAATATCCACGCCGCCTATTTGCGCGCTGGCGCCGATATAGTCGCCACCAACACATTTTCCTCGACCTCGATTGCGCAAGCCGATTACGAGATGTCGGAGCTTGCCTATGAACTCAATCGCGAAGGCGCAAAGCTCGCCCGCGCGGCCGCCGAACAAGTGAGCCGCGAAGATGGCAAGCCGCGTTTCGTGGCCGGTGCGATCGGACCGACCAATCGCACCGCCTCGATCTCGCCCGACGTCTCCAATCCAGGATATCGCGCCGTCACCTTCGACGACCTGCGCAAGGCCTATGGCGGGCAGATCAAGGGATTGCTCGACGGCGGCGTTGACTTGCTGCTGCTCGAAACCATTTTCGACACTTTGAACGCGAAGGCTGCGCTTTACGCGATCGCCGAAATCAGCGAGGAGCGCAGCATCGACGTGCCGGTCATGGTCTCGGGCACCATTACCGACAAATCCGGCCGGTTGCTGTCCGGGCAACTCCCCGAAGCGTTCTGGTATTCGGTTCGGCATGCAAGGCCAATCACCATCGGCTTCAACTGCGCGCTTGGCGCCGAAGACCTGCGCGCTCACATCGCCGATATCGGCCGCGTCGCCGACACGCTGGTGTGCGCCTATCCCAACGCAGGGCTTCCGAACGAATTCGGCCAGTATGACGAGAGCCCCGAATACATGGCGCGCCTGATCGGCGAGTTTGCGGCGTCCGGTCTCGTCAATATCGTCGGCGGCTGCTGCGGCACCACGCCCGAGCACATCGCGGCGATTGCCGCGGCGGTCGAGCCGCACAAGCCGCGCGCCATCCCTGTGATCGAGCCGCGTCTGAAACTTTCGGGACTCGAGCCGTTCGAGCTGACGAAGGCCATTCCCTTTGTCAATGTCGGCGAGCGCACCAACGTCACCGGCTCGGCCAAATTCCGCAAGCTGATCACCGCCGGCGATTACGCGGCCGCCTTGCAGGTGGCGCGCGACCAGGTCGAGAACGGCGCGGTAGTTATCGACATCAATATGGACGAAGGCCTGCTCGACTCCGAACAGGCAATGGTGACCTTCCTCAACCTCCTCGCCGCCGAGCCCGACATCGCGCGCGTCCCGGTGATGATCGACTCGTCGAAATTCAACGTGATCGAGGCCGGCCTGAAATGCGTTCAGGGCAAGCCGGTGGTGAATTCGATCTCGTTGAAGGAGGGCGAAGAAAAATTCATCCACGAGGCGAGGGTCGCGCGGCGTCACGGCGCGGCCGTGGTGGTGATGGCGTTCGACGAAGCCGGACAGGCCGACACGTTCAAGCGCAAGACCGAGATCTGCGCCCGCGCCTACGACATCCTCGTCAATCGCCTCTTCTATTCGCCGGAAGACATCATCTTCGACCCGAACATTTTCGCGATCGCGACCGGAATCGAGGAGCACAACAACTACGGCGCCGATTTCATCGAGGCGGCGCGCTGGATCCGCCACAACCTGCCGGGCGCGCATGTGTCCGGCGGCGTCTCCAACCTGTCGTTCTCGTTCCGCGGCAACGAGCCGGTGCGCGAGGCGATGCATTCGGTATTTCTCTATCATGCCATTCACGCCGGCATGGACATGGGCATCGTCAATGCCGGACAGATGATCGTCTATGACGACATCGATCCGGAACTGCGACGAACTTGCGAGGATGTCATCCTCAACCGCGACGCGGGCGCGTCCGAACGCCTGCTGGCGCTCGCCGAGAGATTCCGCGGCAAGGAGAGGAAGGCGCACGAACAGGATCTCGCCTGGCGCGAATGGCCGGTCGACAAGCGACTCAGCCACGCGCTGGTGCACGGGATCACCGAATTCATCGAGGCCGACACCGAAGATGCCCGCAAGCTCGCCGCGCGCCCGCTCGACGTGATCGAAGGACCGCTGATGGCCGGCATGAACATTGTCGGCGACCTCTTCGGCGACGGCAAGATGTTCCTGCCGCAGGTCGTCAAATCCGCGCGCGTGATGAAACAGGCCGTCGCCTATCTGATGCCGTTCATGGAAGCGGAGAAGGCCAACAATCTGGCCAACGGCATCAGCGGCGACGGCCGCCGCTCTGCCGGCAAGATCGTGATGGCGACGGTGAAGGGCGACGTCCACGACATCGGCAAGAACATCGTCGGCATCGTCCTGCAGTGTAACAATTTCGAGGTGATCGACCTCGGCGTCATGGTGCCGGCGGCGAAGATCATCGAAACCGCCAAACGTGAAGGCGCCGATATCATCGGGCTTTCCGGCCTGATCACGCCTTCGCTCGACGAAATGAGTTTTCTTGCCGGCGAAATGCAGCGCGAGGGGCTGAGTTTGCCGCTTTTGATCGGCGGCGCGACCACGAGCCGCGTCCATACCGCCGTGAAGATCGATCCGAACTACCGCAGCGGACCTGTGGTGCATGTCAATGACGCAAGCCGCGCCGTCGGCGTCGCCTCGTCGCTGCTTTCGCCGGACAAGCGCGAGTCCTTTGCCGCCGAGGTGCGCGCCGAATATGCAAAAATCTCCGCGGCCCACTTCCGCGCCCAGGCCGACAAGAAGCGGCTCAAGCTCGCGGATGCGCGCGCCAATGCCGTCAAGATCGATTTCGCCAAGACACCGCCGAAGAAGCCGGCCTTCCTGGGGGTCAAGACCTTTGGCGATTACGACCTTGGCGAACTCGTCGACACCATCGACTGGACGCCGTTCTTCCAGACCTGGGAATTGACCGGGCGCTTCCCTGCCATCCTCGACGATCCGAAGGTCGGCGAGGTGGCGCGATCGCTCTATCAGGATGCGCGCAGGATGCTTGAGCGCATCGTCGCGGAGAAATGGTTCACCGCGAAGGCCACGATCGGGTTCTGGCCGGCGAATGCCAAAGGCGACGACATCGTCGTCTATGCCGATGAAGCGCGCGAGAGGCCGATTGCGACCTTCCATACGCTGCGCCAGCAACTTGAAAAACGCGAGGGCCGCTTCAATGCGGCATTGTCCGATTTCGTTGCGCCGGCCTCCTCTGGCCTGCCCGATTACATCGGCGCCTTCGTGGTCACAGCCGGGATCGGCGAGGACGAAGTTGCCGACCACTTCAAGAAGGCCAATGACGACTACTCCTCGATTATCTGCAAGGCGCTCGCCGACCGCCTTGCCGAAGCGTTCGCCGAGCGCATGCACGCGCGGGTGCGCCGCGAGTTCTGGGGATACGCTCCGGACGAAGCGCTCTCCAACGAGGAGTTGATCCTCGAAAAATATCGGGGCATTCGCCCCGCCCCCGGCTATCCCGCGCAGCCCGATCACGCCGAAAAGGCGACGTTGTTCAGGCTGCTCGACGCCGAGAAGAAGACCGGCGTGAAACTGACGGAGAGCTTTGCGATGTGGCCGGGCTCGTCGGTGTCCGGGCTCTATTTTGGCAATCCCGAAAGCTTCTATTTCGGCGTCGGCAAGATCGAGCGCGACCAGGTCGAGGACTATGCCGCGCGCAAGGGTTTTAGCGTGACGGAAACAGAGCGCTGGCTCGCGCCGGTCCTGAACTACATCCCTGCGCAAGACCAGTCGGCGCAGGATCGCAGCCTCAAAGAGGCGATGCCGAAGCTTGCGCCCTCGTCCGCAAAACCCGCCAACGACATCGCCTCGCCGGAGTTGCAGTCGCATCCGCCGGGCTGCAATTGCGCGGTGCATCTGGCGTATCGCAGGAAAAAGGTGGGCGCGGGGTAAGTTCATCCGGCAACACCTTCTTTGTCGTCCCCGCGAAGGCGGGGACCCATAACCACCAACGCCTGTGTTGAAGGGATCGGCGGCCCCAGCTTCGCACAACATCGACATCGGTGGTTATGGGTCCCGGGTCGCGCTTCGCTTGCCCGGGACGACGATGGATTCAA
>NZ_DATMLW010000042.1:0-35187 GCF_035570375.1 Bradyrhizobium sp. | reverse complement strand
AACGACTTCTTAACGTCGGCGCTCTTAAAATGGCCCCGGACGCATTTTACCGTCCGCGCGACTACAGCGTGCAATTCGGGCGCATGAGCCAGACATCAACCGAACGGCTGAGGGATTACCTCGCCCAGCTCCCGCCGCAGTCGCAGGCACTGCTGATGCGTGAGTTCGAGCGCGCCATCGAACGGGGCGAGGATACCACGGTCGCGACGTTTGTACTCGAACAGCTGCGCAAGATCGTTCGGGGAACCGATGAGGCCGCGCGGCCTCGCACCAACGATCCGGCACGCATCCTGTTTCATCCGCTGGAGCCGTTTCTCGTAGATGGAAATGCGCCTCCGCGTCCGGGCCAGATCCGCCGCGCGTCACTGCAGCCCGTGTGGCAGTGGCTCGTTCGAGAGGGAGCGCCGGAGCCGGCGCAGGAACTCGATCAGGCGTCCCGCGATCCCGCAACAGGACACTCGTCCCGGATCGAGCTTGCCGCACGAAAGCTGCAGCTCGCCGCGGCGGAGGCGATCTTCAAGATTGCCACCCACCAGGAGAGCACTGGCCAACGACGCGCGCTCTCACGAATTGTTCCGCCGGACATGATCGAGGATCTGATTGCGATCGCCTCAGTGCTGCAGGCCCGCGAGGCGTTCGACACGCTTGATAGCCGGTTTCCCAGCTACTTGCGGATCTTCGGCGAGCCCCAGATCGTCACCGCGACCTCCGCACTCAATGTCCCCTCCTTGCAAACGCCGCAACTGCTGCCGTTTGCGCTGTCGCTTGTGATGCGGCGGCTGACCGCGCCGTGGCAAATCATACGCCTGGCCATCAGGATGGCCGCCTCCGACGATGAAATCCGCGTTGCCGCAACTCCCTATGGCATTGCCGTTACCATCGCGCTGCACGATCTTTCCCGCCTGGCCGCCGGCCTGCGCGCGGATATCCGGCGCGGGCATTTCGACAACGTGTCCGAGCACCTGAAAATGCTTCATGACGGCGTGCGCGGCTTGCGGACCGAGCTTGATCTCCGCAGTGATTCTTCATGGGGCAAGCAACTGGCATCGATCCGGGCCGATATTTCCAACTCCTTGCAATCGGAGATTGAAAGTGTGCCGGGACGTGTCCGGCGCCTGCTGCGCCAGCGCGCCGACAAGGACATTCCGGCGGCGGCCCAGCTCGATGCCAGCGAGGTCGACGAGATTGTCGCGTTGATCGACTTCGTCGCGGTATGCCGCACCTATGCCGGCGAATTGGCCATCAACGAGGTCACGCTGCGGACCTTCTCCGACCTGCAACATTATGTCGAGCAATCGACCGAGGCGCTCGTGCAATCCCTGCGCGCCAGCGAAGGGAAGAACCGGGCCTATCGCCAATTGCAGGTTGCCGCGGCGATTCGCTTCTGCAATGTCCTGTTCGGGCCCGATTACGCCTCGCTGATGAATCGCGCGGCCGAAAACGCAATGACCGGCGAACGCAAATCATCGCGTGCAGTATAATTGCACAATATTAACTATACAATTTCTGGTTGACTAGGTTCCGCGGCCGGACGTACGGTTCGGCCATGAATTCGGCCATCAACTTCATCGAACTTGAGAACCGCGTGATTTCTGCGACCTATCGAAACCTCATGATCGGGGCGAAGGTCCAGTTGGTCGACGATGCCACGGGAAAACCGCTGCCTGAGCCGGTCATCAACATCACCTCGCCGATCCCGAGCGGCACGTTGCGGATCAGCCTGCCGGCCTCGATCAACGCGGGCGCTTACTTCATGCAGGCGCTGAACGGGCACGGCCAGCTGGCGGCGCAAAGTGCGGTTTTTCATGTCTGCTGAAAACGAATTTCAAAGTAAATTCAATTATTTCTGATCACATCTTGAAATTGACAATTGTCAATTGCCCCTGCTGCCGCCGGTGGTGTAAAGCGGCGCGGAGCGCGTCATTGGTTCGCGCCCTCGTCGGGAAATCCGCTTGATGATGCTGTGGTTGGTGTTCGCGCTGATGACGGCCGCGGCGATCTTCGCCGTGCTCTGGCCGTTGAGCCGTTCTGACCGATCGCCAGGCGATGCCAGCGAAACGGTGGTCTACAAGGATCAGTTGGCCGAGATCGATCGCGACCTTTCCGCCGGCCTGATCGGCGCTACCGAGGCGCAGGCTGCGCGGGTCGAAATCAGCCGGCGGCTGTTGGCCGCGGCGGACAATCAGCGTGATCTTCCCCGATCGGATGTCAGGTTGCGACGAATGGCGGCGATTGTCGCGCTGGTCGGACTTCCCATCGTCGCAATCGGATTTTACTACCCGCTCGGTTCGCCGCGTCTGGGCGATTTTCCGCTGGCCCAGCGCCCCCGCGCGCCGGATGCGATGCAGCCGCTCGACAATCTGGTGGCGCAAGTCGAGGAGCATCTGGAGAAAAATCCGACCGACGGCCGCGGCTGGAGTGTCCTTGCTCCAGTGCTTGCAAGGCTTGGCCGTTTCGACGACGCAATCCGCGCGTTCCGAAATTCGATTACCTATAACGGGGAGAGCCCGCAGCGCAGGGCCGATCTGGGCGAAGCTCTTGTCGCCGCGGCCGGCGGGGTTGTCACCGCCGAAGCCAAAGCCGAGTTCGAACGCTCCATTGCGCTCGATGCCGACGAGGTCAAGGCGAGCTACTATCTGGGCCTCGCCGCCGAGCAGGACGGCCATGCTGCCGAAGCCGCCTCGATCTGGCGAGCGATGCTCGCCAGGGCGCCGGCGGATGCGCCATGGCGTCCGCTGGTCCGGGATGCCCTGGTGCGGGTGGGCGGTGCACCTGCTCCGGCGCTGTCGGACGATGCGGTCGCGGCGGCCAAGGGAATGAATGAGAACGACCGCGGCGCGATGATCCGCGGCATGGTCGAACGCCTTGCCACGCGGTTGAAGCAGAACGGCGACGACGTGGAGGGATGGCTGCGGCTGGTCAGGGCCTATATGGTGATGGGTGACACCGACAAGGCAAGGGGCGCATCATCGCAGGCGCGTCAGGCCGTGGCCAACGACCCGGAGCGGCTGCGGCAGTTGAACGAAGGTCTGAAGAACCTCGGAGTTGATGGATAATATGATGCCCGAAAGCTGCGGCGCGGGTTTTTCAGCTACTTATGTACGTGGCGCGAAACCTTTTTCCCGATCACATGATGCCCGTGATGTTTCTCGACAATCCATGCATTTGAAAAGAACCAATTCATGACGCGCAAGCAGCGGCGTTTGACGATTATCGGCGGCTCGCTCGCGGTGCTTGCGGTCGCGGCGGCGCTGGTGCTCAACGCGATGCGCGACTCGATCGTGTTCTTCTCGACGCCTTCCATGGTCGCCGAAAAACACATTCAGCCGGGCCGGCGCTTCAGGCTCGGTGGCCTCGTGCAGCCGGGTTCCCTGGTGCGCGGCGAAAACCTGGCGGTCATTTTCCAGGTCTCGGATTCCAGCGCGTCCTTGCCCGTTTCCTACAAGGGAATTCTCCCCGACCTGTTCCGCGAAGGGCAGGGGGTGGTAGCGGAAGGCGCGATCGATGCGTCCGGCGTGTTCCGGGCCGATACCGTGCTTGCCAAGCATGATGAGAACTATATGCCGAAGGATGTCGCCGACGCCCTGAAGAAGCAGGGCCACTGGAAAGATGAATACGCAAGGCCGAATGCGAGCAAGCCCGAAGCGTCGGGTGTGGCGCAGGGCGAGCGAGGAACAGTGCAGTGACTGCCGAGGCCGGACATTATGCTCTTGTTTTGGCGCTGGGCCTGGCGTTGATCCAGTCGACCTTGCCGATCCTGGGCTCGCGCTGGCGCGATCTTGCGCTCATGAATGTCGCGCGATCGACCGCGATCGCGCAGCTTGCGTTCGTGGCTTTCTCGTTCGCGGCTCTGGTCACGTTGCACGTCACTTCGGATTTCTCCGTCATCAACGTGTTCGAGAATTCGCACTCGATGAAGCCGTTGATCTACAAGGTCACCGGCGTATGGGGCAACCATGAGGGCTCGATGCTGTTGTGGGTGTTCATCCTGGCCTTGTTCGGCGGCCTGGTTGCGATGTTCGGCAACAACTTGCCGATGTCGCTTCGCGCCCATGTGCTGGCGGTGCAGGCCTGGGTCGCCAGCGCCTTCTATTTGTTCATCCTGATCACCTCGAATCCGTTCCTGCGCATCGCCAATCCGCCGATCGAGGGCCGCGATCTCAATCCGGTGTTGCAGGATATCGGGCTCGCGATCCATCCGCCGATGCTTTATCTCGGCTATGTCGGGTTCTCGATCTCGTTTTCCTTCGCGGTCGCGGCGTTGATCGAGGGCCGGATCGATGCCGCCTGGGCGCGCTGGGTGCGGCCATGGACGCTCATGGCCTGGATTTTCCTCACTCTCGGCATCGCGATGGGCTCTTACTGGGCCTATTACGAACTGGGCTGGGGAGGCTGGTGGTTCTGGGATCCGGTCGAGAATGCCTCGCTGATGCCGTGGCTCGCCGGCACCGCGCTGTTGCATTCGCTTGTCGTCATGGAGAAACGCAGCGCGCTCAAGGTCTGGACCATCCTGCTTTCGATCCTCACCTTTTCGCTGTCGTTGCTCGGCACCTTCCTGGTACGGTCCGGCGTTCTCACCTCGGTGCACGCCTTTGCCAGCGATCCGACCCGCGGGGTGTTCATCCTTCTGATCCTGTGCATCTTTATTGGCGGCAGCCTTTCGCTCTACGCCATGCGGGCATCGACGCTCAAGCAGGGCGGCCTGTTCGCCCCGATTTCGCGCGAGGGCGCGCTCGTGCTCAACAATCTCTTCCTGACCACCGCCTGCGCCACTGTATTTGTTGGAACGCTCTATCCGCTGGCGCTGGAAGTGATGACAGGAGAGAAGATTTCGGTCGGCGCGCCGTTCTTCAATCTCACCTTCGGGCCCCTGTTCGTCCCGCTGATGATCGCACTCCCGTTCGGGCCGCTGCTCGCCTGGAAGCGCGGCGACTTGCTCGGTGCGGCGCAACGGTTGATGGCAGCCGGCATTGCGGGGCTGATCGCAATGGCGGTGGTGTGGGCATGGACTTTGGGTGGCAGCACTCTTGCGCCGCTGGCGATCGGCCTTGCGGCATTTGTGATCGTGGGCGCCCTGAGCGACATGATCGAGCGGGTTGGGCTTCTTCGCGTGCCGCTGGCAACAGCAGCACGGCGGGCGCGAGGGCTGCCACGTTCGAGCTGGGGCACGATGTTCGCCCATGCCGGCATCGGTGTCGCCCTGATCGGCATTGTCTGCGAGACGACGTGGAACAGCGAATACATCAAATCAATGAAGATTGGCGAGGTGGCTGCCATCGCCGGTTACGAGCTGAAGCTCGATGGCATAAGCCAGCGTCAGGGGCCGAATTTCCGTGAAATGGTCGCGCAGTTCAGCGTCGTACAAAACGGCCGGCTGCTCGACACGATGACGCCGTCGAAGCGCAGCTTCACCACGCGCGGAGCCACCACCACCGAAGCCGCGTTGCTGACGCGCGGGGCAAGCCAGCTTTACATCTCGCTCGGTGATACCGCGGGCGACGGCACCATCGCGGTGCGGATCTATCACAAGCCGCTTGTGCTGCTGATCTGGTTCGGCCCCGTGCTGATAGCTTTCGGCGGCCTGTTGTCATTGTCGGATCGGCGGCTGCGGGTTGGTGCGCCGAAACCCGCGAAGTCGCTGCGTGGGCTGCAGGCAGCGGAGTGATGCTGTGAGACGAGCGCTTCTTGGCGTATCGGTGGTCCTGATGATGGCGGCAAGTGCCGCCTACGCCGTGCAGCCTGACGAGATCATGTCCGATCCCGTCAAGGAAGCGCGGGCGCGGGATTTGTCGCGCGAACTGCGCTGCATGGTCTGTCAGAATCAATCGATTGACGATTCCGAGGCGCCGCTGGCGAAAGATCTCCGGATACTGGTTCGCGAGCGCATCGCGGCGGGTGACAGTGATGCGCAAGTCATCGATTTTCTCGTCGCGCGTTACGGCGAGTTCGTGCTTTTGAAGCCGCAGCTCAACTTGCACACCTGGATATTGTGGTTGTTGCCACCTCTGGTTTTGGCCGGAGGGGGAGCCGCACTCTGGATGCAGGCTCGGCGGCGGCGCAAGTCCGCGGCGGACGAGGATTCCGCGCTATTGAAGCTGACGGCCGAGGAGGAAGCGCGGCTTGAGCGGCTGATCGCGACACAGGCCCCCTCAGACAGCAACGCGTAAGCGCTGGATATGGCAATTTCGCCTGCGGTATTCCGCCGCATTCAGTTTCGCCTTCATTACCAAAGTTTAATTCCGCCGCCAGCGCGCTGTAAGGCGGCAATCCCCATCTTCCGGGCCACAAGGTGCATGCCCCCGCAGTCACAAGATTCCACGGATTCAGGCTTTGGAGAAATTTGTATGAACGACCGTCCCGACCTCTCGTCATTCGCTTCCTATCGAGCGCCGCGCCGTTCGCTGCTTTCGGCGCGCAAATTCGCGCTCATGGCCTCGGTCGTCGCCGGCCTTGGCGCTGCCGTTTATGGTTTTGGCCCGTCTGCGGGGCAGTTTGATTTCTTCAGCACCAGCGCTCATGCGCAAGTCAACAACGAAGTCCGCAAGGTTGCGCAGCCCATCGGCTTTGCCGACATCGTCGAGCGTGTGAAGCCGTCGGTGATTTCGGTGAAGGTCAACATCAACGAGAAGGTCGCCAAGAACGACGGCGACGACGATTCCTCGCCGTTCCAGCCTGGATCACCGATGGAGCGCTTCTTCCGCCGCTTCGGCGGGCAGGATGGCCTGCCGCCCGGCTTGCGGGGTGGACCTCGCGGCCGCGTGGTGACTGGCCAGGGGTCCGGTTTCTTCATCTCGGCTGACGGTTTCGCGGTGACCAACAATCACGTGGTCGACAGCGCCGACAAGGTCGAAGTGACCGCCGACGACGGCAAGACCTACACCGCCAAGGTGATCGGCACCGATGCGCGCACCGACCTTGCACTGATCAAGGTCGAAGGCGGTTCCAACTTCTCGTTCGCCAAGCTGTCCGACGGCAAGCCCCGAATCGGTGATTGGGTGCTCGCGGTCGGCAATCCCTTCGGGCTCGGCGGCACGGTGACGGCCGGCATCGTCTCGGCCAACGGCCGTGACATCGGCAACGGCCCATACGACGATTTCATCCAGATCGATGCGCCCGTGAACAAGGGCAATTCGGGCGGTCCCGCCTTCAATACCGAGGGCGAGGTGATGGGCGTCAACACGGCGATCTATTCGCCCTCCGGCGGCAGCGTCGGCATCGCGTTCGCGATTCCGGCATCCACCGTGAAGAGCGTGGTCGCCCAGCTCAAGGACAAAGGCTCGGTCAGCCGCGGCTGGATCGGCGTCCAGATCCAACCCGTCACGTCCGACATCGCCGACAGCCTCGGCCTGAAGAAGGCGGAAGGCGCGCTGGTCGCCGAACCCCAGGCCAATGGTCCGGCCGCCAAGGCCGGTATCGAGTCCGGCGACGTCATCACCAAGGTGAATGGCGAAACCGTCAAGGATGCCCGCGAGCTGGCGCGCACCATCGGCGGCCTTGCGCCGGGAACGGCCGTGAAACTCAACGTGCTGCACAAGGGCGAGGACAAGACCATCAATCTTACGCTCGGCCAACTGCCCAACGCGTTGGAAGCCAAGGCTGACACCGACAACGGCGACAAGGGCGGCGCCACGCGCGGAACGGACGTGCCGAAGCTCGGGCTCACGCTCGCGCCCGCCAACACGGTTGCCGGCGCCGGCAAGGAAGGCGTCGTCGTGACCGACGTCGATCCGAAGAGCGCGGCGGCTGAGCGCGGTTTCAAGGAAGGTGACGTTATTCTCGAAGTTGCCGGCAAGAGCGTCGCCAATGTCGCTGACGTGCGTGAGGCGATCAACGCGGCGCGCAGCGACAACAAGAACAGTGTTCTGATGCGCATCAAGAGCGGCGGAACCTCGCGCTTTGTCGCGGTGCCGATCGCGAAAGGTTGAGCGCTGGGTCGAAATCAAGGCTCGTGCCATGGAGGGTGTCGCCGGCCTTGGTCGCCCCCGCCGACGGCTCTCTCCGGGGAGCGGGTATAAACCCCCGCTCCCTTCAAGTTACCTTCCGGTGGAAAACGCCCCCCTCCGTCGGAAGGATAAAGGGCGGTGAGGTCCCCCCAGCTTCACCGCCCGCTTTTTTGGCTAAAAAAGGGCGCGGCAAGTGCCGCCTATTTGAAGTTCCTGCGCCACAAGCGGCGAATTCGACCCAGGAACTTCAAATAGAAAGCGGCACTGGAATTATAGGTTTCTAGTGTCCATGACTTTCCGAAGTTCGTGAAAGGTGCGTGCTGAGATGGAGCACGAACTTCGGAAAGTGGGCACTAGTCGCCTTGCATGACTGTTCAGGTCGCGCCATGCTAGAAAGCCGTCTCACAGTGACTGCGACCGACACTCAGATGCGTTTGCTGATCATCGAAGACGACCGCGAGTCCGCCGACTACCTGGTCAAGGCGTTCCGCGAAGTCGGATATATGGCGGACCTCGCCAGCGACGGTGAGGAGGGATTGGCGCTTGCCCAGAGCGGTGATTACGACGTGCTGGTGGTCGACCGGATGCTGCCGAAACGCGACGGCCTGTCGTTGATCGGCGCGCTCCGCGACAAGGGTGATCGCACGCCGGTTCTGATTCTTTCCGCGCTGGGACAGGTCGACGACCGCATCAAGGGCCTGCGTTCCGGCGGTGATGACTATCTGCCAAAACCCTATTCATTCGCCGAATTGCTGGCGCGGGTCGAAGTGCTCTCGCGACGCCGCGGCGGCCCTGCCGAAGAAACCACCTATCGTGTCGGCGACCTCGAGCTCGACCGCCTCTCGCATCGCGTGACGCGCGGCAAGGAAGAACTGACGCTGCAGCCGCGCGAGTTCCGCCTGCTCGAATACCTGATGAAGCATGCGGGCCAGGTGGTGACGCGCACCATGCTGCTGGAGAACGTTTGGGATTATCATTTCGATCCGCAGACCAACGTCATTGACGTGCATATCTCACGGCTGCGATCCAAGATCGACAAGGGTTTTGAGCGGCCGCTGCTTCATACCATTCGCGGCGCGGGATACATGATCCGTGACGGCATTCGGTAAGCTGATCCGAACCACGGCGTTCCGTTTGACGCTGGTCTACCTGTTCATTTTTGCGCTGTTCGCCGCGTCGCTTCTGGTCTATTTCGCCTGGAATACGCGCCGTCTCATCACCGAACAGATCACGACCACGGTGAACGCCGAAACCGGCGAGATCAGCGATATTTTCGGACGCCGCAGCCTGCACGGACTGGTTCTCACCATCGAGAACCGCGCGTTGCGGCCTGGAGCCAATCTCTATCTCGTCACCACTCCGGCCGGTCAGGCGATCGCCGGCAATGTCGGCTCGCTTGCGCCGGGCGTGATGGCGACGACCGGATGGTCGGAGACCGCCTATCGGCGGCTCGATGAGCAGGATACCGCAGATCATTTCGCGCTGGTGCGGGTCACCGAATTGTCCGGCGGTTTCAGACTCCTGATCGGACGCGATCTGGAAGAGCGCCGTCGACTGATCGGCATCGTCGCCAAAGCCGCGCAATGGTCGGTGTTGATCGTGGTGGTGCTCGGCCTTGGTGGCGGCATTTTCGTTGCACGGCGCGTGCTGCGGCGAATCGACGCCATGACCGGCACCACCCAGCGCATCATGGCGGGCGACTTGAGCGGGCGGCTGCCGGTTGGTCGCAGCGGCGATGAACTCGACCGTCTGGCGGAAAATCTCAACGCGATGCTGGAGCGTATCGAAGCGTTGATGATGGGCCTGAAGGAGGTCTCGGACAATATCGCGCATGACCTGAAGACGCCGCTGACACGGTTGCGTAATCGCGCCGAGGAAGCGTTGGCGAAATCGAGGACCGAGATCGAATACCGCACCGCGCTGGAACAAACTATCGAGGAATCCGATGGCCTGATCCGGACCTTCAATGCGTTGTTGATGATTGCACGCGCCGAATCAGGTCAGGCCCGCGGCAATATGGATGATTTTGACGCCGCCGATGTCGCCAGGGGAATTCACGAGCTCTACGAGCCGCTTGCCGAAGACGGCGGCATGAGCCTGCAGGTAAAGACCGAGTCGGTCCTGCTGCGCGGTAACCGCGAACTGATCAGCCAGGCGTTGGCCAATCTGGTCGAAAACGCGATCAAATACGGCAGCCCGGTTGCCGCGGCGCATGCGGCGACTGCCGATCCCGGCAACGACAACATCCTGATCGAGGCGAGGCGAGAAGGCGACAAGGTTCTGCTCAGCGTCACCGACCATGGCCCCGGAATTCCCGTTGCCGATCGCAAGCATGCGGTGGAGCGATTTGTTCGCCTCGAGGCCAGCCGAACCCAACCCGGTTCCGGTCTTGGATTGAGCCTGGCATCGGCGGTGGCAACCCTGCACGGCGGCGAGCTTCGGCTCGACGACGCTCATCCCGGCCTCATTGCGACCTTGGCCATTCCGGCGCGCTCCGGCGCCAGCGACACACTTGCGGCTCAAGCGCATGATGTGTCACAGAAAGCGGCTTGAAACCCTCCCGCGACGCATATTGACGCGGTTCCGGATCTTGGCGCGGTTTCTGGGTTAGACAGCCATGACGATTCACGGAAGCATCGATGGGAATGTCCAGTCGACCGTGCTCGCGGCACGGTTCGTGGACGGTCCGCATATCTCCGCCATAGATCAAGCGAAGCGGCGGCTGAAGGAATGGCTCGCTGATCTGGTGCCGGAACAGGCGGGGGAAGTCGATCGCCTCCTTCAACGACTTCCAACAGCAAGGACGATCCTTCTGGGCCTGGCGGAGGCATCGCCCTATCTCTTCGATCTCGTCTGTACCGATGCTGCGCGGGCGATGCGGTTGCTGCTGTGCGAGCCCGAACGGCATCTGGCCCAACTGATCGAAAAGACCGGGCGCGACGTCCTCGCAGCACAAAGCGAAGCCGAGGTGATGCAGTTGCTCCGGCGCGCCAAGTCGGAAGCGGCCTTGCTGATCGCGCTGTGCGACATTGGCGGCGTCTGGCCGGTGATGCAGGTAACGGCGGCACTGACCGAGTTTGCGGTCGCCTCCGTGCAAGCGGCGCTGCGCTTTGTGCTGCGGGAGGAAGCCAACCGCCACAAGATCCTGCCGCCCGACCCGGATCGACCCGAGGATGGCAGCGGGCTGATCGTGCTCGCGATGGGAAAAATGGGCGCGGGCGAACTGAATTTTTCCAGCGATATCGACCTGATCGTCTTTTACGACACGGTCGCGTCGTCGCTCGCGCCTGACATCGAGCCGCAACCATTTTTCGTGCGCGTGACGCAAGGGTTGTCGCGAATTTTGCAACAGCGCAGCGGCGAGGGTTACGTGTTCCGCGTCGATTTGCGGTTGCGGCCGGATCCGGCCTCGACGCCGCTGGCGATATCGACCGCCTCGGCGCTGCATTACTACGAGCGGGAAGGGCGAACCTGGGAACGTGCCGCCATGATCAAGGCGCGGCCCTGCGCTGGGGATTTGAGGGCCGGAGAGGCTTTGCTCGCAGAGCTTTCCCCATTCGTCTGGCGCAAGCATCTGGATTTTGCGGCCCTTACCGACGTACACGACATGAAGCGGCAGATGCAGACCTATCGCGGACAAACCGACATTGCCGTCGAAGGCCACAACGTCAAGGTCGGGCTCGGCGGCATTCGCGAAATCGAATTTTTTGCACAGACCCAGCAGTTGATCGCCGGCGGCCGCCATCCCGAATTGCGGGTCCGACCGACGCTGGAGGCGCTGAACGTCCTGGCGACGCACAACTGGATCACATTCGAGGCGCGCGACGAACTGACCTCAGCGTACGAGTTCCTGCGGCGGGTCGAACACCGCTTACAGATGATGTTGGACGAGCAGACCCACGCACTGCCTGACGACCGTGAAGCGGTCGAGCGTTTCGCCCGGTTTTTTGGCTACGAGAACCGAGCTTCCTTCGCAGCCGATCTGCTTTTTCATCTCAATGTGGTGCAGGGACACTACGCCAAGCTGTTCGAAGGAGATCCGGCCGGCAGCGCGAAATTGCCGGATGTCAATTATGCGGGTGGCCCCGACGACCGCCGCCTGATCGATTACCTCGGTTCGCTCGGTTTCAAGAAGCCGGTCGCGGTGGCAGGGACCGTGCGGCAATGGCTCAAGGGCAACTATCGCGTGCTCAGGGGTGAAGCCACGCGCAGCGCCTTTGTCGAATTTCTTCCTGCCTTGATCGCCGGACTTGCCAAGGCGGAGGATCCCGACAACGCGGTGGTGGTATTCGATCATTTCCTGCAGGCGCTGCAACGCGGGGGAAGATTGTTCGCACTGCTCAGCCAAAGCCACGATCTCGTTGCGCTGGTCGCGCTGATCCTGGGAGCAGCGCCGCGTCTTGGCGACATGCTGGCGCGACAGCCGCAGATCATGGACGGGCTGATCGACCCGCGGTTCTTTGGCGCAATGCCGGACCGGCGCGAACTGTCGGTTCGGCTGGCGGCAACGTTGGAGGACGCGCAGTCCTACGAAGAGTTTCTGGACCGGTTGCGATTATTCGGCCGCGAAAGCCTGTTCCTCATCGGGACGCGCATTCTTTCCGGCACGGTTTCCGCCCAGCAGGCCAGTGTTGCGTTCGCCGACGTCGCCGAAGGCATCGTGCAAACGGTGCATGGTCTGGTAACCCGGCGGTTCGCGGAGCAGTATGGTCGGATCAGGAACCAGCAGACCGCCATTCTGGCGATGGGCAGGCTCGGCAGCCGCGAAATGACCGCGTCTTCCGATCTCGACCTGATCCTGCTCTACGGGTTCGATCCCGAACATCCCGACTCGGATGGCGCAAATTCCCTGCACGGCGCGCAGTATTTTGCGCGCCTCACCCAGCGGCTGATCAGCGCCTTCACGACGCGGACCAATTATGGAGTTCTCTACGAAGTTGATATGCGGCTGCGTCCATCGGGCAGGGCGGGTCCGGTGGCTTCGCATGCCGATTCATTTGCCCAGTATCAGGAACGGGAGGCCTGGACCTGGGAGCATATGGCGCTCACCCGCGCCCGGGTGATTTCGGCACAGCCGGAATTTCGGTCTAAAATCGAAGCGATCGTACGTCGGGTGTTGATGCGGTCGCGTGATGCCGCCGCCGTGGCCAACGATGTCGCCGATATGCGCCGCGCCATCGCCCAGGAGAAGGGAGAGGACGATATCTGGGATTTGAAATATGCCGCCGGCGGCATCGTCGACATCGATTTCGTCGCCCAATACCTGCAACTCGTGCATGCCGCCGAGAAGCCGGACATTCTCGATGTCAGTACCTTGCATGTGCTCGACAATGCGGCGCGGCTTGGCGTGTTGGCGCCGTCCTCGGCGGAAATCCTGCGCTCGGCGGCGCGCCTCTACCAGGATCTGACACAAATTCTCCGGCTCTGTGTCAGCGAGAAATTCAATCCGGAGACCGCCGGGGAAGGACTCTTGCGCATCATGGCGCGCGCCGGCGATGCGCCCGACTTTTCCTCGCTGCAGGCACGAGTCAAGGATACCCAGGCCGAGGTCCGCCGCGTGTTCCGCTCACTGATCGTGGAACGCAGTTAGCTCGTCTGCCGCAAGCGAACAGATAAGGTGTGACATCGATCGATATGAAAATGGAATGATGGAGATTAATACCATCCCTTGCCTCGCCGCCGTGGGACCTTTTGCGCCATCGCGCGGGTTTGTGTTATTCGCTTCCCTGAAAATCGGTTGGAGGTGTTCTTGATCGACAAGCTTGAACTTCTGCTTGCACTGGCCAAGGAGCGTCACTTCGGGCGTGCTGCGGAAGCCTGCGGCGTCACTCAGCCGACGATGTCGACCAGCCTCAAGCAACTCGAGGAAATCCTCGGCGTCATGCTGGTGCAGCGCGGGTCGCGGTTTCAGGGTTTTACGCCCGAAGGCGAACGCACGCTCGACTGGGCGCGGCGCATCGTCGGCGACGCCCGCGCGATGCATCAGGAAATCAACTCGCTGAAGGACAAGCTTTCCGGCGAAATCCGCATCGCGGCGATTCCCACCGTGCTCGGTATGGTGGCTTCGCTGACGACGCCGTTTCGTGCGCGTCATCCGGATGTGCGCTTTCGCGTAGTATCATGTACATCGGCGGAGGTGCTCGGACTTCTGGAAAACCTCGAGGTCGATGCCGGCCTGACCTATATCGAGAACGAACCGATCGGCAAGGTTCGCACGATCTCGCTCTACAAGGAGAGCTATCGCCTCTTGACCTCGCCCGATGGCATGTTCGGCGATCGCGAGCAGGTTACGTGGAAGGAGGTGGGCCAGGTTCCGCTCTGCCTGCTCACGCCCGACATGCAGAACCGGCGCATCATCGATCGCGCCCTTCGTTCGGTGGGTGCGGAGGCGACACCATCGCTGACCTCGAACTCGCTGCTGGTGCTCTACACCCACGTCAAGACCGGTCGCTGGGCGAGCGTGATGCCGGCAAAGCTTGCCGAAACGCTGGGCCTTGCCGATAGGGTGCGCAGCATTCCAATCGTCGATCCCGTCGTCACCTACAGCATCGGGATGGTCATCCCGCAGCGCGATCCGATGACTCCATTGATCGCGGCGCTGGTTCAGATCGCGCGCGAGGTCGCGCCTGTTCTGGAATCCTGAAAGCCTGAACCTTCCTTCAGGGAGAATGCCCGCTCAGGCCGCGGCCGACATGTTCGCCCTGGCCTTGGCCGCATCGCGCGGCAGCGAGACGCGAACCACGGTGCCGGCGCCTAGCTTCGAGCGCAGGCGCATCGATCCGCCGTGCAGGCTGGTCAGGGATCGCGCGATCGCAAGGCCCAGCCCCGAGCCGTGATAGGTCTTTGTCAACTGGCTTTCGACCTGTTCGAACGGCCGGCCCAACCGTTGCAGCGATTGCGGAGCGATACCGATGCCGGTATCGGCGATCAAGAGCACGATGGAGTCTTCGACCAGCCGGCTGCGCACGATCACCCTGCCGCCTTCGGGCGTGAACTTCACGGCGTTGGACAAAAGATTGACGACGATCTGCTTGGTCGCCCGGCGGTCGGCCACGATCGAAATCGGGCCGTCGATATCCGCATCGAGCTGAAGATTCTTGTCGTCGGCGCGCCCGGACACCACCCTTAAGGATTCCACCAGCGTCTTCGACAAATCGAGCGGCTCCATGTCGAGCCTCATGCGGCCGGCCTCGATCTTCGACATGTCCAGAATGTCGTTGATCACTTCGAGCAGATAATGCCCGCTGGTGAGGATGTCATGGCAATACTCCTGATATTTTTCCGAGCCGAGCGAGCCGAACATACCGCTTTCCATGATCTCGGAGAAGCCGATGATGGCATTGAGCGGCGTGCGCAGCTCATGGCTCATATTGGCGAGGAATTTGGATTTGGTCTGGTTGGCTTCCTCGGCGCGGGTTTTCTCCCGTGAATATTTCTCGGCGAGATCGGCAAGTTCGAGCGCCTGCCGCTCGAGTTCGGCCTGCGAGCGTTTCAGGTCGATCACGGTGGCGCGCAGCCGAAGGTCGTTCTCGACGAGTTTCTGTTCATGCTCCTTGATGCGGGTGATGTCGGTTCCGACCGAGACGTAGCCGCCGTCCTTGGTCCGGCGCTCGCTGATGTGCAGCCAGCTTCCGTCGTCGAGCTGCGCCTCGAAGGTTCGCGCGCCCGGCGGGTGCTTGGCGACGTCGTGAAGGCGGGTGCGCACCTCGGGCATCCGGCCGACCTCGATGACTGTTTCATAGGAGGTGCCGGGCGTCACGGCCGAGTCCGGCAACTTGTGCAGCCGCTGGAAATGCGAATTGCAGAGCACCAGCCGGTCGCCGGCGTCCCACAAAACGAAGGCTTCCGGAATGGTCTCGATCGCGTCGCGCAGCCGCAAGTCGGCCTCGACCGTCTTCTCCGCCAAACTTTTCTGCTCGGTGATGTCGACGGCGATCCCGATCAGGTGCAGGCCGGAATCGGCGGCACCCTGGCTGAGTTCGCAGCGCACCCTCAGCCAGATCCAGTGACCTTCGGTGTGCTGCATGCGGAAGGCGCGGTCGATATAATTGATCTTCCCGGCGATCAGCTGATCGGCGATCTCGAACAGGTCGACATCATCGGATTTCACCAGCGCGTTGACCTCGCCGAATGTCAACAGGTCGCTGCGGGCCTCAAGACCGAGCATTGCGAACATCGATTGCGACCAGAAAATTCGCCCGCGCGACAAATCCCAGTCCCACAATCCGCAGCGTCCGCGATTGAGCGCGGTATCGATGCGTCCGCGTACGGCGTCATTGATGAGATCGCCTTCGCGGGCGCGGGTCGATTGCCAGTGGAACGCAAATCCCAGGATCAGCACGACAAAGCCGGTGGTGGCTGAAAGCGTCACCGACAGGGCGGCATCCGAACGCCAGATCGAATCCAGCTTTTCCTGGATGATGATCACCTGACCCGGCAGGGACTTGACGACATGGCGAACCGCCATCGCCTCGCTGCCGTTGGGCAGCGTGATGTCGTTGACGTCTTCTGTCTTTCCGGACGCGCCCAACGGCACCGCGGCACTGACGAAGTCGAGGATGCGACCGGTATCGCCGATCGCCGATTCGATCGGAATGCGGGCCAGCACCTGCTGGTCCATGCCGGTGACGATGACGTGTCTGCCGGCCGCAATCGCCCAGGTAGGAATCATGCCGGGCAGCAGCAGCTGGAGACGGTCGAACGAGGTCGCGCGATCCTGCCGAACCGAGGCGATCCGGTCGAGACGTTCGGCGAGCAGGTCGGCGACCGCAACGAGATCGCGCTTGACGGAGGCGCGCTTCTGCCGGCTCTGATCGATCACCTGCACGACGGCGCCAAGGCAGATGGTGATCAGGAACGCGATGATCAGGGTGGGAACGGCACGGCGAAGCGCAGGCTCCGCTAGCAACAGCCTGTGATAGGCTGGTTTTGCGATCGATTGCGCCAATCCTTTGATCGAATCGGATTGGGCGCACGCGGTCGTTGCCGCGTGTGCGCGCGCCATGCCGTTGGCCCCCTTTTGGAAGACTTTACTACCCCCGCCCGGAAGCCCAGCCCTGACTTCCGAATCAGGGTTCATTTGAATCCAGTTTTTGCGAACTGTCGAGAGTCAACGATTCGTTAATGCAAATAATTCTTGTCCACGGAGAATCTTGACGCACGAATCCCGCGAAAAAGCCCCTGCAAAGTGAGTCCGAAAGGAGAACGTGCGACGTTTCTGTTCACGGCAACGGCGCCTCTCACCGGGCCTCCAGATCATGATGCGATTGAGTGGAATCGCATCATGATCTGATCTCTTTGTTTGAGCATGATCTCCGCGCAAACGCGTTCCGCGTTTGTCGCGAGGGAAAACCGGTTTCCACTTTTCCGGATCATGCTCTAGCCGCCCGGCGGCTCGGCATGACTGATCACGCGTTTGACGCTCGGGAATGCGCGCCGCAATGCGCGCTCGATCTCGTCGACGCTCTCGTGAACCCTGATCACGCTCATCGACGGCGCCGCGCGGCAATGGAAGTTCACGATTTCACCGGCGTCGGTATCGCGCACCCGCACGCTGTGGATGTCATGGATCGCGCTACCGGCGGCAAACCGCGACAGCGCCGCCTTGATGACGTCCACCCGTTCGGGCGGGGCATCCGTGCCGTGGGGCAATTCCGGTTCCAGCGGCTCGATATGGGTATCGACCTCGACGTCTTCGCCGAATTCATCGCGAATGTTCCGCTCGAGCCCCTGGGCGATATCGTGAGCCTCGTTGAGCGCCATGTTGCCGTCGACCTCGAGGTCGATGCTGACGGTAAGCTTGTCGCCGAGATCGTGAACGGTGACGTGGTGAACCGCGAGCCCGGAATTGCGGGCAATGACCATGACGCGTTCGCGCACGCTCTCATTGCTGCGCGCGACCGGGACGGCAGTAAAGGTCAGGTCGGCATCATCAAGGGTTTTCGTCAGCGCTGCCTGCGCCTTCCGCTTGATTTCCTCCACGCGGTCGATCGGGTAGGTGCGCGGCACCTGAACCACGGCGTCGATGAAGGTGGTCGATCCGACCATGCGCGCCCGCAGCCGCTCGACATCAACCACGCCCGAAACCCCCTTGATCGCGGCGGTCGCCTTTTCCGCCACGCCTTCGGGCGCGCGGTCGATCAGGGTTTCGACCGTGGAGCGCGCCAACCGCAATCCCAGTATCGCGATCATGACCGCAACCCCGATCGCCGCAGCGGAATCGCCCCAGGCATAGCCGAGGCCGGAAAGCGCAAGCCCGATGATGACGGCGACCGAGCCGAGCACGTCGGAGGCAAAATGCAGCGCATCGGCCGCCAGCGCCTGGCTCCTGGTGTCGTACGCGGCGCGGTGCAGCGCGCGGGCCCGCCAGAAATTCACGCCGATGTCGACAAGCAGCACGATGAAGGGAATTGCCGACAGCCTCGGGGGCGGGGCGCCTTCGCGCAAACGGCTGTAGGATTCGACCAGAATGCCGCCGGCGAGCACATAAAGCAGCGCGATGATGCCGAGCGCCGAAAGGCTCTCCAGTTTGCCGTGGCCGTAGTGATGCTCCTTGTCGGCGGGAAGGTCGGAATAGCGAACCACCATCCAGGTGACGATGGTTGCGCCCACGTCGACGGAGGAATGCAGCGCCTCCGAAATCAGCGCGAGACTGCCGATGGCGATGCCGACCACAAACTTGGCCGTGGCCATGCCGGCGCTGGCGAAAATCGAAATCGCCGCGACGCGGGTTTTGGTGGTGTGAACGGCTTCGTGCATGAGCGTGGGTTTAGCAGGGGGTTTTGAGGGATTAAAGTGCTGTCCCAGGACGTAGTTGCCAGTCAGTTGCAGGTGCTGTGCAGGGGATCAGATGTGGAGTTTTAAGCCGTCATTCCGGGGCGCGAGTATAACGAGCGAACCCGGAATCTCGAGATTCCGGGTCCGATGCTTCGCATCGTCCCGGAATGACAAACCTTGTTGTCAAACCGCCTTTGGCAAACCTCCACCTTCTCGGGACGCGGAAAGCGCCCGAGTTGTGCGGTAATTATTCGCCCCGGAAGAAGAGGGCGCAGGGAACGCCGGGTGGCCGATGCACCCGCAGCCTCGTATGCAAAAGAGATAAAGCATACGAGAAAGTCACCACAGGTTCACCGGACTTCATCCGGCGTTCCCTGCGCAATGGTTTTAACGGCTTATAGCGCGCTCTCCCCGGCGACCGGGCTTTCTTGCCACCGTCATCGGCGCATCATCCGCCAACTTGATGCCAGCGTCGGGGCATCAGGACCACACGCCTTCGCCGTCCACGATTTGACGCATTCGTCTTAAGCGCCATCGCGTCCACCGCATCCCGCAACCCAACGCTCGTGACGATCGCGAAGCGCCCCTCGTTTCGGGGCGGGATGGGAGTCGATATAGTTTTGATTTGGGTCGCCCGCGAAGGAATTTATTTTTTCGAAAAGGACAGGATAGGTAGCATCGCGTTAATTGGGCTGGAAGAATTGTCCGGCATGCGCAGGCGATTGTCGTGCTCGCGTTACAGACTTCCGCTGCTATTGCCCCTTCAAAACACCCCTCAAGCCCGCGCGCTCCTCAGCTTGCGCAAGCAGGCCGTTCGTCTGCACCTCCTCGACGAAGTGGCGGATATAATCCAGCCCAGCCTCGCGGCCCTTCGGAATGGCGACCGGAAGGTGTTCCTCGCCCCATCGGCCGTCCAGCACCCTTGATCCCGGCATCTGGTCCGACATCTCGAACAAGGTCGGCTTGTTGGTGGCGTAGGTGTCGATCTCGCCGCGTTCGAGCATTTCGATGCCGCGCTTGTAATTCTCTGCGGGGACCACGACTGCATTTGGCAGCAGTTTCGGAATCGTGCCCTGGGAGGTGCTTCCTTGCGTCACGCCGATGCGAAGGCCAGGCTTCTGGATGTCTGCGATTCCCTTGATCGGAGAGGAAGCGACAACGAGATAGCCGAGTTCGATGGTGAGTAGCGTTTGGCTGAACGCGACTGTTGCCGCACGCGCCGGCGTGGAGTTGCTGATGGTGAAATCGACGTCTTGCGCTTTCATGCCTTCAAGGACGTCTGAAATCCGCTGGTAGTTGATTTCCGCAAATGGGACGTTGAGCCGCCTGGCGAGTTCCTTGCCCAAATCGAAGGCGAGACCATGAATCTCGTTTGTTCTGGCATCGTGGACCATAGAGGTGGGGCTGCCGAAATAGACGCCGACCCGCAGTTTTCCCGTGGGGGCCAGTATTTCACGCATATCCTGAGCCTGTGCATAGGTGGAGGCCAAAGCCGAAACGGCTAAAGAGACCACCATTCTGACGATCGAATGGCGCATGTTTTCTTTCCCGGCCCAATTTTTAGATCATGATGGGATCAGGTTGAATTGTAACCGCGACGAAGGTGCGCTCCCTCTCCCGCTTGCGGGGGAGGGCTGGGGAGGGGGGAATTAATTGGGAACGCTGCTTCAATAAACTCTGGCCCCCACCCGCCGCACTCTACGAGTGTGGCGACCTCCCCCGCAAGCGGGAGAGGTGAACTGAACCAGCCTACGAGCGATTCAACCTTCGATCATTCCGCATCAAAGCGTCACGACAATCTTGCCGAGATGCTTGTTGGCTTCCATGTGCTCAAATGCCTTGCCGATATCATCGAAGCAAAACACCTTGTCGATCGGCAGTTGCAATTTGCGCGATTCCACCGCACCCCAGAGATCCTTGCGCACCTCGTCGAAAATCTCGCTGATCTCCTCGATGGTGCGGGTACGGAAGGTGACGCCGACATAGTCGATGCGGCGCGCCGCGTGCAAGTCGAAGTTGAATTCGGCGCGGGTGCCGCCGAGCCGGCCGACATTGACAATGCGGCCCCTGATCCTGGTGGCTCTGAGATTCTGGCTCGCGACCTTGCCGGAAATCTGATCGACGATCAGGTCGACGCCTTCGCCCGCAGTCGCCTGCAGCACGGCATCGACCCAGCCGGGGTCGCTGGAGTCGACCGCGAGGTCGGCGCCGAATTCCTTCAAGCGAGCGCGCCGCACCGGATCGGTCGAAGAACCGACGACGAGCTTTGCGCCCTTGAGTTTGGCGATCTGCAAGCCCATCAGGCCGACGCCGGAACTCGCGCCTTGAATCATGACGGTCTGGCCCGCCCTCAACCCGCCAACGGTCACGACCGCGTTGTGCATGGTGGTTAGCGCGATCGGCAATGTGCAGGCTTCGTCGAAATTCATGTTCGATGGCGCGCGGAACAACCGCGCGTGATCGGCGAGCGTATATTCCGCAAACGCAGCGGCGCCGGAACCCATCACCTTGTCGCCGACCTTCGCCCCCTTGGCCTCGGGGCCGAGTTCGGCGATCTCGCCCGACCATTCCATCCCCAATACGGTGCCGACGCCGCCGGCGCTGCCATGCGCGTGGCCCTTGGTCATGCCGAGGTCGGCGCGATTGAGAGCGCAGGCGCGCACGCGCACCAGCACCTGCGCGCCCTTCGGCGAGGGCCTGACGACATCGGTGATTTCGGCGCCACTGGGGCCGTAGACATAGGCTTTCATGAAGGTCATTCCTGATTGGTGTGCAGGTCGGGGCGAGAACCGTACAATAGCATGACCGGATAGCTTCGGCCTACGCGCGATCTGGTCATGCGCGGGCTTCGATCCGCGCATCCATCGATTAAGAACGCCTTTTTTTCAAGGATTGGATGAGTTGCCAGGTCAAGCCCGGCAACTCTATCGCTCGCTCGCACTCGCCAAGGACAACGAGCGCAACCTGTCCTTCGTCATTCCGGGGCGCCCAAAGGGCGAGCCCGGAATCCATTTATCCAAGATGCGCGGCGGCAATTCCTGGATACAAATCATTCCACTGCGGATTACTTTCCTCGATTGACCGGATTTTCCAATCTCGCGCCATTTCTTCAATTCTTTCTCTCGAGCAATCGCCGTCAAGACGTCATCGTAAATTTCGAACCAGACCAGTTTGTCGATCGAATACCGCCTGGTGAAACCAGCGACAGCTTTGCTTTTGTGCTCGTAGATGCGTCGAATGATATCATTCGTCACGCCGAGATACAGTGTTCCGTATTTGCCGCTTGCAAGAAGGTATACGTAATAGGCCATGAGTACCGGAGGAATGGATTCCGGGCTCACGCTTCGCGCGCCCCGGAATGACGAAGGAGAAGGACAGCCAGCGAATGTCAAACCCGCCCCACTAATTGCTCGCTTCTTTTCGAAAGTCTATGAGCGGCCGGTGCTCGAAGCATGCACGAACTTCGGACGGTAACCGCTGGACAGCATGCCTTCGAGCCGGCTGCGGATGATGGCTTCGGCCTCATGGATGATGCGGGAGACGAGCTCCGCACAGCTCGGAATATCGTGGATCAAGCCCTGAGCCTGTCCCGCCGACCAGATGCCTTCATCGGCGTCGCCGTTGGCATAGACCATTTTGCCGCGGGCGCCGGCGACGAGATCGCGGACCTGATCGAAGGTGGCGCCTTGCTTTTCCATCGCGACGACCTTCGTGCTGATCGCGTTCCTGGCGACGCGCGAGGTGTTGCGCATGGTGCGGAAAATCAGCTCGGTTTCGCGTTCGTCATTGGCGACGATTCTTTCCTTGATGCGCTGATGGATCGGGCTCTCTTTGGTGCACATGAAGCGCGTCCCCATGTTGATGCCGTCGGCTCCCAGCGCAAGGGCCGCGACCAGGCCGCGGCCGTCGGCGAAGCCGCCGGAGGCAATCATCGGGATCTTCACCTTGTCGGCCGCCACCGGGATCAGGATGAGTCCGGGGGTGTCGTCCTCGCCGGGATGGCCTGCGCATTCAAAGCCGTCGATCGAAATCGCATCGACCCCCATGCGCTCGGCCGAAAGCGCGTGGCGGACGCTGGTGCATTTGTGCACCACCACGATGCCATGCTTCTTGAATTCGGTGACGTGCTCCTGCGGCTTGTTGCCGGCGGTCTCGACGATCTTGACGCCGCTTTCGATGATGGCCTGCCGATATTCCGCGTAAGGGGGCGGCTTGATCGAGGGGAGGATGGTCAGGTTGACGCCGAACGGCTTGTCGGTGAGGCCGCGGCAGCGCGCGATCTCTCTTGCGAGATCCTCCGGGGTCGGCTGCGTCAGCGCAGTGATGAAGCCAAGCGCGCCGGCATTGGCGACGGCAGCGACGAGTTCCGCGCGGCCGACCCACTGCATCCCGCCCTGGACGACCGGATGCTCGACGCCGACGAGCTCGGTAAACCTTGTCTTGATCATCGCCTGGTGCCCTCTTTCCGAAGTCAAGGCGACGATGCCCTGATCTGCTTCGTTCAGAGGAGAGGATGCCGGCGCGACCGGAAAATGTCTATGGCCGCACCGGCGCTAGCGGCAGCCGCGATCATGCATAGGCCGGCGTTTTCACCGTGACCGGACGATCGAGGCCGTAGAGGCCCGCGATCCCTGCGCGCTGCACGACGAGCGCCAGCACGGCATCGAGCGCCGGCGTCGGGGTTTGCGTCAGACGCCCCATTTCCTGGACCACCGAAACCAGCGGGTCGATCTCCATCGGGCGTCCGCGCTCGAGATCCTGGAGCATCGAGGTCTTGTGCGCGCCGACCTTGCGCGCCCCCTCGATCCGCCGCTCGACGTCGACGCGGAACCTTATTCCGAATTTTTCGGCGATCGCCTGGCTCTCCAGCATGATCGCCTTCGACAAAGCGCGCGTCGCGGGGTCCGCACAGATCACGTCGAGCGTTGCGTGGGTCAGCGCGCTGATCGGGTTGAGGCACACATTGCCCCAGAGCTTGAGCCAGATTTCGTCACGGATGCGATCGAGCACCGGTGCCTGCATGCCGGCCTCGCTAAACAGCGCCGAAAGCCGTCGGATGTCTTCGCTGTTTTCTCCCGAGGGCTCTCCGATCGGAAAACGGTCACCATAGACGTGCTGGATCACGCCGGGCGCCACGATCTCGGTCGCAGGATAGACAATGCAACCGATTGCGCGCTCCGGTCCCAGCTCACGCCATTGACGCCCGCCCGGGTCGATGCTCTCGAGCGTCGAGCCTTCGTAGCGGCCGCCGTGCCTGTAGAAATACCAGTAGGGAATTCCGTTCACCGCGGTGACGATGCGGGTTTTCGCCCCCAGCAGGGGCCGCATGGCGTCGATGGCGCCGGTGATCGAATGCGCCTTCAGGCAGATGACGACGAAATCCTGGGGTGGAAGTTCGGCTGGATTGTCGGTGCAGCGCGGATGAACCACGCGTTCCGCATCGCCGATCAGGAGCTTCAAGCCGTTGGCGCGCATCGCGGCCAGATGCGCTCCCCGTGCCACCAGGCTGACATCTGCGCCTGCGCGTGCAAACTGGACCCCGAGATATCCGCCGATCGCGCCGGCGCCGTAAATACAGATTTTCATGAAACTGCCCTTCAAAAAAAGCGGTGGGTGGAAAATCGGCACGAGTGGTCACGTGGCTCGGAAAGTAATTTCGGAGCCAGGGCGATTGTGGATGAGAAAAAGGAGGCGTCAGGCCGCGGCGGGCGCAGCCGCTGCAATCGCCTGTTCGTCGAACGCGCTCGAGATATCGCGCATGCTGATCACGCCGCACAGGCTGTGATCGTCGATGACCGGCAGATGGCGAATATGGTGCCTGTTCATCAGGTGCCGGACATCCTCGATCGTGTCGCTCGAACTGCACGACACCAGCTGCTGGACCGAGATCAGCTGCGAGACCTTCATGTTGATGCCGGCGGCACCGTGCTCGGCGATGGCGCGGACGACGTCGCGTTCGGTGAACATGCCGACGGCGGTGTTGCCTTCGGTCCGCACCACGTCCTTGACCACAAGCGCGCTGACATTGCTGGCGCGCATCAACTGGGCGGCGATGCCCACGGTTTCATTCATTCGAATGGTGGCAATACGCGCGGTCTTTTTGCGCAGGATGTCTCCGACTTTCATCGCAAGCTCCTTCTGGTCGGCGCAGGAATTGGCAATCCAACTCATGAAAGATTGGTATACATTATGCCAATTGTCAATTCGAAATTCTGGCTCTCGGGACATAAAAAGTGTCAGTAATACTGACGATTCCAGCACTTACCAGAGTTTGCAGTTCCGGCGTGATATCCGGAAATGGGCGTGCTGGAGGCCCTGGTATACCAAGAACTCTCCAGCGGCGTCAGTCCAGGAAAAAGGCGCCCATCGAACGGATGGGCGCCTTCGCTGGATTCGTGCGCGGAGCGCCTCGCATTCAATATGGTTTAGCCGTTGGCCATCATTCGTGCGCGCATCGGCTTAAGGATGAACAGAGCGATCGCCACCACCACTATGTTCATGATAGCGGTCAGCAGAAACACGAGGTGCCAACTGCCGGTTGAAGTTTTGATGATGTTGGCAACCGGAACCAGAAATGCCGAGGTTCCCTTCGCCGTATAAAGGAGGCCGAGATTCACGGTTGCGAATTTTGGTCCGAAAGTGTCGGTACAGGTCGACGGAAAAAGGCTGAAGATCTCACCCCAGGTGAGGAAGATCAGGGCTGCGAAAACCACGAAAGCCCACGGAGCAGTGCCGAGTGTGCCAAGCAGCCAGTAACTGCAGGCCCCCAAGCCGAACGCGATCGCCATGGTATTTTCACGGCCGATATTATCGGAAACCCAGCCAAACAGGGGCCGAGCCAAGCCGTTCGCAACGCTGTCGATGATCAGTGCGGCAGTCAGGGTTGTGGCACCGAAGAAAATGATTGTCTCCGCGACCTTGAAGTCTTTCGCGATGGGAGCGATTTGCGCCGTTGCCATCAGGCCGCTTGCCGACACCATGACGAACATGACGTAGAGAATCCAGAATATCGGCGAGGCCAGCACCTGACCGGGCGTGTAGTTTCGCGATGACTGAGCAACCTTGGGACTGGGAACGCCAGCCATCTCACCGGCCTCCGGCGCCCGCAAAAGCCAGGCCAACAAGAACACAACGCCGCCCTGAAACAGGCCGAACCACAAAAAGGCTGCTTCGTAACCGCTGGTATGGATTACGTATTGAATGGGAATGACGGTCAGAGCCGCGCCGGCGCCGTAGCCCGCGGCTGTGAGGCCGACTGCAAGACCGCGCCGATCAGGAAACCATTTCACCGCAAGGCCGACGCAGGTGGCATAGACCGCGCCACCCCCGAGGCCGCCGATCACAGCGCCGATGTACAACATCGTCAGCGTGTCAGCATAGGCGTTTATAACCCAGCCGATTGCCACCGTAATTCCGCCGAAGGCGACCACGTACTTCGCTCCATGCGGGCCAAGTTTGTCAACGATCCAGCCGGAAACCGGCGTGAGCCAAGTCTCAAGAGCAATGAAGATACTGAAAGCCACCTGTATCGCGGCAATAGACCAGCCATGCTTCGCTGCCATGGGATTAACAAAAAGCGTCCATCCGTATTGCAGATTGGCGATCATCACCATGCAGAGGATCGCACAAATGAGGATCGTCCATCGTGTCGCGCTGATTGCGACCGGCCGCGAATCGAGCTGTGCTGTTACTGCCATTTGTATTTCCCCCTCGTTCTTGATTCCGGGTTTCGCAGGCGCAACGCAAGTTGCAGCCAGCGGGAGTACTTGCCCGATGCAATTGGTGCGGTGGTTTGGGTGGCGATCATGTTTCCTTCCCTGGTGCGCTTTTGTTCGTTCTTGGACGTAGCGCTGCCGGCTGCCGCATATTGGTATGTGATATGCCAGAGCGCAAGTCATAATTCGTTACGAGGCTGAGCGGGGAGCGACCACGGGTTTCAGGAACCGAGGCAGCGCGAACGCGAGCCCCAGGAATGGGATTCAATTTTCGAAGGTGAGAGGGGAAACCAGCCCGGCAAATATCGTCGGCAGCGCCGTCAGGCACGAAACAGGTCTGATCACCGTCGCGCAAGGCGCTCTGGGCGTTCGTCACCAGAATGCACTCAACGCCGACCACAAGGGGGCAGAAGGTGCGCCCGGAAGGCGCGCAATCCACGTATACAAGATACCAAAGCTCCTCGATTGTCCGCGCTGCAGCATAGAGATCTGGCAACGCAATATGGAACCGACGTCTCGACCAGTAACCCCAAACAAAAGGGCCGCCGGAAAAATCGGCGGCCCAAGCTGGATCGAAGCAAGTTTCGGGAAAATCCCTTACTCGGCGGCGACCTTCTGCGGCGGGTCGAGCGCGCCGGAGTCGTGGATTTCCTTGACCTGTTGGTCCGAGAACCCAAGAACCTGCCGGAGGACCTCGTCGGTATGTTCGCCGAGCAGCGGCGAGCGCTTGACCTCGCTGGGGCTGTCGGAAAGCTTGATCGGGTTGCCGACCGACAGGTACTTGCCGCGGGTGGGATGATCCACCTCGACCACCGTGCCGGTGGCCCGCAATGACTGATCCTCGGCGAGTTCCTTCATCGACAGGATCGGCCCGCAGGGAATGTCGTCCTTGTTGAGGATCTCCATGGCCTCGAACTTGGTCTTGGTCATGGTCCACTGCTCGATGCGCCCGAAGATTTCGTTGAGGCGTTTGAGCCGGGCCGGGGGTTTTGCGTAGTCGGGATGGGTTTTCCAGCCGGGCTCGCCGATCACGTCGCAGATCTTCTCCCAGACCGGCGCCTGGGTGATGAAGTAGATGTAGGCGTTGGGATCGCTCTCCCAGCCCTTGCACTTGAGGATACGGCCGGGCTGGCCACCACCGGAATCGTTGCCGGCGCGCGGCACCGCGTCGCCGAACGGAATCCCTTCGCCGAACTGGCTGTATTCCGTGAGCGGACCATGAGCGAGGCGCTGTTGATCGCGCAACTTGACGCGGGCGAGGTTCAAGACGCCGTCCTGCATGGCCACGGTGACGCGCTGGCCCTGTCCGGTCATGGTGCGCTGGTAGAGTGCGGCGACGATGCCGAGCCCAAGATGCAGCCCGGTGCCGCTGTCGCCGATCTGCGCGCCGGTGACGAGCGGCAGTCCGTCTCGGAAACCCGTGGTCGATGCCGAACCACCCGTGCATTGCGCGACGTTCTCATAGACCTTGCAGTCTTCATAGGGACCCGGACCAAAACCCTTGATCGAGGCCACGATCATCTTCGGGTTGATGCTGTGGATCTTTTCCCAGGGGAACCCCATCCGGTCGAGCACACCGGGACCGAAATTCTCCACTAGCACGTCGCAGGCCTTGATCAGCGCGGTGAGGACTTCCTTGCCCTTCGGATTCTTGGTGTCGAGCGTGATCGATCGCTTGTTGTGGTTGAGCATGGTGAAATACAGGCTGTCCACCTTTGGCTTGTCCTGCAATTGACCGCGCGTGATGTCGCCGACGCCGGGGCGCTCGACCTTGATCACGTCGGCACCAAACCACGCCAGCAATTGCGTGCAGGTCGGCCCCGATTGAACGTGGGTGAAATCGAGAATTCGAACCCCCTTCAGCGCCTTTGTCATTGTCTTGCTCCGTCTGATATCGGCTCCTGTCGCGCAGGAGCATGTGGATCCGTCTGGTTTATTTCTTCTTCAGCGCGCTCTGCGGGTTGAGGTTGCCGATGCGGCCGCTCTCCGAACCGGCTGCCGGATCGATCACCGCATTGATCAGGGTCGGCTTGCCGGAATCCATCGCCTCGTTCACGGCGCGCTTCAATTCGTCCGGTGTGGTCGCGTTGACGCCGACGCCGCCGAACGCCTCCATCATCTTGTCGTAGCGCGCGCCCTTGACGAACACGGTGGTCGCAGGATCCGATCCGCCCGCGTTCACGTCGGTGCCGCGATAGATGCCGTTATTGTTGAAGACGACGACGCAGACCGGGAGGTCGTAGCGGCAGATCGTCTCCACCTCCATGCCGCAGAAGCCGAAAGCACTGTCGCCCTCGACCGCGAGCACCGGCTTGCCGGTCTCCACCGCTGCGGCAATCGCCTGACCCATGCCGATGCCCATCACGCCCCAGGTGCCGACGTCGAGTCGCTTGCGCGGCTTGTAGATGTCGATGGTGCCGCGCGCGAGGTCGAGCGTGTTGGCGCCTTCGTTGACAAGGATGGCGTCGGGCCGCTCCTTGACGATGGTGCGCAGCACGCCGAGCGCGCCGTGATAGTCCATCGGCGAATTGTTGTTCATCAGCCGCGGCGCCATCTTGGCGACGTTTTCCTCGCGCTTTGCGCTGACCGTCTTCGCCCAGTCGGCGGGCGCCGCCGGCCAGCCAGCGCCCATCGCCGAAAGCAGCGCCGACACGCAGGAGCCGATATCGCCGACCACGGGTGCTGCGATCTCGACATTGGAGTCCATTTCCTTGGGCTCGATATCGATCTGGATGAATTTCTTGGGTAGCTCGCCCCAGCTCTTGCCCTTGCCATGCGACAATAGCCAGTTGAGGCGGGCGCCAATCAGCATCACGACGTCGCTTTCCTTCAGCACGGTCGAGCGCGCCGCGCCGGCGCATTGCGGATGGGTGTCCGGCAACAGGCCCTTGGCCATGCTCATGGGAAGGAACGGAACGCCGCTCTTCTCGACCAGCGCGCGAATGTCGTCGTCGGCCTGCGCATAGGCCGCGCCCTTGCCGAGGATGATCAGCGGACGCTTGGCGCTCTTGAGCACGTCGAGCGCGCGCTTGATGGCGGCAGGGGCGGGGATCTGCGCCGGCGCGGCATCCACCACCTTGACCAGCGATTTCCGCCCCGCCTCCGCATTCATGACCTGGCCGAAAAGCTTGGCGGGCAGATCGAGATAGACGCCGCCCGGACGTCCCGAAACCGCGGCGCGGATCGCACGCGCCAGCCCGATGCCGATATCGGCGGCATGCAGCACGCGGAACGCCGCCTTGCAGAGCGGCTTGGCAATCGCAAGCTGGTCCATTTCCTCGTAGTCGCCCTGCTGCAGGTCGACGATCTCGCGCTCCGACGAGCCGGATATGAGGATCATCGGGAAGCAATTGGTGGTGGCATGCGCCAGCGCCGTGAGGCCGTTGAGGAAGCCGGGCGCCGACACGGTGAGGCAAACGCCGGGCTTCCTGGTCAGAAAGCCGGCGATCGCCGCCGCGTAGCCGGCGTTCTGTTCATGACGGAACGAGAGCACGCGGATGCCCGCGGCCTGCGCCATGCGCCCGAAATCGGTGATCGGAATGCCCGGCACGCCGTAGATGGTCTTGACGTCGTTGAGCTTGAGCGCCTCGATAATGAGGTGGAAGCCGTCGGTGAGCTCCTGCTCCGTCCCAGCCGTTTTCGTTTCGACGCTCTGTGCTAGTGCGGACATCCGCTTCTCCCTGATCGTTTCTTGATGAGGACGTTTAAAGTCCCCTGATTAGTCGCGCCAAGCCGGCATTATCGGGGCGCTAAAAAAGTTCGTGGCCATGCGCTTCGACGTAAGCCGCAAGGCCGAGTGTGTGGTCCCGCGCCCGCTTTTCCGCAAGCTCGGTGTCGCGCTGTTCGAGCGCGTCGATGATACCTAGATGCTCGGGCAGGGATGCAGCGATGCGCTCGCTGCGTCCGATCGTCAATTGCCGGTAGCCGCGGACGTGCAAAAGGATTTCGTTGGTCATGTCAACCAGCACCGGCGACTCGCTGAGCGAGATCAGCGCCTGGTGGAAAGCGATATTGGCTTTCGAATATTCCTCGACGTGATCCTGCGGCAGGCGATCCTTGCCGAAATCCCTGAAGAAGTCGCGCAGTGCCGAGATGTCCTTCTTGCGCGCGGTGGTCGTGATCAATCGCGCGGCCATGCTTTCCAGCGCTGCCCAGGCGCGGATCATGTCCACGATCTCGCTTTTGGTCCGGCGCACGACCATGATGCCGCGGCGAGGCACGGTCTTGACGAAACCATCCTGCTCCAGCATCGCGATCGCCTCGCGGATCGGGGTGCGGCTGACACCGAGGCGTTCGGAGAGCGCCCGCTCGTCGAGCATGACCGGCTCGGGCGTCGAGTAGATGTCCATCTTCAGGATGGCTTCCTTCAAGGCCTCATAGGCCTTGTTCTTGAAGCTCGTCTCCGGCACGATCCGGACAACAGAAATATCTGTCTCTGCCATGCTTGGCGGCGCCTTTATTTGTTTGCGCGGATTCACGATCGGTCGGTTCCGTGGCAGGTGGTTTATTTAGAACCACAGTATCAATGATTTTTGGCATGCCACATGCCAGAATGTCAAGTTACCCATAATTTCAGCACTTCCCCGACTTGACAAGTTCGGCTCTGGCATACCAAATGCCATGCAAACCCGTTTTTCGGCGGCCCGGTCGGGCCGCCAGCCCACGCGGAACCGGTACCGCCGATCCGAAGTCCCTGCGCCACAAGCGGCAGGTTCATTCGGGGACCTCAGATCGGCCGGCGGTACCGGGACTCACCAACTGCTCGTGCCCATGACTTTCCGGAGTTCGCAACAAGGTGCTGCTGAGACGGATTGCGAACTTCGGAAGGCCGTCACCAGCGTTTGCCATCATCGTGAAGAGCGGTTGAGTTTGTGAAGGCAAGTTTTGAGGCTGACGCCGGAACGCGCTGCCCAGCGAGCAAAATAGACGTCAAGGAGGAAGCCAATGTCGAATTCGAAAGATGCGGTCCGCAAGGTTCTCGATGCGGTCAAGGCGGATAAGCGCACCAGTCTGACGGCGCCCGAAGGCAAGCTGGTTTGCGACGCCTACGGCATCCCGGTTCCAAAGGAGGGCGTCGCCAGGTCGGCGTCCGAGGCGGCGAAGATCGCATCCTCGATGGGCTTCCCGGTGGTGATGAAGATCGTCTCGCCCGACATTCTGCACAAGACCGAGGCCGGCGGCGTGATGGTTGGCGTGAAGACCGCCGCCGACGTGGAAAAGAATTACGACACCATTCTGGCCAACGCCAAAAAGTACAAGGCCGACGCCAAGATCGAAGGCGTTCAGATTCAGCAGATGCTCGCCGGCGGCACCGAAGTCATCGTCGGTTCCATCACCGACGGATCGTTCGGCAAGCTGGTGGCCTTCGGGCTTGGCGGCGTGCTGGTCGAAATTCTCAAGGACATCACCTTCCGTCTCGCGCCCGCCACCAGGGAGGACGCGCTCTCGATGCTCGACGGCATCCAGGCCCACGACATGCTCAAGGGCGTGCGCGGCGGCGATCCGGTCAACCGCGACGCGCTTGCCGAGGTGATCGTGAAGGTGTCGCAGCTCGTCACTGACTTTCCCGAAATCGTCGAACTCGATCTCAACCCCGTCTTCGCCACCAAGAAGGATGCGGTGGCCGCCGACGTGCGTATCGTCGTCGACTTCGACTACAAGCCGCGCCCGGCGCCGCGCCCGACCGAGGAAATCGTGGTGGCGATGAACCGCATCATGCAGCCCAGGGCGGTGGCCGTGATCGGCGCCTCGGCCGAGGACGGCAAGATCGGCAACTCGGTGATGAAGAACCTGATCAACGGCGGCTACAAGGGCGAGATCCTGCCGATCCATCCCAAGGCTCCCGAGATCCTCGGCTACAAGGCCTACAAGAGCGTCAAGGACGTACCCGGCGTCATCGACGTCGCGGTGTTTGCCATCCCAGCGAAATTCGTTGCCGCAGCACTCGCCGAATGCGGCGAGAAGAAAATTCCCGGCGCCGTCCTGATCCCGTCGGGCTTCGCCGAAGCCGGCCACCCGGAACTGCAGGCCGAAATCGTCGAGGTCGGCAAGAAGTACAATGTCCGCCTGATGGGGCCGAACATCTACGGCTTCTATTATACGCCGGCCAATCTCTGCGCCACCTTCTGCACCGCCTATGACGTCAAGGGTCACGCGGCCCTGTCCTCGCAGTCGGGCGGCATCGGCATGGCGATCATCGGCTTCTCGCGCTCGGCCAAGATGGGCGTTTCCGCAATCGTTGGGCTCGGCAACAAGTCCGACATCGACGAAGACGATCTGCTAGCCTTCTTCGAGCAGGACCCCAACACCAACCTGATCGCCCAGCACTGCGAAGACCTCAAGGACGGCCGCGCCTTTGCGGAGGCCGCCAAGCGCGTCTCAAAGAAGAAGCCGGTGGTGGTGTTGAAGGCAGGCCGCACCTCGGCCGGCGCCAGGGCGGCGTCCTCGCACACCGGTGCGCTCGCCGGCAACGACAAGATCTACGAGGACGTGTTCAAGCAGTCCGGTGTGATCCGCGCCCGCAGCCTGAGGCAATTGCTCGAATTCGCGCGCGGCGTGCCGGTGCTGCCGACGCCGAAGGGCGAGAACGTGCTGATCATCACCGGTGCCGGCGGTTCGGGCGTACTGTTGTCGGATTCGGTCGTTGATAACGGCCTGCAGCTGATGGCGATGCCGCCCGATCTCGATGCCGCGTTCCGCAAGTTCATCCCGCCGTTCGGCGCGGCCGGCAACCCTGTCGACATCACCGGCGGCGAGCCGCCGATCACCTATGTCAACACGGTCAAGCTCGGTCTCTCCGATGACCGCATCCATTCGCTGATCCTCGGCTACTGGCACACCATCGTTACGCCGCCGATGGTGTTCGCGCGCAACATGGTCGAGGTGAAGAAGGAGATGGAAGCCAAGGGCTTCGTCAAGCCGATGGTTGCCTCGCTCGCCGGCGATGTCGAGGTCGAGGAAGCGGCCGAATATCTCTATCAGAACGGCATTCCGGCCTACGCCTATTCGACCGAATTGCCGGTCGAGGTTCTGGGCGCCAAGTACAAATGGGCGCGCGGCGCGGGCCTTCTGTAAGACGCCAAAGGGCCGCCCCGGATTTTTTCCGGGGCGGCCACCGTTCTCCTGAAATTTTTCAACAGCGCGGAATTTTCTATCGAGCGGCGAACACGTCTTCCCACCTACCGAGAAGGTCGCGATGAAGAAAAACGTGATCCGGCGCAGGTTGGTCGAGCCGAAATCCGGCGCGGACGGCGACCCCGATCCCCGGGACGGTGGCGTTCAATCGGTGGATCGTGCGCTCGCGATCATCGAAACCCTTGCCGAGGATGATGAGGGCTATCGTTTGAGCGACCTCGCCATCCGCACGGGTTTGTCGACTTCGACCGTGCATCGCCTGCTTACCACGCTCGAACATCGCCGCTTCGTGCAGTTCGATCGCGACCAATCGAAATGGCATGTCGGCGCGCGGGCGTTCATGGTCGGCGCGACCTTTGCCCGCCACCGCAATTTCACCGCGCAGGCGATCCCTTATTTGCGCAAGCTTCGCGACCTGACGCGCGAGACCGCCAATCTCGCGGTCGTCGACGACGAATTCATCATCGTGCTTACCCGAATGGAAAGCCGCGAGATCATGCGCTCGCTCACCAAGGTCGGCGGCCGGGTGTCGATGGTCGCCTCCGGCGTCGGCAAGGCAGTGCTTGCGGCCTATTCGGACGAGGACGTCAGCGCCATCATCCGCCATCATGGCATGCCGCGGCTGACCGAGAAATCGATCGTGCGGCCGGGCGACCTGTTCAAGGAGCTTCAGACCATTCGCCGCCGGGGCTATGCCGTCGATGACGAGGAGGCGCAGATCGGCCTGCGCTGCGTCGCCGCCGTGGTCTACGATCATCATGCCGAGCCGCTGGCCGCGATTTCCGCCTCAGGCATGACCAGCCGGGTCACCAATGAGCGGCTGCCGGGAATCGGCCGGATCGTGCGCGAGGTTGCGGCCGAACTCACGGCCGCGCTGGGCGGTGCGATGCCGGACCCACATCAGAGCTGAGGCGGCGAGATGCGGCCTAACGGCCGCTCCTCCGTGCTCGCGATGGCGAGGCCGGATGCGCCTGCATCACCACACGTATCGCACAACGCCCTTGCCGGCGTAGGAGCGCGTGACGCCCGAGAATTCACCTTCGAAGGTCGCCGCCGCCGACCAGCCGTTTCTCCAGCGCGTCTCGACCGACGCCGTGGTGAGCACGGAGTCGGAGGCTTGCGCCGCGCCGCTGACGACAAAGCTCGCAACCGGCAGCGCCTGGAAGGTCGCACCGATCGCGCGGTTCGGATCATAATCGTGCGCCCAGGCGAGACGCCCGCGCAACGTGAGAAGGCCGTCGGTCGTTAGCCAGGACTTGTCGGCACGAAAACCGAGTTCGCTGCGCGGATCGGTGACGTCATGTGCGCCATAGGACAACGCAAAGGTATTGAGGCCGATGATCGCCTGTTCGGCATAGGCCGGCAGATCGAAGGTGACGAACTGGGCCGCCGCATAAGGCGTGAGACCGAATCCGCCACCCCACGTTGGCACCACAAAGCGGTAGCCGCCTTCGGCGCGTCCCGAAAACGCGTTCGCCTTGAACTCGGTGCGGAGCTGGTCGAAGCCCGCTGCCGTCACCACACGATTGGTGGTGACGTCCTGCCAGCCATAGGCGAGCGCGGCGGAGACATACGCGGCGCCTGAAGTGTGAAAGAGATAGGCGCCGGCCTGGAAGAGA
>NZ_DATMLW010000041.1:0-25191 GCF_035570375.1 Bradyrhizobium sp. | reverse complement strand
TCGATGATCGATAGCGGCATCATCAGCAAGGGCAATTTCGAGGGGGGCGAGGTGCTAGGCCTCAGACTGAACTGGCACAAGCGCTACATCACGCTAGGTCCGGTCGCGACGCTGCTTGGCCTGGCCTTCAAGGCGTACGATCCCGATCACCTCGTCGGAAGCGAGGAAGAACTCGGCATCACCGTTGCGCTGATCCCGACCGACCTGGCGGGCGTTGAGATCGGCCGTCGCCATCTGCCGGCGATGCAGGTGTTCCAGAACGGCCCGAACTGGGGCCACGACGTTTTCATCCCGCTCGACTATATCATCGGAGGCCAGGAGCGGATCGGCCAGGGCTGGAAGATGCTGATGACGGCACTTGCCGCCGGCCGCGGCATCTCGCTGCCGTCGCTGTCGGCGGCCGGCGCCGCCTACGCCGCGCGCACCGCCGGCGCCTATGCGCGCATCCGCGAGCAGTTCGGCATTTCCATCAGCAAATTCGAAGGCATCGAGGAGCCGCTCGCCCGCATCGCGGCGACGGCCTATCTGCTCGACGCCGCGCGCAGGCTCACCTGCGCCGCGCTCAACCAGGGGCATCATCCCGCGGTCATCTCCGGCATCATGAAATTGCAGGCGACCGAGCGGATGCGGATCGCGATCGACGATGCCATGGATATCCACGGCGGCAAGGCCGTGATCGACGGGCCGCAAAACTACCTCGGCGGTCTTTATCGTTCGGTGCCGGTTGGCATCACGGTGGAGGGTGCCAATATTCTCACCCGGAATCTGATCGTGTTCGGGCAAGGTGCGATCCGCTCCCATCCTTATCTCCTGCAGGAGATGAATGCGCTCGGTGAAGAAGACCGCGCCAAGGGTCTGGACGCCTTCGACAAGGCGTTCTGGCAGCATGTCGGTCACAGCATGACCACGCTGGTCCGCGCCTGGGCGAGAAGCTGGACCGGAGGAATGTTCGCGCCCGCGCCTGACGCTGGCGAAGCGAGCGGGTTCTACCGCCAGCTCTCGCGCTATTCGGCGGCGTTTGCGCTGTGCGCCGACATGGCGCTGTTGACGCTCGGCGGAGCGCTCAAGCGCAAGGAAATGATTTCGGCTCGATTCGGCGACATCCTGTCCGAATTGTACCTGTTATCGGCAGCGCTCAAGCGCTGGCAGGATGAAGGACGGCAGGCGGCCGACTTCGCCGCGCTGGAATGGTGCATGGCAACGGGCTTCCGCACCATCGAAAACCGTTTTGCCGAAATCCTGGCTAATCTGCCGAACCGCTTTGTCGCAAGCGTTCTGCAACTTATCGTCCAGCCGTTCGGGGCACGCGTGCTCGGGCCTTCCGACCGCGTGGTGCACGAATGCGCGCAGCTCGTGCTGGCGCCGTCGGCGGCGCGCGATCGGCTGACGCCGAATCTGTCGCATGTCGATGATGATCGCGGCGTCGCGCGGCTGGAAAAGGCATTTCTCCTGGTCACGGCCGCCGAAGAGATCGCGAAACGCATGCATTCCGCCCGCATTCACGATTGGCAGGAGGCGGTCAAGCGCGGCGTCATCACGCAAGCCGAAGGCCAGCAATTGGCGGCCGCCCATGAAGCCGTCGCCAAGGTGATCGAGGTCGACGATTTTGCGCCGGAAGCCCTGTCGCCGATTTACAGGAAGGGCGCGGACGTGCATCGGTTCTTTCAGGAACTGGGTGAACAAAGGGCGGCAAGCTGATGGCCCGTCCGGTCTATATTATCGACGGCAGCCGGACGCCGTTCTTGAAAGCGCGCAGCGGCCCCGGACCTTTCACGCCGGTCGACCTCGCCGTGCAATGCGGCCGTCCGCTTCTGGCACGTCAGCCCTTCGCGGCTTCCGCCTTCGACCAGGTCATTCTCGGCTGTGTCAATGTCATCGCCGACGAGATGAACCCGGCCCGCGTTGCCGCATTGCGGCTGGGCATGGGCGAGAAAATGGTCGCGTTCACGGTGCAGATCAATTGCGGCTCCGGCATGCAGTCGATCGATACCGCCTATCGCTATATCCAGCAGGGCATCTCGGACCTGATTCTTGCCGGCGGCACGGAGGCTTTGAGTTACGCCCCGCTGGTGTGGCCGGCGCAGGGAGTGCGCTGGTTCGCTGGCCTTGCCGGTGCCAGGGGAGTTCTCGGCAAGCTGGCGGCGGTGGCCAAAGCGCGGCCGGCCTATTTCAAGCCGGTGATCGGTCTTGAACGGGGCCTCACCGATCCGATTACCGAACTGAACATGGGTCAGACCGCCGAAGTGGTCGGGCACCTGTTCGGCATTACACGCGAGCAGTCGGATGCCTATGCCGTCGAAAGCCACAAGCGGCTCGCCAGCGCGCAGGAACAGGGTTTTCTCAAGGGCGAGGTCGAGACCGCGTTCGCCCGCGACGGCAAATTCTACGACCACGACGACGGTGTGCGGCCGGATTCCACGCCGGAGAAGCTCGCCGGCCTGAAGCCGGTGTTCGAACGGCCCTGGGGCGTGGTCACCGCCGGAAATTCCTCGCAAATCACGGACGGCGCCTCCTGGGTCATCCTTGCGTCCGAAGAAGCGGTGAAAAAGCATGGCCTCAATCCGAAGGCCGTCATCGTCGACAGCCACTGGGCGGCACTCGATCCTTCGATCATGGGTCTGGGTCCGGTGTTGTCGGCAACCGAGCTTCTCAAGCGCCACAATTTGTTGCTTGGCGATATCGAGACCTGGGAGTTGAACGAGGCGTTCGCCACGCAGGTGCTCGGATGTCTCGCGGCGTGGAACGACGAGAAATTCTGCCGTGAGATTTTGGGTCTCGACGGCGCGGCCGGAGAGATCGACCGCGCCAGGCTGAATGTCGATGGCGGGGCCATCAGCCTCGGCCATCCCGTCGGCACCAGCGGCAACCGTATCGTGCTGCACCTCGTCAATGCGATGAAGCGGCTGGGCACCAGGCGCGGTATCGCCACCGAATGCATCGGCGGCGGATTGGGCGGTGCCATGTTGATCGAAACGGTTTAGGGGACGCCATGCACAGCCAGATCATGGACGTGCTCGCCAATCGCGTGCTGGAACTCGGACCCCAGCCTGAAGCCGGCGGGCCCTATCGCCACTTCAAGCTGACGCGGGATGCCGACGGCATCGCCTGGCTGTTGTTCGATCGCGCCGAGGCCAGCGCCAACACCCTGTCGGCCGACGTGCTCGTGGAATTCGATTCGGTCCTCGCGGCGCTGGAGAGCGAGCGGCCCGCCGGGCTTGTGATCCGCTCGGCGAAAGCAAGCGGCTTCATCGCCGGTGCCGACGCCAACGAGTTTCGCGGCGCGACCGATTCGCACGCGGTCGAAGCGGCAATCGGCCAGGCGCATGCGGTGATCGACCGCCTTGAAGCGTTGAAGTTTCCCACCCTCGCCGTCATTCACGGCTTCTGTCTCGGCGGTGGGCTGGAAGTCGCGCTCGCCTGTCAGTCACGCATTGCGATCGATGGCGCGCGCTTTGGATTCCCGGAAGTGATGCTTGGGCTGCATCCCGGCCTCGGCGGCACCGCGCGATTTACGCAGCTCGTCAATCCGATGCAGGCGATGACGCTGATGCTGACCGGCAAGACCATCGATGCGCGAAGGGCGAAGTCGCTGCTGCTGGTCGATGCGGTGACGCAGGAGCGGCATGTGCGCAATGCCGTGAAGGATGCGGTGTTCGGCCGGTTGAGGCGTGCCCGTTCGGGCCTTATCAATAGCGTCCTGAACTCAGGCCCGGCGAGACGATTTCTGGCCTCGCGCATGCGCAGCCAGGCCGAGAAGGCCGCGCCGCACGAATATTATCCCGCGCCCTATGCCTTGATCGATCTTTGGGAAAAGCACGGCGGCGACAAGGCGGCGATGCTGGCTGCCGAAAAGACCTCGTTTGCCAATCTGATGGTGACGCCGACCGCGCAGAACCTGATCCGGGTGTTCTTCCTGCGCGATCAGATGAAGAAAGCCGCGGGCTCGGGCAATAAGGTCCACCACGTTCACGTCATCGGCGCCGGAGCGATGGGTGGCGACATCGCCGCCTGGTGCGCCAACCAGGGCATGCGGGCCACGCTTGCCGATATGAAGGCTGAACCAATTGCGGGTGCAATGAAGCGCGCCGCCGATTTGTTCGGCAAGATCAGGCGCAACCGCATCGATGTCCGCGACGCGCTCGACCGGCTGATTCCCGATCTCGACGGCGAGGGCGTGCGCACGGCCGATCTGATCATCGAGGCGGTGCCGGAGAATCTGCAATTGAAGCAGAAAGTCTATGCCTCCCTTGAGCCGAGAATGAAACAATCGGCGATACTCGCCACTAACACATCGAGCATTCCATTGCAGGATTTGCGCACGAGCCTGAAAAATCCGGAACGGCTGGTGGGCCTGCACTTCTTCAACCCGGTATCGCGCCTGCAGCTGGTCGAGGTCATCAGCCATGACGGCGCCGACCCGCAACTCTTGAAAGAGGCGCTCGCCTTTGTCGGCGCCATCGACCGTCTGCCGCTGCCGGTCAAGAGTTCCCCGGGCTTTGTCGTCAATCGCGCGCTGACGGCCTACGTGCTCGAGGCCATGGTGATGCTCGACGAGAAGATCGACAAGCTCACCATCGACGCGGCGGCGGAGAAATTCGGCATGCCGATGGGTCCGATCGAACTCGCCGATCAGGTCGGCCTCGATATTTCTCTCGCGGTCGGCGACATGCTTCGCTCGAAATTCGGTTCACTCTTGCCGCCGACGCCGGCGTGGCTGCGCGACAAGGTCGCCAGCGGCGAACTCGGACGCAAGAGCGGCAAGGGATTCTATGTCTGGAAGGGCGGCAAGGCCGACAAGGCGCGGGCCTCGTCTTCGGTGGCGCAGCCGACGGATGAGATGATCGACCGGCTTGTCCTGCCGATATCGAATGTCTGCGTCGCCTGCCTGCGCGAGGGTATCGTGGAAAATCCCGATGAGGTCGATGGCGCGATGATCTTCGGCACTGGCTATGCGCCGTTTCGCGGCGGTCCGTTGAATTACGCCCGGACCCGGGGCACGGAGAACGTCGTATCGACCTTGCGCACGCTCGCTGCCAGGTTCGGCGACCGGTTCACGCCGGATGCCGGCTGGAGTAGTTTCAAATAACAGAATCAGATTTGGACATGACCGACGCACAAGCCGTTCACGCCCCGCCTGTTGCCGAAAGCGAGCCTTGCGGCGATCTCTGCATCCGCACGCTGGCAATGCCGGCCGACACCAACCAGAACGGCGATATCTTCGGCGGCTGGCTGCTGGCCCAGATGGATGTCGGCGGCGGCGTGTTTGCCTCCAAAATCGCAAAATCGCGCACCGTCACGGTTGCGATCGAAGCGATGAATTTCCGCAAACCCGTTTTCGTCGGTGATCTCGTTTCCGTCCATGCCAATCTCGTCAGGATCGGGAGGACGTCGATCACGGTCCATCTCGAAGCCTGGGTTCTCCGCCGCAAGGAGATGCAATCGATCCTGGTGACCGACGGCAACTTCACCTATGTCGCAATCGACGATTCCGGACAGCCGCAGGCCGTCCAGCACGATGATCCGAAAATTTCGGCGTGAGCGTCACGCTTGCCTTGTTTGCTGCGCTTCTCCGCCGCATCGCACGAGACGCTTTCCAATACCGCTTGCCACGGCAACATGGCAGAATAAGCGGCGCGATCCGCTAGAGCTTGATCCGGACCCGAAGGGCCGCGTTAGCGCAAAATGGAAGCCGGTTTTCCCTTAGCCAACAACCGCGGAACACGTTTGCGCAAGGATCATGCTCAAACAAAGAGATGAGATCATGATGCGATTCCACTTGATCGCATCATGATCTAACGTCGTTTCAGTAAAGTCATTGTCAGGAGGCATGGTGTCATGAAAGCGGTTCTCAAAGCCGGATTTGTGCTGCTTGCCTGTGCGCTGGCCGCCATTGAAATCGCGACCGCTCAGCCCGCCAATTCGCCCTGCCCGTCGGAAAATTCAGCCGGCGGCACCCAGACGCTGCATTGTGAAGGCGGCGTGACGATCGTCGCCGAAAATGGCGCCCGCTTTACGCTGCAGACACGCGGCCGCAAGGGCCGGGTAGACGGGGTAGAACTCACCAGCAAGGCCTTGCTGATCGAGGTTCCGGCGAAATCCGGCGGACACAAATTCCAGGTCACCACACCGCAGGCGATCGCTGGTGTCCGCGGCACGAAGTGGGCCGTCGATGCTGCCGAGGGCAAGACGTCCGTCTTCGTCGTCGACGGGCGGGTTGCCGTCGCACCGCGAGCGAGGCGCAGCCGCGGCGTGACGTTGGCGGCTGGCGAAGGCGTGGACGTCGAGGCGGGTGCGCCTTTGACCGTCAAGCGCTGGGCTCCGGCGCGGGTGTCGGCGCTGATGGCCCGCCTTGGACAGTAAGCCAGGAATGATGAGGCGTCGTTTCCAGACCACGCTCGCCATCGCTCTGGCCGCGCTCTGGGGGTTCGGCATTTATTTCGCGCACGATCATGGCCGCCTGCGGTTTCTCGACCGCCTTGAATCCACGACCATCGATCTGCGGACGCTCATGCGAGGCGTGAAACCTCCGCCGGATTTCGTGACCATTGTCGCCATCGACGATACCATCGTGAAGCAGAAAGGCGTTTATCCGCTGAGCCGGAGCGATGTTGCGAAAATCGTGGATACGATCGCGCAGCATCAGCCGAGAGTCGTTGCGGTTGATCTGCTACTGGTCGACAAGGGCACCGACGATGCCGATGACGCTCTGGCGAAATCGCTCGCCTTGCGCCCTTGCGTCATTGCCGCCGCTGCCATCTTCCCGGAAGCTCGCCAGTCGATTTTCGCCGGGAATGGCGCGGGCCCGCTTGCCCGCCTCCCGACCGCCGAAAGATTCCTCTCGCCCCTGCAGAAATTCACTGATCATGCGCAAATCGGCATCGTCAACGTGGCAACCGATCGAACCGGTACGCCTCGATCGATCCCGATGCTGTTTCGTACGAGCGATGCGGTCGAGTTGTCATTTGCGCTTCGCGCCGTCGCGCTGGCAATCGGAAAGGAACCCACGATCGAGCCACATCGGCTGATGCTGGATCAGCGATCGGTTCCAACCGACCTCGACCATGCCCTGCCGATTACGTTCTACGGCCCACGCCGGACGATCCGCACCATCAGCGCGGCATCGGTCCTTGCCGGCGATATTGCGCCCGAAACCATCCGGGATCGGATTGTGGTTGTTGGCGCGACCGTCTCCGGGGGCGGCGACTTCTTCTCCAGTCCATTCGATTCGTTGATGCCCGGAGTCGAAATCATCGCAACCGCCATTAGCCATCTGATGGCCGGAGACGGCCCGTTGCGGGACCGATCCGTTCGCATGGCCGACGGCGTCGTCGCGGTCTTGCTGCCCGCGCTCCTCGTCGGTCTTCTGGCATGGCGCCGAAGCGCGGTAGGCCTCATTGCGGCAGTCGGCATCCTTTTGATCTGGGTCGCCACGATTTTTTTGGCATTCTCGTCGGACATTGTCCTGGGCGCGGCCGTCCCGCTCGCCGCTGTCGCCGTACCGATCGCTGTTTTCGGGGCCCTTCAGCTCTGGTCGGGCAGGCGTCAGGCGCAATATTTCGCCGCAAGGAGCGAGTTGCTCGAACAGTTTCAGGCGCCGGCCATGCAGGAATGGCTGAGGCGGGATCCGAACTTTCTTGTTGAGCCGGTCCGACAGAATGCGGCGATCGTCTTTATCGATCTGTCGGGATTCACGGCGTTGAGCGAGCAACTCGGTCCGGATGGGGTGCGGGAATTGCTGAAGGAATTTCACGCCCTGGTCGACAGGGAGGCGGTCGTCCACGGCGGCATGATCACGAGCTTTCTGGGTGATGGCGCCATGATCCTGTTCGGCTTGCCGGCGGCAACGAGCGGGGATGCATCGAGGGCAGCAAATTGCGCGGTCGGGCTTTGCGGGAGCGTCGGGCGATGGCTATCCTCGCTGCGCTCCTCAAGCGGGCCGGCTTTCGGATTCAAGGTCGGCGCTCATTTCGGCGTGATCGTTGCTTCAAGACTCGGCGGCGGAAGCTACCAGCACATCACGGCCACCGGCGACACCGTAAACGTGGCAAGTCGACTCATGGAAGTGGCGGCAAGCCACGGCGCAGAACTTGCGTTGAGCGAGGAGTTGCTCAACGCCGCAGGGCGGGATTGTGCCCTGTTCAAATCGGGTACGCTGGTCGGTCCGAAAGAAGCCCGGGTCCGCGGCCGTTCCGGGTCGCTGACGATCTGGCTGTGGCGCAGGGCAAATAGCAACTAGCGCCGCCTTGCGCGCGCCTTCTTCCATACAGGCGCCCGTTCGCTCGTGGTGTCGCATTGGCCGCTCGACTCGGATGCCGCCGTGAAGTTGACGACAGGCGCCTTCGCGCGGCTGAGCCAGAATCCGGGCCCCGGTCGCGCCGAGGCGCTGCGGCGATCGATTCAGGCGCTGATCGCCGACCGCTCGGCGGCGCGCAACGCCGATCCCGCTACCTGGGCGCCGTTCGTGCTGGTCGGAGAGGGTGGCTAAAGCCGGCGCCCGCTTGTGCTTCGGTTTTCAGTATCCGCCGCCGCCGCCGGCATTCTTGCGGTCAAAATCATCATCGTACGAGGGGAATGGATTTTGAGACTTGGCGCTTTGGACGGCGGGAGCCCGATGGACCCTCTTTGCGTGCTTCTTTACATGCTTGCTGTCATTGGTCGCAGCATTGGCGGGCGAAACCACTGGAATTGCCATCATCGGCGTCGCAAAAATAGCCAGTGCCAAAAGTCGGATCGTGAATTTTGTCATGTGCTTCTCCTCATCTCTCCCTGATCTCTGTCACGGCAGACGGCCTTGATGCCCAATGATGTCACACCGTGCCGCAGGGAACATTCCGAGGTGGTCACATCAATGTGAGGGTTTGCGTGCCGGGATGGGATCGCGCCAAGAACATGGAGCAGGTCAACCATGAATGGTTCCCGTCTCGAACGATCAAATGTTTGCAAAGCCGAGGGTGAAGCGACGCTTTCAGTCGTTTATTCGTTTGGCATGTGGAAATGTGAGCTGCCCGCTCCGATGGGCCGGCGCCTGTGATTTAATGAGAAGGGCAATTTTCTAGAAAACCGCACGAGGGCGCTCGTTGGACCGCATTTTCGACCTCTTGATCATCGGGGGCGGCGTCAATGGCTGCGGCATCGCGCGCGATGCGGCCGGGCGCGGGAATTCGGTTTTCCTCTGTGAAATGAACGATCTGGCGAGCGGGACATCGTCCTTTTCGACCAAACTCGTGCATGGCGGATTGCGCTACCTCGAATATTTCGAGTTTCGCCTGGTCCGCGAGGCCTTAATCGAGCGCGAAATCCTCTGGCGGATCGCGCCGCACATCGTCCGTCCGCTTCGCTTCGTCCTGCCGCACCATGATGGCTTGCGCCCCGCATGGCTGCTGCGGCTCGGGCTCTTCCTCTACGACCATATCGGCGGCCGGCACAGGCTGCCGCCGACGCGTTCGGTCGATCTGCGCCGCGATGCGGTCGGCAAGCCGCTCGTGCCCGGCCGCTATCAAAAGGGCTTTGAATATTCGGATTGCTTCGTCGACGACGCCCGGCTGGTCGTCCTCAGCGCCAAGGACGCCGCCGAGCGTGGCGCCGAAATCCACACCCGCACCCGCGCGGCCGAGATCAGCCAGGAGGGCGGGATCTGGCGGGTGACGGTCGAAAATACCGTAAGCGGCGCGCGCTCGACCATCCGTGCCCGCGTTCTCGTCAATGCGGGCGGGCCATGGGTCGAGCAGGTGCTGGCGTTGGGTTCGGGCGTCAACCCCAGAGCCAAGGTGCGGCTGGTGCAGGGCTCTCACATCGTCGTGCGCAAGCTTTACGAACATGATCGCGCCTACATGTTCCAGAACAGCGATGGACGCATTGTCTTTGTCATCCCCTACCAGGATGATTTCACATTGATCGGCACCACCGACCGCGACTACCACGGCGATCCGGCGCTGGTGAAAGCCTCCAGCGAGGAGATCCGGTATCTCTGCGATTCCGTCAGCGAATATCTTGCAAAGCCGATTACGCCTGAGGATGTGGTCTGGACCTATGCCGGCGTTCGCCCGCTCTATGACGATGGCGCGAGCGAAGCCAAGGCTGCGACCCGCGAATACGTTTTCGAACTCGACACGCCCGGCGGCGCGCCGCTGCTCTCGATCTATGGCGGCAAGATCACGACCCATCGCCGGCTCGCCGAAGAGGCGCTGGAGAAGCTCGCGCCGTATCTGCACGGCAGCAAAGCAAGCGAGGGATGGACCGGCAAGGCGCCATTGCCAGGAGGCGACATGGATGTCTCGGCGGTGACGGCATTGTGCGCCAGGCTCGAGAAGAACTATCCGTTTCTGTTGCCGGGCCAGGCCAGCCGGCTCGCGCACGCCTATGGCACACGTTCCGCCCGACTGCTCGGCAATGCGAAATCGGCGAGCGATCTCGGAAGATGGTTCGGTGCCGGCCTTAGCGAGGCCGAGGTCAGATACCTGATCTCGTCGGAATGGGCCCGCACCGCCGAAGACGTGGTATGGCGGCGATCCAAGCTCGGATTGCGGCTAACGGCGGCCGAGATTGCCGCCATCGACGACTGGATATCGGCCCATCAATCGACCACCGCGTCGACCGCTTCCAGCGTCGGATAATCCGTGTATCCCTCGGCGCCGCCGCCATAGAAGGTCGCCTTGTCGGGCGCGTTGAGCGGTGCGTTCCTCTTGAGACGCTCGACCAGATCGGGATTGGCGAGGAACAATTTTCCGAATGCGATCAGGTCGGCCTGGTTCGCCGACAACACCTTGTTGGCGAGTTCGAAATCGAAGCCGTTATTGGCGATATAGGCGCCATTGAAACGCTGGCGGAGAGAGCCGTAGTCGAACGGCGCGACGTCGCGCGGACCGCCGGTCGCGCCCTCGATGACATGGATGTAGACGAGCTTCAACGCGTTGAGGCGATCGACGATATGGTCGAACAGTGGCTGCGGATTGGAATCGGAAATGTCATTGGCGGGCGTCACCGGCGAAATACGAATGCCGGTTCGCTCGGCACCTGCTTCCGCGGCGACAGCCTTTGCGACTTCCAGCATCAGGCGGGCACGATTCTCGATCGATCCGCCATAGGCGTCGGTGCGCTTGTTGGTGCCGTCCTTGGCAAATTGATCCAGCAGATAACCGTTGGCGCCATGGAGTTCGACGCCGTCGAATCCGGCAGCAACCGCATTGGCGGCTGCGCGTTTGAAGCTGTCGATGATGCCGGGGATTTCGGCAAGCTCGAGCGCACGCGGCTCGGAAATGTCGGTAAAGGCGCCGCCGACGAATGTCTTGCCCTTGGCGCGAATCGCCGATGGCGCGACGGGTTTGCCGCCGCTTGGCTGCAGCGACGTGTGCGAGACCCGGCCTACATGCCAGAGCTGGATAAAGATGCGGCCGCCGCGCGCATGCACGCGGTCCGTGATCTTGCGCCAGCCGGCAACCTGTTCCTTCGAGTAGATGCCGGGGGTGTCTTGATAGCCCTGGCCCTGTTGCGAAACCTGACTGGCCTCGGTGATCAAGAGACCCGCGGAGGCGCGTTGCGCGTAATAGTCGACCGCCAGCGGACCGGGCACCAGACCCTCCACCGCGCGGTTGCGCGTCAATGGCGCCATCACCAAGCGGTTGGGAAGCGTGATCGGGCCAAGTCTGAAGGGCTCGAGAAGTTTGGACGGCTTGCTCATCTATGGATGCTCTCGGTGAATGGCGGGGCAGGCGAATGCCGGGTGAGTGAAGCCTGAAAGTGTGCATCCCCGCGACGCGCGGCAATACTTCCGAGCTATCACGATATTGCAAGCTGACCCTGCCAGATACGGCAGGTTAGGGGACGATCAAAATGCGGGAAGAACGGTCCGGATGGAATGTTATGTTCGCGATCGAGCAAAATGGAGCAAGGATCGTCTTTCCCGCGCCCGGTTCTGGCAATCATGATCTCGTCACTCCGTACCGCCCTCGGAATGATGCCTGCTCAACAACATTCGAGGTCTCAGTTCACCCCGAGAAAATCGCGCTTGCCAACTTCGACGCCGTTGTGGCGGAGAAGGCCATGGGCGATCGCAGCGTGGAAATAGAAGTTCGGAAACGCAAAGCGGTTGAGGAATTCCTGACCCTTGAGCGTGATGGTCCGCTCCGGCCCTGCAGGAAAAGTAACGTCGCGGCTGTCGGCGCCTTCGAATTGCGAAGGCGTGAACTTCTTCAGATAGTCGCTGGCCTTGGCCAGCCGTTGCCGCAACTCCTCGAAGGTCTTTTCCGTGTCCGGCATCGACGGCACCTCGATGTGGGCTAGCCGCGCACAACCTTTGGTTGCGAAATCGCAGGCGAGCTGAATCTGGCGCGACAGCGGCAGCATGTCCGGATAAAGCCGCGAGCCAAGCAGTACCTCGGGCTGAATATTCTTCGCCTTGCAATGGGCCTCGGCCTTGGTGAGGAGACCCGAGAGACTGCCGAGAATCTGCAGGAATGCCGGAACGGAAGCGTCGTAGAAGGACATGGAATGCTCTTTCAATGACTGGGGAAAATGGACCACTAGATGCTTGATCGAGATGGGCTGACCGCAGGAGAAATACAATCTATTGGCCGCTCTCGTTGGTCAATTATTCCGGAAGCCGAAACGCTATCTCACGGCGGCGCCGACCTGCGACACGGGTGTCGCGCGCGGACCGCGCATCCGCGCCAGCAATTCGGCCGTTGGCCAGGAATCGGCGGGCAGGCCATATTTGATCTGCATCGCTTTCACCGCGCTGCGGCTCTGCTGGCCCATCACGCCATCGATCTTGCCGACATTATATCCCGCGCGCACCAGAAGCTGCTGCAGCTCGCGCAATTCGTTGAGAGGCAGTTGCGCGACCGGCGCGGTCGGGCGCTGCATCGGCGGCGCGCCTGCGATGCGCGTGGCGAGATAGCCGGCCGTTGTCGAATAGATCAGCGAGTTGTTCCACTCGGTATAGGCCGCAAAATTGGCGTAGGCGAGGAAGGCCGGACCCGTGCGGCCCATCGGCAACAGCAGCGAGGCGGGCATGTCGTCGTTCGGCAAGGCCTTGCCGTCCGGATAGGTGACGCCGAGCTGCGCCCATTTTGATCGCGGCAGCTGGATGGTGAGGTCAGCCTGGTCCCAGGGAAAGTTGGCAGGTGCACTGACGCGCACTTCCTGCAGCCAGGGTTCGCCGCGTCGCCATTTCAATCCATTGGCGATGTAGTTGGCCGTCGAGCCGATCACGTCTTCAGGGCTGCTCAACAGGTTGCGACGCCCGCCATAATCCACCGCGTAGGTGAAGTAGTGCGTCGGCAGGAACTGCGTTTGGCCGAGCTCGCCGGCCCAGGAGCCGACCATTTCCTCGGGGCTGAGATCGCCGCGGTCGATGATCTTCAGCGCAGCTATGGTCTCGCCGACGAATCGCTCGGAGCGGCGGCAATCGTAAGCCAGTGACACCAGCGAGCGCAGCGTCGGCAGATTGCCCATGTTGGCGCCGAAGTCGCTCTCCAGCCCCCAGAACGCGGCGATCACCGCCGGCGGCACGCCATATTCCTTCTCGGCGCGGGCGAAGGCGGCGGCATAGGTTTTGATCCGCCCTTGGCCCTGTTGCATCCGGTAAGGTGCCGCCATGCGGCCGGCGAACTGGGTGAATACCTGTCCGAACACGCGCTGGCCGCGATCGCGGTTGACGATGCCCTGATCGTAGACGAGGTAAGGCGCAGCTTCAGCGATGGCGCGCTGCGACACGCCCCCCGCAATGGCCTGTTGCTTCAGCTCGGCCAGGAAGCGGTCGAAACTCGCGCCATTATGGCAGGCCGCCGCACGGGGGGACGGCGGGGCAGGGGGTCTGGCAGTGATCAGGGGCTGGCCAGGTGGCGGCAGCAACTGGGCCTGCAGCGGCGAGGAAACGCACACGAGCCCTGCGCAAATCGCGCCGAGCAAAATTCCGGATATCGAAGGCGTCCGCATGCCTTTACCGCCTGGCGTGAAGTCGATCGAGATGGCCCTGTGGTAGCATCGCCGTCAGGTCCGGTCTATCGAGTTGGCCGGCCAGAGGGGAGTTTTGCCCAGGGACTCGGCACCCCGCCGCAACAAGCGCCCGGATTCATCCACGACTCGCGCGCGCAAACTCAATATAGTTGGATCATCATTGGATCGTCGCCAGCGGTCCGATGGAACCGCCAGCCGATCGATGCCTGGCGGAGATTTCAGGCGGGGCGTGGGACCTTTTATGGATCATTTGCGCGGCAAGGCCATCATTGCATCCGGCTTTCATACCACCAGACCAGGCGAGATCGATTTCTTCCAGAATGCCCTGATTGCGGTTGGCAACGACGGCGCCATTCTTTCCGTCCATCGCCCGCATGAGAAGGGCTACGCCGAAGAGAAGGAAAAGCACACCGGGCGGCTTGTGAGCTTGCCGCACGGCTCGTATCTGTTGCCGGGTTTCGTCGACCTGCATGTTCACGCGCCGCAATACCCGCAGCTCGGAAGCGCGCTCGACGTTCCGCTCGAGGTCTGGTTGCAGAAATACACTTTCCCGCTCGAAGCACGCTATGCCGATGCCGCCTTCGCACGGCGCAGCTATCGTCTGCTGGTCGACGACCTGATCGCCAATGGCACCACCACGGCGCTGTATTTTGCGACTATTCACCAGGAGGCCACGCGCATTCTCGCCGACGTTTGCCTTGAGGCCGGCCAGCGTGCCCTGATCGGCAAGGTCGTGATGGATAATGCCGACCAGTGTCCGGACTATTACCGCGATGCGTCGAGCGATGCGGCGCTACGCAGCACGGGAGACCTGATCGGCTACATCAGGAGCCATCCGGATAATACGGCAGGGCTTGTCAAACCGGTCGTGACGCCGCGTTTCATTCCCTCCTGCACCGACGCAACGCTTGAAGCGCTTGGCGCGCTGGCAAAGCAATGTGATTGCCATGTTCAGACCCATTGCTCGGAAAGCGATTGGGAACACGGCTATGTGCTGGAGCGGCATGGCGTCACCGACACCGAGAGCCTTGATCGTTTCGGGCTGCTCGGCCGCCACACGGTGCTCGCGCATTCCAACCTGATCAGCGCCGCCAACATGGACACGATCCGCTGGCGCGGTTCCGGCATCGCGCATTGTCCGCTGTCCAACGCCTATTTCTCGAGCGCCGTCTTTCCGTTGAAAGCCGCGCTCAAGAAGGGACTGCATGTCGGGTTGGGTACCGATATTTCCGGCGGTCCGAGCGGATCGCTGTTCGACAATATGCGCAGCGCGATTTTTGTCGCGCGCCTGCTCGAAAGCGGCGTCGACCCGAACCTGGGGCCTGCCGAGCGTAGCCGCCATTCGGGAACCTGGATCGACTTTCGCGAAGCCTTTTATCTCGCCACCGCTGGCGGCGGCGTAGCGCTCGACCTGCCGGTGGGGCAGTTCTCGAAAGGCTACCAGTTCGACGCCATCGTGATCGACACGGCTTCGCAGCGCGGCACGATCCGGCTCTGGGACGACCTCGATCAAGGCGAGAACATCCTGCAGAAAATCATTTATACTGCGTCCAGGCCGAATATCGCCAGGGTCTGGATCGGCGGGCGAGAGGTGTCGCGATCGCCGGACTTCAACTGATTTTTGAAAAAGCAAAAAGGAAACTCGCGTTGATATTTCCGTTGCGCGTCGGTTCGGAGACGAAATGACCAGAGGCTGCATCCAGTTTCGCAGGAGGGACCGCATCGTTCGGCTGGAGCGGTTTTCGCCGCAATCGACGGTGCTCGACTGGCTGCGGATCGAGGAGCGCTCCACCGGTACCAAGGAAGGTTGCGCGGAAGGTGATTGCGGCGCCTGCACCGTCGTCATCGCCCGGGAACAGGACGGTCGGCTGAATTATGAGCCGGTGAACGCCTGCATCGTCACGCTCGGCCAGCTCGACGGCTGCGAGCTCATCACGGTGGAGGATCTCGCGGACGAAGGCAGATTGCATCCGGTGCAGACCGCGCTTGCCGCCGGGCACGGCTCGCAATGCGGCTTTTGTACGCCGGGCATTGTCATGAGCCTGTTCGCTCATTTCCACGGCGAAGGCGACAGGACCGACCGCGCAGGGATCAACGATGCGCTGGCCGGCAATCTCTGCCGCTGCACCGGTTATCGATCCATCGTCGATGCCGCCCGCAAGGCCTGTGCCGGGCCGGCGACGGATCGCTTCGCTGCAAGGCAGGGCGAAACCCTCGCGGCATTGAAACAGCTCAATGACGGAGCCAACATCTTTGTCGGCAACGACACGCACTTCTTTGCTTCTCCTTCGAGTGAATCCCTGCTCGCGCTGCTTTTTGAGCGCCATCCGGACGCCAGAATCATCGCCGGAGCCACCGATGTCGGTCTGTGGATCACCAAGAAGCTTTTGACGCTCGACAAGATCATCCATGTCGGCCGCGCCGGCCTCGACAGGATCGAGGAGACGGCTGACGCGTTTCAATTCGGTGCGGCGGTCACGCTGGCGCGCGCGATGTCGTCGCTGGCCTCGATCGATCCGGACATTGGCGAAATCGTGCGGCGGTTCGGCTCGGTGCAGGTGCGCGTGGCCGGTACGGTCGGCGGGAGCATTGCGAACGCCTCACCGATCGGCGATCTGGCGCCGCTCTTCATCGCGCTCGGCGGGACAATCGAACTGCGCAAGGGCAATGCGATACGCAATTTGCCGCTCGAACAATTTTTCATCAGCTACGGCAAGCAGGACCGTGAGCCGGGCGAATTCGTCCGCAGCCTTTCCGTGCCGAAATTGCCTCCCGCGACCTTCTTCAAGGCGTTCAAGATCAGCAAGCGCTTCGACGAGGACATCACCGCCGTGCTCGGTGCTTTCCGGATCGGTGTCGAGGCGGGGCGCATCATTTCGGCGCGCGTTGCGTTTGGAGGGATGGCGGCGACGCCGAAACGCGCTTTGGCGGTGGAAGGCGCACTGCTTGACACCTCGCTGGACGATTCCGCGGCCTGGCGCAACGCGGCCGAAAAGATCGGCGACGATTTTACGCCGTTGACCGACATGCGCGCCAGCGCGGAATACCGCAACCGCGTGGCCAAAAACCTCGTCATCAAGGCGCTCGCGGAGATTGCCGGCGCGTCGAGCGGGGCAACACGCATTCTCGATTCCCGGGAGGCTGTTGATGTCGTCCGTTGAGCCGGCCACGAGGGTCTTGCGTCACGTGCGTCAGGCGACGCCGCATGACAGCGCTTTCAAGCATGTGCAGGGCGCCGCCGACTATGTCGACGATATTCGCGAACCGGAAGGGACGCTGCACGTGGCGATCGGCGGCTCGCCGGCGGCGAGAGGCCGCCTCGTCCGGCTTGATCTCGACAAGGTGCGCGCCTTTCCCGGAGTCCGCGCGGTGCTTACCGCAAAGGACATTCCCGGGAAAAATGATATTTCGCCCGCTCATGCCGACGAGCCGGTGTTTGCCGCCGATCATGTGATGTTTCACGGTGAGCCGGTTTTCGCCGTGATCGCGACCACGCGCGACATTGCGCGACGAGCGGCGCTGCTCGCTGTAATCGAGATCGAACGTGAAGAGCCCAATGTTACGGTCGATGAGGGGCTTGCTTCCGGGGAAACCGTTTTACCCGATTACGAATTTGTCGGCGGCGATGCGAAGACTGCGATCGCCAGATCGCCGCATCGCCAAAGCGGTGTCTTGAGGATCGGGGGCCAGGAGCATTTTTATCTGGAGGGTCAGGTCGCATTTGCCGTGCCGGGCGAAGACAACGACATGCTGGTCCACTCGTCCACCCAGCATCCTTCCGAGGTTCAGCATATCGTGGCGCGCGTGCTCGGCGTGGCGGACTCGTTTGTCACCTGCCAGGTGCGGCGCATGGGCGGCGGCTTTGGCGGCAAGGAAACGCAGGCGACGCAATGGGCGGTGATTGCCGCACTTGCCGCGCGCGCTACCGGCCATGCCTGCAAGCTACGCCTCGACCGCGACGACGACATGATGATGACCGGCAAGCGGCACGATTTCCGGGTCGACTGGTCGGTCGGCTTCGATGGCCGCGGCCGAATCGAGGGCGTCGATCTTGCGCTCGCAGCGCGCTGCGGCTGCTCCGCCGATCTGAGCATTGGCGTGGTGGACCGCGCCATGTTTCACTCCGACAATGCCTACTTCCTCCCCGAATTCAGAATTCATTCCACGCGCGTCAAGACCAACACCGTTTCCAACACCGCGTTTCGCGGTTTCGGCGGTCCGCAAGGCGTTCTTTCGATCGAACGCGTCGTCGATGCCATCGCCTGGCATCTTGGTCTCGACCCGCTCGATGTGCGCAAGGCCAACCTCTATCGCAGCGGCGGCGATGTGACGCCCTACGGCCAGACCGTCGAAGACCATGAGGTGATCCATCGTCTGATCGAACAACTCGAGCGAACCTCGGACTACAGGCGCCGCCGCAAGGAGATCGGGAAATTCAATGCCTCCTCGCCGATCCTCAAGCGCGGGATCGCGCTGACGCCGGTAAAATTCGGCATTTCCTTCACGCTCACGCATCTCAACCAGGCCGGTGCCCTGGTTCACGTCTATCAGGACGGCTCGGTGCATCTCAATCACGGTGGCACCGAGATGGGACAGGGCCTGTTTCAGAAGGTGGCGCAAGTCGCCGCGGAAGAATTCGGCATCGCGCTCGACCGCGTGCGCATCACCGCGACCTCGACCGACAAGGTGCCGAACACCTCCGCCACCGCGGCGTCAGCCGGCACCGACCTGAACGGAATGGCCGTGCAAATCGCCTGCCGCGAAATCAAGGCGCGGCTTGCACAGTTCGCGGCAAGTACCTGGAGCGTTTCCGAGGATTTGATCGAATTTCGTGACGACCAGGTTTTTATCGGCAACGAGAGCGTTCCGTTCGCCGAGCTTGCCAAGCGCGCCTATGGCGCGCGCATCCACCTGTCGGCGGCCGGCTTCTACAAGACACCGAAACTGCATTGGGACCGCGCCAAGGCCAAGGGCAGGCCGTTCCTTTACTTTGCCCACGGCGCAGCCTGCAGCGAGGTCACGATCGACGTCACAACTGGCGAGATGAGGATCGAGCGCGTCGACATCTTGCACGACGTCGGCCGTTCGCTCAATCCGGCGATCGACATCGGGCAGATCGAGGGTGGCTTCGTGCAGGGCATGGGTTGGTTGACCACCGAAGAACTGGTCTATGACGAAGATGGCCGTCTGCTGACGCACGCGCCTTCGACCTACAAGATTCCGGTGGCTTCCGACGTGCCGGAAGATTTCCGTGTTGCGCTGTTTGCGAACGAAAACCAGGAAGCGACGATCTATCGCTCCAAGGCCGTCGGCGAGCCGCCGTTGATGCTGGCGACGTCCGTATTCGCGGCGATCGCGGACGCGGTTCATTCGCTCGATCCCGGCCAGGGCGTGGCTCTGGATGCGCCGGCGACGCCGGAATCGATCCTCAAGGCGGTTGGAACTTTCGATGCCGCCGCGGCATTGGCAAAGGGCCACGGCGGCGTCGGCGAAAACGGGCCGGTTTGAATGCAGGTGTGGCGACGAATTCAACAATCGCTTGAAAAGCAACGTCGCGCGGCCTTGATCAGTGTCGTCAAGGTGGAGGGGTCGGCGCCCCGCGAGGTGGGCGCGCGCATGGTGATCCAGAAGGACGCCGGATTTTTCGGCACCATCGGCGGAGGCCGCCTCGAATTTGAGACGCTCGCGGTTGCTGACCATGCGCTCTCAGTGGAGACGCCTTCGGCGTCCCTCCGTGTCTGGCCACTCGGTCCCAATCTGGGCCAGTGCTGCGGCGGATCGGTAACGACCCTGATCGAGACCTTCGATAGCGTCGACCTCGCTGATATTCGAGAACTCGCAGCCGCCGAGGAAGCCGGGCCCTTCCTCGCGCTCAGCCGAATGACGAAGGGTGGCCGGGTTGCGCGGAAGATTGTGGATCGAGCTCCAGGCGGCGTCGGCGGTGCGGCCTTCTCTGCGGAGCAATTCGTGGAGCGGTTCGGTGAGGTGGGCGAGACGGTGCTGCTGTTCGGAGCCGGCCATGTCGGGCGCGCGGTCGTTCTTGCGCTGTCGCAGCTTCCTTTCTCGGTGCGCTGGATTGATTCCCGCTCCGACCAATTTCCGGATTACGTGCCAGCCAACGTGGTCACGGTGAGGACGGACGAGCCCGAGCGCGAGATCGATCTGGCGCCTTCCGGTGCGTTCGTCTTGATCATGACGCACTCCCACCCGCTCGACTACTCGATCGCAGCGTCAGCGCTGCGTCGCGCCGATCTTGGATTTGTCGGCTTGATCGGGTCGGTGACCAAGCGCGCCCGATTTGCCAGTCAGGCAAGGCAGCTCGGCCTTTCCGAGCAGCAGATCGCGCGACTGGTCTGTCCGATCGGATTGCCCGAGATCAAGGGCAAGCAACCCAGCATCATCGCCGCGAGCGTGGCGGCGCAGCTTTTGACGGCGCGAGAACGCGCAAAACCGCCAACGCCGTCGCGATAAACCGTTACGGCGAGGAGCCGAAATCGGGCGCGTGCAGCAATCCGGTTGTTCTCTTCGTGCCACGCCCTGCTTGGTAGCAGGCCTCTGTGCTCATGCACCAGTTTGGCAAAGATCGAGGACCAATTGCGGCTGAATGCCGCAAAATAAGACATGCTATCCCAAATGATTGAGGATAACATTTCTTCGCCGTGGTCCAAATTTCGGCTAGCCGCCAAGCACAGTCGGTGGAGCCAATGCAGCAGATTGCGGACTGGCTCGAGAAGCTTGGGCTTGGGCAATACGCGCTGCGTTTTGCCGAGAACGGGATCGATCTGAGCGTTCTTCCCGAACTGACGGAGGAGGACTTCGACAGGCTCGGGGTGCTTCTCGGCCATCGCCGCAAAATGCTGAGCGTGATCGCCGAACTCAATCAAGCCGAAGTCATCACCGAGCGGGCTCGCGGGCACGATGCCGAGCGGCGCCACCTCACCGTGATGTTCTGCGATCTGGTAGGCTCAACGGCGCTCTCGGCGCGCCTCGATCCCGAGGACATGTGGGAGGTGATCCGTGCCTATCGGGCCGCGTGTGCGAGGGTCATTGCGGCCTATGACGGCATGATAGCGAGGTTTGTGGGCGATGGAATACTCGCCTATTTCGGCTATCCCCGCGCGCACGAGGATGACGCGGAGCGCGCAGTGCGGGCGGGGCTCGACATCATCGCCGCAATAGGGCCGCTCGAAACGCGCGCGGAAGAGCGTGCCGAGGTGCGGATCGCGATCGCGAGTGGACTTGTGGTGGTAGGCGATCTTATCAGCGGAGGCACGTCAGAGGAGCAAGCATTGGTCGGTGATACACCGAACGTTGCTGCCCGGCTCCAGAGCCTGGCGGAGCCAGGGGTGGTTGTCGTTGCTGCCTCGACGCGCCGTCTGCTCGGTGATTTGTTCACTTTTCGCAACCTCGGCCGCCGCGGGATCAAAGGCCTCTCCGAACCGATCGCGGTCTGGGCGGTCGAAGGCGCTGCCGCATCGGAGAGCCGCTTCGACGCGGTGCGCACGGCGCGCTCGATTGGCTTTGTCGGCCGCAAGGCGGAGATCGAATTCGTGCTCTCACGCCAGCAGTTGGCGTGGCAGGGCCAAGGCCAAATGGTGTTGATTTCCGGTGACGCCGGAATCGGCAAATCGCGCATTGTGGCAACGCTCTTCGAGAGCCTTCCGCTGGGGTCGTACCGCCGGGTCCGGTATCAGTGCTCGCCCTACCACACCAACAGTGCGCTTCATCCTTTCATCGCTCAGCTCGAGCGCGCTGCCGAGATCAGGTCAAATGACACGTCCGCGCAAAAGCTCGACAAGCTTGAGGCAATGCTTGCGCTTGGAACGCAGCAGGTGGCCAAGGCGGCGCCGCTCATTGCCGCGCTTCTTTCGATCCCGACCGGCGAGCGCTATCCGCCGCTCAGCTTGAGTCCGGTGCAGCAGCGGCGGCAGACATTCGCCGCCCTTCTCGACCAGGTTGAGGGGCTGGCACAGCAGCAACCCGTGCTGGTCGTCTGCGAGGACATGCATTGGGCTGACGCCACGACGCTGGAGCTGTTCGACCTCACGGTGGATCGGATCAGGGGACTGCCGATACTCGTGCTCATGACATTCCGGCCCGAGTTCGAGCCGCCTTGGGCGGGCCTTGTCAACGTCAGCCTGCTTCGGCTCGATCGGCTTGACCGGCAGGACACGCGCGCCCTGGTCGAGCAGGTGACCGTCGGTCGACAACTGCCGGGCGAAATGATGACACAGATCATCGACAAGACGGACGGCATTCCGCTGTTCGTCGAGGAATTGACCAAGATGGTGCTGGAGTCCGGATTGCTCGTGGAAGCTTCCGGGCGCTATTGCCTCAATAGTCCGCTACCGCCGCTCGCGATTCCTGCGACGCTGCAGGACTCGCTTATGGCGCGGCTTGACCGGCTGGCGCCGGTCAAGGAGGTGGCACAGATAGGCGCTGCCATCGGCCGCGACTTCCCATACACGCTGCTGCGATGCGTTGCGGGCCGCGATGATCTGACGCTGAGCGCCGCGCTCGGGCAGCTCGAAGAGGCCGAACTGCTGTTGCGCCGCGGGACGCCGCCGGAAGCGAGCTATAGCTTCAAGCATGCGCTCGTTCAGGAAGCGGCTTATGAGAGCTTGCTCAAGAGCCGCCGGCAAGTGCTCCATAAGCAAATTGGCGAGGTCCTGCGTGACAAGTTTCCGGGCAACGCCGAGACCGAGCCTGAAGTCGTGGCATACCACTTCACTGAAGCGGGGTTGAGCGGGGTAGCCCTGGAGTGGTGGCGCAAGGCTGGCCAGCAGGCGTTGAAACGTTCGGCGTATTCCGAGGCAATCGCGCATCTCGGCAAGGCGGTTGCCATCGCTGACGAACTGCCGGTTGAACGGGGCCCAGCCATGAACAGGCTCGATCTTCAAATCGCATATGGCCGTGCGCTGCGGGGTAGCCTTGGCCACAGCGCGCCGGAAACGGTGACGGCATGGACCCGCGCACGACAGTTGGCAGCCGACATTGATGATCCGGTTGAACTGGCGCCGATCCATTCGGGCTTGTTCAATGCCTGCTTGACTCACGGCGAGATCGCGCCGATGCGGGAGTTGGCGGCGGCAATAATGAGCGCTGCCAACCAGCGACCGGAATCGCCGGTGGCAGCAATCGTCGCACACTGGACAAGCGGGGTAACCTGCTGGCTCGCGGGCGATTACTTGAACGCGAGAGTTCATCTTGAGCAAGCACTCGCGATCTATCGTGCCGAACCGAACCCCGCGACCTTCAAGGCTTCGACACTGGACCTGCCGTCCGTGATCATGAGGTTCCTTGCGCTGGTGCTTTGGCCGCTTGGGAGCATTGATCGATCGCGGCAGCTCGCGCGCGAAGCGGTGAGTGCGCCGGGAGAAAAGCGTGCGCTTGCGGAAGCCAATGCGCTTGTCCAGAAGGCCGTTTTCGACGGACTATGCGGGGTGCATCCACCCCTGTTGCAGCAAACAGAGACGATCCTTGCTCTCGCCCGCGAGCATGCGATGCCGTTGTACGTGGCCGCCGGCACCTACCTGAACGGCTTGGCAAAGTGGCGTGCGGGCGATGGAATGAGCGGTCTCACGCAGATGCGCCGAGGTTGGACATTACTTCACGAAAATGACTGTTACCTTTGTGAACCATTTTGGGCGATGCAGGTTGCCGTGGCGAATGCAGAGGCAGGGCAAGTCGAGACTGGATTGGAAATTTTGAGGGAATTGAGCGTCTGGACGGAACAATCCGGCCAGCATTGGCTCGATGCCGAACTGCATCGTGTCCAGGCTGAGCTTTTGTTGCGTTGTGACCCGCCGAACGTTTCCAGTTCCGAAGATGCCTTCAACAGAGCCCTGGAAATTGCCCGAAGCCAACAGACAAAGACTTTCGAGCTGCGCAGCGCACTTGGACTTGCGCGCCTTTGCAGATCAAATGGCCGAGCGGGGGTATCAGAGCTGCTCGCTCCAGTCCTCGTCGATTTTGATAGGGGACAAGATCTCCCCGAAGTTCAAGAAGCGGAAAAGCTGCTAAACCTGAGCACGATGCCAGCCAGCTATTCTCTTGAAGGATTCGGTAGATCGCAAACGAACTCGCCGCGCGCATCTTGAGTTCTAGAGCATGATCCGGACCCGGAAGGCCAAGTCCAACGGTGCATTCGCTGGCTTCTTAGCTCAACAAAGTACGTGTCTTCCTGTTGGCGTCATAGATTTCTATTTGGAGCATCGGATAAGCCGACTTCAGTTTTCGACCTGATGCTTCAGCTGCGTCGACGGTGTCAAATTCTGACTTAAAATGACCATCGACAATCGTTACGAACCCTTCAACCGGAGGCCGGTCCGCTCGTAGTGGTTTCTTTGGCGCTGGCTCTTCAAGTGAGAGAACAGGTTTTTTCATGATTTGATCCCTTTGCAATCGTCGTAACAATTTCCTTCGCGATGATGGTGGACTATCCACCTTAGCGGGCGATATTGCTACGAGCTTGATCGTTCCCTATTGCGAGGCGGCGCCTGCCGGACTCAGTCAACCCAAGAGTTCCAAGTCGTCGTAGCGCATAGCCCAAAACAACCAGGCGTTCCCAATGCATCTGGGGAATATCGCCTTGGGCATCTCCCTTGCCGACTTCACGCAACGAATCAAACTCTTCGGTGCTCAATAAAGCGGGTGGATCGCCGACCATCCTGCTATGCGACATTCCGAAAATCCAAGCTGCCGCGCGTCAGTGCCATTTGCTTGCCTCCTAGACGACGTTCTGCCTTCGAGCGATGTCTGATCGCCGCGAAACACGCTCTCCCTTCCCGATAGTCACTCAACTGGCTTGGCTTTTGCTGCCTTTACCGGCGCCAGATCGATCTCTGCAATCCTGCGAAGGCACTCGGCCTCGGAATCGTGCGGCCCGGAGACGAACGTTCCGCTCACTTTCGTGCTGTACCAGCCGGATACGACGCCAAGCCGAAGCGACTCTTCTGTTTTGACGTGACGCGGCGAAAGATTTTGCATGGAGTAACCGGCTTTCAGGTTGGCGTTCGACCTTCTGTCGACCGCTGACGTTTTCTTTGGCTCCGGCTCGTGATTGGGGCGAACGGGTTTCTTCATCGTCAGCCCTTCACGAGCACCGTGATACTCAAGTGAGCCTATGAAAGGCCGGCGGCAAAGGCTCGCGCACCAGTTCAGTTAGATCAAGAACCTCAGCGCTCTCCGTGACGTCTGAGAACAGGACCTCGACAAAGGGATGCTGGCGGTTGA
>NZ_DATMLW010000040.1:0-25279 GCF_035570375.1 Bradyrhizobium sp. | reverse complement strand
TCCCCCAAAATGGTCCATGCTGCGCTTCTCCTTCTGATGCTTGAGGCCGTAACCAAGGACCTCGTTTCACCATCAGCCTGAAGCGCAGCACCCAAAATCTTCAGCTATCCACAAGCTGGGCCGGCCGATTACCCCATCTTTTGGAGAGAAGCGGACATCAAGATGGTAGCCAACACCGGCTGGTTTGGTCCCGAACGACCCAAATCGGACCTTCCTCCACGCCGCGCTGTCGATGCGGAGCTTATCGCACTGAAAGCAGCCAAGCAGAGAATGCACGAATGATCTTATGGCAACTTTTTGGGCCTGAATGTCCTCCCGAATTGCCGCTTGATTAAAAATCAAGATTTCAAGTTATGAGTAACGGCGGTTCTAGAAAGGGCGCAGGAGCGACTGGCAGACTTGGCTGATCCGTGCCGGCCGTGGTTGGGCAAGAGCGCACCGGGCGCCGAGCAGGGTCTGCCAAAGCTGCAGGAGTTGACACGGAGTCTGTTGGAGCGGTCCCGGACATTTAGGAATAAAAAAAGCCAAAAAAACCAAAGTGGCGGTCCTCAAGCCCCGCCGTCAGCTCTCTCGTCCGTTCATGAATGTTTGATTTTAATCAAAGGAAATTCAATCAAAGGACGCCCCCGATTGTGCCAAGGGCTTCAGGACGCGCTTGACGGTCGCAGCATGCCATTGTCCCCCGGCCGGGGTCGCGACACCTTGCGCGTTCGGCTCCGCAGCCATCTTCCGGTGGGACATGCCAGTTAGGGCATAATCGCGTTGCTTTTGAGCCTGACGGCACTCGGGCTCTCAGCCTGCCAAAGCGAGCGCCTGAAGGAATCGTCATCCGTCGGTGCCGGATATCGGCACCTGCTTGAAGTTGAAGCGCAAGCCTGAGAAAGCGCGGGACAACCGGATCAGGCCGCGATCATGCGCGAGACCGCGGTCGCGGCGTACGGCTTGCCGCACTGCCGTTGGTCGGTGTGACGAAGCTCTGCGTGCTCCCGCAGTTCGTGCATTCGTAGACGTGATGCACGAATCCTGGCTTTTCTTCCTCAACGCAGGAAAATCTCATTTTCCCGGCGGGCACGCCACCACGGAGAAGGTGACGGGGCTTAGGGGTGCGCCACCGCGGGAGCGGATAGCGCGGAACCCACATTGCCAGATTCCACGGCGGTGCTCGCAGTTCTTCCTCTCAATCGCCGCCAGCATGTCACACAACATTCCGTCAATCGTTTCGACGGGCTGCGCGAAAAGGCGGCGCCAGGGCGGCCAGAAGGGGCGCTGGTGCGCGAAAAGCACGGGCCCCGCTCGTGTGCAGCCGCCGCGGCAGCGCATGGCAGAGCCCGTGCCGACCCGATGGCGAAGCCTTGCGGTGCCAAGGGGTCTGGTGACAGCTTACGCTTTGGCCACGAAATGTCGAACGCATCGCCAACGCGAGCAGGCATTGTCGGCGTGGTGCTGTGTCAAGGCCCTCTGTCGTGCGACGGCCGGATGAGCATTAGGATGGCGGCACCAACGAAGAACAGCGCTCCGATAATCACACTTTCACGGGCACTGACGGGCAGGGCATGGAATAGCAAACCGCCGATCTCGCCGGGCAGGAGCCAGCAGACAGCGCCGGCGAGCGCAAAAACGATGGCTAGAATCTTCATCGCCATAGCTGCACCACGTCTTTATGTCCCACGCCGCCTGAAGCAGTCCTCCGAAAAAGGAAGCTGCAGTTAAACTCACCAGTCCGCCTTGGGGAACCTTCTCGCCCGATCTTTGATTGTCTCTCGGGTCTTTGGCGCGACACCTAAGTTTAGCCTGCCTCGGGCCATCCACCCGCGAGCGCCCCTGCTGGGGGTCGGGCTCCGGCGGGGGTGTTTTGCAACGTCATTTTGGCTTAGTCCGCGGCGCCAGCTTCACCCGTTGGCCTCGCTTCATGCGCCTGCGTCGACCGCGAAAGGGCTTCGGAATCCCGGAGCCAACCGCGAGATCATGCTGATGTCGACGGCGTAGCTTTTTGCGATCTCGGCCAAGGTCTCACCGGCGGTGCGGCGTTTTAGTGCTTCCTGCCGCTGGTACTCTGAGAGCTTAGGCTTGCGCCCGAACTTGACGCCCTTTGCCATGGCTCGCTTGCGGCCGTCACCGGTGCGTTCGCGGATCAAGTCACGCTCAAACTCGGCAATGGCTGCCAACAGCGTTGAGAGAAGCCGCCCTTGCGATGAAGACGTATCCCAGAGAGGATCCCCGAGAGACCGGAACGCCGCGCCGGCAATGCCGATGGCCTCGATCAGGTCGAGCAATTCCCGCGTCGAGCGGCCGAGCCGGTCAAGCTTCGTCACCAGCACGATGTCGCCTTCCTTCAGGGATGCCATGAGCTTCGCCAACTGCGGCCGATCGGCACGGGCGCCGCTGATCTTCTCGCGGTAGATGGTCTCGGCGCCGGCCGCCTTTAGCGCCTCGAGCTGGCCGGTCAAATGCTGGTCCTGGGTGCTGACGCGGGCATATCCAATGAGGGCCATTTGCGCGCACTTTCACAAGTAAGTTTCGCAAAGTGTGACACGTTGATTTTCCATGTCCAGCGTTTTCTTGCGAAACTCCTAAGTTTCACAAATTGTGCGGGACGATCCGGCGAACCAAAAATAGCCCGGCGCTTGAGAACACCGGGCTAGTCGACATTGCGGAACTTGGGCAGCGCGGAAAGGTTCGGCGCGCCCAGCCGCCACCGCGATGGGGTCAAGGAGGCGGCCATGACAAGTTTATCACCGCCATGTGACAGTTGGACGACGGACGCGACGGCCGGCGGTTCCGCGTGGCGCGCGGAGGGCGGCATAACAAAAGGCCCGGCGCGAACACCGGGCCAGTCCAACCAACGGTATCGAGACCGGCTGCGGGCGCAGTCGGTCCCGCGATCACAACTCCGGGCAAGCAAGGAACGTTCCACCGGTGATAGTGGGGCAGGCCGCCGGCGCCGGACGGGCTGGGCGTAGTAGGGGAAAGTCGCCGTTCGGGCCGAGGCCTGCCCCATAAGCAAACCCCGCGGGAACTCTTTGTATTCCGAGAGCAGCAAAAAGGCCCGGCACGCTTGGCTCGCGCCGGGCCCAAGTCAGGGAGGAAAACCGCCCAGCCTTAGGGGGCCCAAGGCCAGGCATCAGAATCCAAGCAAGCAGCGTGCCGCAGCCCTGATCCGCGAGGCCGGTTGTCCCTTGCAAATATCGCGCCGTTTATCGTGCAAATTCAACAACTTAGAGCAATTCTAGCGCGCGTATTCATGCACTTGCATGGATTCCGCAATGGGGTCGGGCGAGGTGTTGCGCGAACGAGGGCGAAATCGGCCACCTGGCAGCGCCTTTTTAAATAGAGAGGGGCGCGCGTATTACGGTCGTTGCGGGCGGAAGGGCGATTTGGGTGACGCGGCCGTTTCTAGTTTGCTCCGTCAACCGATCCAGCCGGCCCGATCAAGAATACGCACCGGCATCCCCGGCAGCGCCTTGCAAATGTTCGACGGCGTCCGAAAGATGATCCATTGCGCGTTCTAGGTCATCCGCCGCGTTAATCGAAATTTGACCCAATGGCGGCGATCTACCCTCGAACGCGCTTTCTTCCTTGATCCAAAGATCGTGAACTTGCCGTTGAGCCGATTCCAACGTCCGGATTAGCTCGTGGATACGTTCTCTCCTAGCCTGATCCATTCCTGCCCCCTAATCGCCAGAAGCGCTCACTTAGGTGGGGCCGTCAAATTGGAGGGTTCGCCAACATGCCCTTCGAAATAATCCTTGTAAGCGCCAAAGAAGAACTGTGACTGACGTTTAGCCACACACTTGAACTGGTCCGTCTGCTTCTTTTCCAATACTTCAGACATCGCTCGCTCGGCTACCGTCATTTGGTTGAAATCGTGCGCGACGCGGTGCGTCTTTACACCCGACCATGGATCAGGACTTGCTGTTGGGCGCCAAACATTTGCTAAAATCGGCCAAGACGCGAGCGCGGGCGTTACGGGGAAGAGGCAAATTGGGGGTATTTTTTAAGTGAGGCGCGCGTCCGTGAGGGGCGCCCGCGGGGGTCGAATTCCGGTTCTGTTCCGCGAAGATGCCCATGGGGGGTTTTGATGAGCGAGATGAGCATCTTCGAATATATCAATAACTTAGCACCTACTCTGATGAGCATCTTCTAAGGCGCTCATGAGCATCTTCGAAGGTGCTCACCACACCCTCCGCTAAGTCCTTGATTTTCGCGAAGGCGTTCATCTCGCTCACCCGTACCTAAAACTCGCGTTCTTCCTCTTCTGTTGGGAGCCTGATGGCCCATCCGCCGCCCAGGACGCCCTTTTCCTTTACTGATTTGATCTTGAGCTTCTTCTTCGCGCGCCGAAGCGTTGCCACGGTAATTCCCGCGGCCTTGGCCGATTCATCGATCTCGGTGGAGGGTTTTGCTCCCATGCAAAGCTCGGTGCGGAGGAAATCCGTGGCTTCGTCCAGTTCTTCACTGGAACGTTTGTTGCCACCCCCGGATTCGGCCTGCATCGCCTCGGTGGCTGTGATCTCGACGTGATCCTGGCCCCAAATCAGATACGGCGCCCATATCTCCTTGTCGTCCTCTTCATCTTTTCCAACAAGCTTTGAGCCCGTCGTGTAACGGAGGGCTTTCTTGTCTGTGGCAAGATTGTTCTTTGCCTTGACGAATAGGCGGTGCCCCTCATTCTCGGTATCATCCACGACGACGTAAACATGCCGCGCGGCCGCGACATAGGCCAGGCTGTCGGCAATGCGAAGCATGGCGTTGGTGATATCTGCCTTTTTGTTGAAGTGCATGATGCCAAGGATGAAGACGCGCAACTCGGACGCCATGTCCGTCAGCGGACACAGGAAGCTGCGAATGTCTGACGTTGAAGCCTGGTTTATCTTGCCGTGTCCCTGATAGGCCGACATCGGGTCGATAACTACCATTATGACATCGCCGATCTCTTCAATCTTCGTCTTAAGCGCAGCGAGGTCGGTCACCATGTTGAACATGCGCGGGTTGCCGCTATCGTCCATCATCTGGACAATATCGACCTTGTCGAGATTCGCCCCGGCCGCCATCAGGCGAGGGACAACAGTGTCGTTGTAATCATCCTCCGCCGTGAAATAGAGAACACTACCATGCGGCGTATTCCCTTCCTCGCATGGCAGCGGATGACCGCTGGTGATGCAGGCAATCAGGTCGCAGGTGATGAGACCCTTACCCTTGTCGGGCATGCCGCCGATCAACCCGAGCTTGCCGAGCGCAAACCGATCCGGCCACATCCAACGAATGGCCTTTGGCTTGATTGCTGACGCCTTCTTCGTGATGAGAACGGTCACGCCGTTGGTTTTTTGCGCGCCTTTCTTCACCTGTTCGAACTTTTCGCCAGGCACTGTTGCACGGATATTCATGCCGCGTCCTCCTTGGCTTCGGAGGGCGGCAGATCTCGGCCGTCACGATCAGCAATCAGATTGAGAAAATCATTCCAGTCCCCGCATTGATCCGGTGGGGACCGCAGATAAACTTTTCGCCCGATACTGGTGTGGATATCTGCAGCGCGTCTTGCGCCCGTCCGCCCTGGCTCATCATTGTCGACGAAGATATGAACTTCCTCGACCTCGGTCGGCAGCTCGACGCTGTGCAGCCGAGTGGAACCGAGAGATGCCCAGACCGTCCCTCCCGTCATTTGCATCGCGGACAGTGCGGTTTCGACGCCCTCAGCGAGGCCCATGATCCTGGCCGGTGCTCCCAATCGAACGGCGCCGGTGCCGAGGTTGCCGGTCGTCAGTCGCTTGGGCGACGCTTTCTCACCATCGGGTGTGAGCCACGTCTGCTGGATCGCAATGATCTTGCCGTCCGGTGCCTGAACCCCGACGACCATGGACTTACGGTCAAGCCTGCAGCGAAGCATCGATGGCCGCAGATAAATGCCGCGGCGGTTCAGGTATTCATCAACGAAGGTTTCGTGAGCCTCGACCGTCGCCTGCCATATGGCCAAGGCGCCAACGTCAGCGCTTGGCTCAGCAAAGCGGTGAACGGACGGCGTGAACCGAGGCAATGGGGTCGATTGCCTCGAGTCGGCTAGTCCACGTCGTTTCAGTTCGCCGAGAACGTCGGCGAAGTCGCAGCCGGCGAAACAACGAAGCAGCAACCGTCCATCATCGCCGTCAGCAACTGAGAGCGATGGGAAACGATCTCCTCGACCTTTGCCATGGTTCGGACACGGGCAGCGAACGAGCCAGCCGTCCCCGTTGCGGCGCCCCTTCAGGGCAATTCCAATCTGTTTGGCGTTCGTCATGGCCGCGCCTCCCATGAGGCGGCGATCGGCGTGTTGCTCCAAATTGGCAAAGAAGATGATTGCCCGCGCGAAGGCGGACGATTATATGTTATCCCCATGGATGGCCGCCTCTTACCCGGCCGTTCTACTCAAGCCCCGCAGCGTGCCAGCGCTGGCGGGGTTTTCGTTCTGGGACTGCGATGCAGCCCCGGTGATTGCCGGGAACGAAAATCAGGGCGATCAATGACTTGTCGTTAACAGCTCCTTAAATCGCCAATTCTAGATTCGAACGGGCGAGGTATGCCCGGTGGTCCAATTCCGGATCTGACATTTGCGTTTCACGAGCCTGCGGGAAGGCGGGTAGCGAATGTCACATCCACACCACTGGCGTCCGGCCGGCTCGGATCTTTGAACTGAAAGACTTAACCCGAATGGCGCGAACGCCCGCCGCTGGATTTTGGTCGCGATTGCGCGCTTCTCCGCGGCCGCTTGCGCGTAGTCGAGGGCTGACTGCACGGCTCGCGGCGCTGGCCAGTGTCGTTGTTGTTGTCTTTGCAGGCGCGGCCCGCGCCGAGCCGGTGAAGGGTGAGGCCAGTTTCTCCGCCGGCGGCGGCTTTGCCCGGCTGGTTCTCAAGTTTTCCGAGGATGTCACATCCGAGGTGACGCCCGCCGGATCGATCATCGTGATCCGGTTCGAGCGTCCAGTGGACCTGTCGGTCGACAGGCTTTCCACTGCAGTTCCCGACTTTGTCGGGGCGGCGCGGCGCGATCCGGACGGCACGGCGATCCGGCTGTCTTTGACGCGCAGGGTGAGCATCAACACCATGACCGCCGGCGAGCGGTTGTTCGTCGATTTCCTGCCGGAATCCTGGAAAGGTCCGCCGCCTGCGCTTCCGCAGGATGTCGTTCGTGAGCTGGCCGAACGCGCAAGGGTCGCCGAGCGCGAACTGCGTCAGCAGCGGGCCTTGTCGGAGGCGAAGAAGCATCCGCCCGTCAATGTCCACGCTTCGGTTCAGCCGACTTTCGTGCGCTTCGTATTTGAAATGCCGGAGGGCGTCGGCATCTCTTCGGTGCTGAACGAGCAGAAACTCAGGCTGCTGTTCAGCAAGGTGCTGGTATTCGATCTCGCGGATGCCAAAGTGGCCGCACCGCCAAATGTCGCCTCGATCAGCCAGAAAAGCGACAGCGAAACCTCGACGGTGGAAATCGCGCTCGTGGGCGACGTCGATGTGCATTCCTTCCGCGACGACAAGAACTATGTCGTCGACGTCGCGTTCCAGCAGGCCGAAAAGGCGCCCGGGCTGCCGTCGGTATCGGACGCCTTGCGCGCTTCAATCAAGGCTGCCGAGACGCGAGCCGCCCCGATGCCCGCGACCGCTATGCCGGCCATGCCACCGGCCGTTTCCGAAAAGGCTCCCGCGATAGCCGAAGTGCCAGAGCCGCCGAGCGAGGTCGTACCGCCGGCGCCGGAGATGCCAGTCCCGAAAGCCGGCTCCGAATCGAATTCGACCCCGTCGCCGAAAATGCCGGCAGCGGCGGAAGCGCAAATGCCCGCGCCCGTGCAAGTTCCCGCCGCCGCGACCGAGGCTTCGTCGAAAACGGCGCCTGCCGCGCCCGCACCGCCTGCGGAAGCGAAGTCCGGCAATTCCACCGTCAGCGCCGGCCGCGACAGCGACGGGTTGCATCTGACGTTTTCATTTCCCTCCGCAACGCCGGCGGCCCTGTTCCGCCGCGCAGATACGCTGTGGCTGCTGTTTGATTCGACCAGGCCGATCAGTGTCGAGCCGATCCGCTCCCAGGTCGGGGCCGTTATCGCCGATGTCGGTGTCCAGCCGCTGGAGAAGGGGCAAGCGATCCGCATCCGTCTCAATCGGCCGCAATTGCCGGCGCTTGCCGGCGAGGATGTGGCGGGCGGCATGAACTGGACACTGACCTTCGCCGATGTGGTCGGGACGCCGACGCAGCCGCTCGCGGCGATCCGAAATATCGCCGAACCTTCGCTCGCAAGTGTGACCGTGCCGCTGCCCAGGGCCGGCCAGCTTCACCGCTTCGTCGATCCCGATGCCGGCGACACGCTGCTGGTCGTCACCGCGATGCCTCCGGCTCACGGTCTCATCAAGCGGCAGGATTTTGTCGAACTGTCGCTGCTGGAGTCGATCCACGGGGTTGCGATTCATCCGAACTCGGATGAGGTCACCGCCGACGTTGCATCCGACAAGATCATTCTGGGCAAGCCCGGAGGGCTCACGCTGTCGCCGGCCGACACCGGCGCCGAGCGTGCGCCGACCGCGGTGCGGCCGATTTTCGACCTTGGCGAGTGGCGCAGGAACCAGGACGGAAGCTTCATCGAGCGCGAGAACGCGCTGATCGAGGCCGCGGGCATCGCCGCGCCCGAGCAGCGCACCCGCGCCCGCATCGACCTCGCGCGCTTTTATATGTCGCGCGCAATGTTCTCCGAAGCTGCCGGCGTTCTCGAACTTGCGCTCGCCGACGCCAAGCCCGGCTCGGAAGACACCGCTGCCGTGATCGTGCACGCGGTCGCCAGCATCCTGATGGGACGTCCCGAGCGGGGGCTGAAGGACCTCGTCAATCCTGCGATCGGAACCAACTACGATTCCCAGCTCTGGAAAGCCATGGCGAGCGCGAGGTTGGGAAAATGGCCGGACGCGCGCGAGAAGTTCAAGAGCATCGAATTCGCCATCAGCTCGCTTCCGATCGATCTGCAGCGCATCGTGCTCGTCGACGCGATGCGCGCTTCGCTCGAGGTCAGGGATTATTCGAGCGCCGCCAAGCGGGCGAGCGAGCTCGAGGTCATTGGTTCGTCGGCTGAATGGAAACCCGCGATTTCGGTGTTGCGCGGCAGGCTTGCCGAAGGGCTCGGGCATGACAAGGATGCGCTCGATGAGTACAAGGGCGTAATCGAGTCCAACGATCGCGCCGCTGCGACGGAGGCCAAGCTGCTCGAAATCGCGCTGAAGCAACGGCGCGAGGAGATCAGCCAGGCCGACGCCCTGCGCGAGCTTGAGACCCTTGCGGTGACGTGGAGGGGCGATGGGCTCGAGGTGCAGACGCTGGAAATGCTGGCGCGCATCTACGCCGACACCGGACGCTACGCCGAATCATTCGCTGCGGTTCGGATCGCAAACCGCCTTTCGCCCAATTCGGAAATCTCGCGCCAGGGCCAGGACGCGGCCTCTGCGCTGTTTGCCCAGCTGTTCCTGGGCCAGAAGGGCGACGACCTGCCGCCGATCGACGCGCTCGGAATGTTCTACGATTATCGCGACCTGACGCCGATCGGGAGGCGCGGCGACGAGATGATCCGTCGCCTGGCCGACCGGCTTGTCGCGGTCGATCTGCTCGACCAGGCGAGCGAATTGCTCCAGTACCAGATCGACAAGCGGCTGGAAGGGGCAGCGCGCGCGCAGGTGGCGGCACGCCTGGCGATGGTCTACCTCACCAATCGCAAGCCGGATCGCGCGATTGCGGCCCTTCGCTCGACGCGCATTGCCGATCTCTCCGGCGAATTGCGCCAGCAACGGCTGCTGCTGGAGGCGCGGGCGCAAAGCGATATCGGGCGTCACGATCTTGCGCTCGACATTGTCTCCAATCTGAGCGGTCGCGAGACGATCCGCCTGCGTTCCGACATCTATTGGGCGGCGCGGCAATGGCGCGAGTCCGCCGAGCAGATCGAACTGTATTATGGCGATCGCTGGCGCGATTTCCGCCCCCTCAATCCGGTGGAGAAGAGCGACATGATCCGCGCGGTCGTGGGCTATGCGCTGGCCGAGGACAGCATCGGCCTGGCGCGCTTCCGCGAAAAATACGGACCCCTGATGAGCAGCGAGGCCGACCGGATGGCGTTGGAGACCGCGAGCAAGCCGGTCGGCGCTCCAGGCGGCGACCTCGCCCAGATCGCCAGGATGGCGGCCAGCGTCGATACGCTCGACGGCTTCCTGCGTGAAATGAGGACGCGCTTCCCGGACACCACCGCGCGCGTTACCCCGCCCGGAACCGCGAAAGCCGATCCATTTCCGACCGGCTCCTTGCCCGCCATCGTCGGTGTGAAGCATGCGGGCGTGGCGAAGTAGCTAGCTACATTGTGTGGTGACCCCCTCGACAGATCGTCGCCGAAGCGTCAATTTGCGCCTGCCAGCACGCAAGAGGGGAAGCCACCGTCATGAGCAAGCCCACCAAAACCGAAGCCGAACTCGTCGCGATGGCAAGGGCTGAGCTCAAGGTTCACGCCGACGGTCCGGATGGGATCGGGATTTTCGTTGTCACCACCGACGACGGCTGGGAATTTCGCACCGAGGCCGATGAAGAGACCAGGGCGAGGCCCGGTTATGGCGAATCCGTCGCGATGATCGTCCAGATCGGCGACCACCTCAGCAAGCAATATGATGTGGCGGGGTGAGGCGCGGCGCCGTCGTCCGATAACCGCGGCCCAGAGCGGGCTCACCTCAAATCAGCCAACCGCGGCGCGGAAGATGCGCATGTAATTGCCGCCGGCAATCTTGCCGGCCTCTTCGGGTGAGAGACCGCCGCGCAGCATCGCTGCCACCAGCTGCACCCATTGCGCATAATCCTGCACCGCGCCCGGATTGGTCTGCTGATCGGTGCCGACGCAAACGTGATCGATCCCGACAACGTCGATCATTTCCTTCAGGCCATCGACATATTTTTCAAGACTGCCGAAGAAGTGCCAGATGCCGATGGCGCCGCCAGTTTCGGCGATCGCGCGGGCGTGGTCCGGGCTGATTTGCCTCGCGACCAGCGGCGTTGCGCCCATCGCGCGGGATCCGGACAGCGCGGTGTGCGACAATAATAGGGGCCTGGTCGCAACCTTGGCCGCCTGCTTGACCATTTCCTCGGTCGCATGCGCGACGTCACAGACAAGTCCGAGCCGGTGACAGGCGCGAATGACTTCCGCGCCGTAGGAAGTCAGCCCATGATGGGTGACGATGCCGGTCTGGAAGTCGCCGATGTCGTTGGGAGTATAGTGCACGAGCTGGACGTGCCTGACGCCGCGCTGATGCGCCTGTTCCAGTCGCTCGAGTTTTCCTTCAAGAAAATCCAGTCCTTCGACGTCGCCCACGATCGCCGGCTGTCTGGCCGCATGCGCCGCTTCGAGATCGGCGGCCGAAAGCGCCCGCCGCAGGCCGTGATGCGCCACCATCTCATCCACCCAGGCAAGACGCTCCAAGTGATACCGATAGAGCTGGCCCGGTTCCGGCGTCCGCAACGCGGTCAGTACTCCGGCCGCGTTCCTGCCAAGAACGGGAGCATCCGGCACATCGGCGAGACATGCCACCGCCAATGATCCGGCCCGCATGCCCGTGGCGAGACCGTCATTGGGTGGGACCTGCGATGTAATTCCGCTCGTCCCGCCATGGGTGTGAACGTCGACGGAGATGGATTTGCGCAAGATCTCGAGCGCGGCATTGGCGGTCTCGGCCGTTTGTGCAGCAGCGGTCGAGCCGCGTGGTTCAGCGCCGCCGGCAAGCAGTGCTGCAAGCGAGGTCAGCGCCGAACGCCACATCCATTGGCGTCGCGTGAAGGTGTGGCAATGACTGCAGCAATCCATGTCGCGTTTCCCTCGAAAGCGGCCCGGCGCGCCGTCGGGGGCGGCTAGAGCATGATCCGGAAAAGTGGAAACCGGTTTTCCGAAAAGATCATGCTCAAAACAAAGAGATGAGATCATGATGCGATTCCACTTAATCGCATCATGATCCAGCGCGCGACCAATTGAATCCCAGGGCGAGATCCGGTTCAAGCCTCGGTTGCGCGTACTTCATATGCGCCCACTTTGATTGAGGCTTGCCGATTGCCCGCCAACGCCTCGTAGACGGCCTGGAGAGGTGAATGCCGCGCTCTCAGCCTCCGTAGCTTTGCACGAGACTTCCGGCTACCAGCGACCAGCCGTCGACCAGCACGAAAAAGATCAGCTTGAACGGCAGCGACACCACCACCGGCGGCAGCATCATCATGCCCATCGACATCAAGACCGAGGCGACCACGAGGTCGATGATCAGGAACGGCAGGAACAGGAGGAAGCCGATCTCGAAGGCGCGCTTCAATTCGGAGATCATGAAGGCGGGCATCAGGATCCGCAGCGACATCTCTTCCGGCGTCGCAGGTGGTGGCTCGCCCGACATGTCCATGAAGAGCTTCACGTCCTTTTCGCGCACGTTCTTCTGCATGAAGCCGCGCAGCGGCACGGCGGCACGTTGCAGCGCGTCCTCGACGCTGACCTGGTTGGCGACCAGCGGTTTGATGCCGTCGTCGTAGGATTTCTGCAGCACCGGCGCCATCACGAACGCGGTCAGAAACATGGCAAGCGCGATGATGACGGAGTTCGGCGGCGCGGTCGCGGTGCCGAGCGCCGTGCGCAACAGCGATAGCACCACCACGATGCGGGTGAACGACGTCATCATGATCAGGATCGAGGGCGCGATCGACAGCACCGTCAACAGCGCGATCAGCTGGATCGCGCGCTCGGTCACGCCGCCATTGCCCTGGCCGAGATTGATGCTGATGTCCTGCGCGAGCGCAGGGGCCGCCAGTGTTCCGGCGGTAATCAGGGCGAGGAGAAATAAAACTCTACGCGGGGAGGCGGCCAGCCTCACGAAGGGTTCTTTGGACGTCCGAGCAGGGACGCCATCTCGTCTTCAAGATTGTCGAATCCGCTCTTTGTCGGCGGCGGAGCCGGTGGTGGTGTCGGCGGCTCATTGCGCGCGGCCGGGGGCGGCTCGGGCGCGACGGGCGGTGCGACCGTGTCACCGGCCGGCCGGCGAAGCGCGGCTTCCAGACGTTGCGCCATCTCTGCGAGGTTTTGATCCGCTGCCGACAGCGGAGGGGATTGTGCCGGCGGCGGTGGCGGCGGTGGCGGTGGGGCGGCGCGCTCTGAGCGCGGGGTTGGCTTGGAACCATCATTCATGCGCGGCGGGCGCGGGATCAACGGCTCGCCGCGCGACATTCGTGGCATCCCTTCGGGGCGAGGCTCGCCACGGCCGCCGAGCGGCTCGGGCGCAAATCCCGCCAGCGGATCGCCGCGATCGAGGCGGCGTTCGGACGCCGGACGGCGTATTTCGTCGGCAAATGGCGGCCGTGCCGGGCGGGGCGGCGGCTCCGGCATTTGCGGTTCGGTATGATCGAAGCCGTCGCCGCGCTGGGAATCGCCATCGCCCCAGCCTGCAGCCTCGGGGACGGGCGCTGGGCGCATCTGCGGCTCGGGGCCGGCGAGGCCCGGCCGTGGCGGCATTTGGTCCCGACCGGGCATGGCACGCACGATGTTCGGCTCCACGACGATGTCGGTCGGGCCGCCGATCATCAGGAGATGTTCGATGTTGTCGCGACGTACCAGGACAAGCCGCCGGCGTCCGTCCACGGCGGCGGCATCGATCACCGCCAGACGGGGCATTCGGCTGCGATTGGTGTTGGCACCGAGCCGATTGCCCGCGAATCGCCGTACCAGCCAGGCCGCGACGCCGATCAGCGCCAGGACCGCCACAAACGCCAAGAAGAATGTAAGTGCCTGCATGCTGCGTCCCCGGCAAATCGCGTGTTCTGTGGGCCTCTATTGGTCGAACGCGGGTCGAAAGCGATCCGCCGAACGGCAAGAGAAGCCTCGAAGTCTGGCCCGAATTGTTAATCCCTCACGGCAGAAACTGCCGTCCCGATCACTTAATAACCTATGAATCGGCTGGGCCAAAATGACTTCTGGTGGTCCCGATATCGATGAATTTGTTGGTTAACGCAGCATTCGTGGCGAAAATGCGCTCGGAGCGAGTCCTGACAGCCAAATTCGTCTTCAGGACCGAAAGCCGGCCCGAGGGGGCTTTTTAACCGGCTGATTAGTGCCCACGAAAAATGCCGTTGAGATGATTCGAGAATTCGCTGCCAAATTGGCTAACCAACGCGGGTTAGCCAATCGGTGTTCACTTTCTGCCCCGGCTGATGGCGTCCTTGGCGAGTTGCCGTTGATCCGCTGCTGCCGTGTAGCGTGCGACTTCTTGCGGACTTTTATGGCCTGACCATGAGGCTATCTGCTTCTCGGTCGCGCCACTCTCGGCAAGCCTTCTCAGGCAGGCTTTGCGCAAGCCATGAGGCAGACACCTGGGAGGCAATCCCGCAGCCTCGACGGCGTGACACATCATCCGTTGCAGGCCCGCGCGTGTGATGGGCCTGCCATCCCCGCGCGCGATCAGGGTCAAGCCATTGGCTGGGTATGCGCGGAGGGCGCGTTCCAATTCAGGAGCCACCGGCAGATAGAGTTCAACGCCGGTTTTTTGCTGGATGACGTGCAACTCGCCGTTAACGATATCGGAGCGCTTCATCTTGACCACATCGCCGCCACGCTGGGCGGTGCGCAACAGGAGTTCAAAGGCCAAGCGCTGGCGGGTGCCCATTGGCCATCGTTGTTCGAATTGCTGTAGCTCGCCTTCGGTCCAACAATGGAACGAGCCGACCTTATGGCGGTCTATGCCGATGAACGGGTTGGCGTCCACGTATCCCGCCTTGATGCCGTATTGCATCACCCGTTTCAGGACCGAGCGGGTGAGGTTCGCCATCGCCGGTTTGGTAGCGCCAATGTCCTCAATCAGTGTGCTGGCAGTCTTGTGGTCGAGCTTGCGGGCATCCCGGTGCCCATGTTTGGCCGCCAATGGTTCAAGCACACATTTATAAGTATGCCGGGACGATTGCTTCAGGTTGAGAAAGGGCCGGGAGCCGTAGAATTCATTTATCAAAGCGCCGAAGCTGCCGGGAAGGGCGCTTCCTAAATGTCTGGCCGGACAGGCATGGGTATCGACCCCAAGAAATTTCTGATAGGCGGCCATGAACTCGGCTGATCCCGGTATACCCGGAAGCGGGCCTTTGACATTCCTATGGCGGAAATAGCGGCGCACCTTGCCGTGACGATCCACATATTCGTGGATGTATTGCAGTCTGAGTTTTGCCATTAGATGTCCTCCCATCCGACTAATGCCGTGGCTGCGGCATGTTTGGAAGGTTCTCCGGTTTCGATCTCAATGCTGCCATCGGGGTAAACCCGGACGGCGCGTACCTTTAGCCCCGTGGCCTCTACGGCTTTAACGGCACGACGGATTTGGGCTTGAGTGAACCGAATTGTCCTCGTCATTTATCATTTCAGGTTCCACCGAATTAGAAGCCGCCGAAGCTTGCTGGCCTTCTGGCGTGCTTACTTCCTTGAGGAAGCCCCGCTCAACAAGCTGAGCAAAGAATTGCTCAAGGAGGCCGAATTGGTTTTCAGCCACTAAGGATTTCTCTAGCCTTTCAACCGCTTCGGCGTTCGCTGAAATGCCCTTTTTCTTAGCGGCCTTCTCGATTTCGCGCCGTAATCCTTCGCGAATTCGAAGCTTGAATTGGACAAATTCTGTAGATTTTCTAGGCATTTAATCAGCCTCCTTCCTGCCGTTGATGGCGGCGGGCAAGGTACCACAATTGCGACCTGTCGCCATTCACGATTGCGTGAGGTACCGAATGTAGTCCTTGCGGATTTGGAGTGGTCGGCGCATGTTTTGGATGCAGGTACCAAAACTAGTTCCGCAATATGACGGGCGAAATCTCCCTTCTTCGCGGTGTCTCTTTGAGACCCGGAGGGGAGAACAGGCGGAGAATCGAATGACACATGAAGATGGAGACGACGCCAAGCTTGCGGCGAAGATCGTCAAGGCCATCAAGGAATACGATGCGGCGACCGTAACCCGGAATGAGAAGGCGGTCGCCGCAGGCAAGTTGCTGGCCGAAGCTCAGAAGCGGCATCCGACCGAAAAGGCTTTCGGTGAGTTCCTCAAGCAGGCGGGCGGCATTCAAATCCGCCGCGCCAAGGATTTGATTGGCATCGCCCTGGGGCGCAAGGACTTCGAGCAGCACCAGATCGACAACGCCGCGGCGCAGCAGCGGCACCGCGACAAGCTCAAGGCCGAGAAAATCGAGAGGGAGAAGGAAAAGGCTGCGCTGCCAAAGCCCGACCCCAAGCCAGAACCCAAAGGCAAAGGGAAGCCGGAACCGAAGCCGGAACCGAAACCGGAGCCGGACCCGGCATTACGTAATGCCGGAAGCGAAACCAACCTTCGAGAGTTTCTGGATGCCTGCGACTTTTTTTTGCCGAAGTTGGACGAAGCTGATCTGAAGAAGGCCATCGTCTATTTCAACGGGGGCGCGTGGAGGCCAAAGCCCAATAAGGAGGTGGCGTGATGGTCAACCGCAATTCGATCATCGAGAAGGTCAAAGCCCTGCTCGCCAAGACGACGGAGAACGGCTGCACCGAAGAGGAAGAGTTGGCAGCGCTCGCCAAGGTCCGAGCCTGGATCGACGCCCATGAGATCACGGACGACGAGTTGCAGCTAAGTCAGGAGGAAAAAGCGATCCTTCACGACGAGAGCGAAGCGGACGCTCGCGACCCCCATAAGATCAAATGGCAGCTGGCCAATGCCGTTGAACGATACTGCAACGCGCGAATCTATCGTGACCGCTCCAAGGCCGGCCTTACCTTCGCTGGTTTAAAGTCGGACATTGAGTTTGCGAGATGGCTGCTCGATCATCTCGCCGATTTCGTCCACGAGGCTCTGTTCGAGTTTCTGCTCGATTGTTTGGCGCCTGAGGGGAACGAACGGAAACAAGAGATTCGCGGTTTTGTCATCGGATGCACCGAGCGCATCAGCGCTCGCATGACCGAGATGTGCGACCAATCAAAGACCGAGCGCACCACAAACGGCAAAGCGTTGGTCGTCATCAAGGACCAAGCCATCGAAGATTTGCTGAAGGCCGAAGGCATATGTCTTGGATCAGCCCGTGCCAGCCGTGCCGCCTTCAGTCAGAGAGCGCGAGTTGCCGGTCGAAGTGCTGGCGATAGGGCAAATTTCGGCAAGCCCGTATCGGGCGCCCATGCGGTGCTGCGGCTTGGCAAGAATTGAGCCGCCTTCTAGGAAGCACTGAACCGGCTTCCGCTCCAGCCAGTCTGGCGCGATACACTCGGGAAGTCCGCCATGAAATGGAAACTGCATTTCACGTCTAACCATAGCTTGCCCGCACGTCCGCGGTGGCAGGACTACAATTCCGAAGTCGCCGCCTTGAGCGCCGCCTGCGATATGATGAAGGCGTCTCATACAACCGTTCTTTACGTCGAGGGACCCGACCACAAGCGGATTGAACCGGAAGCTATCAAGCGCTGGTGCGACGCCAGCCAAAGACCGGATGAGAGTTAAGGCGAACGGTCCCAGCCGCAACGCCCCAGGGCGAACTGTTACCTTTCGGACAGACAGCTTGGAGCCAACCTGTTTTGCTGTCTGCTCTCCCCGAGAGCCAGCCCGCTTGAAGGGGGGAAGTGGCTTCGGTTCGTCACAGCGCCGGGGCCACTTTCATTTGTAATCCAATAAGCGCCTCCTATCTTGGGCGCATGTTTAATTCTTTTGAGTTCTGCCTTCCCAATCTCGTTGCGCTTCGAACTTGGTTCCAAATCCGCGTCACGCCGCCGCGCCCATGCCGGATTTGTGAACGCCATGCTGCGCCCTTGACGCAATCCCCAAACTCGCTCATTTGGCTGGCGGATGAGGCGTTTCATTAACAAAGGTTTAACAGTCGCTCGCCCAGCGCCACAGGTGCCAGGGAATGTCGCGGAATAGCTACATCCCACACAAAACATATGATTTTTTCGCGATCGCGGAAATCTAGCACAACTATTGCATTGCCTCATGAAGTCGGTCGCGTGTCCAATAAGGCCATGTGCAGATGCTGATTCGCGGGCCGGGTACAGGCAACGCTCCGACGACGTGGATCATCCTCAAGCGCAAAAACAGCGCGACCCTCACCGTGTTTGAGACGGGAGGGCCGCAACGAAGCGTCACCACTTGGCAATGAGGACTATTCGCAAATGAAAGATTGCTACCAGTTTCCGAGTCCGTCAACGACGGAATTACAACACGGTTCAGAAATCGAACCTGCCGATCCGGCGTCAAGACACCGCTTCTTGGACCTTTTACTCAAGGTGGAGAGTTGGTTCGTTCGCCTTCACCTGCAAATCGCCTACAAGTCGAGCCGCTGATACAGCAGCCCGTATGGTGCCCGCGCTGCGGGCATCATCGTTCTCTATTGGCCGGTTAGACAGAGGCGTTCGCGTAAGGCGTGAGAAGGCCTGCTGGCCTCCCGCTTGCTCCGAGAAGTTGTGGCATTTCCTTCCACCCCATTGATCTCGCCCATCAGTTGCGCTTGGATCTCCTCGTTGGGGGTGGGCATATGCACAAAATTATTGGTACGACGATTTTCGGGACGCTCCTGCTTGCGCTCATCGCGGCGTCCGCGCGAGCGGAAACCGTGGACGTGAAATATCGCGGCATAGTCGATCTCAAGCCCTTCGTTTGCACCGATATAACCCGAAGCAGCTTCATTCAACGGGTCTGCTACGATAAGGCTCAAAGCTATATGCTGATCGACCTCCGAGGTACCTACTACCATTATTGCGAACTGCCTGCTGCGATCCTTGAGGCGTTCATGGCAGCGCCTTCGATGGGCCAGTTCTTCAATCAAAATATTAAGGGTTCCGGCTCGGATGGTCCCTATGACTGCCGGACACATCGTATCCCGACATATTAGAGCAAAGCGGTCTTGGGGAGTGGGTGAAATGAGAACGGTAATAGCTATTGTTTTGTCGCTGTCCGCTGCCATTTCGGGCGCTCGTGCAGGAGCGGGCCATATAGTCGGACACGGAGCTTATTCGTGCGGGGAATGGACGGCCGATCATCGGAAAGAAGACGTAGCCTCATTAGCCGACGACGTGTGGCTCGCTGGCTACTTGTCGGCTTACAGCGTCTATGGCGACGATAACGGAATCGCCCTACCAGACTCTAAAGGAAGAGTGGCGTGGGTGAGCAACTATTGCCGTAATCACCCGCTGGACCATATTCATGAGGCGGGCGACCAGTTGATCCTCGAACTCAAGCGGCGGGCTTCGCGACGCTAATTTCTCCCTTGCTAAAATGAACTAAAGGCAGCGGGCGGCCTTTTAATTGTCGCGGGAAGCATCCGGCGATGAGCCGGGTGATGGATGCGTTTGCCTGACCGCCTGCAAGGATCACACTTTTTAGGGAAAATGTTCAACGAGCAAGGGAGTTACCCGAATGTACGCCAATATTCTCTTGAGCACGGATGGATCGGATGTCGCGAGAAAAGGCGTTAAGCACGGGATAGAGCTCGCAAAGGCCTTGAATGCTAAAGTGACAGTCATTGCCGTAACGGAACCGCTTCCGGTCGACTATGGGTCCGGACACGCCTCGGGATGGATTCCCACGCAGGAAGAGGTTGATAGCTTTAACGCAGGCCGCAAGGCATCTGCGGGCATGGTGCTCGATGAAGCTCGAGCTATGGCGGAGCAGATCGGGATATCTGCAGAACTCGTGCATATTCCGGACGCGCACCCGGCCACCGCGATTATCGAAACAGCAAAGTCCAGAGGCTGCGACTTGATCGTCATGGGCTCTCATGGGCGTCGCGGCCTCAGGAAGCTTTTCTTGGGGAGTCAGACATCGGAGGTCCTAGCGGACGGAAGCGTGCCGGTGTTGGTAGTGCACTAAACGTGAGGAGCACGGGTAATGGATCAAGCGGCGTGATCGGCCGTATCAGGCTGGCCGCTCGAAGCACTGGATCAAGGTGAAGAACCGGGAGCATCCGGCGATGGATCGAGTATTGAAAGGTAGTTGATGTTCTCGGAGTTCTTCACCTGGCTGAACCAACAGCCCCAGGGAACGGCAAGTTTTTTAGGGACGTTAGCCGGGTCGACCCTCGGCTTTATCGCGCTCTTGCTTGGCGCGATGTTCAACGCCCACCTAAACCGAAAACGAGATGATCGGTTGCGCGATCAAAACCGGACCTCACTTGCGACCGCACTCTACGCGGAGCTGAAGCAATTCCGGGACGATTGGATCGCCGACATTGAAATACTGAAACAGCCGGGTTCTGGTCTGGCGTCGGTGCTTATTCGCACTCCCAAGGCGCGCCTATTTCCGGAACTGGTGACGGAGATCGGGCTTCTTCCGCCTGACGCAATTCGCGCAGTGTCCAATGCATACGGGGTCATTGACCAGTGGGAGCACGATTTGCTGCTTCTAGATCATGCCTACAAGAAAGCAGACGGCGTAGAGGTGCAGAGTAGGCACGCGGGCTTCCTGGTGAAATACCACACGATAAAAGCACAGGCGATTGAAGACGCTCTGAACCACCTGGCTCCGCTTATGAAGTAAAGCGACGAGCCGACCCGCGGGGTTGCCGCTGACTCCAGCCGTGACCGCCCATGCGTTTGATCTCCTGCGGGGTACTTTGACCTACTCGGATAAAGCCTCGCCAGCGGGCTTCCCTGAGTCGGGGGGGGGCTATCCTGAAAGCCGATTTTTTGTTTTTGCAATTTTTGGTTTTGCGTTTTGGTTTTTGGTTTTTCGATTTTGGGTTTTGCTATGTAAATGTCGTTGGACAAGGAAATTTTATACCGGGCGCGGGCATTTCATTAGCGGCCCCCCGCCCGAAAGGTTCACCTCCTTATTTGAAATTGCGCCAGCGTTATTCTTCGCCTGCGTTCGCCTGTGTAATGCCGTGAGCTTTGCTCTACGGCATTGTGATCGAGCCGAGCTTGCATTCCTCGTTGTAAGAACAACGGCCCCCGGCCCAAGCCCCTAAGTCTCGCTTATTTCGCAGGCAGGCGCGATGCACCAATCGGTTGCCTGCATCACATGACCTTTCATACCAGCCACATCGGCGGGGTGAGTTCTTACGAACCCCGCCGAGTGTGGCGACGTATGTAACGGCATTCGACCGGGGTTCGGTTCATCAACCCAAACCCGGAGAATGCAAATGGCTGTTCGTAAGAACGAAACCTCGAAGGCACCCGAAGCTGCCAAGGCGGATATCAGCAAAGCTGCGTCGCCAGTCCCGAGCTTCAACCCGAATGATCCTGCCTTTCAGGCCATCCTTGCCCAAGCTGTGCAGGCAAGGCTGGCTCTCATGCAGGCTGAGAAGCCTGCCAAGCTGTCTGTGGCTGGCAAGACCGAAAAGCAGATCAAATCCGAGATGGCCTGCGTTCGAGCTTTCAAGCGAGCTGGCTTTGGTGTCGTCGTTCCTCACATCGACACCAAGACCTTCGCTAAATGGGCCGCTGAGGGTTTCAGGCCAAAGGAAGGCACCAAGGCTGTCAAAGTGGGAGCGTTTCGACTCTTTCATCGGAGCCAACTGCGCAAGCTAACCGCTGCGGAGAAGGAGAAGCTGGTTGCCGATCAAAAGGCGGCGATTGACCGCCATGTGGCGGCTGAGAAGGCGAAGGTGGTCCCGCTTAACCCGTAAGCCACAGTCATCATAGGGCCGTCCGCTGGGCGGCCCTTTTTTGCCTATACGACAAACCCCACCGACAGGCCCCGCCGCAAACCCCTGTAAACAAAGGGCCGGGGGCATATCCTAAACGACATACAAAAAACACCTGATTGCCGTATGTACTACGGCCCAAAGTAGGGAGCATCCGCCATGACGAATAAGATTAAACGGGCCGCGCTTTACGTCAGAGTCAGCACTGATGGCCAGACCGTGGAGAACCAAACCCGAGAGCTTGGCTTGATCGCGCAGAGGCGTGGCTGGCAGGTTGTCGAGACTTATTCGGATGCTGGTATCAGTGGCGCGAAGGGCAGGGACAAGCGCCCTGGCCTTGACCGAATGCTGAAGGCAGCTTGCCGCCGTGAATTCGATATCGTGATGGCTTGGTCGATTGATCGGCTAGGGCGGTCTCTGATCGACCTCTTGCATACGGTCCAGAACCTCGAAGCCTATGGCGTTGACCTGTACCTTGATCAGCAGTCCATCGACACCACGACGCCAGCAGGCAAGCTAATGTTTCAGATCACCGGAGCTTTTGCCGAGTTTGAGCGAAGCATGATCCAGCAACGAGTCAGACTTGGCCTCAAGCGGGCGCTGGCTCAGGGCAAGCGGCTTGGCAGGCCAGCCGTCGCCAGCGACCTAGAACGCAAAGCGCAAAGCCACCTGCGTAAGGGCACCGGCATTCTAAGAACTGCCAAGCTGGTGGGGCTTGGCACCGGGACCGTGCATCGCATCAAGCGGGAAATGGAAGCTGGATGAAAATAACGCGCTGGAGATCGCTCCGATGCGCTAGTTAGGGAGAGGGGCCGTACATCCGGGCCCTTGGGGGCAAATATACCAAAACTAGCGGCTGAAACGAAAATTCGAAAAGCAAACCGACCGGCACAAGGACAAAACCCCTCTTTTTGACCCCTTTGGCCAAAACAGCCCTCTTGCACCATGACAAACCATAGCCAACCATAGCCACCCGATGAAAGTTATGCTTGGGCCGCAGCGGTTTCTCGAGCATGTCCGCTTTCGAGAGTAAAGCAGACGAAGGCTTGGCTAGCCCGCGAGGTCAGCTTTTGACCCAACTGAGACATTGATTCATCTTCATGCAGACACGCCGCGGGCGCGCGTGCGTATTGGGCGCGCCGCGCGGAAGCTGAAAGGCGGCGGCAGCGAGATGCGAGATTGGCCGCGCAATAGTGACATCTGACGATCAGGCCTCCGCCATCTTTTTCAGCACCGCGCTGAAGCGAACGCTGCGCTTGCCGACCAGCGCGGTCGCGGTAGCCACCGCGCCCCCTTCGCTGTAGGTACCGGAAAAGCCGATGCCGACCTCGTAGCCGCCGAACAGCAACGGTGCGCCCTCGCTCGGGGTGTGCTCGTGATTAATCAACTCGCCCTTCCATTTGCCGTTGGAGCTGGCGTAGGTGCCTTGATAGTCAAAATAGGCGTCGCCGCCGCGCATCGCCCCATCGAGCAGCAGCACAACGCCGGTGTTCCCGCCGTCGATGCCATCGAGCATCCGGATATGGATTGAATAAAGACCGTTCGCGATTCCCTGTCCGGGCGAAATGACCGGCGGCGCGGTCGCTTCACTAATGGGTGTCATCACCAAGCGGAATGCGATGCCGGGCAGTGCCGTCGTGCCGCCCTCGAAATGATATTGCTCGCCCTGCTGTCTGCCTCTGAGTGTCAGGGCGACTACGTCGGTCTTGAGCAAGGGCTGGTGCGCCGGATCGTCGTTGTGGCGCCGCGTCGATAACTCGGCGAAGACCTCGCCGCTGGATTCCCGGTAGGTGCCGATGAACGCGAAAGCCAAGTTGCCACCCATCATCTTGCCGTCATAGACATAGAGAACCCCACGGCGCGTCCCGTGCACCGTTTCCATGTAGACTTTGTAGAGCCCCTTCAGCATCGCCTAAGGCGCTCTGTCGTCCGACGGCCTGATGAACAATAGGATCGCGGCTCCAACGAAGAACAGCGCACCGATGATCGCACTTTCATGGGCACTCACGGGTAGGGTTTGAAATAGAAAAGCGCCCATGGTGCCGGGCCATAGCCAACTGATAGCACCGGCGACCCCAAAAGCGATGGCCAAGACGATCCTCATTGCCATAGCTGCGCCTCCGCACTACCACCTACCGTTAGGCTCGCGCGCGCTAATAAGGTTCAACAGCGGAAGCCGCGTTCGAGCTTCGGGCCGCCATCAAGCAGGGCCAAATCGCCGTCAGCGTCGCGGCGATGGCGGCGCGGCTGCCGTGGCGTCGGATGTGCCGATGGGAATGGCTATGGCGAGGCCGCAGAAGCGCGCTCGGTGAGTAGTTTCCACAGCACGCCTTGACCGAGACGGACGCCGACGAGGCGGTAGGTGAAATAGGGAATGAGGGTCAATAGCATAAGGACGCCGGTGGCGAGGACCTGTTGCAGCGTGCCGCCTCCAATTTCGCCCAAGACGTCTCTCAAGGCCCGTCCGTGAAAATAGCCGGCGATCATTTCCTCACCCACTGCAAGTACGCTGAGAAACAAAAAGAAAAGCACGGACTTTTTGACAATGTCGGCAAGCAAGATACGGGGGCTGCCCCATCGCTCGCCGACCTTGAGCGCGTGCAAAATCAGAACGAACTTTCCGAGAATGAGGGCCTTCACGGCCGCGATGCCAAAAGGCGCGAACTCGATTCCGTCACTGTGAAGGATCGCCGACTTGTAGAGCAGGAGTGCGCCATACCAGACGAACAGATAGGCCGAGATCATCAGGTATTCAAAAAATTCGTGCTGAAGCCGATGCAAGACAGCAGCACGTTTTGGTGCGACGTTCCGCTCGGTGCCTGCTGGCTCGAACCTCGACGAGGCCGAGGAACGGGTCGCGGTTTGGGGCGCGTGCGACAACCCGGGCACAGATTCGGCTTCCGTCCAGTCCGCCATTCCTTCGGTCCAGACCAAGGGCGACTGACCGCTTTGCCTGATGCGCCCGGCCAAATCTGCAAATGTTATCGGGCCTACCGTCTCGTCGTTCTCGATGAAGTACCAGTTGGCTTTCATGGATCGGCCATCCTTCGTCCGCCATTCTCCCCCCACGATAGATGCAGCTCCGGCCGGGTCAAATCTCCACAGTGGCTCGGCTTGAACACTGCACACTGACATACCGTTGCCTCACTCGCCTCGGGCGAGCTCCATCAATCGGCCGCCAATTGGGAGGGCAGATTTCGGTCAAGTACTCTATTCGCCGGGCCCGCAAGCCTCCTCCAAAAAAAGTCTTTCGACCATGTCGGTTCTGCTCGGGCTCAAACGACCATAGGGGTCATTAGTTCGCAGCCGCGGGCTGAGGCATCCATCCCAGGAGGACGAACGTGGCAACCGACCTCAAATATCTCGCTTATATGTCGATGCTGACTGCCGCACTTTGGATTCCGTATATCGTCTGCCAAGTGATGAACAACGGGCCACTGCAGCCGAAGAATTATCTCGACCCATCCTTGCCGCGACCTGTGCCTGCGTGGGGACAGCGCGCTCATCGGGCTTATTTGAATGCGATCGAGGTTTTTGCTCCCTTCGCGGCACTTGTAATCGCCGCACAACTGTCGGGGAAGGCAAACGCCATGACCGCCTTCTGGTCCGCGAGTTTCTTCTATTTGAGACTGGCACATGCCATCGTCTACTGGGCCGGGCTTCCAT
>NZ_DATMLW010000039.1:0-2587 GCF_035570375.1 Bradyrhizobium sp. | reverse complement strand
GCATTTTTATTTTTCCCGACGCCAAGATAGGCCGCGACCAGTAAGTGCACCGGCGGGTGTTGTGCCCAGTAGGATGTCAGCTCTTCGATCTGGAAGAGCGTCATCTCGTCAATTATGGGGTAGCTGTATCCACAGGCGGTCGCGAGGAGACCATAGATTTCTCCCCAAGGGTCGCCGGCCCCGAAATCATGTTCGAAACTAACCTGGCGCTCCCGCTGCCTGCCCCCGGGCTCGTCCCGAGGGCTGGTGCTTCCCCCATAGCGGCTCCGCTCGGCTTCAGGCCGGAGCCGGTCAGGACGGCATTCAGGACGGCACTTGCATTCCCGAGATCGAGCAAATCCTCGACCCTGTCCGGCGTCGTCTCGGGATAATTGCGCTGCAGCGCCGCGGTGACGATGTCGATCAGCACGTTGATTTGTGCTTCGCCCATCGCCGCACCGATTTCGGTCAGTTGCCTTACCTTGGGCATCAACCGGCGGAGCTGGCCGAGGGTAAGTGGCGGCACTATCCAATCCTGGCCGCCCATTGCGACCGCCACACCGGGGATCATCATTCCACCGTACTCAGATAGCCGATCGTTCCCGAAGCGTCGGCGAAGGCCATGAAATCGAGCTCGCTGATCGTCCAAGCATCGAGCTTAGTCGGTAGTGACAATTTATTTGCCGTGCACGCGTTCAGACGGAGCGCGGTGCCGCTGCCGTTGTAGGCAGTGTAAAACGTCGCCTTGAACGTAGGAGTAATACCCATCGGCTGGTTCGCGAGGGTCAGTCTGTTGCCGCTTGTCGGGAGGTTATATGTGTACGAGATCAAAATCGCGGCATTAGCGTCGGCAGACGAGAAAATATATGCGCCGGTAGCGAAGTTGACCGAGTATTGGCCGGTAGTCGAAGGTGTGGTCACTCGGTTGAAACGCTTGCCGGTTGCGGCGTAGCTGACGCCGAGATCATCATTGTAGCTCGCGGCATTGGCGGGAATGACGCTGTAGGGCGTCGTCGCCGGAACCGTCGCGGCCTCCAGCTGCGAGACGGCGAACTGCCCCGTAGCTGGTGTCACCCCGAAAAAGATATCCGAATACAGCAAACCGAGGATCTGCGCGAATTTAGCTTTCCCGACTATCTTGCCCTGCCCACGGGCTATTGCCACAGGAAACTGAAGCTGGCCGTAGAGCTCTTTGTCGCTCCAGTCGAAATCGATCTGTATGTCCTGCAGCACGCCGAATTGTCGTGGACCGATGCCCGACCCGATTACATCGGTGCGTTCTCCCCATATTGCGCCGGAGCCGAAGCTTAATTGCATGTCATTTACTCCCCTTCAAGAGCCGCTTCAGCCTCTCCTTGGCGGCGTGGGCGATATTCCAGGCCTGCGTGTCGCGGGCGACCGCCGAGCCCGGGAAATGGTCGGCCCACCAGCGTTCAATCAGCTGCTCGATCGAAGGAGGCGCGGCAGCTTGGTTGGTGCTGTGATCTTCCTCGGCCATTGGTCACTCCGTCGAATAAAACGTATTTAAGGACTACGAGGCGCACCGTCTCAACGGAGGCCCGCTTTGATAAACCGCGCGAACGTCAAATGCAGAGTATTTCGACGGGTACGATCGCTATGGCCTGATCCCCGAGTACGCCTTCGTCAGTCTGAATCTTGCCCACGATGTAGGCGTGCTGAACCATTTGAGGCAGCCCGAGGTTCTGGATCCCCGTCGCCGGTGACGGTGCGAGCGCGGCCTCGAACGCATCAAGCAGCGGGTTTAAAATCGTTACTGGCGCCAAATAGGGGTCGCTTGAATGGGCGTACAAGTAGAAATCGGCGTAAAGTGTCCATACGATCGGCGCGCCAAGCTTCTTTATCACGGCTTGGCCCCCTTTTTCGCTCATGAACAACGCCGGCTGCTCCGCCGGAGCCACGTCCGTCCAATGTCGCAGACGGCGATTTGTACTGGTGAACTGCGCCGCACTTGCGGCGAGGTCCCATAATGCCGCGTAGATCGTTTCACGAACTATCATCGGTCGATTTCGAACGCCAGGCCGCGGCGATACATTGATGCGATGCCCGTCGATAAAACGAGACCCGTCGCTTCTGATCCTGAGGACGAGGAAACAAAAATCATGTGCAGGGCGATCATCATGGCGTTAGTGCCTCGCGCAATGCCGCTTCCACCTCATCGCGGATCGCCGGGTCCATATCTTCCAGCGCCGACTGCAAAAAAGAGGGCTCCGGAACGTCTATCGGGCGGGTGTACGGCCGCATACTGATCGGCTTCCTGGGTATCGGGCGTGCGAACGCCTTTGTCCTACGGCGCAGGTTCGCTCTGATGGCAACCGCACCAGAGAAGCTATATTCGCGAGCGTGTTTATATGCGCTGCCGCTGGAGATCGTTGCTGCAATCCTGTCGCCGCTCTGGTCGATTTGCAGACTGGTACTCGACTCAAGCGAGCCCGAGCGGGCACCGAGGGTTTGGCCGGTCAGCTCAATTTCCTGTATATTGCGCTGAAGTTCGATACCCAGCGTGGTGATCGCCCGGGCGAGCCCCGAAGCGACGAGATCCGGAGCGGCGCGCAGCCAAGCCAGCACTGCGTCGTCGCCGACGAGACGG
>NZ_DATMLW010000038.1:0-31321 GCF_035570375.1 Bradyrhizobium sp. | reverse complement strand
CGCCGAGGGCGCCCGCCTGGCGCGCCGGGCCGTCGACCTGGGCCGGGACGATGCGGTCGCGCTCACCCGCGGCGGGCATGCGCTCGCCCACCTCACCGATGACGTCGCCGGCGGCATCGCCTTGCTCGACCGGGCGCTCGTGCTCAATCCCAATCTCGCGTCGGCCTGGTTCCTCGCCGGATTCCTGCGGACCTGGAACGGCGAGCCGGACGCCGCCATCGAGCACTTCGCGCACGCCATGAGGCTGAGCCCACTCGACCCAGAGCTCTACCGCATGCAGGCCGGACTGGCGGCGGCGCATCTGTTCGCGGGGCGCTTCGACGCCGCGTCGTCGTGGGCGGAGAAAGCCTTCCGGGAGTTGCCGAGCTTCTTGATGGTCGTCAGTGTCATCGCGGCGAGCCATGCGCTCGCGGGCCGGCCGGACGAGGCGCAGCGCGCGATGAAGCATCTGCGCGAACTCGACCCCGCGTTGCACATCTCCAATATCGCGGATTGGCTCCCGATCCGCCGGCCGGAGGACCTCGCGACCTTCGAGGACGGGTTGCGGAAGGCGGGGCTGCCCGAGTGAGGCGCGCGGTATCACGCCAGGGTGCTCCGGACCGCAGGACCCAGAAGATGCCATTGAGGTGGAGCGATAGCGCATCATCTTGTTGAAATGCGCGAAACCCTTCCAATGATGCCCGCGAAAATAATGCGCGCGAAGAAAATAATGTGCGCGAAGGTGATACCTGGGTCCGGGCCGCGGCGGCAAACCATTGCGGCTTCCCGGCCCCAAAACCCTCGTCCTGACCCAGCACCGGCGTAGCGATTTGCAGCGGAAAGAATTGCAACGGCGCCCAACATTTTCATTTTGGTCACGGTTTCCTTACGTATCTGCTACGAGGAAACCCGTCTGTTGGAGAAGAAGTTCCGGTGCTCAAGCGACTGGGCGATAGCGGCCGGTGGCCTTGGTTATGGCCTCATGAAGCCTACATCCAGCAGATCTACCGCTTACGCGAGCTATTTTGGCCGCGGGCCAGCGCTTGCGATCGCCAAGCGGGTTTGATCAGTGAATCTGGTGGCGCGCGCTCGTTGAAATTGGATGCTCGGGCGCCGGAAGGCAACTTATGAAGACGCCGGACGATGGTGCCCGACATGGAAGCTGGATCGGCGCAGCGAGCGGCCGCCGTCAGAACATGCCGATTGTCAATGTTGTCCTAATTCTTTGTTTGGTCGCGGGCTTGCATTTGGCAGTCTGGGGTCTGGCAGAGCCACGCATCGCGGCAGCGGATTTCGGAGAGCTGCTGTCGAGCGTCTCTTACAATCGATTTGCCAAACCTTCCTCGGTTGATTTGGGGGTGTCCGAGGCCCGCATCCGCGCCGATCTTACAGCGATTGCCAAGCAGGCTAAGGCGGTACGTACCTATGCTTCAACGCAAGGTCTGGAAAGCGTGCCAGCGATCGCGGCTGAACTCGGGCTAACAGTCACGCTGGGCATCTGGATCGATAAGGATGAAGCCCGAAACGCGCGCGAGATCGACACCGCTCTCGACTTGGCGCGGCGCAACCGCAACGTCACCCGCCTGGTCGTGGGCAATGAGACGATCTTCCGGCATGAGCACAGTGCGGCCGAGCTCGCCGAAATCGTCCGCCGCGTCAAGCGAGACAGTCCAGTGGCGGTGGCGACCGCCGACAACTGGCAGACATTTCTTGACCATCCTGAACTGGTTGATGCCGTAGACCAGGCCTTCGCCCATATCATTCCCTATTGGGAGGGCTTGCCCAAGAAGAGCGCCGTCGAGGGATCGATCGCGATCTACGACAGGCTGCGTGCGGCCTATCCGGGCAAGAAAATCGTCATCGGGGAGTTTGGCTGGCCAAGTGCGGGGCATAATTTTGAGCGCGCCGTCCCGGGTCCATTCAAGCAAGCCGGTCTGCTGCGCGACTTTGTTGCAGAGGCCGACGCGCTTGGCATCGACTACAATATTGTCGAGGCGATCGATCAACCGGAAAAAATCTTCGAGGGTAATGTCGGACCCTATTGGGGCATCCTCGATGCGTCGCTGCGGCCCAAATTTGCGTGGACCGGGCCGCTTGTAGACACTGATTATTGGAAGGCGGCCTGGCTTGCCATCCTCATTGGCTCTTTTTTGTCGATCTCGATTCTAGCGCTCCCGGGAGCGACCGTAGGCCAGGCAGCGGTGCTTGCTGGCTTCGACCATTTGATCGGCGATTGGAGCGCAGGCGTGCAAGTGTACTGGCACGACCACTACCTTCTGCACGGCGAGGTGCTGACGTTTGCAATCGCACTTCCGCTCTTGGGTCTGCTCGCACCAATTGTTCTGTTCCGGGTGCACGAGATGACCACCGTCGCTCTCGGGAGCAAGCCCACGCGGCTGTTGAATTTGTTATTACCGGTACTGGAGGCGCGCACGCCCAAGGTCTCAATTCACATCCCCGCCTATCGGGAGCCACCGGAAATGCTGTTGCGTACTATCGACTCGGTGGCGCAGCTCGACTATCCGGATTTCGAGTGTGTCGTCGTCATCAACAATACGCCGGATCCGGCTTTCTGGGAGCCGATCGAAAGCCGTTGCCGCGAGCTTGGCGAGCGCTTCAAGTTTGTTTGTGTCCAGAATCTCGAGGGATTCAAGGCTGCAGCACTGCGGATCGCGATGGCGAAGACCGCTACAGACGCCGAGATCATCGGCGTCATCGATGCCGACTATGTGGTTGACCCGCGATGGCTCAAGGACTTGGTCCCCGGCTTTGCGGATCCGGAGGTTGGATTGATCCAGGCGCCGCAGGATCATCGTGACGGCTGCCGCAGCTCGATCCACGCCGCCATGAACGCGGAATATGCGGGCTTCTTTGATATCGGGATGGTCGAGCGCAACGAGGTAAATGCCATCATCGTCCACGGCACGATGTGTCTGATCCGTCGCACCGCAATGAAGGCCGCAGGTGGTTGGTCGAGCGACACGATCTGCGAAGACAGCGACCTCGGGTTGACGATTCTGGAGCTCGGATGGCGTGCTCACTACACCAATCGCCGCTACGGTTGGGGATTGCTACCGCAAGATTATCTGGCTTTCAAAACCCAACGGGCGCGATGGGCCGGCGGCGCCGTGCAGATCGTGAAGAAACACTGGCGCCGGTTCCTGCCAGGCGGAAGCCTTCTCGACCATAATCAGAAACGCGAATTCGCGTTCGGCTGGCTGAGCTGGTTTGGGTCCGAAATCATTGCCGTCGCGGCGGCGCTCCTTAATCTGATCTGGGTACCGTTTGTCGTTCTCCAGATCGTCGCCATCCCGGATCCGCTCCTGCTGCTGCCGAGTATTGCGGCCTTCCTGGTATCACTGATCCATTTCGTCAGCGCATACCGGACGCGCGTCGCGATTCCATACCGGCAGATGCTTGGCGCCATGGTGGTGTTCATGTCGGTCCAATGGACGGTCGCGAGCGCGGCATTTAAAGCAGCGCTTCCGGCTCAGGAGAACTTTTTCCGTCGCACCCGCAAGGGCGGCAGCGGTTCCGTTCGCACGCGCTTTCCGGCGATACCCGAAGCCGTGCTTGGCGGGCTGCTCGTCGCAGCTGGCCTCACCGTTTTTGCGACCAATATTTACCGGCTTTTCGAGGTCGATTTGTTTGGCGCGATCCTGATCATCCAGAGCCTGCCATTCTTGTCGGCCGTGGCAGTGGCGGGGTTAGAGCGTTTCAGCGAAGCCACAAATAACAAGCCCGCTCTGCCTTGTTGAAGTGCGGCCGCATCACGCTGCGCCACGCCTGCCAGCAAGATCACATTTAGAGAGTCGTTCTCCTTTGGCTAAAACCGCTAACAGGCGGGTGAGAAACGGGGCCTGCAGATTTGCGGAAAAACCCCGTTATTCGCTTGGTTTTTCCCTGTTTTCCGGAAAATATGTCCCTGATAGTCTGCTTGGGGAATTTGTCGAAAAGCCCCTGAGGAGCGGCGGTTTTTTGCACTGAAATTGTCGCGTCGAGGTCTGAACTCGTGATTTTCCCTGTAAAGTTCCGTGTTTGCAGGGAATTTGGCTGTAGACTGGTGCAATCTGCACTGCGTCGCCAGCCAGCTTACCCGCTCGACTTGGGATAGTTCGCGCATCTGACACGAAAAGTCCGCAAAATGACCAAGTTTTTTTACGACGCCTCGTCGCCCAAGCGTCGCACGACACGAGTCAGGGCCGGCGCCAAACAATGCAGATCAGGGGACATTTCAAAAGTGCATCTGAGCGACGCAGCAGGCTTTGTGCGAAAGATCGCCTGATAGTCGATATCGAACCGAAAGGTGCACCGTCGCGCATTTCCATCATTTCAACTCTCAACACCGGTATGGATGAGCAAAATCGAGCCCTTGAGCCTCGACAAACCGCGTGGCATTGTGACCTGAACGCCCGGGCCGGAGCAGCATGACGATTCCCTGCCGCGTCTTAATGATCTATCCGAAGTTCGTTCCGAACTCGTTTTGGAATTATACTGAAGCCTGCGAACTCGTCGGCGCAAAGTATCCAGCGGCGCCACTCGGCCTGATCACCGTCGCGGCCATGTTGCCGAAGCATTGGGACATCCGTCTCGTCAATCGTAACACCGAGCCATTGACGGATGCAGACCTCGACTGGGCCGATCTGGTCATGATCGGCGGCATGCTCAATCAGCAGCCTGATGCCCTCGATCTGATCGATCTCGCCCACCAGCACTGCAAGCCAGTATGCGTCGGTGGGCCTGACGTCTCCTCCAGCCCGCATCTTTACGCGGACGCGGACTTCCAGGTGATCGGTGAGGCCGAGAAAATCATCGAGCGCTTCATCGCCGCCTGGGAAAGCGGCGAGCGCAAAGGCGTATTCGTTGCCGAGAAATTCAAGGTCGACGTCACGCTGAGCCCGATGCCCCGCTACGATCTGATCAACTTCGATCACTATCTCTTCATCGGCGTGCAATATTCGCGTGGCTGCCCGTTCACCTGCGAGTTCTGCGATATCATCGAGCTCTATGGTCGGGTGCCGCGCACCAAGACCAACGATCAGGTTCTCGCTGAGCTGCAAGCGCTCTACGATCACGGTTATCGCGGGCATGTCGATTTCGTCGACGACAATTTCATCGGCAACAAGAAAAACCTCCGTACCCTGTTGCCGCGGCTCAAAGCCTGGCTGGAAGAGCACGACTATCCATTCGAGTTTTCGACCGAAGCCTCGATCAACATCGCGGACGATAGCGAGCTGTTGCAGGCAATGAAGGACGCGAACTTCTTCGCGATTTTCGTCGGCATCGAGAGCCCGGATCCGGAGACGCTCGTGCAGATGAAGAAAAAACAGAACACCAGGCGCAACATTGCCCAGTGCATTCACAAGATTTATGGCTACGGCATGTTCGTCACCGCGGGCTTCATCGTCGGATTCGATAGCGAGAAAGCCTCGATGGGGCAGGCAATGATCGACTTCATCGAGGAGTCGAGCATTCCGGTCTGCATGGTTGGACTGCTTTATGCGCTGCCTGGAACACAGCTGACGCGGCGGTTGGCTGAGGAAGGCCGCTTGCACCAGGGCCATGACCTCATGGACGTCGAGCAGGCGGGCGATCAATGCACGCTCGGCTGCAATTTCGATACCAAGCGTCCGCTTCGTGACGTCCTTACCGATTACAAGGCCGTGCTCGGGCACGTGTACAGTCCGGCAGCCTTTGCAGGACGGCTGTCACGGCTCGCCGGCATGCTAGACCGATCCGACCGGCGTCGCGACCTGCCGGATGGTGACGCGCGCACGAAAATTGGCGGCATCGACAGCGTACACAGGATCATGCGGACCGTGCCGGAGGTTCGCGAGCCGTTCTGGAAGACGTTCGTCGAAGTCGCCAAGACCAATCCTTTCGCGCTGCGTTACGTCGTGATGATGATGGCCCTCTACATGCACCTCGGGCCGTTCTCGAAACGCGTGATCGGCGAGATTGACCGCCGCATCGCCGAGCTGGACGATATGCCTCCGGTGAGGGCCGCGGCGCTTGAGCAGGCGCTACCGCCAGCGACGGTGTAGCCACAGCCACTGATCGGGATATTCGCGGATCCAGTTCTCGATCACCGACGTGACCGCCTGCATCGTTCCCTGAATGTCGATTTGCCCGGCGGCGTCGCGGACCGGCTTCACTTCTTCGGACAATTCGGCACGAAAGCGGTGTCCGGGCAGGCACACGATGCGTGCGCCATGAACCGGGCACTCGATCTGCCGCAGCTAGCACTACTGGCGAAGAACTGCGCGCTGGCAACTTTATTCCGAAGTCGCCTATCCGTGTTCGGGCCCTAAATCGCCGCGATCGGGGCATGCATTCAATTCCGGATGAAGGCCATCCTGGATCCGGCTCGGGGGTGCGCGGTATCAACCCTGCTATCGCCGCGCGGCTCCCGAAGCTGGAATATTCTCGCGGTTGAAACTGTCTCTTAGGGGGTGACCTCCAAGAGGCATGAGCATGTTGCGGAAAATGATTATCGCTCTGGTCACGTCGGCGACAGTTGGCCTGGACTCTCTTTCGGCGCGCATAGAGGGATGGTCGCGTTATCTTCGCAGACGACGCCGACGGCCCAATGCTCGGCGCTGATGTCTGCAAGAAGGAGCCTGGCCGGGGCATATCGAGTTAGCCGGCACAGTCAGCGGGTATGCCGGAGATTTTTCCGGGCCCGGTTGCTGCCCCGGCAATGATAGGAGCAGGATGGCTTTGTTCGGACGCCAACCCGCTCCACGCTTGCTCCCGCCGATCATTTTACGTTCGGCTTGAGGAGTTCTTGCGCACGCGCAGAACTCAAATTCGCTTTCGTGATCAGGGTCGCCTCCATTACGATTTTGGCCGGCACCTTCTCGCCCTTCGCGGCGGCGAATGCCGTCTTGACGCCATCATAACCCATGCGAAACGGGTCCTCGACGATCAGCCCGGTAATCACATTGTCCTGCAGGAATTTGACGAGCTTTTCGTCCGATCCAAAACCAACGACGTGGATCTTGTCCTTCGTCGTCTTTTCGGCCACAGCCTGGCCCACCGCCTGCGTCATGACCGGATCCGAGACGAACACCCCGCGCAGGTCCTCCATACTGGCAATAAACTCCTTCATGATTCCGATGGCTGCTGCGGGCTTGCCGTCGGCGGCCTTTTCGGCGGCGACATTAATCGCACCATATTTCGCGGCGACCGCGTCCTTGAAGCCCTTGGCACGTTGATCGAACGAGGGAACCCCGGGAGTGGAAGTGATGATCACGACGTCGCCTTCAGCATCGGCATACGTTTTCTGGATGGCGGTAACGAGAGTGTCTGCTGCGATGCCGCCCGCTCTCAAGCTGTCGATTGCAAGCAGTGAGGTCATCGCCTTGGTGTCAGCAGATGAGTCGATGCCGATAACCTTGGTCTTTTTTGCCGCTTCGTCGATCGGCTTTCCGAGGGCGGCAAATTGCGCCGGTGCGATCACGATTGCCGCCGGGCCGGTTGCCACGGTTTTTTCGAGCACGCCAATCTGACCGTTCACGTCGGATTCGGACTGCGCGCCGAGGCCTACGACATTGACGCCGAGCTCCGCGCCCGCCTTGCGGGCGCCGGCGAGGACAGCCTGCCAATAAGGCGAGTTCAGGTCCTTTACGATCACAGGGATCGTCGGCTTTGTCTGGGCGAGGGCGGGTGTCCAAAGTGCTACACCGGCAAGCATGCTGGCAACAAGCACTATCTTTCTCATCATTTTCCTCCTGATTTGGGCTCAGTGCCCTTTGTGGTGAACAGGCAATCGCGGGTTCTCGCTTTGAGCAGGCGCGGCTTTGTCAAGTCCGCATCACTCCAAAATCGGAAACTCGCTTCCGCCGTCTGCGAACGATGCTTTGCATGTGAAGCGCCGTATCACCGAGGCCCGAACCTTCGCCAGGGAGATAGGTGAAGGATCAGGCTCCGGTGACACGCCGCCGCGCCACTGACAGAAAGATTCTTTCTAGAAGGCGATAATGTAGAATCGAAATGCTGCCAGCGGTGCGGAGTTTATTCAGACCGTCGCCAAGGGTTGATCGGTGACGGCGAGCAACTCCTTGCCCTGCGTGTAGACGACGGTTCTGATGCCAAGCACCGAGCGCAGTTTTTCCGCCGGAACGACGAGGGGCGTTGGCGCAGGGGCGCTACCAGGCGCCGGCTGAGGAAATGCCGTGGACCTCGCGGTGTGGAAATTGACGCTGCCTTCAACTTTCTGCATCAGCTGATGAATGTGTCCGTTGAGCACCGTCACCGAACCGAAGCGCTTCAACATCGACAACGCCTTCTCTGAATCCTCCGTGCCCCAGCCCCATTCTTTGGAGATCGTCCATAACGGAATGTGGGCGAAGACGACGATCGGCGTGGAGGCGGAAAGACCTTTCACATCATCGGCAAGCCACGCCAGTTGCTCTGGCCCGAGCTTGCCCATGCCGCCGGCCTCGAGGTTCATCACATTGTTGAGACCGATGAAGTGCACACCGTTCTGATTAAAGGAATACCAGCCCGTGCCCTTGGTGTTCCTGCCGTAACGCTCAAGGTAGGATTTTAGGGGAACCTCGTCGAGGTTGTCGTGTTCGCCTGGCACGTAGTGCGTCTCGAGCCCCGAACTGCCGATGACTTGCGCTGCGTCGTCGAATTCCTTCGGTTTCGACAAATGGGTGATGTCGCCGGTATGCAGCATGAAGGCCGGCTTGTTGGGAAGCGCCTTGATCTTGGCGATGGCCTCTTGCAGCGTGCCAAGCGCATTCGGATTGGCCGCTTTGTCAAAGCCGACGTGACTGTCGGAAATCTGCAGGAAGGTGAAACTGCTGCCTTCGGCTGCCTGTGCCGATTCGATCAGGCTGGATCGCGGAATACCGCCGCTCACTGTCCACAAAACGCCCGTGCCGGCCCAGAGCATGCATTCGAGAGCGTGACGGCGGCAAACACCAAATTCGTGATCATCATTATAATCTGACATAGCGTTTCCTCATTTTTGTCTTTGACCAGCTGAGCCGGCCAAAACTCAAGACCGAGGATGCGGAAGAATTATTTCCCCGGTGCGATACACGAAGAGGTGAGGTGCTCGTGCTCTCGATGTGAAGTAGCGGACTCAAAGAGGGCGCCGATGATTGAACGCAGAGCATTCAATGATTTTGGAGACGAGGATCGCACTGAAAGGCGAAACGCCATGTCATGGCGCCAATCGGATCGAGTTGATTGACGTTCAGATTTCCAGCGGTACGATCTTAGCGCATCTGGACGCGAAGCCGTGCAGGTCGATGTCGACTTCGAGCCTGATAAGCTCTTCGGCGGTCACATTCATGCGGGCGAAGAGATCATTTGTGTGCTAGAAGGATCACCGGAATACCAGATCCAAGGGAAACCGGTGACACTCAAAGCCGGCGATGTCCTCTTTATCCCGGCCGTGACGATCCATGCGGCGAGGAATGTCGGTGACGGCAATGCGGCAGAATTTGCCACCCATGTCGTCGAAAAGGGAAAGCCGCTCCTGCCGACGGCAGAGTGAGAGCTGCGGCTAGCAGCAGCGAACGGCCTCCAACGATACATCACGGGCGATTTACCGGCTCCGCGCGGTTTCAATCTGGTTTTGAGTCTGATGTCGAAGTGACGAACTACCCGCGCGCCCGTCACGTCGCGCGGGGGCAACAGAACGCAGGAGAGGTGCCATGGCCTTTAGCATCAAAGTCAACGGAAACGCCCACGAGGTCGATGTCGACGGTGACACGCCTCTGCTCTGGGTCCTGCGGGATGTGCTCGGCATGACCGGAACAAAATTTGGTTGCGGCATGGCGTTGTGCGGCGCCTGCACAGTGCATATCGACGGCGTCGCGACGCGCTCCTGCATCACTCCCATCGACAGCATCGGCAAGTCGCAGGTGACGACCATCGAGGCGATCGGCGCAACACCCGCAGGTGCCAGGATCCAGAAGGCATGGCTCGACCATGAAGTGGTCCAGTGTGGGTACTGTCAATCGGGGCAAATCATGTCCGCGTCGGCGCTCCTTGCCAGCAAACCGCATCCAACCGATGCCGATATCGACGATGCAATGAGCGGAAATATCTGCCGCTGCGGGACCTACACACGTATCCGTCAAGCGATCAAGCTCGCCGCTGAACCGAACGCAAGGGGAGGCTAACCATGACCTTCAATCAGATTTCGCCCAGTGCCGTTAGCCATAATTTCTCGCGGCGCAATTTCCTGGTAACGAGCGCGGCTTTGGGTGGGGGACTGGTCCTTGGCCTCAACCTTCCATTCGGCAGGAGCGAAGCCGCCAGTTCCGATAACTTCACGCCGAATGCCTTCATCCGTATCGGCAATGACGGCCAGGTTGTTTTGACCATGCCCTATGTCGAGATGGGACAGGGCACGTACACCTCGATTCCAATGCTGATCGCGGAAGAACTCGAAGTGAGTTTGAAGCAAGTACGGCTTGAGCATGCGCCGCCGAACGAAAAACTTTATGCAAATCCGTTGCTGGGCGTGCAGGCGACGGGCAATTCGAATGCGATGCGGGGCGGCTGGAAGCCGCTACGCGAAGCCGGCGCGACCGCGCGAACAATGCTCGTCTCGGCGGCGGCCAAGCGTTGGGGCGTCGATCCAAAAACCTGCCGCGCCGAGGACGGTGAGGTGATCCACGACCCGACCAAGCAGCGCCTGAACTACGGAGTTCTTGCTGGCGAAGCTGCAACCATGCCGATCCCCACCAATGTCGCGCTGAAATCGCCCGCGGAGTTCAAGCTGATCGGCACGCCGGTCAGGCGACTCGACGCGCCCGCAAAGGTGAACGGCACGGCGGTCTATGGCATCGACGTGCGCCCGCGCGGGGTGAAAATCGCGACGCTCGCGCAATCCCCCGTGTTCGGAGGGCGCGTGCGAAGCGTGGATGAGACGGCTGCCAAGACCATCAAGGGCGTGCGGCAGGTCGTTCGGCTCGATGACGCCGTTGCCGTTGTCGCGGACCATATGGGAGCCGCGAAAAAGGGCCTGGCGGCGCTCAGAATCGAATGGGACGAGGGGCCGCATGCGAAACTTGCGACCGATGCCATCGCGAGTGACCTCGAGCATGCAACGCTCGGTACGGGAGCGGTCGCGCAAAATATCGGAGATGCCGACAAGGCAATGGCGGATGCAGCCACCAGGGTCGAAGCAATCTATCAGGTCCCGTTCCTGGCCCATGCGACGATGGAGCCGATGAATTGTACGGTTGATCTGCGCAAGGACGAATGCGAGATCTGGATCGGCAATCAAGCGCTTGCGCGCGTCCAGGCGATGGCCGCAAAGGCGGCTGACTTGCCGCCCGAGAAGGTCATCGTCCACAATCATCTGATCGGCGGCGGGTTCGGCCGTCGGCTGGAAGCGGACGGTGCAATTCGCGCCGTCGAGATCGCCAGGCAGGTCGAAGGCCCCGTGAAGGTTGTGTGGACACGTGAGGAGGACATCCAGCACGACATGTATCGGCCATATTGGCTCGATCGCATTTCTGCCGGGCTCGACCAACGAGGCCGGCCGGTGGCCTGGAAGAATCGTTTCGCTGGTTCTTCGGTGGTCGCGCGGTGGCTGCCGCCAGGCTTCAAGGATGGACTCGATCCCGATTCGACGGAAGGCGCGATCGATCTGGTCTATGACCTGCCCAACTTCCACGTCGAATTTGTGCGCGCGGAACCGCCGGGTATCCCGACGGCGTTCTGGCGCAGCGTCGGTCCGTCACACAACGTTTTCGTCACTGAAAGCTTCATGGACGAAATGGCGGCCGCAGCGAAACAGGATCCGGTCGCCTATCGGCGCGCGCTGCTCGACAAATCGCCCCGTGCCAGGGCGGTGCTCGATCTTGCCGCGGAAAAAGCGGGATGGGGACAGGCCTTGCCGAAGGGAAGCGGCCGCGGCGTGTCGCTGCAATTCGTCTTCGGCAGCTACATGGCGCAAGTTGCCGAGGTCGAAGTCTCGAAGGAGGGCACCGTGCGCGTCCGCCGCGTGATCTGCGCGATCGATTGCGGCACCGTCGTCAATCCCAACACGGTGCAAGCGCAGATCCAGAGCGGAATTATCTTCGGCGCCACGGCTGCGCTCTATGGCGAGATCACGCTGAAGAACGGTCGTGTCGAGCAGACCAATTTCGACAGCTATCAGATGATCCGCATGAACGAGGCTCCTTCTATCGAGGTTTACGTGGTGAAGAGTTCGGAGCCGCCCGGTGGAATGGGCGAAACCGGAACCTCGGCCATCGTGCCGGCGATCGCCAACGCAATCTATGCGGCGACGGGCAAGCGTCTGCGCAAGATGCCTGTCGACAGCAACATTCTGAAGCAGGCGGCGTGAGCGGCGAGGTAAACTTGAAGCGGACACCGAAGCGTCAACGCCGGCCAATGCGGCGGTAGCGGAGCGGTAGGCAAAGCGTCAGTCTGAACAGGGCCGCGTTCGCTATCCGAGAGGGCGGCGGCGAAATTGATCTCGCCGCCGCCGAGTCCACGGAGCTCGTTGAGAAGAAAAAGCTCATGATGGGGCCGGTCGCGGTAAGCTCTTCAGGTGGCCACGGCCGGCCTTGAACCGAGTTCGCCACTCCTGCGCCAATTGTCGATGCTGAGTGCACCTGCCCCGAATGCCGCGATCTGCAGAAGCCCGCCTGCCATCATCACGTTCTTGAGGAAGTGGATCATCTGGTTCTGGTCGGCAAAGTTATTGTGAAACGAAACCGCTGTCGCGAGCGAGAAGACAGCGAGGGCTATGGCGACGGAGCGAGCCTGATAGCCGGCGATCAGGAGCACACCACCGCCGAGTTCGAGGGCAACGGCGACGGCGAACGCCAACGGGGGAAGAGGCAATCCGGCGGCGCTGATCATCCCGGCTGTGGCGCTGTAGGCACCCAGCTTGCTCAGGCCACTCATGGCAAAAGGAAGACCGATCATCAGTCGGCCAACAAAGGGAAGGTAACGGGTCGCGGTCATTGAAGCTCTCCTTGAAACAGGTCTCCGCATCTCCTTGCGGGTCGCGCCAATATTGTTGCGGAGGGCGATTTTTCGAAATAGAAATGAATGAAATTCATCGTTGCAGGAATGTCGATGTCCAAGCTGCCTGACTTCGAGGGGCTCGCGATGTTCGCCAAAGTGGCCGAAGAGCGATCGTTTGCTGCGGCGGCCCGGGCCATGGGCGTATCGGTGGCCACCGTCTCACGAGGCGTCACACGCCTCGAACAGCGTCTTGGGGGGCGCCTGTTCAACAGGACGTCGCGGCGGCTCGCATTGACGGATTATGGTCACACGCTGGCTGAGCGGGCCTCGAGGATCTACGCGGAAGCAGAGGAAGCCGAGGACTTCGCGCGCGAGACCTCGAGTCGCCCGCGAGGACTCGTGAAGCTTGCCGCCCCGTTGTCCTTTGGCGCTCGCTGGGTCGCACCAATGCTACCGGAATTCTTTCGCCGCTATCCCGACATCGCGGTCGATCTTCACCTCACCGATGCGCAGACCGACCTGATCGGCGGCGGCTTCGACGCCGCGCTGCGCATCGCGGTCCTTGAGGACTCATCGCTTGTCGCGCGGCTGATCGCACCCGTGCACCGGTTTCTGGTCGCATCGCCAGGCTACATCGCACGCTACGGCCGCCCGAAGCACCCACACGACCTGGAAGCCCATCGATGTCTGAGCTACGCCAACAGAGCAAAGCGCGACGTCTGGCGCCTTACGCATCGCAAGACAGGCGAGGAGTGCCCCATCACGCCAACCGGGCCGCTCAGAGGAACTAGCGTCGAGGCGTTGTTGCCGACGGTGCTCGAGGGTCTGGCGATCACCGAGCTACCCGAGTTCATCGCGACACAATATTTTCCGAACAAGCAGCTTGAGCCGATTCTCACCAATTGGCGCCTGCCCGAAGGCGGATTGTATTTCGTGACTCCAACGGCTCGCGCGCGTCCCGCGAAGGTTTCCGCCTTGGCCGATTTCCTGATCGCTGGATTGACGGACGCGCGGTGGAGCGCAGAAGTGGCGATGGGCTGGAAGCCGCCGGCGCAACGGAGCAGGAAGGCATAGACCACAGGCCGCTCCAGCAAAGGATCGCTCCTCTGCCACGTTGCGAACATGGCTGGGCCTCTCGAGCTCAGGCCGCTTTCAAATCGACATTCCTGCAACGATGGCTTTCATCCATTTCTATTTCGAAAACGCGCCCTCCACCACAAATTGCTGTGGCCAGGAAGGAAACACGGAGATCCGCCATGTCGGACAGGATTCATGAACTGCTTAACCGCAACCTCCAGGAGGTTTTCGGTGAGGGCAACGCCGCCCGCCGTCGTGCGGCGATCGAGGAACTCTATACCGATGACTGCGTCCTCTACGTGCCGCCCGGCGTTTTCGTCGGCCACGACGCATTGGACAAGTTCGCAGGCGACCTGCGTGCGACTCACCCTCACTTTGCATACACGCCTCACGGCGAGCCGCAGGCACTCCACAACGCCGGCCGTCTGGCGTGGGGGTCCGGTCCGCGGGGGGAGAAGCCCGATTACACGGGCTTGGACGTGATCATCGTTCGCGGCGACAAGATTGCCGCGCTCTATGTGTTCCTCGATGTGTGAAATATCAGCGAACGCGATGACACCACGGGCGAGTGCAGTTGTCGGAGCGTCCACCACATCTCATCAAGGACCGTATTTGTTACAAAGATATCCGCCGGCCTGGCGTCAGCTTCAGTAAAAGTATCATGGGTCGAAGCTCGTCTAGTAACCGGCGACCGCGAGCGCTGCGACGGCGCTGAGCAGAATCCAGCCAAAATGCTTGCCCCGTGTGCCCCAGGCATTACCGACCGCGCTGAAGACAAACAGGCAGGCAAACGCCACGATCATCCAGTGCCGGGCCGATTCCGACCCCATCGAAGGGGCCGCGATCAGGAGCACGCCGCCGGCGATCCAGGCGACCGTCGGGATCTGCCACACCAGGCGAAACAGCGTCCGCAGCCGCCGAGGCTCGATCGTCACCCGCGGGAACACCTTGGTCTCCGTGAGCACGCCATGGGCTACCGCCGCCGCGATGGCAAGGAGCCCCGAACATTGCAGCAAGACGTCACGCATGGAAGACTCCATACAGTTGCGTATGGTACTAGCACTGTCACTGGTACCCGTCAATACATGAGTGTATGGTAGCGTGGCATCATGCCCGATCAGCTCTCAGCCAAAGACTGGCTCGACCAGGGCCTCAAGACGCTGGCCGCAAATGGCCCCGGCGCGCTGAAGGCCGATCCGCTGGCGAAGGCCTTGGGAGTGTCGCGCGGCAGCTTCTACTGGCATTTCGCCGATGTCGCCGCGTTCCGCACCGCGATCCTTGCCTACTGGCGAGAGGTCTCGGCCGAGCGGATCATTGCCGAGCTCGAGGCGGCGGCGGAGCATGAGAATCCGTTGCTGCTTTTGTTGCGCCGGACATTCTCCAGCCGCCTGGCACTGGAGAAGGCGGTGCGCAGCTGGGCGACTTTCGATACCGAAGCGCGAAACGCCGTGCAGGCCATCGACCGCCGGCGCATCGACTATATTGAAGGTCAACTCAAAGTGTCCGGCCTCGCGGAGGATGTTGCTCAGGCTCGCGCCCAAATCCTCTATTGGACGTTTGTCGGCTACGCGCTGTCCGACAAGCGGCTGCCGAAGGCAAAACAGGAGGCCGCGTACGACGAGCTTGTGCGGATCGCGCTCGGAAACTGATACGCAGACACCCGCGACCGAAGGTGGCCCGCAGTCGACCAACGAATGACCGCTTCGATCGCTGTGCGCTACTCTGGTTCGAGGCGATAAGCCCCTCTGAGGATCGTCGCGCCCGTCGCTGTCCCGCAAGCGCTTCCGGATCACTTGATACGGAACGATATTGCGACGATGATGAAGGGCAACGAACTGGTATCGTCACCTCGAAGGAGGTTAGCCGTGCGCGCACCGATCTACTACGGCGATTACCTGCAGCTCGGTCGGCTTTTGGCTTCGCAGGAACCCGAAAGCGCCAAGATCGGCGTAAATGCCCATGACGAGTTGCTGTTCATCATCGTCCACCAGGCCTACGAGCTCTGGTTCAAGCAGATCCTGCACGAGCTCGATCGGATCGAGACGGATTTCGGCGCGATCCCCGTCACCGATGATGCGATGGCCCGTATCGTTCATGGACTCAACCGCATTCATGAGATTCTCAAGCTGCTCGTTGCCCAACTCGATGTGTTGGAAACCATGACGCCGTTCGATTTTCTGGATTTCCGCGATCTGCTAATGCCGGCTTCCGGCTTTCAGTCGCTGCAGTTTCGGTTGATCGAGGCGCGGCTGGGGTTGCTGGCCGAAACGCGCATCGCGTTCGACGACAAGGCGATCGACGAGCGGCTGTCCGAGTCAGACCGGGCCGCACTTCGCGCTGCCGGCAACAGACCGTCGTTGTTCGATTTGCTCAACCGATGGCTTGCACGCACGCCCTTCCTCAATTGGGGAGGAGAGACGTTCCGCGACGCCTACCGGGCCGCGGTCGAAAGACATCTCGCCCGCGATGCCGAGTTGGTGCGCGATGATCCGGCGATCCCGCCGGAAAAACGCGAGCGCGAGCTCAAGAGCATCGAGCAGGCGATTGCATCGTTCTCGGCGATCTTTTCCATGTCCGAGGACGGCGGCGGGTGGCGACTTTCGCCGCAGTCGGTTCAGGCGGCTCTGTTCATCACGCTCTATCGCGACAAGCCAGCCGTGCAGCCAGCGTTCCGTCTGTTGACGGCGCTTATCGACATCGACGAAACCTTGACGCTGTGGCGTTACAGGCATGCGCTGATGGTGGAGCGCATGATCGGTTTGAAGATCGGTACCGGCGGCTCGTCGGGCCACGCTTATTTGCGGACCACGACTGAACGGCATCGCATCTTCTCCGACCTCTTTCGTCTCTCCACTTTCCTGATCCCACGCTCGGCAGTGCCTGAGCTTCCGCCCGCGATCCAGGCGCAGATGAGCTTCGTGTACGCATCATGACCATGCTCGATCTCACGGCCCATTTTGCAAAGTTCCGCGCCGCGGCGCCCGAGCGGATCAACCTTGCGGCTCACAGCCACCATGACTGGCCCGATGTGACTTTCGCGGCGCAAGCGGAGTGCTGGCTCGACGCGGCACGGCTCGCGGGCGACAAATGGAATCTTGTATTCGGAGTACTTATCCCGCGCGTCCAGGCGGGCATTGCACGGCAGCTGCACCTGCCTGATCCGTCGACGATTGCCGTCGGGCCCAACACGCACGAATTCCTGCGTCGGCTCTTGTCGTGTTTTACGGCCAATCGGCCAACCCGTATCCTGACCAGCGATGCCGAATTCCACACCGCAAGACGTCAGCTAGAACGTCTCGAAGAAGATGGGCTAGTCGCCGTTGCACGGATATCCGCCGAACCATTCGATACGTTCACCGAGCGGTTTCATGCGGCATGCGCCAAAGGTGAACATGACCTTGTCTTTGTCAGCCAGGTTTTCTTCACCTCGTCCGCGACATCGGGAAATCTCAGGACATTGGTCGAGGCGGTGCCATCGCAGGATACGTTCATTGTGATCGACGGCTATCACGGCTTCATGGCGCGACCAACCGATCTTTCAGCTATCGCCGGCCGCATCTTCTATCTTGCTGGCGGCTACAAATATGCGATGGCAGGCGAGGGGTGCTGTTTCATGCATTGCCCGCCCGCTTATGGACCAAGACCGCGCGATACCGGCTGGTTCGCCGATTTTGGCGCGCTTGCAGGCCCAAATGGCAAATCGGTCGGCTATCCCGAACACGGCGGGCGCTTCCTCGGCGCGACCTTCGATCCCTCAGGACTCTACCGACTCGCGGCCGTTCTCGACTGGCTGGCGCTTGAACACATCACGGTCGAACAAATCCATCTGCACGCGCGGGCGTTGATGAAGCGCTTTCTCGACGGCCTCGACGTCATGCAGATCGAGGGCCTGCGCATTTCGGACCTGGTCACCCCGTTTGGCACCAAAGCCGAGCATGGCAATTTTCTTACCTTCCGGACGCCGCGCGCCGCCGAGATCGAAGAAAAGCTTGCCAGCGTCCACTTGCATTGCGATCACCGCGGTGATCGGCTTCGTTTCGGTTTTGGCATTTGCACAAACGCCCGGGACGTTGACCAGGCCCTGGCAAGAGTGGCGCGGGCGATTGCCGGCTAGCCTCCTAAACGCAGACACGGTTGAATGGGCCGCGAACTCCCTGTTCTTGCTCCGAGATTTCCACGGATCGCCCATCGAGCCGTTTCCCGACGTCGCTCATCTTCGCATGACGTGATAACTGAGGTCTCCTGGATCAGTGAGATCAGGCACTTTCCAACCGTCGAGATCGTATTCCGCCATGCAGTCTTCGACGAAGCCTTTGAACTTTTCGGCGTTGCCGGACGCCAGCGCCCCCCAATAGTTGAACAGCCGGATCTGCTCGGTGGCGCCGCCATAGTTGATCTCGTAAAGCTCGTGGCGACCGCCAAACTCGGTGCCGAGGCTGTCCCACAACAGTTTCATCAGCTTGACGCGCTCTTCGGCCTTGTAGCCGTTGGAGCCGCGCATGTACTGATCGATGTAGGGCCTGATCTCGGGGTTCTTGAAGTCACGGGTATGACTGTTGAGATAGATCAGGCCGGAGGCAACGATCTGCTCGATCAGATATTTGATCTTGGTGTAGGCAATGGTCGAGAGCACTTGATAGGCGTTACCGGGATCAGCGTTGGGTTGAACGTAGTCGCCGATCCAAGGCTTGGGATCGCGCACCATGGCGTCGCTCAGCCCCCAAAACAGATTGCGCCATGCGATGATCTCGCCAATGTTCACCTGCACACCGCGAAAATCCTTGCTGCCCATGGCCTCGACGGCTTTGAGCAACAGACCAGTGATGAAGTCGAGTTTCACGGCGAGCCGCGTGCAGCCGTGCACGACAAAACGCGACAAAAACCCGGTGCGCGGGAAGAAGTTGTTGGCTTTTTCGATATCGGCGTAGACGAAGACGTTTTCCCAGGGAACCAGCACCTTGTCGAGGATGAACACAGCGTCGTTCTCGTCGATGCGGCTTGACAGCGGGTAATCGAACGGACTGCCCATAACGGTCGATGTCATCTCATAGGAAGTGCGGCAAAGAAACTTCACGCCCTTCGCGTTGGTCGGAATCATGAAGACAACAGCGAATTTCTTGTCCTGCAGCGGCAGCTGGCCGTGGTGCGCCACGAACGTGTAGTTGGTCAGTACCGAGCCGGTGGCGACCACCTTGGCGCCGGACACGATGATGCCAGCGTCCGTTTCCTTCTCGACATGGCAGCAGACGTCAGCGACTTCATTCGGCGGGCGGTCGCGATCGACCGGCGGGTGGATGATCGCGTGGTTGACGAAGGGCAAGCGCTCCTGGCTGAATTTGTACCAGCGCCTGGCGTTGTCCTGGTACGGCTCGTAGAAATCGGCGTTCGCACCAAGAGTAGCGAGGAACGCGGCCTTGTAGTCGGGGGCGCGACCCATCCAGCCATAGGTGATCTTCGCCCACTCGGCGATGGCGCTGCGGCCGGCAAGCAGGTCGTCCATGGATTTCGGCGCCTTGAAGAAGGCGTGGGTCTTACCGCCATTGCCGGTATCGGTCGGCACAAGGATCTTGTCCGCGCGTTTGTTGTCGTGCAGCGCGTCGTAGAGACGGGCAACCATGCGCGCCGTGTTGCGGAAGGCCGGATGTTCGGTGACGTCTTTGACCCGCTCGCCATAGATGTAGACCGTGCGATCGTCGCGCAGTGAATCCAGATATTCCTGGCCGGTCTGCGGGCGCGTGACTTTGACGTTGCCCGTATGCTCCGGCGGAATTGCCAACGCCGGCTCGCTCTGCGCTTTTCCTGCCATCTGAACCTCCCTAACTTGTTCGATTATCGAACGAGTGTCCGTATTTCGAACTTGAGGCGACGATACGGCTGGTCCCTCCTGATGGCAAGAGAGGACGAGTGCGTCAGACCGTGGTCCAGGAGACCTGTTCGGAGATTCGGTTCAATTCCGGCAGAAAGAGCTTCCGCATTTCATTGCGGGTCGTGCGGGTCGAGTGGGTCGACAGATTGATCGCGCCGATGGCTTGTCCGGTACGGTCGAAGACCGGCACGGCCAACGCGCGAAGGCCGCGCTCGAGTTCTTCATCGACGATGGAGAATCTCTGCTCGTGGTCGGCGCAAATGCGATCGAACAGCGCCTGCAGATCGGTGATGGTTTGCGGGGTGTAGGCCTCGATACGTTGTGACTTCAGCCGCCGCCAGATTTCGGCTTCATCGAGATAGCCGAACAGGATTCGTCCCAACGCCGTGTGCAGGGCCGGAAGCCTGCTGCCGACCGACAGCGCTGCCGACATGATCCGCCGCGCCGGCACGCGCGCGACATAGACGATGTCGTTGCCTTGCAGGATCGCGGCTGAGCACGATTCGCCGAGACGCTCGCTAAGCTCTCGCATCAGCGGCAATGCGCGATCGATCCAGCTCTGCGTCGACAGATAGGCGAAACCGAAGTCCAGAATCCTTGATGACGGTGAAAACGTCCGGCCATCCTGCTTGACATAGCCCAGCATGGACAGGGTTCGCAGCACGCGCCGAGCGGTCGCCCTCGACAGTTCGGCAACCTGGGCCGCTTCGGATAACGTCATGGTCGGACGCTGCCGGCCGAAGGCACCTAGCACCGCGAGGCCCTTGGCAAGCGTCGTCATAAATTCCTTGTCGGGATCGCCTTTACGTTGCATCGGTGGTCCCATCCCGTCGCGGGCTGTTGACTCCATCTGACCTCTGACGGAGACTGGTCGACTAACGAACGTTCGTTCGAATATCGAACGCCGGCGCGACTGTCAAACGATCCGCGACGCGGAACCGGCGCACCCTTGAGGGGAGGACGCGCAGATGACCTGCCACAGCAATCGCCATTCGATCGACCGCCGCTCGTTGCTGAAATATTCCGCCGCGACGGGTGCGTTGCTTTCGATGGGAGTTCATGCACCCGCGATTGCGCAGACGCGTGCCATCAAGCTCGGCTATGTCAGCCCGCAAACCGGGCCGCTTGCCGCGTTTGCCGAGGCCGACAATTTCATTCTCGCCAATTTCAGGGAAGCGACCAAAGCCGGACTCAAGATCGGCAACGCGACCGTACCCGTCGAGGTCGTCGTGAAGGACAGCCAGTCCAATCCGAACCGTGCCGCCGAGGTGGCAAAAGATCTCATCGTCCAGGACAAGATCGATCTGATGCTGGTCGCATCGACGCCGGAGACGACAAACCCGGTTTCGACACAATGCGAAATTGAGGAGGTAGCGTGCATCTCCACGATGGCGCCCTGGCAACCCTGGTTCATCGGCCGCCAGGCCAATCCGGCCGGCGGGCCGCCCGCATGGAAGGATTTCAACTACACCTATCATTTCTTCTGGGGGCTCGAGGACGTCATCGCCGTTTTCACCAACATGTGGAGCCAGGTCCCGACCAACAAAGCCGTCGGCGGACTATTTCCCAACGATGGCGACGGCAACGCCTGGGGCGACAAGGTGGTCGGTTTCCCGCCGGTTCTAGAAAAGGGCGGCTACAAGCTCACCGATCCCGGCCGCTACCAGAATCTCACGGACAACTTCTCTGCCCAGATTGGCGCGTTCAAGTCGGCCAATTGCGAGATCATTACCGGCGTGGTGCTGCCGCCGGATTTCACGACATTCTGGAAACAGGCTTTGCAGCAGGGTTTCAAACCGAAGGTCGCGTCGATCGGCAAAGCGATCCTGTTCCCGGTCGCGGTCGAAGCGCTTGGCAAGGACGGCAACAACCTGTCCTCGGAGGTCTGGTGGTCGCCGAACCATCCTTTCAAGTCGTCGCTCACAGGCGCAAGCGCCAAGGATCTTGCTGCCGCCTATCAGAGCGCGACCAAGAAGCAATGGACGCAGCCGATCGGCTTCGTCCATGCGCTGCTCGAAGTCGCCGTCGACGTGCTCAAGCGTTCTCCGGATCGCGACTCCAAGGCGCTTGTTAAGACCATCGCTGCGACCAATCTCGACACGGTTGTCGGCAAGGTGCAATGGAATGGGGCGAACCTGCCACCGTTCGCGGCCAAGAATGTCGCCAAAACGCCGCTCGTCGGCGGCCAGTGGCGGTTCAAGGACGGCAAGTACGACATTGTCATCACCGACAACCGGACCGCGCCCGCGATCCCGGTAGGCGGCAAGATGGAGGCTATCACCTGATCACGCTGCGCATTGACGGACCATGCTGCTCGAAATCGCCGGCCTCAGGAAAAGCTTCGGTTCAATCGTCGTCGCCGAAAACCTCGATCTTGCGATCGCCCCGGGCGAGGCCGTCGGGATCATCGGGCCGAACGGCGCGGGCAAGACCACGCTTTTCAATCTGATCGCCGGCGGCCTGTCGCCGAATGGCGGGAACATCCGATTCGATGGGCGCGACCTCGCGCGCTCGCCACCACAGGCTCGATGTCTGGCAGGGATCGCGCGCACGCACCAGATCCCGCAGCCATTCGAAAAGCTCACGGTGTTCGAGAACCTTCTGGTCGGTGCGGTGTGCGGCCGTCGCAAGACCGAGCGGGAGGTCACGCAGTCCTGCGGCGAAATTCTCGAACGGCTCGGCCTGTTGAAGCGCGCAAACGCGCCTGCGGGCTCTCTGACGCTGCTCGAACGCAAGCGGCTCGAATTGGCCCGGGCGCTCGCAACGGCGCCGCGGCTTCTGCTGCTCGACGAGATCGCCGGCGGCTTGACCGAGGGCGAGTGCGTTGAACTCGTCGCTGCCATTCGCGAGGTCCGCCGGAGCGGTGTGGCGATCCTGTGGATCGAGCACGTCGTGCATGCCTTGCTGGCTGTAATCGATCGCCTGGTCGTGCTCAATTTCGGGCGGAAGGTCGCGGAGGGATCGCCGAGCGAGGTGATGCGACTGCCCGAGGTGCATCAGATCTACATCGGCATCGAGGCGTGAGTCATGCCGCTTCTGGAGACCCACAAGCTCACGGCCTTCTACGGCGACTTCCAGGCGCTCTTCGGCATAGACACCACTTTGGATGAGGGCGAGACCATAGCCATCATCGGCGCGAACGGGGCGGGGAAGTCCACGTTCCTGAAGGCGATCGCAGGCCTCATAAGGCGGCCGGCCGACAGTGTCCTCTTCAATGGCGAGCCGATTGGCTCGCAAAATGCAGCCGACATCGTCAAGCTCGGCGTTGCCCTCGTGCCCGAAGGGCGACGGCTATTTCCATCGCTCAACGTGGAAGAGAACCTGATGATCGGCGGATATGGCCGCAAGACGCCGGGTCCATGGTCGCTCGACCGTGTCTACTCCCTGTTCCCGGTCCTGAAGGACCGGCGATCCTCCAGCACGCCAGTTCTGTCGGGCGGGCAGCAGCAGATGGTCGCAATCGGGCGTGCGCTGATGTCCAATCCCCGCGTCCTTCTGTGCGACGAGATCAGCCTCGGGCTCGCGCCGATCATTATTGCAGACATCTACACCGCGCTCCCACAAATTAAGCGCGAGGGTACCAGTGTCGTGCTGGTCGAGCAGGATATCGTTCAAGCGATGAAAGTCGCCGACCGCGTCTACTGCTTCCAGGAGGGCCGTCTCTCGCTCTCGGGCCGTCCGCACGATCTGACGCGCGATCAGATTCACCGCGCTTATTTTGGTTCCATGAAATGACGGATTGGCTCAACGCATTTATCCAGGGCATCCTGTTGGGGGGACTCTACGCATTGTTCGCGGCGGGACTTTCGCTCATCTTCGGAGTGATGCGGCTGGTCAATTTGGCTCATGGCGACCTCATCGTGCTCGCTGCCTTCGCCATCCTTTTCGTTGCTGCCAAGCTCGGTCTGGACCCCTTCGTCGCCGTGCTGGTTGCGCTTCCGATGCTGTTCGTTGCCGGCTTCGCGCTTCAGCACGTGCTGTTGAACCGCACGCTTGGCCGTGACCTGCTGCCGCCCCTCCTGGTCACCTTCGGTCTCTCGATCATCATTCAGAACGGGCTCCTTGAGATTTTCTCGGCCGACAGCCAGCGTTTGCGCTCCGGCGCGATAGAGACGGCGTCATTGGCGCTCGGTGGCGGCGTCGCGGTCGGCGTCGTCCCTGTGCTGACGCTGTTGTCCGCAGTCGCCGCGATCGTGTTCCTCAATCTCGTTTTCTATCACACGCCGCTCGGCCGCGCCTTCCGCGCGACCTCGGATGATCTCGAAATAGCCCAGCTCATGGGCATCGATGTCAGCCGCATCTTTGCCATGGCCATGGGCCTCGCCTTTATCGTGATTGCGATCGCAGCGCTTTATCTCGGATTACGGGCAAATTTCGATCCCAGCATTGGTCCCGCCCGGTTGCTCTACGCCTTTGAGGCTGTGATCATCGGCGGTCTCGGCAGTTTTTGGGGGACTTTGGCCGGGGGCATCATTCTTGGCCTCGCGCAGACCATGGGAGCCCAGTTCGATCCGGAATGGCAGATCCTGTCTGGCCATCTTGCCTTTCTCGTGGTGCTGGTTCTCAGGCCGCGCGGCCTGTTTCCTCGTGCGCTCGATTGAGCAGGTGGATGATGGACGATGGAGCGGTGCAGCCCGCGCAAGCATTCCGCATCAAGACCGCGGGACGCGCCTCGCGCGCCGTCTGGACTGCCGCCTTCGGCATTCTGCTCGCGCTGGTGCTGCTGCCGACATTCGCGGGCCGCAATATCATTCAGGATTTGATCTTCCTGTTCTACATGCTTGCGCTTGCGCAATGCTGGAACCTGCTGGCGGGCTATGCCGGCCTCATCTCCGTGGGCCAGCAGGCCTTTGTCGGTTTTGGCGGCTATCTTCTGTTCGCGCTCACGCTTCTCGGGGGCATCAACCCATTGCTCGCCATCCCGATTGCGGGCTTTTTATCCGCGATATTTGCGCTGCCAACGGCACTCATCGTATTCCGCCTGCGCGGCGCATATTTTGCGATCGGCACCTGGGTCGTAGCCGAGGTCTATCGGCTGGTTTTCGCCCAGTTCAAGTCGCTGGGCGGCGGCACCGGGACATCACTCTCACCGTCGGTCACGTCGGCCGTGCCGGGCATTGAGTGGGTCAGGACGTTGCTCGACGTGCGCACGCCGGTAGCTCGAGATATCGTCTCCTATTGGGTGGCGCTTGCGCTGATGATAGGTACGCTTGTCTTCGTCTATCTCGTTCTTCGGTCGCGCCGAGGCCTTGCACTTGGTGCGATCCGCGACCACGAAGCCGCAGCCGCGGGTCTCGGCGTCGATATCTATCGCACCAAGCTCGCCGTTTATATCGCCACGGCCGCCGTGACCGGCATGGTGGGCGCGCTCATTTATCTGCAGAAGGCGCGCATTTCGCCCGACGCCGCCTTTTCGGTACTCGACTGGACCGCCTATGTTATTTTCATTGTCGTCATCGGCGGCATCGGAACGATGGAGGGCCCGGTCATTGGCGCCGTCATTTTCTATCTGATGCAGCGTTATCTCGCCGACTTCGGGGCCTGGTATCTCATCCTCCTCGGCACTCTCGGAATTCTCATCATGCTCTTCGCGCCGAAGGGGCTGTGGGGCCTCATTGCCGAACGCTATGGTCTGACGCTTTTTCCGACAGGACGCCTACTCGTCGTGACTGCGAACAAACCGCAATCCAAAAATTGATCGCACGCGCGCCGGTTTGAAAAGCTGTGTGCCAATACAATGGCGATAAAGTTGCGGTCGGTATCTGGACGACAAAACCGTTGGCAACGCTCGATAACTGGTCTCCGGCCGATAGCCGCCATATTCCCGTTTTCGGGAGACTTTGGCCGGAGACCTCTTTCAAGCCGCGCTGTGTTTTAGAGGCGGCAGTTAGTTAGCGCCTTCTTCCCCTCTAGCAAGTGCGGAACAACGCTGCGGACCCCGGTCTAATCCCGGCTGGGCTCCAGTGGCGGAATCACCGCCGGGATCTGGGACACGGTGTAGTGCTTGGCCTGCAGCGTCCACGCCGAATCGACCGCCGGCAACGCACCCGCGAACGGCAGGAACAAGGTCAAGTTCGAGACGTAGAGCTTCTTGCCATCAAGCGAGAAAGCAAGGCTCGCCGGGAACAACAGCCCGCTTGCCACGCCGTCCTTGTTGAAGCCGTTGAAGTCGCCAAGCTTGGCGATCACCTTGCCCGTCTTGTCGATGACAACGATATCATCTTCCTGGTTGGCGCAGATCCAGATGTTGTCGTCGTGATCGATTGCTATTCCGTCCGGCGCATTGATGCCGGTGATGAAGACCGACGCGGCACCCGCGCTGCCGTCCGGATTCACGGGAATCTGGATGATCTGATGAAACGCCGTGTTGGCCACAAAGAGCACGTTGCCGGCATTGTTGAACTCGACGCCATTGGCGCCAAACGGCGGCGTGAGCCCAACGCCTGGGCCGAGCAACGGGCTGTTCGACCAGATGGTCGGTGTCCCGCCGTTGGGGCCGACCTTCCAGATCACGCCGTTAAACGAATCGGAAATGTAGGCGTTGCCGAGTTTATCGAAGGTCAGCGCATTGAGGCCGGAGCCTGCCAACGGCGGAGTGGCGAAGACCGACGACGTGCCGCTCACCGGGTCGACATGCAGGACCTTGCCGGCGCCGAAATCAAGCACCAGCAGGAATCCGTTGACGGGATTGAAGCGCAATCCGAGCACGTGGGGACTCGAATTTGCAATGGTCACCTGTCGTAGAACCTTCCCATTCGGCTTGAGGACGTAAAGCGTCGCGCTGTCCGTCAACGCGCCGGTAGCATTGAAACCGAATGTTGGCACGTAGATGTTGCCATCGGGACCAACCGTCAGGCCCTCGACGCTCGAGGGTTGCCCCGACGAAGTGTTCGGCAGCACCGTCAGCACGTCGGCATCGCCGCGATCCCAGGCGCTAGCGGACGGCGCCGCCGCGACAAGGCCCAGCAAGGCGGCGACACACCAAATTATTCTCATCATATTCTCCTCCCCTTAAGCCAGGGTTTCTCGAATGAACCCTGAACTTTGGAGGTTATGCCAGAATAACCTCAGTAATGTGAAGTCGCCGTCCTTGCCTCACGAGCAAGATTGGCCGGGTTGCGCGGCAGCCCGTTGTGAAATCCGCAGCTTGTTCGCTACCGCGAGAAGTTCACTGGCGCGATGTAGCTGTCTTTCTCGCCCGGCTTGGTAGCGGGAAACGGCGGGAACGGGCTGGCACGGCTGAGAAGATCAAGCGCCTCCCGGTCGAGGGCCGCGTTGCCCGACGACTTCGTCACCGCGCTGCCGATGACACCGCCCGCGCGGTTCAGTTCAAAACGCACCACCACGGTCCCGGCAGCCCCGCGTGCTGATGCCGGATAGCGTTTGAAGCGCTGGATGTGGCCGAATACAAGCGCGTTGTAGGCCCTTGCGCTGGCCTCCGTGAACTGGCCGACGTGTTCCGTCTTCGGTGGCGCGCGCGTTTCGGGAGCGGGTGGCTGGACAACCGGCCTCTCGGTTTCGATTTCCTTCTCCTGGACTTGCGGCAGCGCGATCTCGTCTTGCTGCGGTGGCAGCGGTTGTGGCTCGAGCTTCTCGGTCGGCTTCTCCTCGTCCTTCGGCTTCGGCGCCTCTTCGGCCTCCTGCATGGCAGGTCCGACCGCAATGTCCTGATTCTGTATCTCGGGCGAACTCGCCTCGACCGGCAACAGCGATACCGCGATGGCAGGCAGGACGACAGGCGGCTCGACCGGCCGGCGCGCATACCACAGGACAATGCTAGCCACGAGCAACGCGTGGGCGAGCACGATGGTCGACGCTGCAACGGCCCAGCGCGACAGTCCTCGTTGTTGAGGAAGATGAAGCGCCAGCGCAGTCATTTCTTTTCGGCCGGTGTTTCGAGCCCGACAAGGGCGAGCTTGAGATATCCGGCGTCGCGCAGGACGTTCATCACCCCCATCAGCTCGCCATAGCTCACCGACCTGTCGGCGCGGACGAAAATCGTCTGATCCTTGCGAGTATTGGTGGCCGCATCGAGCGCTCCCGGCAGGGTCTCGCGCGCCACAGTCGTGTCGCCGACCGCGATCGCAAGGTCAGGCTGGATGGTGAGGAAAACCGGTTTGTCGGGCCGCGGCTGCTCCGGCGCGGTCGAAGCCGGCAGGTTGACGCCGATATCGACGGTCGCAAGCGGAGCCGCCACCATAAAGATGATCAAGAGGACCAGGATGACGTCGATGAACGGTGTGACGTTGATCTCGTGCTGGACTTCGAGATCGTCGTCGCCCGATTTTGAATTGAGACGCAGGGCCATGTCGGCTACTCCGCAGCGTGCCGCAACGGCGCGGCGCGGCGGCGCTGCCCGCGGCTGACCATCAACAGAAGCTGCGCCGAAGCATCGCCAAGCAAGGTGCGATAGCCGGCGATGACACGGGCAAGGTGGTTGTAGATCATGACCGCCGGAATGGCCGCCACGAGCCCGAGCGCGGTGGCAAGCAAGGCTTCGGCGATGCCGGGCGCCACCACCGCCAGATTGGTGGTCTGGGATTCGGAAATGCCGATGAACGCATTCATGATGCCCCACACCGTACCGAACAGGCCGACGAACGGCGCGGTGGCGCCGATGGTCGCAAGAATGCCCGCGCCGCGGGTTACCTGTCGCGTCATTGCCGTCTCCACGCGCTCCAGCCGCAAGGCAACCCTTTCCTTGAAACCGTCGTCGATGATGCCGCCGGACAGCTCCGCCTCGCGCGCCGTGGAGGTGATCAGCTGCGCAACCGCGTCGCGCGCCTCGCCACAGGCCCTTAGCGCCTCAGCCAGACTGTCGCCTGCCTCCAGCATCCTGATCCGCCGCAGTGCCAGGCGTCTTGCGGATCGCAGCTCGATGGTCTTGGCAAGCCAGACCGTCCAGGTCACGAGCGAAGCAAAGGCGAGCCCGACCATCACCGCCTTCACCACGATGTCGGCGTTGAGGAACATGCCCCATGGCGAGAGGTTGCGCGGCAATAGCGCAGTCGGCGCTTGCGCCAGTGCGGCTTGCGAAATCATCGCGGCCATCGAAGCAAGGCTCACGATCTTCGCAGCCGCCGAAGCTCTCGCACGCCGCAGCTCTCGGCTTCGATCGTCAATCCTGGTCACGTTTTGCGTCATCTTGTTTCCCTGCCGCTCATATCTTTTGTGTAATGCCGAAAAAGAATCCGCGCCGGGGCCCGAACTGGGGTGCGAACACGCCGATGCCCGAGCCGTCCCTGATTTCGTAGATCGTGTCGAAGAGGTTCACGATGTCGAAGCGGAAGGTCGTGGGCTTGTTTGGAGCGACGATGTTGAAGTCGTGCGAAACACCGACATTGAACTGCGTGTAGGACGGCACGTGATCGGTATTGGCAAAGCCGGACCGCAGTCCGCTGCCGTAAATCATCGAGGCACTGAACTTCGTCCCTTCCCAGAGGTAGGAGGCGCCGGCGGATGCCGTCAGCTGCTGGGCATGATCGGTGAAGATGTAGTGCGTTGCGATGAAGGCCAGTTCGTCGGGAGAAAAGAGAAACTGGTTGGATACGATGTCCTTGCCGATCTGCGTCGCCCACGCCAGATTGCCGTAAGCGCGGAAATTGCCGTTGACGTAGTTGGCCTTGAGTTCAAGGCCCTCGTTGATTCCATTTGCATAGTTGAATCCGGTCAACACATAGGCTGCCCCGAACTGGCCGTCGTCGAGCAGGTCGCGCGCAAGTTTGTAGTACGCGTCGACTCCGACTTCGAGGCCGGGTATCGCATAAATCTTCTGCACAACGCCGATGTCGAAGACATTCGATCGCTCGGGCAGCACCGGATCGTTGACCGGCACGGCGGGCGTCTGCGTGTTGGCGGGCGCGGTTGGCGGCGTGACCAGTGCCAGATTGACAGGGGCCGCGATCACCTGCACGGGTGGTGTAAAGTATCGCGCGTAGCCGACGTGGAACGTGGTGCCGTCGGTCGGTTTCCAGGTCAGGCTGACGCGCGGGCTGAGCTGATTGGCGTCCACATATTGAAACATCTGGTCGAACCGCAGGCCGGTGTTCAGCGTCAGCTGGTTGTTGATTTTCCATTCGTCCTGAACGTAGGTGCCGATCAGCCAACCGAGCTTCGAGCTGGAATCGAAGACGGTGAAGGGCGGACCGAAGGGAGCGCCGGTGATTGGATCGGTCTGATTGCCGGTGACGGGATCGACCGGCAAAACCGTGGATACATTGTTGACCAGTGAACGCTCGCTACTCGCCGAAAATCCAAAGCGCAGCGTGTGGGCATAGCCGATGCGGTAGGCAGTATCCTCCTGAATGCCGTTGGTGACACTCTGACGGTAAACGTCGGAGGCGATGCCATTGATGAGGATGTCGCCCACCGGATCGGGCCGGAAATGCAACTGGTTGTAACGGTTGAAATAGGAAAGCTGATAGTCGATATCACCCATCGACTTCTGGTAGGCGACGACATTGAAGTTGGTGAATTCAAACTGCCGCTCGTTGAGCAGCGCTGAATTGAACGAATTCAGCCCGAACGCCGTGAAATTGGCCGGCTGGCCGGGATTATTGGGAATCTGAAACGCCGCATTGTAGGTGCCGCCGATATAGGTCAGGCGGCTGGTCGGATCGATCACGGTCGAAACATAGGCAAAGCCTTTTTCCTGAGTCGTGTGATCGTGGATGGCGTTGGAAGCTGGGGTCGGATTCTCAATGCCGAGATTGTTCTGCAGGTAACGGCCGGTCAGGTAATACTGGGTCTGGCCGGCGGTGCCGCCATATTCGAAATAGGGCGAGATCGTTTGATGGCTGCCGCCATAGAGGCTGACGCTGCCAGAGTTGTTGAACGCATCGGTCTTGGTCTGGATGTCGACAAGCCCCGCGGTGCGCAGGCCGTATTGCGCGGGCAGCGCGCCCGTGATCAGGCTGAGGCTGCCGATGAAGCCGGTGTCGAGGATCTGGCCAAAGGCTCCGACGCCATCGGGGAGCTGAATGCCGTTGATACGAAATTGAACGTTGGCGTGCTCGTTGCGCACGTGCAGGTCGCCGCTGGCGGCTGAGTCCTGCGTGACACCCGGAGCCTGCAACAACACTTTGTCGAGTCCGGTATTGACGCCCTGCGGCAGGGATTCAATGTCCTGATGACTGATCTGATAGGTTCCGGCCCCAAGCGGCGCCAATATCGTGTTCCGCGCAGCGTCCAGCTTTTCGTTTTGGGTGGCGACCACCTGCGCCTGGGTCGGAGCTGGTGGCTGCCTTGACACGACCTGCGGCGGCGGGGTGCGTGGCTTCTGCCGCTGCACCGGCGCAACCACCCGCGTCTCCGGCAAGACAGTGCCGCCCCCAGGCCGCGGCGCAGGTGCCGCCTCCTGCTTTTGCTCGGGAGCTGGACCGGCGCCGCCTTGCGGTGGCGCAGGTTCGGCGGTCGGAGAGGCGGCGGGTTGCGGCGTCGCCGCGG
>NZ_DATMLW010000037.1:0-42628 GCF_035570375.1 Bradyrhizobium sp. | reverse complement strand
CAGGCGCGGCCAGCGCTCGCTGGCGGGCGGGCGGCAGAGCGCGGCGAGCACCACCAGGATCGGATACTCCGCCACCCAGGAAAACACATTCGGCGCGATCAGCCCGGCAAAGAGTCCGCCGATCATGCCGCCGAACGACAGCGCCACGTAGAAGCCGGTGAGATATTTCGCAGGCGGCCGCGTCCGCGCGAGTTCGCCGTGGCACGCCATCGCAATGACGAAGAAGCAGAGTTGATGGCCGCCCAGGGTCAGTAGCAGGTTTTGTTCGCCGCCAACCGCCAGCAACACAATGACGCCCGCGATCGCGGCCGGCTGTGCCCACAGCACCCATTTGTGCGGCAGCAGCGGGCGCGACTGGAACACCAGCACCCAGGTCAGGAGATAAAGCGACAGCGGCAGAACCCAGAGCAGCGGCGCCGCGGCGACGTCGGCGGAAATATGCGCGGTCACCGCGATCAACAGCCCCGAGGGCACCGCGGCAAGCAGGATCCAGCGTGCGCGCAAGGCCCACACTGGTGGGCGGGCATCGCTGTCTGCGGCCAGCGTATCGACCGCGGCTGAGGCCGGCGCGCGCAACAGCAGGAGGCCGCAAGCGGCGATGAGCACGACCAGGAGTCCATAGCCGCCGGTCCAGATCAGGTTCTGCGTCCGCAACGTGAACATCGGCTCAAGCAGCACCGGATAGGACAAAAGCGCCAGGAAGCTGCCGATATTGGAAGAGGCATAGAGAAAATACGGATCGCCGCCCGAGGGGTGGCCGGTTCGGACGAACCAGGCCTGGAGCAGCGGGTTGTTCGCCGCGAGCGCGAAGAACGGCAGGCCGATCGAGGCCGCAAACAGGCCAAGCAGCCAGAGCGCGTAGCCGCTGGTCGGCGGGTCGCCCCAGGAGGCGGCGATCGACAAAGGCAGCGTGAATAGCGCGACCAGCAACAACACGAGGTGCGCCGTGACCGCGATCCGGCGGTTATTAAGCCGCATCAGGTAATGCGCGTAGGCGTAACCTGCGAGCAGGAGCGACTGAAAGAACACCATCGCCACCGACCACACGGCCGGCGATCCGCCGAGCCGCGGCAGGACCATTTTCGTAAACAGCGGCTGCACCGAGAACAGGAGTAGGGCGCTAACGAAAATGGCGGCGGTATAGACCAGAAGAACCAGCCGGTTTCGGCTCGCGGCTCCGTGAGCCGCGCTCGGTTCGGGATGCGTCATAAAAGCTCCGGCGAAGCGTTTTCCGGCGAGAACGCGAGACAAAGTCAGCCGGCGGGCGCCGGGGGCGGCAATGGAGCACAGGGCCGCAGCGCGGGCAATGCGCCTCGGGGCTGTGCCAATCTTCACATCTTCGCTAGACACGATCGGAAATCCGAGGGATCGCCGTTGCAGCGATATGAACATCAAGTCCGAAAACCCGCCAGTGTGGCGGTTCAGAAGTCCGTATCGTTGCATCTCGCGAGTTCGTCATACGGACTTCTGAACCAAAAGCCGCACTGGCCATAGATTTGCTAGTGTCCCTTCGATTCCGAAGTTCGTTAAACGAGTACGCCGCACAATGATACGAACTTCGGAATCGGGACACTAGGCGGGTCCGGCGAGTACAGGCGATCACGATCTGACAAGAGCGATCCTGAAGCAGGCATGAACGAGACGGATGTTGTCATTATCGGGGCCGGCCATAACGGCCTCACTTGCGCCGCATATCTGGCAGGTGCCGGCTTGCGCGTAGAAGTCGTTGAACGTCGCGACGTCGTGGGCGGCGCGGCGGTGACGGAGGAGTTTTATCCCGGTTTTTCCAATTCGGTCGCGGCCTACACGGTCAGCCTGCTCAATCCGAAAGTGATGGCGGACCTCAAGCTCGCCGAGCACGGATTGCGGATCGTCGAGCGGCGCGCGCAGAATTTTTTGCCTGCCCCTGACGGCAGCTGTCTTTTGACCGGCGAAGGCCGCACCCGGGCCTCGCTGGAAAGGCTGAGCCGGCGCGACGCCGCGAGCCTGCAAGGCTTCAACCGCCGGCTCGAAGAAATCGCCGACGTGTTGCGCGCGCTGGTGTTGCGCGCACCGCCCAACCTCGCGCAAGGTTTTGGCGCCAACGCGATCCGCGAAAGTTTCAATGCGGTTGGCACCGCCAACATCCTGCGAAAACTCTCGCTTGAACAGCAGCGCTCGCTGCTCGACCTGTTCACGCGCTCCGCCGGCGAGATGCTGGACGAGGTGTTCGAGAGCGATCTGGTGAAGGCGCTGTTCGGCTTCGATGCCATCGTCGGCAATTATGCAAGCCCTTATTCCGCAGGCTCCGCCTACGTGATGCTGCATCACGCGTTCGGGGAAGTGAACGGAAAGAAGGGCGTCTGGGGCCATGCCATCGGCGGGATGGGTGCGATCACGCAAGCCATGGCCCGCGCCGCGCGCGCGGCCGGCGCCGAGATCAGGCTCGATGCCGGCGTCCGCGAGGTGATCGTGGAGCGCGACCGCGCCGTCGGCGTGATCCTCGATGATGGCGACACCATCCGCGCCCGATACGTCGCCTCGAATGTCAATCCGAAGCTGCTCTATACGAGGCTCGTGCCTTCAGAGGCGCTGCCGGATGACTTCCTCGCGCGGATCAGGCATTGGCGGAACGCCTCCGGCACCTTCCGCATGAACGTCGCGCTGAGCGCCCTTCCCTCGTTCACCGCACTTCCCGGCGACGGCGATCATCTGACCGCCGGCATCATCATCGCGCCGAGCCTCGCCTACATGGATCGCGCCTGGCAGGACGCGCGCGATCACGGCTGGAGCCGCGAACCGGTGATGGAATTGCTGATCCCCTCCACGCTCGACGACACGCTTTGCCCGAAGGGGGCGCATGTCGCGAGCCTGTTTTGCCAGCATGTGGCGCCGCAGCTTCCCGAAGGACGGTCGTGGGACGATCATCGCGAGGAAGTCGCCGATCTCATGATCGCAACCGTCGACGGATACGCCCCCGGCTTTGCGGCAAGCGTGCTGGGGCGGCAGATTCTCTCCCCGCTCGACCTGGAGCGGCAGTTCGGACTGCTCGGCGGCGACATCTTTCATGGCGCGCTGACACTCAATCAGCTCTTCTCGGCCCGCCCGATGCTCGGCCACGCCGACTATCGCGGCCCCGTGAAGCGGCTTTACCATTGCGGCAGCGGCGCCCATCCCGGCGGTGGCGTCACCGGCGCGCCCGGCCACAACGCGGCGCGGGTAATCCTGGCCGATCACCGCGCGCTGTTCGGGTGAATAGCGCATGATCCGGAAAAGTGTGCAGCGGTTTTCCGAAAAGATCATGCGCAAACGATAAGCTAAAGCGCGATGGAGATTCGACGTAATGCCATCGCGCTTTAAGGACAGGTTTGGCGAGCGGCCCGCTCACAAGGCAAGCGGTCTCTTGCTTTCGGGCGTGCAGAGATCTGTGGATAAGCTGTGGAAAACCAGTGAGTGAGACGTGGAGAAGCCGGAGCAAGACTTTGTGGAGCGATCGCTCGCGCCTCACTCGTCCGCCAGAAACTTCAGCGTCGCGCGAAAGCTCATACTCTGTTTGCCCACCAGCGTGGTGCCGAACACCTCCGCCTCGTCGCCGGTAAAAGTCCCTGAAAAGCCGCTGGTGACTTCGTGGCCGCCGAACAGCGGACGGACGAGGGGATCGGGAAAGGGCGTGTGCTGGTTGGTGGTGATCTCCCCCTTCCAGGTCCCCTTGCCCACGGTGTAGGTGCCGATCGACCAGAAATAGGGACCGCCGCCGGCAAGTTTGCCGTCACGCAGGATGATCACCCCGCTGTCGCGGCCCCTGACGCCGTCGAGCATGTGAATATGGATGGAATAAAGCCCGTTTCGCATTGGACTTAGGCCCCCAGCAACCAACGATACAGAAAGCAGCGATGGGCGTCGAGAACCGGGAATCCCCACTACCTGTGCAAACGGGCGCTTAAAAACCGTCAAACTGGCACGGTATTCCCGGTGGACAAGCCTGTGAATGGCCGGTGGTGTCTCAGTTTGAAACTTCCGGCTGAACGGGAGCCGTTGGCACCAGGCTGGAGATGCCCACGCCCCCTCCAGCTGAAGCGAGAAAACGAAACGGCCCCGGGGCACGGGCGATCCGGGGCCGTCACGAGGCGTATCCGGGCGAAGGACACCGGATACGACGATCCAAATTGGTCAGTTTCAAGTCGCGGGCTGCTACCTTTAGCCGAGCAGCAGCAAGATGATCGCGGCGAGCATTACCAGAAAACCGGTTGCCGCAGTTGCGATCAAAGAGCGTTCAACTCCATCCATGTCCCCAGCCTCCATCCACCAGCTACATCTTAAGCGCGTGAACGAAGGCGCGCATTAGTGCATGTGAATCGGAAGCGATCTGGATGTCGCTGATGCGACGGCTGTGGACGGCCAAGCAAAGCCGTTCGGCCTTGCGCGACCATGCCGGAGTGGCGAGAGGCTCCGGTGCGATCCGGTTCCAGATTCAATCCGCTGCTTGATCTTCGTCATCAGGTTTGAAAGCCGCTGCCATGCCCTTGCGTCACATTTTGTTTTCCGCGATGTCTGGCGCACCGACTGACGACCAGCCCCTGTCGCGGGGCAGCGTGATCGCTTCAACCTGACGAAGGCAGGTTAGAGAAATCTCAGCGACGACCGCCCAAGTCCCACACCTTACGCATCCGAAGTTTTCGATGACCACGACGCTTACGCCCAGCACGCACCGCGCTACCTTCGCGATCGGCGACGAGCAAACGGCCAAACGTGTCGCCGATCTCCTGACCGAGAATTTTTTCGAAGGCGAGGCGGCAATTGCCGCATTCGAAGGGCCCGCCGGGTGTTGGGATATCACCCTGCACTTTGCGCAAGCGCCCGACGAGAATGCGATCCGCGAGCTCGTCACCGCGGCTGCCGGCGAGGAGGTGGCGCGCTCGATCAGCTTCGAGACCGTGGAAGCCAGAGACTGGGTCAAGGCGACGCTCGACGAGCTGATCCCGGTTCATGCGGGGCGGTTCGTCGTGCATGGCCGACATGACCGTGCCAAAGTGCCGCCCAACAAGGCCGGGATCGAGATCGAGGCGGCGCTCGCCTTCGGGACCGGCCACCACGGCACCACCCGCGGCTGCCTGTTGCTGCTGGACGAGGTCTTGAAGGCGAATCGGCCGAGGCGCGTGCTCGACCTCGGTACCGGAACCGGGGTGCTGGCGATCGCAGCAGCAAAGGCGCTGCGGGCCAGGATATTGGCCAGCGACATCGACCCGCTCTCGCTGCGCCTCGCGGCGGAGAACGCGCGCCTCAATGGCGTGGGGGAATTGGTGGAAACGGTCAGGGCAAGCGGTTTCTCAGCACCGCAATTTGAGCTGCGCGCGCCCTTTGACCTCGTGCTCGCAAATATTCTGGCCAATCCGCTGCGGCAAATGGCAACGCCGATGTCCCGCCATCTGGCGTCCGGCGCGCACGTCATCCTGTCCGGACTGTTGACTCCGCAGACAACCGCCGTCATCGCCTCCTATCGAGCGCGCGGACTGGTTCTGAAGCGGCATATCCGGATCGAGGGCTGGAGCAGCCTTTTGCTGGTCAGGGCGGGTTGAGGGGCTTGGTCATCCATCCCGGACGCGGGCGTAATGAGCGAATCCGGGATGACGTTATTCTGGGGATTTCTTCTGGCGCGCGTCCGCGCCCTCTTCGTCGGGCCTGCGCTTGAGGCGCGTCTCGACCAGGCGGTCGAGAATGCGAACCACGACGCCGCGCTGCGCCTTGGCGATCGGCGGAACCGGCCCGTCCGGAGCCGGCGGTTCGATCTTCTCAAACGTGAACGCCGGCATTTTGCGTCACCTCGTCCGTGAGTTGGAACACTCAGGGTTCAGAAGTTGCATTACGCCGCCGCGACATGCGGACTTCTGAACCGAGGCGGCAGAAAGGCATGAAAACCGCTTTACGCAGGTGCAGCAATTCAATCACAATAAAGCGCGAATCGAAAGCGATTTGCGTCGATTGCGGAGTTCTCCTCCTAATCCTAAAGTCGCGGCCCATGTTCGAAGCCCTCTTCCAGACCTTCGAAGAACCCGAAACCGGCGTGGCGCTGACGGCGCGACTATCCGCGTTTCGCGAGGAACTGGCGCGGCGCAACCTCACGGGGTTTGTTGTCCCGCGCGCCGATCAGCAGCAAAACGAATACGTGCCGCCATCGGAAGAACGCCTGGCCTGGTTGAGTGGTTTCACCGGTTCGGCGGGGATGGCGATCGTTCTTGCCACCGAGGCTGCCCTGTTCGTCGATGGCCGCTACACGCTGCAGGCGGGCAAGCAGGTCGACGTCAAGGCCTGGCGCATCGAACCCCTGGTGGATCCGCCGCCCGAGACTTGGCTCGCCAAGCATCTTTCAGCCGGCGACCGGCTCGGATTTGATCCGTGGTTGCATACCACCGCAGCCGCTGAGCGGCTCGCGGCCGCCTGCGCCAGGGCCGGCGCGCAGCTGATCGCGGTCGACAGCAATCCGCTAGATACGGTGTGGACCGAGCGCCCCGCCCCGCCACTGGCCCCGGTCACCCTTCATGGCCAGCAATTTTCGGGCGAGGCGGAAAGCGAGAAGCTGAAACGGATCGGCCTTGAGATCGAAAAACTCGGCGTCGACGCGCTGGTGCTGTCGGATTCGCACGCGGTGGCCTGGACCTTCAACATCCGCGGCGGCGACGTTTCGCACACGCCCCTGCCGTTGTCCTATGCGCTGGTGCCGAAAAGCGGCCGCCCGACCCTGTTCATCGATCACCGCAAGCTGTCCAACAGCGTCCGCGACCATCTCGAACGGACGGCCGAGGTCGCCGAACCGGCGATGTTGACGCCAAGGCTGACTGAACTCGCCAAGGGCGGCGCTTCGATCGCGCTCGACATCGCCACGGCAGCCGACGCCTTCAGCCGCCTGATAATGGCAGCCGGCGGCAAGCCGGTGCGCGGCAGCGATCCGGTCAGCCTGCTCAAGGCGGTGAAGAACCCAACCGAGATCGCGGGCGCAAGCGCCGCGCATCGCCGCGACGCGGTGGCGCTGACGCGCTTTCTGGCCTGGCTTGACCGCGAAGCACCTGCCGGCGCGCTGACGGAGATCGACGCGGTGGAAGCGCTCGAAACCTTCCGCCGCGACACCGGCGCGTTGAAGGATATTTCGTTTCCCACGATTTCCGGCACCGGGGCGAACGGCGCGATCGTGCATTACCGCGTCACCCGCAAGAGCAACCGCCGCATCGCGCCCGGCGATCTCTTGCTGGTCGATTCCGGCGCCCAATATGAGGACGGCACCACCGACGTCACCCGCACGATCGCGATCGGAGAGCCGACGGCGGAAATGGGTGACCGCTTTACCCGCGTCCTGCGCGGCCATATCGCGATCGCGCGCGCGCTGTTTCCCGACGGCACCACCGGCGCGCAGATCGACACGCTGGCGCGGCAATATCTGTGGCAGGGTGGCGTCGATTTCGAACACGGCACCGGCCACGGGGTCGGCAGCTATCTTTCCGTGCACGAGGGGCCGGCGCGAATTTCCAAACTCGGCACCACGCCGCTGAAGCGCGGCATGATCCTGTCCAACGAGCCGGGCTACTACAAGACCGATGCGTTCGGGATCAGGATCGAGAATCTGGTGCTGGTGGTCGGCGCGGACGTCCACGGCGCCGAAAAGCCGGTCAACACGTTCGAGACGCTGACACTGGCGCCGATCGACCGGCGCCTGATCGATCTCAACATGCTGAGCGGCGACGAACTGAGCTGGATCAACGAATACCACGAGCGCGTTCGCCTCGCGGTGCGTCCCCACGTCGATGAAGCCACCAAATTGTGGCTCGACGCCGCCACCGCGCCGCTGTCGCTTTAGGACGCAAAATTCTCATTCGTCATTGCGAGGAGTGAAACGACGAAGCAATCCAGCTTGCCGCCACACGACAACCGTCATGCCCGCGCAAAAGCGCGAAGCGCGTCTTCGCGCTCGAAGTCGCGGGCATCCACGTCTGGAATAGCGCAAACAAGAAAGCCGTGGATGGCCGGGTCATAGGCAAGCGGAAGCGACGCCGTTCTTCGAACGGCTATGCCCGGCCATGACGACAAGAGAGAGCGGACATCCTCACTCCCCGACCAGCCTCAGCCACTCATCCTCGGTCAAAACCGCAACGCCGTGCTTCTTGGCCTCAGCCAGTTTCGAGCCGGCGCCCGGACCCGCAACCACGTAATCGGTTTTCTTCGATACCGAGCCGGCGGCCTTCGCCCCCAGCCGTTCGGCCATCGCCTTGGCCTCGTCACGCGTCATCTTTTCCAGCGAGCCGGTGAAAACCACCGTCTTGCCGGCGATCGCCGAATTGCTCTTCGGCCTCTCGGCATTGAGGATCGTGACCTCCTTGGTCAGCCGCTCGACGATGCCGCGATTGTGGCTCTCGCCGAAATAGGCCTTGATGCTCATGATCACGCTGTCGCCGATCTGGTCGAGCGCATCCATCTCGGCGATTGCCTCCTCGTCGCCACAGGCGACCTCGAGACAGGCGTCGTGGAAGGCCTCCCACGAACCGTAGCCGCGGGCAAGCGCCAGCGCCGTGGTCTCGCCGACATGGCGCATGCCAAGTGCGTAGATGAAACGATCCAGCGAAATCCGCCGCCGCTGCTCGATCGCTCCGAAGAGATTGCGCACGGAAGTCTCACCGTAGCCTTCGATCTCTTCCAGCTTGATCTTCATGTTGCGTTTGGGCAGCGTGAAGATGTCGCCGGGCTCCTTCACCCAGCCCTGCTCGAAAAAATATTCGATCTGCTTCTCGCCCAGGCCCTCGATGTCGAAGGCACGGCGAGAGGCGAACAGTTTCAGGTGCTCGATCTTCTGGTACGGACAGGCGAACTCGCCGGTGCAGCGGGCGCGCGAACCCTCCTCGCCGGTCGCGGTCTCCTCGCGCACCACGTCAGTGTGCAGCGGGCACGGGCATTTCTTCGGAAAGTGATACGGCTTTGCCTCCTTCGGCCGCTTGTCGATCACGACGTCGACGACCTGCGGGATCACGTCGCCGGCGCGCTGGACCACGACGGTGTCGCCGATCCTGATATCTCGCCCCTCGCGCAGCTCCTCGCCCTTGTTGCCGATACCGGCGATGTAATCCTCGTTGTGCAGGGTGACGTTCTGCACGATGACCCCGCCGACGCCGACCGGCTCGAGCTTGCCGACCGGCGTAAACGAGCCGGTGCGTCCGACCTGGATTTCTATATCGCGGAGCACGGTCATTGCGCGCTCGGCGGGGAATTTGTGCGCGATTGCCCAGCGCGGCGTGCGCGAGACGAACCCGAGGCGCTCCTCCCAATCGATGCGATCGACCTTGTAGACGACGCCGTCGATATCGTAGTCGAGCTTGGCGCGCTGCTCCTCGATCTTGCGATGAAACGCGATCAACTCCTCGACCGAGTGGCAGATCCTGGTCAGCGGATTGGTCTTAAATCCGCAATGCTCGAACCAGGCGATCATGCCGGATTGCGTATCCGCCGGCATCGCGCTCATCTGCCCCCAGGCATAGGCAAAGAAGCCGAGCGGGCGCGAGGCGGTGATCGAGGGGTCTTTCTGGCGCAGCGAGCCCGCCGCCGAATTGCGCGGATTGGCGAAGATGGTGCCGCCTTCGGCCTTCTGCCGCTCGTTGAGCGCAAGAAAGGCCTTTTTTGTCATGTAGACTTCGCCGCGCACCTCGCAGATTTCAGGCACATGGCGGCCCTTGAGTTGCTTCGGCACATCCTCCAGCGTGCGGATATTGGCGGTGACGTCCTCGCCTTCCGCACCATCGCCGCGGGTAGCCGCCGTGACGAGCTCGCCGCCTTCGTAGCGCAGCGACATCGACAACCCGTCGATCTTCGGCTCGGCGGAAAAATCGATTCGGTCGTCCTCACCGAGTTTCAGGAAACGGCGGATGCGGCCGACGAAGTCGGTCACGTCTTCCTCGGCGAAGGCGTTGTCGAGCGAGAGCATCGGCACCGCATGCCGGACTTTTTTGAATTTGCCTGATGGCGCCGCGCCGACCCTCTGCGACGGCGATTGGCCGGTAACGAATTCCGGAAAGCGCGCCTCGAGGGCATTGAAGCGGCCGCGTAGCGCGTCGTATTCGGCGTCCGAAATCCTCGGCGCGTCTTCCTGATAATAGGCCTGGTCGTGGCGCTCGATCTCGAGCGCGAGCCGCTTGTGCTCGACCCTGGCCTGGGCCCTGGTAAGGACGGCGATGTCGGGCAGCGCGCTCTTCTTTGATGACTTAGCCATGATCGTTGAATACAGCGAAGATGGTTTGATGAAAAGCGATCCCAAGCGTGCCCTGGATGCTGCGCGCCACGCAAGTGATGCTGCTGATCCGGGGTCCAAAAAGTTGATTGGATCCCGGGTCCGCGGAGCAGCGCGAGCGCGCTGCGCCGCGCCCGGGACAAAAACTACGCCGTCGCTGACTTCAACAGCCGCTCGGCGGCCGCCCTCGCTTCCGCGGTGATCTCGGCGCCGGCGAGCATGCGGGCGATCTCCTCGCGGCGGTGATCGGAATGAAGCGCATTGACGCGGGTAGCGACGCGCTTGCCTTTGTCGAGCGCGTCCTTGGAAATCAAAAGATGCTGATCAGCGCGTGCCGCGACCTGCGGCGCATGTGTCACCGCCATGACCTGGACCTTGCCCGCAAGCCGTGCCAGCCGCGCACCGATCGCATCAGCCACCGCGCCGCCGACGCCGGTGTCGATTTCGTCGAACACGAGTGTCGGCGCCGAGCCCTTGTCGGACAGCACGACCTTCAAGGCCAAAAGGAATCGCGACAACTCGCCGCCGGAAGCGACTTTCATCAGCGGGCCGGGCCTGGTGCCGGGATTGGTCTGGACCCAGAACTCGACGCGGTCGTGGCCCTGTGGCCCCGGCGATGTCGCATCGGAATCGATTTGCGTGGAAAACTTCGCGCGTTCGAGTTTCAAGGGCGCAAGTTCGGCATTGACCGCTTTGTCGAGCTTTTCGGCGGATTTGACCCGCGCGGCGGAGAGTTTTGCCGCGGCCGCGCTGTAGCGCTTGTCGGCGTCACTGGCTAGTTCCTCGAGTTTCCTGAGCTGATCGGCACCGGCGTCGATCAGGGCCACATCGGCGGCGTATTTTGTGGCAAGCGCCGCGAGGCCATCCACCGGCGTCGAATATTTGCGCGAGGCACCGCGCAGCGCAAACAGCCGCTCCTCGATGCGTTCAAGCTCCGTGGGGTCGAAATCGGCCGCACGCAGCGCGGCATTGAGATGTTGATCGGCCTCTTCCAGCGCGTTGATCGCCGCGTCGATCGCCCTTACCGCGGGCTCGACCAGGGCCTGCAGATTAGCCGCCCGCCGCTCCAGCCGGCGCACCGCCGCCGAAAGTGCCGGCACCGGCGAATGATCGCCGCTGACGGCCTCCTGGGCCTCGCGCAGATCAGCCGCGATCTTCTCGCCCTGCATCATGGTCGCGCGGCGTTCGGCGAGCGCGGTTTCTTCGCCGTCCTTCGGCGCGAGCTTCTTCAATTCGTCGGAAGCATGCCTCAGATAGTCCGCTTCGCGCGCGGCGCGCTCCATGCCGGCGCGGTGCTCCTCGAGCACTTGATTGGCCGCACGTCTTGCGTTCCAAAGCTGTTCGAGCGCGGTGACTTCCTTCTCAAGGCCTGCAAAGGCATCGAGCAGGCGGCGGTGGGTCGAGGCGTCGACCAGCGCGCGTTCGTCGTGCTGGCCGTGGATTTCGACCAGCGCCGAGCCGACCGCTTTCAGGGTCTGTACGCTGATCGCCTGATCGTTGATGAAGGCGCGGGTGCGGCCGTCGGCCAGTTGCACGCGGCGCAGGATCATTTCGCCCGATTCCTGCAAGCTTGCGTCGTCGAGCCCGTTGTCGGAAAGGATCACCGAAGCCGGATGATCCTTGCGAACATCGAACACCGCGGTCACCTGGCCCTGCTCCGCGCCGTGCCGGACAAGAGTAGCATCGCCGCGGCCGCCGAGCGTAAGCGCGAAGGCATCGAGCAGGATCGATTTGCCCGCGCCGGTCTCGCCGGTCAGCACCGCGAGCCCTCGGGAAAACTCGATATCGAGCCGTTCGATCAGGACGATGTCACGGATCGACAGACGCGCCAGCATGCGAAGAAGATTCCTGGTGTCCCGATTGCGAAGTTCGTAACAAGTTGCGGCCCTTCGCTTACGAACTTCGCAATCGAAAGGACACTAGCAAATTTTATTGACCTAGTGGTCCGATTCTAACATTCGCTTCCCGCCTCAGCAGCCACTCTTGCCAATGTTGGAATCAAAGGACCCTAGCAAGTAAATGTTTCTAGTGCAGCCTTGGATTTGCCATTCGCATTGCGCGTTTGTGGCCGGGTGGGTAGCGAATGTCAAATCCGCTCCACCAAGTGTGGCTTTGATCCAGAAGTCCGCATGACGAACGTGCGGCGGCAATTGTGGCGGACCTCTGGACCGCCACATTAGTCCTAGCCGAGACCCAGCTTCTTGAAGGCCTTGGAGATATAAGAGCCCTGATTCTCACTCGGCTCCAGCCCGCCGGATTTTACTAGATTATAGGCGTCCTTGTACCAGGGGCTGTCGGGGAAATTATGCCCGAGCACAGCGGCGGCGGTTTGCGCCTCGCTGACGATGCCGATCGCCATGTAGGCCTCGGTCAACCGCGCCAGCGCCTCCTCGACATGCCGCGTGGTCTGGTACTGGGTGACAACCGTCTTGAAGCGGTTGATGGCGCCGGTGAAGTTGCGCTTCTGCATGTTATAGCGGCCGACATTCATCTCGCGCCCCGCCAGTTGGTCGCGCGCGGCCTCCAGCTTCTGCTTGGCGCTCACCGCATATTCCGAGGTCGGGTACTTGCGGACCACTTCCTCAAGCGCGGCGATCGCCTTTTCGGTGCGGGTCTGGTCGCGGGTGATGTCGGGAATCTGGTCGTAATGCGAAGCCGCGATCAGGAACTGCGCATAGGCCGCGTCCTGGCTTCCCGGATGCAGGGTCACGTAACGGGTCGCGGCACCGATGCAGCTGTCGTAGTCATTGGCCTTGTAGAAAGCATAGGCCGACATCAACAGCGATTTGCGCGCCAGGTCGGAATACGGATGCTGGCGATCCACCTCCTCGAACTTCTTCGAGGCGCCCTTCGGGTCGCTCTTCTCGTTCATCAGGAACAAGCCCTGATTGTAGAGCTTTTCCGCAGGCTCTTCGACGAAGGTGTCGTCCTTGGAAAAAACCTTGCTGATCGATTCCTTGGTCGAATCCCACGTTTCGGTAGCGGTGCTGCATCCGCTCAAGGTAACGGCGAGAAGCATGAGCCCGAAAGCCAGGCGGAACGGCTGTGCCCGCCGACCAAAGGCCGACCCGCCGGAAGGCTGATGTGATGCGAGCGTCATGCGCTTTGTCGCCATAAATCTAAGAACCTGACGCCTGTCGTCGTGGGATGCCCGCGCGATCGAGGCTGGCGGCCCGCCTCCCGGCGCCGGATCCAGCCCTGCTTATCCAAAATAAGTCGCTCAACCAACCGAATAGGGAGGCATTTCGCCCGGATTAAGGCGGGTCAAGCGGTGGCCCGCCGAGACAGATACCTCTTGCACAGGCGCGAATTGTGCGCCCGAAAAGACCAAAATTTGCACCCGAGAGCAGCGCCGGCATTCAGGGAGCGGAAAACCGGTCTGTTTCAGGAGATTTCGGGGCCGTAGGCGGGAGCAACCAGACCACCCAGGATGCCACTGCCGACCTCGGCGTGGGTCCGCGGACGGCGGACGGTTTCGGCCTCGACCACGCGATAGGCGCTGCGGTCGGCCATCAGGGCCGTCAGCACGGCATGGTTGAGCTTGTGGCCACCGCGGATCGAGCGGAAAGCTCCCAGCAGCGGCAGCCCGGCGAGTGCGAGATCACCGATCACGTCCAGTACCTTGTGGCGGGCAGGTTCGTCGCTGTAGCGAAGGCCCTCGGTGTTGAGCAGGCTTTCCTCATCAAACACTATCGAATTCTCAAAGGAGGCGCCGAGCGCAAAACCCGCGATCCATAGCCGGGCTACCTCATTCATGAATCCAAAGGTCCGCGCACGGCAAATATCGCGGCGGAATCTCTCGGGGCTGAGATCGAGTGCGTATTTCTGGCGACCGATCACGGGGTTCGTGAAGTCGATCTCGATCTCGGCGCGGAACCCCGCCGCGTAGGGCCGCAGCTCGCCGAACGAATCGCCGATTGCGACCGGTACCGGCTTCACCACCTGGATGAAACGGCGCGCGGCCGATTGCGCGACAATCCCGGCCTGATCGATCGCGGCGACAAAGGATGCGGCGCTGCCATCCATGATCGGAACTTCCGGGCCATCGATCTCGATCGTGGCATTGTCGACGCCCATGCCGCGGAGCGCTGCCAGCACATGTTCCGCAGTTGAAACCAGCGGGCCATGGCGGTCGCCCAGAACAGTTGCGAATTCGGTGGCGATCACTGATTCGGCGGTGGCCTGAACCTCGCGGTCGCAGCTATCGAGGCCCGTGCGCACAAAAATAAAACCCGCATCGACAGATGCAGGTCCTATGGTCAGATTGACGGGTAAACCGGAATGCACGCCCACGCCCATGACGGTGGCTTGCGACCGAAGCGTTGTCTGCCGGCTAAATTTCATTCGAGACTGCCCACACCGACTTACCAAGAGATTGCATCGACACGTTTTTTGTGCCGACTCACCTCAAAGGTTCCCCAAGTCGCGGATGACAATAGCACCGCCCCAAAACGCGCCAACTCACGCTTTTTTACCGATTGTTACCCTATCTCCGCCGTATTCGCGCCAGCGGCCAACCAAATTCGCCCCTGGAAAAGCCGGTCCGCCTAAAAACCACCGAATCTCCAAATAAATGGTTAATCGTTTAAAATCAGTTACTTGAGAAGAGATCCCTGGCTCGGGCGGGGCGAAAAAGGAAAGGTCCCGGCTGGCGGAGCCGGGACCTTTTCGCGGGTCAGCCTTGTAACAAAAGTCAGTTCACCTGCCGGCGCAGGAAAGCGGGGATATCAAGATGGTCGTCTCCCTGTGGCGCCGGCGCAACAGGCGCCGGGCGGCCGTGAGCGTCGAGTCCCTGCGGCGCGGGGCGTGGAGCATATTCAGATACCGGCGGCTGATGCGTCCGCTGCGGCTTGCGCTCCGGCAGCGGCGGCATGGCCGGGCCTGAGGAGCGCGCCGCAACCGGCGGTTCGCTCTCCTCGTCGCGACGGCCCAGGCCGACATTGGCCAGACGCTGCAACAGTGACATCCGGTTCTTCTGTGGATGATCCTCCTCGACTTCCCCGCGGGCCTGCCGGATCTCGTTCTGGGCGGGCATCGGCAGATCCTCGAATTTCGGCATCCGCGGCGCACGCGCGGGCGCGCGCTCGGCCGCTTGCGGAATGAAGGTTTCGGGCGGCGGTTCGTGGATCGGGGCGGGTTTGGCCTCAGGGTCCGGGAACAGCGACGGCTTCTGCGCGATCGGACGAACGGTAACGTCGCCATACGAGGCGGGATGGATCGCCGCCTGTGCCGGTGCCGTTTTCGGCGTATCCGGGGCAACCGCTGCGGCAATCGCCGCAAGTGCTGCTCGTTCCACGCTGTTGGAGGCGCGCGGCGCCGGCGCCGGCTTTGCCGCAGTTGTGCTCTCCATTTTCTGGGCACGCTCGGCAAGCCGCGCATTGTCGGCGCGCAGCCGCGCGGTGAGTTCGGCGAGACGGGAGTCCGGCGCCGGGCTCGCCGTCGCGGCAGGGGTCGCCGTGGCTGCCGGCGCGCCGGAAACGCTGCGGGCAATCTGCGCCTGCTCGATGCCGGTGGCGACCACGGAGACGCGAATCAGACCGTCGAGCGCTTCGTCGAACGTGGCGCCGACGATGATGTTGGCGTCCTGGTCGACTTCCTCGCGAATCCTGGTGGCGGCCTCGTCGACCTCGAACAGCGTCAGGTCCTTGCCGCCGGTGATCGAGATCAGAAGGCCGCGCGCGCCCTTCATCGAGGAATCGTCGATCAAGGGATTGGCGATCGCGGCCTCCGCTGCGGTCAATGCGCGCTTGTCGCCGGAAGCCTCGCCGGTGCCCATCATCGCCTTGCCCATTTCGCGCATCACGGCGCGGACGTCGGCGAAGTCGAGGTTGATCAGGCCTTCCTTGACCATCAGGTCGGTGATGCAGGCAACGCCGGAATAGAGCACCTGGTCCGCCATCGCGAAGGCGTCGGCAAAGGTGGTCTTCTCGTTGGCGACCCGGAACAGGTTCTGGTTCGGAATGATCAGCAGCGTATCGACCACCTTGTGGAGCTCGTTGATTCCGGCTTCCGCCGTGCGCATGCGGCGCTGGCCCTCGAAGTGGAACGGCTTGGTGACGACGCCGACCGTAAGGATACCCATCTCGCGTGCGGTCTTGGCAATCACGGGTGCTGCGCCAGTGCCGGTGCCGCCGCCCATGCCGGCGGTGACGAACACCATGTTGGCGCCGGAAAGATGGTCGCGGATCTCGTCGATGACCTCCTGCGCCGCGGCGGCGCCGACGTCGGGCTGGGAACCTGCGCCGAGCCCCTGGGTGACCTGGGTGCCCATCTGGATGATGCGCTGCGCCTTCGACATCGTCAGCGCCTGCGCGTCCGTGTTGGCGACGACGAAATCGACGCCCTGCAGTCCGGCGGTGATCATGTTGTTGACGGCGTTGCCGCCGGCCCCGCCTACGCCGAATACCGTGATCCGCGGCCTCAGCTCGCGAATGTCAGGGACATTGAGATTGATAGTCATGGTTGCCTCTCGATTGCGCGAGCGTTGGTTCGCCGGGGCCGATCGGCCGCGGGAGTTTGTGAAAGTCGAATGGGCCGGAAAAGATTCATCAGAAGCCCTCACGCAGCCATCGTCCGACTTTTCCGAAATAGCCGTCGGTCCCTGTCATCAGCTGCCGCGTATGCCGCGGTTCGACATGTTCGAGGTGCGCGTATTGCGGATAGACGAGCAGGCCAGAGGGAACCGCAAACGATGCGCTCTTCGCCTCGTTGGGGAGCCGCGAGAATCCGAGCGGCCGGCCGACCCGCACCGGCCGGTTGAGGACCCGCGTCGCAAGCTCGAGGGTGCCGGTGAGCTGGGATGCACCGCCGCTTAACACAACTCGCGCCTTCGGTTCTGCCGCAAAGGGAGAATCCGCGAGCCGGTCCCTGACCATTTCAAAAATCTCCTCGGCCCGGTGCCGGACGATGTTGGCGATCGTGGCCCGTGACACGATCTGCGGAACGTCCAGCCCGTCGTCGCCGGCAGACGGCACCGACATCAACTCGCGCGTGTCGGACCCGCCGGTCAGCACCGTGCCATATAACGTCTTGATTCGCTCGGCATCTGCAATGCATGCGCTCAGGCCCCGGGCGAGATCCATGGTGATGTGGTGTCCGCCGAGCGCAAATCCGGTGGCATGGACGAAGCGGCCGCCGGAATAGGTCGCGATCGTGGTGGTGCCGGCCCCCATCTCCACCACCGCCGCGCCCAGGTCGGCCTCGTCGTCGGTGAGGACCGAAAGGCCAGCGACGTAGGGGCTGGCCGCCATCGCCTCGACATTGAGGTGGCAGCGCTCGACCACCAGCATCAGGTTCTTGGCAACAGTGGCGTCCGCCGTGACGACGTTCATGTCGACGCCGAATTGCCGCGCGACCATGCCCTTCGGATCGCGAATGCCCTTGACGCCGTCGATCGAATAGCCGACCGGCAGCGCGTGCAGCACGGTGCGGCCCTCGCCCGTGGCGTGGTGCATGCCGGCGGAGGTGATGCGCGCGACGTCGCTGGGTGCAACCGTAGCGCCCCTGATGTCGGCCGCGGCCTCGACCAACTGACCCTGCAACCGCCCGGCTGAGACCGACAGCAGGACCGACTCGACCCGCACCCGGGCCATTTCCTCGGCGAGCGCAACGGCCTGGCGCACCTGCTGTTCGCATCCGGCAAGATCGACCACGGCGCCGGCCTTGACGCCGCGCGACTGAATCTGGCTGTAGCCGATCAGCTCGACGGCATGGCTGCGGCCGCGCAGGGCTTCGCTCGGCGGGCAAGGTTTTAGCCGCGCGATCATGCACGCGATCTTGCTGGTGCCGATGTCGAGGCAGGCCACCAGCGCGGTGCGCTTTTGCGGCATCGGGCGCGTCTTCGGCGTCTGTTTGCGATCGAAGCCGCTCATGCGTCGCCGACCTTCTTCTTCGGCTTCTTTTCCTTGAACGATTCTTCGCGCGCCTTGGCCGCGTCTTCCGACAATTGCACGATCAAGCGGTCCGGCAGGCGCATGTCGACCGCGACGATGTCGCGGGAGAACAGGCGGTCTTCCTTGTCGAGCGTGCTCAAGGTCGCAAGCGCCTCGCCGACGTCGTTTTCCGGAAGGCGGATGTCGAGACCATCCTTCAGTCTCAGGTTCCATCGCCGTTCGCCGACGAAGATCGCCGCCTTGGTCACCGAATGAACGCGCGGATAACGCGCAAGCAGTGCCAGAAAATCGCGCGCACGAGTCTCGGCGCCCTTGCCCACCACCAGCGGCAACGAGATGAAGCGGTACGACACATAGGGCTCGAGCACCGCACCGTCATCGGATATCACCGAGAGGCGGCCGTGGCGCTGCCAGAGCGCAAACGCCGAACGTTCGACGATGTCGATCTTAAGCTGATCCGGATAAAGCTTCAGCACGGTCGCTTCGCTGATCCAGGGATTGGCCTTGAGCTTTTCGCGGACCGAGGCCGCGTCGAGAAACAACAGCGACGAGCGGCCACTGACGCCGCCGATCGCGAGCACCTCGTCCTGGGAGAGCTGCTTGCGGCCGCCGATCGCAACCGTGGTGATCCGGAAGCCGGCCGAGTTTGCCAGCGCATTGCGCGCCTCGCCAAGGCTCGTGAAAAACTTCTCGACGTGGCCGCCCTTCACGATCCCAAGGCCGGCGGCGGAAACGAACAGCGCCAGTGTCGCCATCATGCCGGCCCGGCGCGGAAGGTGTCGCTCGAGAAACGAGACCAGACGCGGCGGCTGTTCCGTTCGCTCGATACGCCGCGCGCTCGAAGTGACGCGCTTGCCGGCCAGCCATTCGCGCAGCAGAACGCCCGCACCAATGGCGGCCGCTTTCAGATCAGTCCGGGGCCCCGGCGATCTGTTCGACCGAACGAGACGTCCTCCACGATCCATGAGTACGAGCCTGTCCAAGTGTTGTGCCCGCAAAAGCCTGCGAGAGCTGCGCAAGTGCGACGCTTTCCGGGCAGCCAAGCGCTGCTGGCACCGCTGGCGTTAACCTTCGGACTTCCTGGTAAACAAAGGGTAAATTCGGCCCGATCAGGAGCCGTTTTGGCGTGCGGTTTTAAGGCTTTGACCGGTAACGTTAGTATTTCGGTAACACTTGATAGCCCTACTTCCGGCTGCGCCTTTCAGCGATCACAATCTGGTCTTTCAGGAAATCGACAAAATCGATTCCTTGCGCCTTCAGCGCCTTCGGATAAAGCGAAGCCTTTGTCAGTCCCGGCAGGGTGTTGGTTTCAAGAAAAATCGGCCCATGCTCGGACACGATGAAGTCGGTCCGCGAATAACCGGAGCATGACAGCGCCCGGTGGGCGCGCAGCGCCAGGTCCATGAGCTTTGCGGTCACCTCAGGCGAAAAGCGTCCCGGACAAATCTCCTGGGTCGATTTGAGCAGGTATTTGGCCGTGTAGTCGAAGCTTCCCTCTGCCGGGATGATCTCGATCGGCGGCAGCGAAAAAACCTTGCCGTCCGGCTGCTCCAGCACGCCACAGGTCGCTTCCACGCCAGCAATGAACGGCTCGATGAGATATTCCTCCAATTTCGCCGCGTTGCGTACGGCGACAATGTCCTGCTTGGAATTGACGAAAATCAGGCCGTAGCTCGAGCCGTCGCGCGCGGGTTTTGCGACCAGCCGGCCATATCGGGCGAACGCCGGCTCGATGTCATCCAGGCCTACGCCCGATGGCGCCTTCACGCCTGCAATTTCCACGAAGCGCTTTGCCGCGACCTTGTCGAAGGCAAGGTTCGAGGACGCCGAGCCGGAACCGGTGAACGGTACGCGGCGCACTTCACACATCACTTGAAGTTCGCCGTTCTCGGCCGAGCCGCCATGCAAGGCCAGCACCAGAAGACGTTTCCCGGCGCTCGCTTTGTCGAGCGCCTGTTCGATCCGCCCAAGGCTTGGGGTGCCCGGCTTGAACTCCTTTTCGAACGGACGTGAATGTTTCAGCAGAATTTCCGACCGCGTTTCATGCACGGTGTCGTCGACATCCCAGAACCACAGGTCGGCCTCGGGCAATGCCGAACACAGCGCCTGGGCGGAGGCCACCGACACCAGGCGCTCCTTGTTCGTGCCTCCGAAGAGAATGGTGACCCGCATTAGATGATCCGCTGATGCTGTCATTCCGGGGCGATGCGATAGCATCGAATCCGGAATCTCGAGATTGATCTAGTTTATCCGTCATTCCGGGATGGCGCGGAGCGCCAGACCCGGAATCCATCGCTCAACAACTTCGAGATTCTCCGATGTGCAAGTGCACATCGTAGTTCGCAGCTCACGCTGCGTCCCGGAATGACTACGGTGTCAAAACCCCGATCCGCTTGATTTCCCAGTGTAGCTCGATTCCGCTGTTTTCCTTCACCCTCGCGCGAACGGTTTCACCAATAGTTTCGATATCGTGGCCGGACGCCTCGCCCGTGTTGATCAGGAAATTGCAGTGCATTTCCGACACCTGCGCCCCGCCGACGCGCAAGCCACGGCATCCGGCGGCATCGATCAGCTTCCAGGCGCTTTGGCCCGGCGGGTTCTTGAAGGTCGATCCCCCGGTCTTTTCACGGATCGGCTGCGCGGTCTCGCGATGGCTCTGCACCTCGTTCATCCGCCTCCGGATCGCCTCTGGCGCGGCGATTTTGCCGCGAAAGCGCGCCGAGGTGAAAATCACGGAGGGATCGACGCCGCAATTGCGGTAGACGAAATTCATATCGGCATTGGTGAAGGCGAGTTTGCTTCCGTCGCGGGAAAGGCCCGCGGCCTCAACCAGGACATCCCTGGTCTCGGCGCCGTTGGCGCCGGCATTCATGCGCAACGCCCCGCCAATGGTGCCGGGTATGCCAAAGAAGAATTCGAGCCCGCTGACATTGGCGGCTGCCGCCGTCTCGGCCACGCGTTTGTCGAGCGCAGCCGCACCGGCAGAGACGATTTCGCCTTGCACGCTCGTCTCGCCGAAGCCGCGCGGCGATAGCCTGATCACAACGCCGGGCATGCCGCCGTCGCGTACGATCAGGTTGGAGCCGACGCCGACGACGTAAAGCGGAAGGTCGGCCGGCAAGTGTTTGAGGAAATAGGCGAGATCGCCTTCGTCCGCGGGCGTGAACAGCACCTGCGCGGGGCCGCCGGCGCGAAACCAGGTCAGCGGCGCGAGGCTTTCATTGGCAAGCAAGCGCCCACGCAATTTTGGCATCGCGGCTTTGAGGTCGAGCGTGATATCGGGAAAGCTCATGTGATGATGGGCAACGGCGAGGCCGCAAGGCGCGGTCGGCCCTCTCCCCCCCTGCGGGGGAGAGTTGGAGAGGGGGGTACAACGAACTCCGGCGTCTGCGGCTTACCCCCCACCCTGACCCTCCCCCGCAAGGGGGGAGGGAATCGCAAAAGCGCTTGTGGAGCACTCGGCATCATCGCCTTCACCCCAGCGCCTTCAATTCGTCCGGCAGCGCGTAGGCCCATTGCGTGATGTTGCCGGCACCGAGACAAACGACGAGGTCGCCGCGGCCGGCGAGGCCGTGAATCACCTTCGCGAGTTCGCCAGAATTTTGCAGCGGGATGACCTCGCGATGGCCGTGCGCGCGAAGACCGAGAACGAAATGATCGCGATCGATGCCCTCAATCGGCGCCTCCCCGGCCGGATAAACCTCGGCCACGACGACAGTGTCGGCGTCGTTGAAGCAGGTGCAGAATTCCTCGAACAGCGACTGCAGGCGGGTATAACGATGCGGCTGCACCACCGCGATGATCTTTCCGTTAGTGGACTCGCGCGCTGCTCTGAGCACCGCTGCAATTTCGACGGGGTGATGGCCGTAGTCGTCGATGATGGTGACGCCGTTCCACTCGCCGGTCCTGGTGAAACGCCGCTTGACGCCGCCGAAGCCCGCGATCGCCTTGCGGATGGCCTCGTCGGAGAGCTTGAGCTGATGCGCAACCGCGATCGCCGCCGTGGCGTTGAGCGCATTGTGCCGGCCCGGCATCGGCAGGCGAATGTCCCTGATCTCGTGCAATGCGTCCGTCTTGCGGTCGCGGAATGCGACGGTGAATTGCGAGCCGCCGCCCGATGAAGCGAGATCGACAAGCCGCGCATCGGCCTGCGGGTTTTCGCCGTAGGTGATGATGCGGCGATCCTCGATCTTGCCGACAAGGCTCTGCACGACCGGGTGGTCGATGCACATCACCGCGAAACCGTAGAACGGCACGTTCTCGACGAAATTGCGGAACGCCTCCTGCACCGCATCGAAGGTCTTGAAATGATCGAGATGCTCGGGGTCCACATTGGTGACGATGGCGATGTCGGCCGGCAGCTTGAGGAAGGTGCCGTCGCTTTCGTCCGCTTCCACCACCATCCACTCGCCCGCCCCCAGCCGCGCATTGGTGCCGTAGGCGTTGATGATGCCGCCATTGATCACGGTCGGATCGAGATCGCCGGCGTCGAGCAAGGCTGCAACCATCGAGGTCGTCGTGGTCTTGCCATGGGTGCCCGCAATCGCCACGCAGCTTTTCAGCCGCATCAGTTCGGCGAGCATCTCGGCGCGGCGCACCACCGGGATGCGCTGGGCGCGCGCGGCCGTCAGTTCGGGATTGTCGCGCTTGATCGCGGTCGAGACCACGACGACGTCGGCACCATTGACGTTTTCGGCCTTGTGGCCGATCGCGATCTTGATGCCCTTGTCGCGCAGGCGCGCGACATTGGCGCTCTCGGAGGCGTCCGACCCCTGCACGATATAGCCGAGATTGCACAACACCTCGGCGATGCCGCTCATGCCGATACCGCCGATCCCGACGAAGTGAATGGGTCCGATTTCCCGCGGAAGTCTCATTGTGGTCTTACCTTCGTCATGCCCGCGCAAAAAGCGCAAAGCGCGTCTTCGAACTGGTCGTCCGCGGGCATCCACGTCTTTGTTCAGCAATTTAGGAAAGACGTCATGGCCGGGACAAGCCCGGCCATGACATCAGAATTTCATTAATTCACTGCTTTCGTCTAGTGGAGTGGATTTGACATTCGCTACCCATCTAGCTGCGGACTCGCAACGCGAATGTCAAATCCAAAACTCCACTAGAAACTAATATTTGCTAGTGGTCCTTGATTCTAACATTGGCAAAAGTGCCTGCCAAAACGAGATGCGAATGTTAGAATCGGACCACTAAATTCCCGCCACTTTCATCACCAGATCGGCCATCCGCTGGGCGGCGTCCAACCGGCCGACGCTGCGCGCGGCTTTCGCCATCGCGGTCAATTTCTTGGGCTCGGCGGCAAGCGCGGAGATTTCCGACGCCAAGCGGTCGGAACTGAGTTCGCTTTGCGGAATCCGTAAAGCGCCCCCCACCTGCGCCAGAACGCCGGCATTGGCGAACTGATCCTGGTCGATCGAGCCCGGCAGCGGCACCAGGATCGACGGGCGGCCGATGGCGGAGAGTTCGGCTACGGTGCCGGCGCCGGAGCGCGAAACCACCAGATGGTGGGATGCGAGCTTCGCCGGCAGATCGGTGAAGAACGGCGCCAGCTCGCATTTGATCTTGAGCCGGTCGTAGTGCCCGCGCACGCGCATCATGTCTTCCTCGCGAACCTGTTGCGTGAGGACCAGCCTGTTCCACAGCGAAGGTTCCAGCCGTTCGATCGCGCCGGGCACGATGTCGGCCATCACCCGCGCGCCCTGGCTGCCGCCGATCACCAGCAAGCGAAACGGCCCGCCGGAATCGGGAGCGACATATTCGACGGCCGCCGCGGCAAGTATCGCAGGCCGCATCGGCGTGCCGACGGTGGTGGTCTTCGGAGAGAGCCCGGGATCGCGGTCGAGAACGCCGGGGAGCGAGGTTGCGATCGCGTCGACCCGGCTCGAGAGGAAGCGGTTGGCGCGGCCGAGCACCGCGTTGGCGTCGTGAATGACGCGGGGAATGCGAAGCAGGCGCGCCGCCAGAAGCGGCGGCAAGGTCGGATAGCCGCCGAAACCCACGACGGCCGCCGGCTCAAGCCTGCGCAACAGGTTGAGCGCCACTACAAAGCCAGCGCCCAGCGTCAGGGAGGTCAAGGCGAGCGACCATGGCGCGCGGCTGCGCACGGTCTCGCTCGGTACCACGTCGATCATGTCCTTGGAGAACAGGCCCGAGTAACGCAGCGCTCGGGAATCGGTCGCAAGGCGCACGCGCAAGCCGCGCTTCATCAGTTCGACGCCGAGCGCTTCCGCCGGAAAAAGATGCCCGCCGGTGCCGCCCGCGGCGAGCAGGATGAGAGGATCTTGTTTCATGATCAGATAGTCGCAAATTTCGACCGTCATTGCGAGCCACCGGGTCGCGCGAATGCGCGCCCGATAACGAAGCAATCCAGCCGCACCACGGACGGATTCCGGATTGCTTTGTCGCTTGCCTCCTCGCAATGACAGGGAAAAATCTAGGCGTAGCTCGGCGCGGCGCTCGCGTTCAGCGATTCCAGTTCGGTGCGCGGCCGCTGCCGCGTCAAGGCCAGCATCATGCCGACGCCATAGGCGAGGGAGACCATCGACGAACCGCCATAGGAGATGAACGGTAAGGTCATGCCTTTGGCCGGGATCAGTTGCAGATTGACCGACATGTTGATCGCGGCCTGCACGCCGAACAGAATCGCAAGGCCGGAAGCCGCAAAACGCGCGAATATGTCCTCGGTGGCATAAGCGCGCGAAAGCGCGCGGATCACCACGAAGGCGAACAACGCGAGCAGCACGAGGCAAAGGATGATTCCGAACTCCTCTGCCGCCACCGCGAACACGAAATCGGTGTGGCTGTCCGGCAGACTGCGCTTGGCGATGCCTTCGCCGGGCCCGAGCCCGAGCCAGCCGCCATTGCCGAAGGCCTCCATCGCGGTATCGACCTGAAAGGTGTCGCCGGAAGCGGGATTCATGAAGCGTTTGATGCGCCCCGCCACGTGCGGCACGAACAGATAGGCGCCGAACAGTCCGGCGCTTGCGGCGCCCGCAAGCCCCAGCACCCAGATCATTCGCATGCCGGCGATAAAGAACAATGCGCCCCACACCATCAGGATCAGCATGGTCTGGCCGAAGTCCGGTTCCATCACCAAGAGCGAAACCAGCATCAGCAGAAGCACCAGCGCCATCGAGGTCGCCGGCATCTCTGGGCGCCGCGCCGATTCCGCAAACAACCATGCCGCCAGCACCACGAAAGCGGGTTTTGCGGATTCGGAGGCCTGGATGTTCACGCCGACGAGCGTGATCCAGCGCCGCGAGCCCTTGACCTCGGGACCGAACAGCAGCGTCGCCACGATCAGCACCATCGACACCAGGAACACGATCAGCGCGGCGCGCCGGATCTGGTGCGGCGACAGGAACGACACACCCAACAGCACGATGAAGGACGGCAGCAGAAACAGGACGTGGCGGTTGAAGAAATGAAAGGAGTCAAGGCCAATCCGGGTCGCCACCGGTGGGCTGGCCGCAAGCGACAGGATGATGCCGGCGAGAATCAGCGCGAAGATCGCCGCCAACTGCAGGCGGTCGACCGTCCACCACCAGTCGCTTAGCGGATTTCGCTGTTCACGGGAAAGCATGGACTTTCGCCTTGAGGGCCGTCATCCCTCATTGGTCGCCCATGATGGTTTCGAAGGGGTTAATGGAATGCGGTTCTTCCTGATCCCTCCCCCTTGCGGGGAGGGATGAAGGCGCGGCTCACACCACCGGTTTCACGCCGGGCAGCGCGGTGACCAGATCGCGGAAGCGTGTGCCGCGAATCTCGAAATTGCGGTACTGGTCGAACGAGGCGCAGGCGGGCGACAGCAGCACCACCGGATCGGCGAGCCCTGAGGCTTCCGCATCGCGCGAGGCGTGTTCCACCGCAACCTCAAGCGTCTGCGAGATCTCATGCGGGACGCTGCCGAGTGTGGCAGCAAATTCCTGCGCGGCCTCGCCGATCAGGTAAGCTTTGCGAATGCGCGGAAAATATTCGGCAAGGCCCGTGATGCCGCCGAGCTTCGGCTTTCCGCCCGCGATCCAGAAAATGTCGGAAAAAGACGACAGGGCGCGTGCGGCTGCATCTGCATTGGTGCCCTTGGAATCGTTGACGAACAGCACGTTGCCGCGACGGCCGACCTGCTCCATGCGGTGCGCAAGGCCGGGAAAACTTCGCAGGGCTTTCTGCAAGACCTCACCGGAAATCCCGAGTGCGATCGCGCAGGCGGCGGCGCAGGCCGCATTCTGCGCGTTATGCAAGCCGCGTAGCGAGCCGATGCCGCCGATCCGCGCCACCTCGCTGCGCGCCCCGCCGGATGCGTGCCAGATGGTTTCGTGATCGACGTAGATGCCGTCGGGAAGCGGATTTCTCACCGAGACGCGAACCACGCGCTTTCCCCCCTGCTCGATGCGGTCGGCGGCGGCACGGCTCCACCCGTCATCGACGCCGATGATCGCGGTACCCTGCGTTTGGACGCCTGCGACCAGGCGTTCCTTCACTTCCGCATAGTGAGCGAGCGTGCCGTGACGATCGATATGGTCTTCGCTGATATTGAGCAGGATGCCGACGGTCGGATCGAGGCTCGCCGTGAGATCGATCTGGTACGAGGACATCTCGATGACATGCACCCGCCCCTTGCGCGGCGGCTCCAGCGACAGAATCGCGGTGCCGATATTGCCACCCATCTGGGTGTCGTAACCGGCAACGCGCGTCAGATGCGCGATCAACGCGGTGGTGGTGGATTTGCCGTTGGTGCCGGTAATCGCGACGAAAGGCGCGTCCGGTGCGTGACGCTGCCGCTCGCGACAGAACAGCTCGATATCTCCGATCACCTCGACGCCGGCTTCTCTTGCCAGGAACACCGTCCAGTGCGGCGCGGGATGGGTGAGTGGCGCGCCAGGGGTGAGCACCAGCGCTGCGAAGCGCGACCAGGATTCGTTGCGCAGATCCGCGGTGACAAACCCTGCCTTGGCGGCTTCCGCGAGCCTGTCGGCGCCATCGTCGCCGGCGATCACTTCGGCGCCGCCGGCCTTCAGGGCGTGACAGCTCGCAAGGCCCGATCCGCCGAGGCCGAACACCGCGACCGTCTTGCCTGCGAAAGAAGTGACGGGGATCATGTGCGGATGCCACCTTGCCCTCTCCCCTTGCGGGAGAGGCTGCGTAGGCGGCCTTCGGCCGCTGTCCTATGGAACAAAAACGCCGATGCTTTGCATCGGCCACGGCGAAGCGAAGGCGGGTGAGGGGTTGAACCAACAAGGCGAAGCGCCCCCTCACCCGGTTTCTCACTTCGTTCGAAACCACCCTCTCCCGCGAGGGGAGAGGGGAAGAAAGGCATCGAAGCCAGCATCGATTTCGTCACCACGATCACCGCAGCTTCAGCGTGGAGAGGCCGGCCAGCGCCAACATCACCGAGATGATCCAGAACCGGATCACGATTTGCGGTTCGGTCCAGCCAAGTTGCTCGAAATGGTGATGGATCGGCGCCATCCTGAAAATTCGTTTCCCGGTGAGCTTGAACGACATCACCTGCACGATCACGGAAACCGCCTCCAGCACGAACAGCCCGCCGATCACGGCGAGCACGATCTCGTGCTTGACCGCGACCGCAATCGAACCGAGCATGCCGCCGAGCGCGAGCGAACCGGTATCGCCCATGAAGATCGACGCCGGCGGCGCGTTGAACCACAGAAAACCGAGGCCCGCTCCGAGCACCGCGCCGCAGATCACCGCGAGCTCGCCGGTGCCGGGAACGTAATTGATCTGCAAATAATCCGAGAACACGGCGTTGCCGGTGAGATAGGAGATCATGCCGAAGCTCGCGGCCGCGATCATCACGGGCACGATGGCCAGGCCATCGAGACCGTCGGTCAAATTGACCGCGTTGCCGGCGCCGACGATGATGAAGGCGCCGAAGACGGTGAAGAACAGTCCGAGGTTCAGCGCGATGTCCTTGAAGAACGGGATCACGAGCGAGGTCGAGAATGGCTCCCGCCCAAGCCGGACCAGCGCGTAACACGCCGCAAGCGCAATCAAGGCCTCGATCAGGAGGCGAAGCCGGCCGGCAAAACCGCTATGGCTTTGCTTCGTCACCTTCAGATAGTCGTCATAAAAACCGACGAAGCCGAAGCCGAGCGTGACCGCCAGCACGATCCAGACATAAGGGTTGAGTGGATTGGCCCACAGCACGGTTGAAACCACGAGCCCCGAAAGGATCATCAGGCCGCCCATGGTCGGAGTGCCCTTCTTGGTCACCAGATGCGACTGCGGGCCGTCGGAGCGGATCGGCTGTCCCTTGCCCTGGCGAAGCCGCAAGTGATCGATGATCCAGGGGCCGAACAGGAACACGAAAAGCGCGCCGGTCACCATCGCTCCGCCGGTGCGGAACGTGATGTAGCGAAACACGTTCAGGAAGGTGTGCAAGAAGGCGAGGCCAGGCACGGTATTGGAGAGATCGATCAGCCAGTAGAACATTCAACCTGCCCTATACCGCGGCTTCGTCGAGCGCAGTCCTGCCGGGAAAGCGCCTTTCGAGCGCGTTGACTATCGTTTTCATCTTCGAGCCGAACGAGCCCTTGACCATGATGGCGTCGCCGGCCCGGATGGCGGCGACGATCTGCGGTTCCAGATTCGCTGCGCTATCGGCATAGCCGCCCCGCTTGCCCGTGGAAAGGGCGTCCCACAGGTTCTTCATCAGCGGACCACAACAATACACGAGGTCGATGTGATGGGCCTTGATGGCGTCATTGAGACCGCGATGCAATTCGGCGCTGGAAGCGCCAAGTTCCAGCATGTCGCCGAGCACCGCGATACGCCTTCCATGCGGGCCGATCCTGGCCTGGCCGAGCACGCCCAGTGCGGCCGACATCGATGCCGGGTTGGCGTTGTAGCTTTCGTCGATCAGGGTCGCCTCGCCGACCGCCATTTCGAGCACGCGACGGACGCCGCGGCCCGCTGCCGGCTCGATATGCGACAGCGCCAGCGAAGCCAGCGCAAGATCGGCACCTGCAAGCGAAGCCGCCGCAAGCACCGCAAGCGAGTTCATCGCCATGTGGCGGCCAGGCATGCCGACCTTGTAGGTGACGTCGTGCCCAAGAATATTGGCGTGCACCGCCGAGCAGGCCGCATGCAGCGCCACGTCGATGAGCCGCGCGTCGGATTTCTCGTCCGCGCCGAACGTGACGATGCGCGAGATGCCGAGCTGTTTCGCGCGGCGCTCAAGTCGCGCAAATTGCGAATTGTCGCGGTTGAGCACCACGGCGCCACCCGGCTCGAGACCGGCAAAGATCTCCGCCTTGGCATCGGCGATGCCCTCCAGCCCGTCGAAGAATTCCAGATGCACCGGCTCGACCGTGGTGATGACAGCCACATGCGGGCGAACCGGCCTCGCCAGCGGTTCGATCTCGCCGGCGTGATTCATGCCGATTTCGAACACCGCAAAGCGCGCATCCGCCGGGCAGCGCGCCAGCGACAGCGGCACGCCCCAGTGGTTGTTGAAGGAAGCAGCCGAAACATGGGTTTGCCCTTGCGCACCGAGCACGCGGTGCAACGCCTCCTTGGTGGAAGTCTTGCCGACCGAACCCGTCACCGCGATGACCTGCGCCTGAAGGCGCGCGCGCGCCGCACGCGCAAGATCAACAAGCCCTTCCAGCACATTGTCAACGACCAGGAGCGGCGCGTCGGAGGCAAATCTGGCGCGCTTTGCCTTCTCGACCACCGCAAGCGCGGCACCCGAGCGCACGGCCGCTTCGACGAAATCGTGACCGTCATGCACCGCGCCCAGAATCGCGAAATAGGCCTCGCCGGCTTTCAACGTGCGGCTGTCGATGGAAATGCCGGAGATGTCCTGGGGCAGCGTGCCGTTGCTCGCAGCGTGCATCGCCGCCGCCATCGCATCCGAAGTCCACAATGCGGCCGTAGCGTTCGGCGTCGTGCTCATGCGACCCTCTCCGAAAGCGCTGACGCAACGGCGTCGTGATCGCTGAACGGCAGGACGCGATCGCCGATGATTTGCCCGGTTTCATGGCCTTTGCCCGCGATCAGGAGCAGATCGCCCTTCTCAAGGCCTGCGATCGCAGTGCGGATCGCCTGGTTGCGGTCTGGAATTTCGATCGCGCCCTTTGCAGCGGCGAGGATCGCGGCGCGGATCGTGGCCGGATTTTCGCTGCGCGGATTGTCGTCGGTGACGATGACATGATCGGCATTTTCAGCGGCGATCGCGCCCATCAGCGGCCGTTTTCCCGCATCGCGGTTGCCGCCGGCGCCGATCACCACGACCAGTTTTCGTTCCGCGTAGGGCCGCAATGCCTGCAGCGCCTTGGCCAGCGCATCCGGCTTGTGCGCGTAATCGACAAAGATCGGCGCGCCGTTGTGTTCCCCGACACGTTCCAGCCGGCCCCTGGCACCCTCTAGATGTTCGAGTGCGGCAAACACCTCGCCGGGGTCGCTGCCGGTGCCGATCGCAAGGCCCGCCGCGACGACCGCGTTCTCGATCTGGAATTCACCGACCAGCGGCAGGCGAACGGAATATTTGCGCCCGAGATGGTCGAGCTCGAGCTTTTGTGCGAAGCCGTCGATCGCGGAGGCGACCACGCGTATCCCCTCGCCCGTGCCATCGCCTTTCTGCCCGACAGTGATGAGGCGCAACGGTCGCTCCTGCGCGGCATCGATCACGGCTTGCGAGCATTCATGATCGGCGGAAATCACCGCCGCGCTGCCTTCCGGCAAGAGATCGCGGAACAGCCGGAGCTTGGCGGCAAGATAGTGCGCAACATCGGGATGGTAATCCAGATGATCGCGCGACAGGTTGGTGAAGCCCCCGGCCGAAATGCGTACGCCGTCAAGCCGATACTGATCGAGCCCGTGCGAGGACGCCTCGAAGGCGAGATTGGTGACGCCATCGCGTGCGATTTCGTCGAGCTGCCGATGCAGCGCGATCGGATCGGGCGTCGTCAGCGACCCGTAAACCGTTCGCTTGGGCGACACCAGTCCGATGGTCCCGATGCTGGCCGCTTCATCGCCGAGCCGCTGCCAGATTTGCCGCGTAAAAGCAGCGACTGACGTCTTGCCGCTGGTTCCGGTCACCGCCGCGATCGTCGACGGCTGCCGCGGATAAAAATGCGCCGCCGCAATCGCGAGCGCGCGCCGCGGGTTCGAAGTTGCGATGAACGGAACGCGGCAGCCGCCCGGCGGCGGATGGTCGCCCGCTACCGCGACGGCGCCCGAGACAATCGCCTGTTCGATGAAGCGCGCGCCATCGGTCTTGAAACCCGCGAGTGCAAAGAACAGATCGCCCGGCTTGACGCTGCGGCTGTCCGAAGACAGGCCCGTAACCTCCGCATCTTGCGCCTGCGGGTCCATCCTGGCGTCTTCATGGAAGAGGTCGCGGAGTTTCATGGTGTTCCAGCGTCCGGTTCTGACATTCGTATCATGTCTCTGAGGGTTCGTTTACGAATGTCCGAACCAAAGGACACTGGCAAATACAAGATTCTGGTGCCGTTTTGGATTTGACATTCGCTTTGGAACCTCGCGGCAATACTGAAGCGAATGTCAAATCCACCGCACCAGTCGGCCGGCGCGGGTGCCCCATTGTCCAGCTATCCCCTTCGCGGCACCAGGCTTAAGCTACACCTTAAAAAAACAGGTCCTGAAAGCTACGCCTTATTGGCTTGTTCTTGATGCCGCAAGAATGAGGCGGTCGGACGGCGGCAGGTCAAAACGCGGTTCAATGCCCAGAAGGGGCGCGATGCGGGTGATCACATTGCCGCCGGTCGGCACCGCGTTCCATCCTGAGGTGATGAAACCGAAGGTTTCCTTCAGCGGCTGCGGCTCATCAAGCATGATCAGGAGCTGGTAGCGCGGATTGTCGGCGGGCAGGATCGCGGTGAAGGCGTTGAGCACGTGCTTCTTGGCGTAATGGCCATTGATCACCTTTTCCGCGGTGCCGGTCTTGCCGCCGATGTAATAGCCCTTGACATCGGCCTTCTTGGCGGTTCCGACCTCGGCATTGAGCCGCATCAAAAACCGCATCTTCTCCGATGTTTCCGCCTTGATCACTCGTTTGGCCAGCGCCATCGCTTCCTCCTCGCTGCGCTTGAGGAAGGTGGGCGGGATCAGATAGCCGCCGTTGACGAGCGCATCGATGCCCATCACCGCCTGCAGCGGCGCCACCGCGATGCCGTGCCCGAAGGCGATCGTCACCGTGTTCAGCTCGGCCCAGTGTTTCGGCACGATCGGCGAGGCGCTCTCCGGCAATTCGGTGCGCAGCCGCTCGAGCTGGCCGAGCTTGCGCAGGAAAGCCCGGTGCGCCTCGACCCCCTGCGACAGCGCAATCCGCGCCGCACCGACATTGGAAGAATAATAAAACACTTCCTTCATGTTGATCATGCGCCCGAGCGGGTGATCGTCGTGTATGGCGAACTTGCCGTAATGCAGCGGGGCGCGCGCATCCCACATCGAGTTGAGATCGACCTTGCCCGAATCGAGCGCCATCGCCAGCGTGAAGGCCTTGAAGGTCGAACCCATCTCATAGACGCCGGTGGTCAGGCGGTTGATGCGGTCGGGATCATGCGCTTCCTTGGGATTGTTCGGATCGAAGTCCGGCACCGAAACCATGGCCACGATCTCGCCGGTGCGGACATTGGAGACGAGCCCGGAAGCAGCCTTGGCGTGGTATTTTTCCTTGGCCTTGAGCAGTTCGTCGCGCAGCGCGTGTTCGACACGCAAATCGACCGACAATTCGACCGGGCGCTGCAGGCGATCGGTGGCAAATCCCGCGCGATGCAGATCGGCAAGCCCGTTGCTGTCGAGCCACTTCTCCATGCCGGCGATGCCCTGATTGTCGATGTTGACGAGGCCGATCAGGTGCGCGACCTCGTTGCCGGTGGGATAGACGCGCTTGTTTTCCCGCAGGAAGCCGATGCCGGGAATGCCGAGCCGGTGGATTTCCTGCTGCTGGACCGGCGTGATTTCGCGCTTGAGCCAGACAAAGCCCTTGCGGCTGGACAGGCGCTGCCGCGCCTCGCCGATGTCGAGGTCCGGCATTGTGGCGGTGAGAAGCTCGATCGCCTCGTCCTTGTCGATGATGCGGCGCGGCTCGCCGAACAGGCTGGGGGCCTTGACATCGGTCGCAAGAATTTCGCCGTTGCGGTCGACGATGTCCGGCCGGGCGGTCGCAATCGCGTCCTGACCGGCGGCGCGGCGCGCGCCATGACCGTCGCTGCCGGCGGCGAACATCACTAGCCTGCCGCCGATCACGGCATAGGCTGCGACGAACGCCAGGATCGCAAAGCCGACGCGCGCGCGAGCCTTGGCGGCGCGGTCGACGTTGCGGCCGTACAAGAGGCTGCGGACCAGGCGCTGCCGCCACGGTTCCGTCGGCCTTTCCCTGCGCGTGCGCCCGGTCATCGCTTTTTCTCCGGCGCTTTTGCCGGCAGCGAACCCGTCACCGTGGCGGCATCGCTCGATGGCGCGACGGTATTGATCATGGCGCCGATCGGATCAGGGCTGTCCGGCTTGACCGGGCTGGGCGGCCGCTCGGGCAAATTCTTCAGCGAATCATATTGCGCGGCGTTGAGCGGCTTGAGCTGCAGGTGGCGTTCGGCAAGACCCTGCAGCCGTAATGGCGCATCAAGCCTGGCCCATTCGGCGCGCAGCACCGCAATCGCATCGCGCTGCTCGCGGATTTCCGCATGCAGCCGCAGCACCCGCTCGGTGCGTTCGGTCGATTCCATCTTGATCCGGTAGACATAGGCGGCCGCGAAGACGAGCCCGCCGATCACAAGGAGATGGATGATCCGCATCGTCAGCCTCCCCTCATCACGTCGTCGAGGGTGGGCCAGTCCGGCAGTGGCGAGGCAGTCCGCGCAGGCGCATCGGTGCGCGCGGCGGCGCGCAATTTGGCAGAGCGCGCACGCGGATTGGCCTTGATCTCATCCTCGTCCGGGGCGACCGGCCGCCTGGTCAGGACGATGAAGCTCGGCGGGAGCCGCGCGATCTCCGGCTGGTGCCGCGATCCGCCGCCGCTTTTGGCGCGCTCGACGAGGAAATTCTTGGCAATGCGGTCTTCCAGCGAATGAAACGACACCACAACGAGCCGACCGCCGGGTTTGAGCACGCGCTCGGCCGCGGCGAGCGCCAGATGCAGCTCCTCGAGCTCCTGGTTGACGAAAACCCGCAAGGCCTGGAACGTGCGCGTGGCGGGGTGAATTTCCCCCGGCTTTCCGCGCACCACCCTGGCGACGATCTCCGAAAGCGCCCGGGTGGTCGCGACCGGGGCTTGCCGGCGCGCGGCGACGATGGCGCGGGCAACGGCGCGCGCATGCCGCTCTTCGCCGAAGATATGGATGATATCGGCAAGCTCGGTCTCGGAAGCCTTCGCGATCACATCCGCCGCGGTCGCCCCCTCGTGCCCCATCCGCATGTCGAGCGGGCCGTCGTTGCGGAACGAAAATCCGCGAGCCGCCTCATCGAGTTGCATCGAGGACACGCCGACGTCCATGACGACGCCGTCGACCCGCGGCGCGCCTTGCGAATCGCAGATGCGGGCGAGGTTGGAAAACCGGTCCTCGACCAGCGTCAGCCGGCCGGCCGATTGGTCGACCAGGGCAAAACCGCCCATAATCGCCGAGCGATCGCGGTCGATACCGATCACCCGGGTCCCTTGGGTGTCCAGGATGGCCCGGCTGTAGCCGCCAGCCCCGAAGGTGGCGTCGACATAGATCCCGCCTTCGCGCGGGTTGAGAAACTCAGCCGCCTTTTGGCCGAGGACGGGCATGTGTCTTGATTCGGACGCATCGGGAGCAGACGGATTCATGGCGCCAATTCCTGCGAGCTGCGGGCCGGAATGCGAAAAACGGACGCGAAAGGGCCCATTGCGCCTCAAAAGTCCATGTTTCTTACGCCTTTCCGATCGAATTTGCTGGCCGGCCTTGGGGGTGCGGAATCCGACGTTCGCCACACCTTGGGGCCCCCCTTCTTGCGAACCTCGGATTCGAAAGGACACTGGAAACCTATGATCCGGACCGGGGCCATCCTCCGGGCAGGAACTTCAATCGGCGGCTGCTTAGCCGTTTCCCGAAACCGAAAGAGCGGCACTTCAGCTCTCAGTAACGTCAGTTAGCATTAAGAAAGCGTTGACGGTCGAAAGGCGCGTTTCCCCGCGCTTTCCGGTTCCACCGTTTCGAACCGAAAGTCGTCATCCACAGGCGCAGCCCAAGAAGTGATGCGCTGTGCACACACTCCGGCAAAATGCATCGCAACGCACGGTTCTTCAATTGCGCAAGGCGGACCTTGCGGGAATAGTCAAGAGGATCATTTTGAAAACTTTTTTATTGCCGTTGTGCTGCCCGGTTTGAGTATTCATATGGCGACTGGTTCGTTCGCATCTGCTGGTTTTGATTCGAAGCGGCGCACCGTCCCGCTCCCCGGCTACTGACGAACATGAAGACGTTCACCCCCGATTCCTCGATTGCTTCTGATGTCATCCCCTCGCCGAATTTCGGCGAGCGGAACGAGGGCCGCGTGCCCGACATGATCCTGTTGCATTACACCGGAATGCCCGATGTGGAAGGAGCGATCGCCCAGCTCTGTACCGCGGGCACCGACGTTTCGGCGCATTACATCGTTCTGGAAGACGGCCGCATCGTGCAATGCGTCCCGGAATCGCGGCGCGCCTGGCATGCCGGCATCGCATCCTGGGCCGGCGAGAACGACATCAATTCCTGCTCTATCGGGGTCGAGATCGTCAACCGCGGCCATGACTGGGGCTATCCGGACTTTCCGCTGCGCCAGATCGCCGCCGTGATCGCGCTGTGCCGGGGCATCATGCTCCGCCGCAACGTGCCTTCGCACCGCGTGCTGGCGCATTCGGACGTCGCGCCCCACCGCAAGAAGGATCCCGGCGAGAAGTTTCCCTGGCATTCGCTCGCCAATTCAGGCGTCGGCCACTGGGTAACCCCGGCGCCGATCGTGCGCGGTGAAGGCCTCAAGCTCGGCGTGATCAGCGACAGCGTTCGCGATCTGCAACAGGCGCTCGCCAGATATGGCTACGGCATTCCGATCAGCGGAAAATTTGACGCCGCGACAGCGGAAGTGGTCACTGCTTTCCAGCGCCACTTCCGCCCCGCACGGGTCGACGGCGTCGCCGACCATTCGACACTGGTCACGCTGCAATCGCTGCTCGCGTCACTGCCGGTCGAAACCGCGGCAGTCGCGGCCACATAGTGCGACTGTTCCCGACGCGAACCGGATGGTGCTCATGACGACGCTGCAGCGTTCGGAGCAAGGCTCGTTGCGCGTGCCAGCAATTCCGGCAAGACTTCGCTGACGCGGCGCAAGGGGCGACCGAGCAGCCGCTGCAACGCCGGGTCGCTCTCGGCCAACTCGCCGGCGGCACGCGAGGCAAAGCCTGTCGTCAGCGATTGTGCCAACGGCGGCGGAAGTCCTCGCCGGACCAGCATCGCGGCGAACTCGTGGCCCGGAATCGTCCGCCGCACGATCCGGCGCCCTATTGCACGCCCGGCGATGGTGGCGATCGCCGCAAAGTCGAGTGCTTCCGGACCGGTCAGCAAGATAGTTTTGGGTAAATCGCCCTTTGACAGCAGCAGCCGCGCGATGCCTTCGGCGAGATCGACCCGCGACACCCACGCGGTGGACCCGTCCTGAGGCAGGGCTAGATCGCCGGTGAAAACGCTCTGGCCCAAAAACATCGGCAGGTTTTCGATGTACTGGCCGTTCCTCAATATCGTGCAGGCCGCGCCACAGGTCGCAAGATACTTCTCAGTATCGTGATGCCCCTGCGCCACGTCGAACACCGAACCCGGCCTCTGCACGATCGACGTGTAGAAGATGTGCTCGACGCCGCAGCGGATCGCCGCATCGATCGCATTGCACTGCTCCTTGAACCGCGCTGCGTTTCCCGGCGTGCGGGTGGAAATCAGAAGCACCCGCCGCGCGCCGGCAAAGGCCAGATCAAGTGACGCCGGTTCGCTGAAATCACCGCGCCGCACCCGGATGCCGGCCTTATAAAGCGCGCTTGCCTTCTCGGGGTTGCGCACGCTCACGCCGAGTTCGGTCGGTGGCGCCAGTCGTTGCAATTGCGCGATGACGTCGGAGCCCAATCCTCCGGTCGCTCCGGTAATGATCACTTCGCGAAAATCTTTTGACATGACACGACCCTCTCGCTGCGACCAGTGGTCCGATTCTAACATTCGCATTCCATCCCGGCAGACACCGTCGCGAATGCTAGAATCAAAGGACCACTAGCAAATGGAAGATTCTGGTGGAGTTCTGGATTTGACATTCGCATTGCGAGCTTGCGGCTGGATGAGTAGCGAATGTCAAATCCACTCCTAGCGAGAGATGGCGCGCGGAGCGGAAAGATCGCAATCCGGTTTCGGGCGATTGGCACATTCGGAAAAGCCGACCAATGGGCGGAGGACGCTTCGCCTCCCCGAACATTCCTCTTAGTCACGAGGCAGCCTTATCGCGAAGCTGCGCGTGTGGCGGCGGTCGGCCTGGGTGCCAGTCGAGGCTCGGAAGCATCATCGGTTCGCCGTCCGGACGCCTCGGCCTTCAACATGGCAATGAGGGCCTGCAGCGCCGCCGGCATCTGCCGGCGGCTCGGATAATAGAGATAGAAGCCGACCGAACGCGGCTTCCAGTCCTCCAGCACCTCAACCAGCGTCTTCCTGGCGAGATGAGCTTGCACGGCGTGCAGCGGAACGCGGGCAATCGCGACGCCGTCGAGCGCCAGCCGGATCGCGAGGTCGCTTTCGCCGGCGATCAGGGATCCCGTCACGTCGACCTCGACGGTCTTGCCGCGCTTTTCGAAGATCCAGCGTTGCGGCGCATTGCTTGCGAACCGCATTCGCGTGCAGTTGTGCGCGCGAAGATCGCTCGGCTCTTCCGGCGTTCCATGACGGCGAAGATAGTCTGGCGAGGCCACCACGGTGGGCCTGGCATCCTCGCCGACACGAACCGCGATCATGTCCTGCTCGACGCGGTGGCCGGGCCGAATGCCGGCGTCGAAGCGATCGCGCACGATGTCGGTCAGCGTACTGTCGATCACGACCTCGAGTGTCACGGCGGGGTAAGCCGCAAGGAAGCGCGAGAGCACCGGCTCGATGACGGTGCGCGCCGCCGGCCGCGGCACGGTGATCCGAAGGTGACCCGCCGGACTGTCGCGGAATGCATTCACCGATTCCAGCACCGCGTCGAAATTGTCGAGCAGCGGGCGCAGTTGCACCAGCAGCCGCTCGCCGGCTTCGGTCACGGCGACGCTGCGGGTGGTCCGGTTGATCAACCGGACGCCGAGGCGTTCCTCCAGCGAGCGCAGGCTCTCGCTGAGCGAGGAACGCGACACGCCGAGCTGCTTGGCGGCCTTGGCGAAGCTCGCGCGCTCGGCGATGGCCACGAAGGCGCTCATTTCGGCAATGCTGGCCTTTTTCATTGTTCGCAATCTCCGACTGAGGCGTTTGGATAATGCCGGATTGTCGAACAGACATCAACGGCGCAACTTGCACGGGAGTTGCCGCCCTCATTGGGGCTGAAGCGCGGCGTGGTTTTCTTTGAGGAGGAATGACCGTGAGCAAGGTTTCCCGATATCATCCCGCGCTCGTCGTGCTGCATTGGGCGCTGGCACTGCTCATCATCGCCGCGCTCGCGCTCGGCGCGCTCGTGATGGTGAAAATTCCGAACACCGATCCAATGAAATTTGAGGCGTTGCGCAGCCACATGGGAGGCGGCATGGCGATCCTCGTTCTGATGCTGGTTCGCCTCGTGATCCGGTCGCGCAGCGCACATCCTGACCCTGCGACCGCCGGACATCCGTTGCTCGACCGGCTGGCATGGCTATCGCACCGGATGTTCTATGGCACCGTGTTCGCGATGGCTGGAAGCGGCATTATCATGGCGCTGCAGACCGGATTGTTCGAGACCGTTTTCTTGGGGCACGGCAATCTGCCCGCTGATCTCTGGGTCTTTCCTATTCGCAGCGTTCACTACGCCATATCCCGGGTCCTGATGGCGTTGATCGCGATCCACATCGTCGCCGCGTTCTATCACGCGCTTGTGCTGCGCGACGGACTGCTCAGCCGCATGTTCTTCGGCCGCCGCAAGATCGAGACCGCTCAATCCTCCCATATCGCACAGGTGCAGTCATGAATCATCTCGTACCGGCGCAGGCCGGAGCACAACTCATCACCCTTGTCATTTTCATCACACTGTCGCGCTGGTACGTCGCGCCCTGGCTTGCCAGGCGTGGCCGCGTGGACGCGTTGATTGCGCTACTCTGGGTCAACGTCTTTCGTTACGTCGCCTTGCAGGTCTTCGTCGCCCAGCGCGACGGTTTTCCGATCTCCTCGCACGGTGCCATGGAGATCGTGATCGGCGACGTACTTGGTGCCATCATCGCGTTCGCCGCCATCGTGCTGTTGCGCCAGAGGGCCTTTGCCGGCGTGATACTGAGCTGGGTTCTCGTGGTCGAAACCACGGTCGACACCTTTCTCAATATCCGCGGCGGGGTTGAAGAGCATCTCATGGGTGCGGCGAGCGGCGTTACCTGGATGATCCTGGCGTTCTTTGTCCCGGCGGTCGTGGTCAGCATCGGACTATTGGCCTGGCAACTCGTTTCACGACGGCACGAGCCGCTCTCGGAAAGCGCGCAGCGCAACAGCGCGCCGCTCGCAACCGGTCGCCTGCAGGAGCAATGAAAATGTCGTATCGAATCGCACCCTGGATCAGCCGTGTCGTATTGGTGTTCGCGCTCACGGTGCTCGCGCTGATCAGCCGCAAATTCATCAGCAGCCCTGTGGACGCGGCGGCCGCTTCCGACATGACGCTCGGTTCTCCGCTGGCGATCACCAACATGCGGGCAAGTTTTGGCGCGTTTCCGCTCGGCTGTGCGTTGTTCGTGGCTGTCTGCCTCTTCACTTCCAGCCTGCGCAAGACCGGCCTCGTATTTGTCGCACTGATCGTCGGCACGGCCCTTGCGGTCCGCGTTTTCGGCGTCGTTGCCGACGGCACGTTCGCCGAAAGCCTGCGGGTTCTGATCGCCGAAACCGTGCTGCTTGGCCTTTCTCTCGCCGCCTATGTCGGCGAGCGGCTGGCGTCTGCGAGTTCGGCGAGCCTGCGAGTGTAAAGCCGCCGCAGCGGCTCCAGCTGGGTGGCGGCGCTGGCGGCAAGATAAGCCTCTCGTGCCGCCTCACGGCGGCCGAGCCGGCGCAACAGATCGGCGCGGACGGCGGGAATAAGCTCATAGCCGTCCAGACCCCCGCGCGCGCAGAGCGCGTCGACAAGATCGAGCGCCCGCGCCGGGCCATCCACCATGGAAATTGCGGCCGCGTGATTGAGCTCGATCACCGGCGACGGGCTGATCCGCAACAGCACTTCGTAGAGGCCTGCGATCTGTTTCCAGTCGGTATCTTCATAATTCGGCGCGCGCGCATGCAACGCGGCGATCGCCGCCTGCACCGCATAAGCCTGCGGCCGGCCCGGCAGGCGCAACGCCTCTTCCACGAGTCTGAGCCCTTCGGCGATCTGACTTTGATCCCAAAGGCTGCGATCCTGTTCCTCTAGAAGCACGATATCGCCGCCGGCGGTCTGGCGCCCGGCGCGGCGCGCATCGTGCAACAGCATCAGCGCCAAAAGTCCCTTGACCTCGCCGCGTTGGGCCATCAGCGCATCGAGCAGACGGCCGAGCCGGATCGCCTCGCGTGCAAGATCGGGACGCATCAGCTCTTCGCCCGAGGTGGCGACATAGCCTTCGGTGAAGACGAGATAGATCACGGCCAGTACCCCGCGCAGCCGTGGCTCCAGCGCGTCGCGCTCGGGCACTTCATAGGGAATGCCGGCGAGCCGGATCTTCTGCTTGGCGCGGACCAGTCGCTGGCCCATCGCCTCCTCGCTCACCAGAAAGGCGCGCGCGACTTGCACGGTGGTCAGTCCGCAAACCGTGCGCAACGTCAGCGCGACCTGGACTTCGGCGGCGAAGGAAGGATGGCAGCAGGTGAAAATCAGCCGCAACATGTCGTCGTCAAGCGCAAAGTCGCTGTCTTCGTGGGAAGATACAGCGTTGAGCAAGGCCTCATGCGTCAGCGCGGCCTCCTTGTCCCGAAAGGAGATTTGCCGGCGAATGCGGTCGATCGCCTTGTTGCGCGCGACATTGACCAGCCAGGCCCGCGGATTGGATGGCGGCTCGGCCGCCGGCCAGCGTTCCAGCGCAACCGCAAAGGCCTCCTGCAGAACGTCTTCGGCGAGATCGAAATCGCCGACGAGGCGGATCAGCGTGGCTAGCGCCCTTCCTGCCTCGTCGCGAAAGATTTTTTCGATCTCACTAGATTGCATTTTTTGCCGTCATTCCGGGTGCCTAATTCCGGTTTCGTCCTTCGAACGCTCCGGAATGAGGGCTTCGCCGCTAGTTGTCGTAGATCATGACAGGCCGAACCTCGATCGAACCGGTCTTGGCGCCGGGAATTCGCGCCGCGATGCCAATCGCGGTGTCGAGATCCTTGGCCTCGACCAAATAATAACCACCGAGCTGTTCGCGCGTTTCCGCAAATGGGCCATCGGTCGTGAGGATCTTGCCGTCGCGTACGCGCACGCTTGTTGCGGTCGTCGACGGCTGCAATCCGTCGCCCGCCTTGAAGTGGCCGCTCTGGATGATGGACTGGGTGAACGCACCATAATCCGCCATCATTTGCTTGCGGTCCGCCTGGCTCAGTTTGCCGAGTTCCGCTTCGCTTCGATAGATCGCCAACAGGTATTGCATCGCTTTACTCCTTGTGATCGGCATCATTGCCGACATCCAGTCGAAGGGGACGACCGCAGAACGACATCTTCAGGATAATTTATTTAAGCCGCGCGCCGCGGCGAGTTCCGGCTTGACGCCGACCGGCGGAACCCCCATGCCTTGAGAGTCAGTCGGCCGGACGGCCGCTCACGCGGGGCCGAAAGGTCCTCGGGAGAGGAAAGTCCGGGCTCCATCGACATACGGTGCCGGATAACTTCCGGCGGGGGCAACCCCAGGGACAGTGCCACAGAGAATGAACCGCCCGGCGGAGCTCCGAACGGAGCAAAGCGGGGCAAGGGTGAAAAGGTGCGGTAAGAGCGCACCGCGGGTCCGGCAACGGATCCGGCATGGCAAACCACACCGGGAGCAAGACCGAATAGGGACGGCAACGCGGGCAGTTCGCGAAAGCGATAACGCCGCAAGAGCGATGTCAGGCTCGTCGTCCGGGTAGGTTGCTCGAGGCAACGTGCAAACGTTGTCCCAGAGGAATGGCCGTCACGTATCGTCCGCAAGCCCGCGGGCGGTGCCCTACAGAACCCGGCTTACAGGCTGGCTGATGTCTTTAGAATGAGGGGTTCGGCGCAACACGCCGAACCCCTCGCCATTTTGCAGGCCGTTCCAGCGATTCGGCGCCGCCCATTTGCCTTGCGGGCGCCATATCCTGCCAGTAATGGTAGCAAACTCGTCCGGGGGTACAGGGGAATCGTCTTGAGCCGC
>NZ_DATMLW010000036.1:0-15314 GCF_035570375.1 Bradyrhizobium sp. | reverse complement strand
ACCGTGTTGGCAACGTAGGTCCGATAGTTCCGCGCGAACCAGATCTTATACATGCCGTTATCAAGTGCGATGATTCCATCCTCTGGAATAACCTCTCTGACGTCGTGAACAATGCGCTGAGGGGTCATCGGCCAACGGTCTTCCTTGCTGCGGTCGCTGATGTGGCTCAAAATGCCTTCGCGCAGGCTCAACAACTCACCGCCGTCGTGCAATCGGCCTTCGACGCGATCTGCGAGGAGTTCCAGGCTCGGGCCGACATCGCCGACCACTTCACATTGCGGGAAGTAGATCTGCTCGACATTAGCCGGCGTGTAACTGACGTGGATAACTTGGGGCCCCTTCGGGCCCATGATGAAGGGCGGCTTCTCGATCGTGTCGTGGCCGATCGCAATAATGAGATCGGCCCGGTCAACGGCCTCGTGCACATAGTCGCGCTCGCTGAGTGCAGCCGTTCCCATGTAGAGGTTGGTGCCACCCGGCACGGTTCCCTTTCCCATTTGGGTGTTGAAAAACGGGATCCGCGTCCGGCGAACAAAGTCGCCAATGCCGGCGGTGCTCCTTGGCCGCGACGCAGCCGCGCCCAGCATGATCAGAGGCCGCTTCGCCGCCAGCATCATTTCCGCTGCGCGGTCGAGCGAAGCCCGATGCGCGACGGGAATTTCGATCGGATGCAACCGAACCATCGCGACCGGATCGGTCTCCTCGCCGGCAACATCTTCGGGCAACTCCAGCAGGACCGGGCCCGGCCGTTCCTCTGCCGCAATCCGAAACGCATCCCTCACCAGTGTGGGAATTGTGCCCGTGGAGACGATCTGACGCGACATTTTGGTGAGGGGTTTGAAGGCGCTCACGACGTCGACGATCTGAAAACCGGCCTGTCGGCTCTTCATAATTGCCTTTTGCCCGGTGATCATAATCATCGGCATTGCGCCAAGCAGCGCATAGGCAGCACCGGTCGTCAGATTGAGCGCGCCGGGCCCTAGCGTCGTCATGCAGACGCCAGGCTTGCCGGTCAGTCGGCCGTAGGTTGCAGCCATAAAGGCTGCGCCTTGTTCATGGCGGGTGAGAATGAGCTCGATCTCTGAACTCCGAAGCGATTCCACTACATCGAGGTTTTCCTCACCCGGCACCGTGAAGATCCGCTTAACGCCTTCATTGGCCAGAGCCGCAACGAGCAGATCAGAACCTTTGGGCATTTCAGGTCTCCTTTCGCCTGGTCGTGTCCGGGGTTACCTCTATTAGCCGGCGCCAAGACAAGTGGTCAGAAGCGGAAGCGCGTTCTCGAGCACAACAAGTCCGGTTTGTGCCTGTTACTGTACGATAGAACATGCGATCGAGAAGGGCAGCACCAGGTGCCACCTCCGCCAATCAGTGCAGGTCGAAAAAGTCTCCGCCGAAAGTCTCCCGAAAACGGGAATATTTCCGATAGGGGCCGGAGACTTTCGGCAGATTCTCGCGTTAGTTGCTCTTTTTTGGAGTCTGGAGACGTCTCGCAGAACGCAAGAAAACCCCTATTTTACGGGCTTTTTGTGATTTAGGTGCACACTATCTTACGTTGAGCCAATGGCTGGCTGGCGACACAGTGCAGATTGCACCCGTCTCCAGCCCAAATTCCCTGCAAACAGGGAATTTTACAGGGAAAATTGCGGTCTTGCGGCCTGGACAACCGGTTTCGAACGAGGAAACTCCTGTGCCGCAGCGACCATTCGAGCAATTCCCTACCCGCATTAACAGGGAAGATATTTCAAAAAACAGGGAATTTTGACGCAAGAACAGGGAACCCTGCGGCCCAGAGCTCAACCGAGAACTCAAGGCGGTGGAGCGGCTTCTCCCGACCGTTGCATAGCGGCCGGCTTCACATCGGGCCACGCCTCTAATGTGCCGTCACCATCGCAGCGCAGCGGTGTGCACGGGCGCGTCCCAAAGCGCAGTAAGTCTGTCGTCGAGCATGCTCAGCGTAATTGAACAACCGGCCATATCGAGGGAAGTCACATAGGAGCCGACCAGCGAGCGCGAAACTGCAAGGCCGCGCTTCTGCAGGATTTGACGCGCTTCCTGATAAACGAGATAGAGCTCCAGCGAAGGCGTACCGCCGAAGCCATTCACGAACAGCAAAGCAGGGCCGGACGCGCTACTCTCGTAGTCGCTCATGATCGCGCCGACCATTTGCTCGACGGTCTCGTGGGCTTTGGTCAGCTTGACGCGCCTCCGACCGGGCTCGCCGTGAATGCCGACGCCCATCTCCATCTCGTCCTCGCCCAATGCAAAGGTGGGCGTGCCGGCGGCCGGCACCGTGCAGCTGGTCAGCGCCACGCCAATGGATTTTGTTCTGGCGTTGACCTCGTTGGCGAGCTCGACACAGCCTTGCAAGTCCATGCCTTTCTCGGCCGCGGCGCCGACGATCTTTTCCACGACCAGCGTGCCTGCCACCCCGCGCCGGCCAGCGCTGTAAGTCGATTTGTCGACGGCGACGTCATCATTGGTAATGACGCTCGCCGCCAGGCCCTCGAAGATTTCCGCGGCCATCTCGAAATTCATGCGGTCGCCGGCGTAATTCTTGACGACGAAAAGTACACCCGGATTGCCGCCCACGGCTGTGGCCGCCTCCACGATCTGATCTGGCGTCGGTGACGTGAATATCTGCCCAGGACAGGCAGCGTCCAGCATGCCCTCGCCGACAAAACCGGCATGCAATGGCTCATGACCGCTGCCACCGCCGGAGACAAGTGCGACCTTCTGCGCGTTGGGTTTGCGGCGGCGCACGAATTTTCGTTCCGCGCCAAGCGTCACGATATCGGAATGGGCGGCGGTAAAGCCATCGAGGCTTTCCCCCAGCATGCTATCGACGGAATTGATGAATTTCTTCACGCGTCCCTCCCGATTCCCGATTATTTTTCGTCCTGCATGATGGCGACCAGCCTCCGCGTAAACTCCTGCAGCAGGGAGTCCAGCTGCGCGTTTCGCTTCCGGCTGCCGAGATCAGGCAGATGCAGCGTCAGCATCCGCTCATGCGAACCCTCAGCGAGCCGGCCGATCCGGCGTGGGTGGGCGCGGGCGTAGGCGCGCAAGAAAGCGGTCTTTGCCTGCGGCGGAAAATGGCACAGGTCGAAGATTGTGTTGAGATGCTGCACCGGGATCGGCACAGGATACGCCGGATTGGAGATCTGACTGACAAAGCTGCGGTTTTTACCCATGGCGTGCGCGAGTCGGATGCGCATGCCCGACGGCCGGCTGTCCAGGACATCCCTGAAGATGCGCTTATAGACCGCAACCGCGCCGGAGTCGCCTTCTCTGTCCAACGCCGCGTCAGCCACCGCCGCCTCCGTGGCCTAACCGGTCGATGGTCTGCTTGATTTGCGCGAGCGAGGACGCATTGACCGAAAGTTCGCGCAACCCGCAATGCAACAGCGCCGGAATGAAGCGAGGGTCGCTCGCCATATCACCGCACAAGCTCACGCTGACGCCGGCACGCCGACCATGCTCGGCGGCTCGCGCGATCAATTCCAGAACGGCCGGATGCAAAGGGTCGATCAAATTGCCGAGAGCTCCGTTTGAGCGGTCGCATGCAAGCACATATTGCGCCAGGTCGTTTGAGCCGATCGAGAAGAACGCACACTTGAAATCGCCGATCGCCATTGCCGCCGCCGGCACCTCGACCATGATTCCAAGCTCCGGCAGGATGGCGGCAATACCCCTCGCCTGCAAGTCCGCAACGATTTCCGTAAACACCGTGCGCGCTGTCTCCAGCTCAGCGGCCATCGTGACCATCGGAAACATCACTTTGAGATTTCCGCGAACCGCCGCGCGCGCAAGCGCACGCAGCTGCACCTCGAAGACATCGGGCCGGGCCAAGCAAAGCCGCAAGCCACGGAGCCCAAGAAACGGATTGGCCTCACCTTCCGGCGTGAAGCCGGAAACGGGTTTGTCACCGCCAGCATCAAAAGTGCGAATGGTGACCGGCCTTTTGTCCGCCCAGCGCAGCACCTCATCATATGTCCGATACTGGGTCTCCTCGTCCGGAATGCCTTCCGGACCGGACAACAAGAACTCCGTCCGCATCAACCCGATGCCGTCGGCATATTGCGCGTCAGCGTGTTCGAGGTCTTCCACGCGCTGGATATTGATCAGAAGCCTGATCCGCTCGCCGCGCCAGGTGGCCGCCGGCCGGCGCAGGATGGCCCGCGCCGACGCCCGGCTCCTGCGATGAATCTCGCGCCGCCGCTCGAACAGACCGATTTGCTCCGCGTTGGGATTGAGCTCGAGCGTTGCCCCCTCGCCGTCGAGCAGCGCTATCGCGGCATCGGGTACCGACCCGAGCTGTACCACCATGGGAATCCCGCGCGCGCGTGCCAGCATCGCCACGTGGCTGGTCGGGCTGCCGCGCAGCAGCGCAAGGCCTCCACCACCGGACCAGTCGATCTCCAGGAAGCGCGAGGGCGGCAGGTCATCGGCGCAGATTACGGCACCGCTTGGAATCTCAGGCACCAGACCCTCACCTCCGTTCAAGATCCGCAGCACGCGGTCGCGCAGGTCTGCAAGATCCGACGAGCGCGCCTTCAGATATTCATCGGAAGCGGTATCGTAATCCGCGATCTGTTCGTCGAGCGCCGACGACCATGCGATGTCCGCCGGCGTCCCTTGCACGAGCGATGTAAAGATCGGATCGATGAAATCCTGGTCCTCCAACAGCGCCACCTGAAATTCCAGGATCTGGGTGGCCTCGCCGCCAGCCGCAGCGGCGAGTTCGGCGATCTGCTCGCTCGAAGACTGGATGGCGCCACGAAGCGCTAAGGCTTCATCCTGAGGAGAACCCGGGGTGCGCGCGCTGTTCTCGCGTGCGCTCAGGCGGATGAAAGGCCCGCGCGCAAAACCGATCGAGGCGGTTCTGCCGCGATAGGCCGGGCCTGCAACATCCGCACGCATCGTCACGGATCCCTATCAGGAAAGTCAGCAGAAACGAGCTCGATCAGGGCAGCCACCGCCGCGTCCGCGTCCTCGCCGAACGCCTTGATCTCAATGGTGGAGTTAGGCGGTGCGCGGAGTGCCATCACCTTGGCGACGCTCTTGGCATTGATCCAATCGGCAGTCGCCGACGCGCGGATGGAGATCTGAGCTTGAAACCGCTTGGCCAGCTTGGTCAACTTCACCGCCGGGCGCGCGTGCATGCCGACGGCATGCACCAACGCCACCTTGCCGCTGACGAATGGCCCGTTTGCGGAGGTCTCAAGCATATTCATATCCAATCATCGGTTCAGTCAGCTCTCAGCCGGCAGTCAATTCCTCAGCGACCGCTCTCACCTGTTCCAGCGAGCTGCCGCCAGCCGCCTCGGTTGCCGCCATGACGGCGCCCTCGACGATCGGCGCGTTGCAGACGACAACCAGTTTCCGACGCTCTGGCTCCAGCATTTCGACGGCCATCTCGCTGTTGGTCTCGGCACCGCCAAGATCGACCAGGATCGCAACACCCTTAGAGGACCAAGCGTCGTTGATGGCGTCGATGATCAGCGAGACGTTGGTGCCCAATCCACCGTCGGGATTGCCGCCGCAAAAGGATACTTTGACCTCACTGCCCACCATCTGCCGCACCATGTCGGCGGTGCCTTTGGCGATATCCCTGGAATGCGAGACGATCACAATGCCGACCGTGTCCTTCATTGCTTGCCCTCCAGGCCCTCGCAGACCGCGTGCAGGAGCACGCAGCTCGATCGTGCGCCGGGATCGATGTGCCCGACACTGCGCGGGCCGAGAAATGACGCCCGGCCCCTGGTAGCCTGCATCGGGGCCGTTCGTGCCACCGCTTCGTTCGCAGTCGCTCGCACGCGCTCGATCAAATCGGCGCGGCCGGCGTTCGCTCTTAATGTCTCAAGCACCGGGACGAGGACGTCGAGCATTGTCTTCTCACCTGCCTGCGAACGGCCGCGCGCGCTCACCGCATCGACGCCGCTGCCGAACACCTCAGCTAGATCCTCCGGCAGCGTCTTGCGCGAAAGGGCTTCGCCGGCAGCGAGAAAGAAGCTGCCGTAAAGCGGGCCGGACGCACCACCTACCGTCATCACCAGCGTCCTGCCGACGGTCTTGACGGCCTCGGCCAGCGGCTGGCTGCCGATCGCATCGAGCTTGCTCAGCACCGCTTCGAAACCGCGCTTCATATTGGTGCCATGGTCACCGTCCCCGATCGCCTGATCGAGCGCGGTCAATTCGGGTGCGCTGGCGATCACCTGCTCAGCGGCGACCTTGACAAGTGACTTGAACGTATCAGGCTGCAGCGTCATCGGATCAAACCTCATCGCATCGCCGCTGGAATCCGTCGCCCCGCCGCGTCAAAATAAAGCGGATGCAGCAAATGAAGCTCGACATCCTCTCCGGCATCGAGCGGCTGATGGGGATCGGCAAGCGTAACCAGCATCTTGCCCTTATACTCGAGATGAACGTGATTCTGCTCGCCAAGGTGCTCGACGCGATGCACGCGGCCGACCAGCCGGCCGCCGTTGCGCTTTCCTATCTGCAGATGCTCGGTGCGGATGCCGAGCATTTCGGTCCCTGCCGGCAGCACGACCTCCGGAACAAGTCGCGCGGGCAGAAAATTAATCGGCGGCGCTCCGATCCTGGATGCCACATAGCTGTCGGCCGGGTTTTCGTAGATTTCCCGCGGCGAACCGAGCTGAAGCAACCGCCCGTCCCTGATCACGCCGATCCGGGACGCCATGGTCATGGCCTCGACCTGATCATGGGTGACATAGAGGATGGTCGCGCCGAGCTCGAGCTGAATCCGCTTCAGCTCCAGTCTGAGTTCAGCGCGCAATTTGGCATCCAGCGAGGACAGCGGCTCGTCCATGAGATAGATCGCGGGATCGCGCACCAATGCGCGTCCAATCGCGACCCGCTGCATTTCGCCGCCAGAGAGCCGCGTCGCGGGGTTCCTCAGCTTGCCAGAGATGTGCAACAGCTCGGCCGTCTGCTCGACCCGCTTCTTGATCAGTGGCTCAGGAACGCGGCGAGCCGGCGACCGCAGCGGAAACGCCAAGTTGTCGTAGACGGTCAGATGCGGATAGAGCGAGTACTGCTGGAAAACGAAGGCGATATCGCGCACGCCGGGCGGATCATGCGTGACCTCGCGGCCACCGATCAGAATCGAGCCCGCATCCGGTTGCTCAAGGCCCGTGATCAGTCGTAACGCTGTGGTCTTGCCGGCGCCGCTCGGCCCCAACAGGACGACAAATTCGCCGTCATTGACTGCAAGGCACAAGTCGCGCACAGCCTCCACATTGCCGAAGCGCTTGCTGATATTGCGCAGGATCACGTCAGCCATGGCCGGCGTCTCCAAAGTTCGCAGTGCGGATCGCCGAGCCGCTTGCCGCGTCGAACAACACCAGCCGCTCCGAGCGGAAGCTGAGGCCAACGGATTCACCGATCTGCACGCTCAGGCTCGATGGCAGCCGTGCCGCCACCCGGCCGTAAGCTGTGTCGACGGTGACGATCTGGGTCGTCCCCAAGTATTCGGCGCCGAACACTCTTCCTCGCACCGGCGCGCTGTTGGACAAGCGGATATGCTCCGGACGCACGCCAAGCACCAAGGGCCCCGGAGCGCGCTCCTCGCGGACCTCAGGCACCGCGAGAGTCAAGTCGCGAAAGCTGACGCTCCGCTCGCCCGCGCGCAGACCGCTCTCGAACTTGAGGAAATTCATCGGCGGGGAGCCAATGAAATCAGCTACGAACATGCTGGCCGGCCGGTCATAGATTTGCTGCGGCGAACCGATCTGCTCGATGCGGCCGCTGTTCATGACCGCGATGGTATCCGCCATCGACATCGCCTCGAGCTGGTCGTGCGTGACATAAATCGTGGTTGCATTGATGCGATCGTGCAGGTCGCGCAGCTCACTGCACATCAAGTGGCGGAACTCGGCGTCAAGCGCTCCCAAAGGCTCGTCCATTAGAAAAGCCTTGGGCCGCCTGACCATGGCGCGGCCGAGCGCGACGCGCTGCCGGTCGCCGCCAGACAGTTTCGAGACCTTGCTCGACAGCAAATGCTCGATACGCAAGAGCCGCGCAGTCTCGGCGACGCGCTCGTGTATCTCCCGCCGTCGCATGCCCTGGCATTTCAAGGGGAAGCCGATATTTCCTGCAACGTTCATGTGCGGATAGAGTGCAAACAACTGGAAGACAAACGCGATATCGCGCGCCGCCGCCCGTCGGAAAGTGACGTCCTCACCGTCGAGCAGCACCTGTCCGTCGGTCGGCAGTTCGAGACCGGCGATCATGCGCAAGGTCGTCGTCTTGCCGCAGCCCGACGGCCCCAGCATGGCAAAGAAGCTGCCGTCCGGAACGGTGAAGTTCGAACGCTCCACAGCAGTGAACTGGTCGAACGATTTTCGCAGATTTTCGACGCGGATTTCTGCCATCGCCCTACTCCGGAAAATGGCTCACGACGACAAAGCCGAGCGTGCCAGCGAGGATCACGACAAAGGAATAGCTGTAGAGATCGATCGACCAGGGCTGCACCATCATGACGATGCCGCCGGCGATCAGGGTCATGGCGAGGGCCTCCCAGGGTTCGCGGTGAAACCAGCGCCCCGATTTGCTGTTGTCGATTGCCGACCGGCTCATTTGCGTACCGCCCCGAAGGTGATTCCACGCAACAGATGTTTGCGTAGGAGAATGGTGAACATGACGATCGGGACCACAAACAGCGTAGTTGCGGCCGCCACCGCCGGCCAATCCTGGCCGCCCTCGCCGATGATAAAGGGAATGAACGGCGGCATGGTCTGGGCTTCACCGCTGGTGAGCAGCACCGCAAAAGCGTATTCGTTCCAGGAAAAGATCAGGCAGAAGATCGCGGTAGCCGCAATCCCCGTCACCGCCTGTGGCAGCACCACCTTACGTAACGCCTGTAGCCGCGTGTAGCCGTCGACAAGCGCGGCCTCCTCATATTCGCGCGGTATCTCGTCGATAAATCCCTTCAGCAGCCAGACCGCGAGCGAGACATTGACCGCCGTGTACAGCAGGATCATGCCGAGCTTGGTGTCGGTCAGATTGAGCTGCCGGTACATCAGATAAATCGGAATGGCGACCGCGACCGGCGGCATCATTCGCGTCGACAGAATGAAGAACAGGAGATCGTCAGCCAGGGGAATCCGAAAACGCGAGAAAGCATAGCCGGCAAGCGTGCCCAGGAACACCGCAAGAAACGTTGAGCCAAAGCCGATAATCAGGGAATTAATGAAGCGCGGTACCACCTTCGAGGGCCCGGCGATGACCATGTCATGCTGGCGCACCAACTTGTCATACCAGGTGGTTGCCGGTGGCAGTTTTGCGATGAAGTCCGGCGTTTGACGCGTCCGCACTGTAAACAGGTTGACGTAACCCTCCAGAGTCGGCTGGAAAATCACCTTCGGCGGATAGGCGATGGCGTCGCTCTGCGACTTGAAGGCGGTTGCCGCAATCCACAGCAGCGGCAGGATCGAGATCACGGCATATAGGATGACGATGGTGCCGGCGACGGCCTTTGCGCGCGGCGAGGCCTCGACAATGGAATGCGCGGTGGAATTGGCGATCGCGGTCATCGTTGCTTAACCCGGTTGAGCGCCTTGACGTAAATATTAGCCGCACCGAATACCGTCACGAACAGGATGATGGCGAGCGCGGAGGAGTAGCCGGTGCGCCACTTCTCGAATGCAGCACGCTTGAGGGTGATCGACACAAGCTCGGTGGTCGAGCCCGGCCCGCCCGAAGTAAGAAGATTGACCATATCGAACATCTTGAAATTCTCGATGGCGCGGAACAACACCGCGAGCATCAGGAACGGCACCGTCATCGGCAGCGTAATCGACCAAAATTGCCGCCAGGACGACGCGCGGTCGACCTCGGCCGCCTCGTGGATGTAATCCGGGATCGAGCGTAGACCCGCGAGACAGATCAGCATTACGTAAGGTGCCCACATCCAGGTATCGACCAGCACGATGGTCCAGGGCGCGAGCGCGACCTCGCCCGTCATACTGAACGAGCTCGGCGGCACGCCGGTCAAGAGGCTCACAAGATAGTTGAACGGCCCGATCTGCGGCTGAAACAGCAGCGTCCAGAAATTGCCGACGACCGCGGGCGACAGCATCATCGGCAGCAGGATGATGGTGGTCCAGAAACTGTGGCTGCGGAATTGGCGGTTGATCAACAGCGCCAAGCCGAAACCGATGATGACCTGCAGCGCCACCGAAGAGATGACGAATTGCGCCGTGGTCTGCAGCCGGATCCAGAGGTCCTCGTCGGTGAGAATGTCGCTGTAATTGTCCAGGCCGACAAACTTCAGCGGCAGGTACGACATGCTCAAGTTCAGATTGGTGAACGACAGCCGGATCATCCAGGCCAGCGGAAAAAGGTTGATCGCCAGCAACAGCGCCACAGTCGGCGCGACGAACAGCCAGGCGATGCTGCGGTCAGAAAGGCCATGCACGCGTTTGGTCACGCCACGCCGGGCCTGCGCGGCGACGCGATCGGCACCTGCATCGGGATGAATGATCGCGGTCATGCGTTGCGCGAGCTTTAAGCCTGTTTCAGCCGTTCGGCGATCTTAAATGAGTCTCCCCGAACGATAAGCATCCGGGGAGACTTCTTTGCGGGTCGAGAGCCCGGCCCTTTCCACGAACAGGGGACGGCTGGGCGGCGGCGTTATTGCGACGCGACCTCTTTGCCTTGCTCCTTGAAGACTTTGGTCCAATCCTTGACCATCAGATCGAGCGCCTGCTGCGACGTGCCCTTGTCGGCGACGACGTAGTCATGCACGCGCTTCTGCATGTCGAGGAGGAGCTGGGCGTAGGACGGCTCGGCCCAGAAGTCCTTCACGATCGCCATCGATTCCAGGAACTGCGGAGCGAACGGCGCACTCTTGGGGAAGCCGGGCGCATCGACCACCGCCTTTAAAGCCGAGTAGCCGCCGATCTCCCACCACTTCTGCTGGACCTTCGGCTGGGCGAACCATTTGATGTAGCGCAGCGCATCGCCCTGATGCTCGGAGGTCGCGACCACCGAGATGCCCTGGCCGCCGAGCTGGGTGAAGTGAGCCTTCGGTCCAGCGGGATTGACGAAGAAACCGATCTTGTCGCCGCCGACGTTGGGGTCCTTGTAGAGCCCGGGGAAGAAGGCGAACCAGTTCATCTGCATCGCCACCTGGCCCGATTTGAAGGCGTCGAGGCCTTCCTGCATGTAGGCGTTGGTCAGGCCCGGGGCGGTGCAGCACTTGTAGAGGGCCTTGTAGAATTCGAGCCCCTTGACGGCATCGGGCGAGTTGACGAAGCCGGCCATCTGATAGGGCTTCTTCGGATTGTCGTACTCGAAGCCGTAGTTATAGAGGACGTTGGTGACCCCCATAGTGATGCCTTCCGAACCGCGCTCGGTGAAGATGTAGGCGCCGTACACCTTCTTGCCGTCGATCTCGCGGCCCTGGAAGAATTCGGCAATCTGCTTGAGCTCTTCGTAGGTCTTGGGCGGCGCGAGATCGTGGCCGTACTTCTTCTTGAACTCGGCCTGGATCTCCGGACGCGAGAACCAATCCTTGCGGTAGGTCCAGCCGACGGCGTCGGCCATCGCCGGCAGCGCCCAGTAATTCGGCGTGTTCTTGGGCCACTGCGAATAACCGAGCACGGTCGCCGGCACGAAGTCGTCCATGGTGATGTGCTCTTTGGCAAAGAAGTCGTTGAGCTTGACGTACCACTTGTTCTCCGCCGCGCCGCCGATCCATTGGCTGTCGCCGATGATCAGATCGCAGAGCTTGCCGTGCGAATTGAGCTCGTTGAGGAAGCGGTCGGCATAGCTCGTCCAGGGGACGAACTCGTACTTCATCTCAATGCTGCTCTCCTTGGTGAAGTCCTTGCCGAGCTCGACAAGCGCGTTGGCCGGGTCCCAAGCCGCCCAGCACAGGGTGAGTTGCTTGCCTTGAGCCGCCGCCGGGTGGGGGGTTGCCACACCCGCCAGCGCAATGCCGGCGAAGAGGGCGAGCGCGCCGCCCGTCCACTTCGACCATCTCCGAATTGCTGATCTTCGCATGTGCCTTTCCTCTCTTGAACAATCGCTCCGGAGCGCCTCGGCCGGAGACGACGCAAGCATCGAAGCCCGAGCGGGCAGAGGCGATTGATTGTCGAGGAATTTGAACGCGGCCGCGCTCCTTTGTCGCCGCGATCCCTCCCAGTCACCGCCTCCAGGCGCGATGTTCAGTATGTTATTTTACTAAACAACAAAAGCCAGTTCCAGAGTCCTGTCAAGCGAAATTTGCAAAACTCGACCTCAGGAGCACTCCATGCCCGGCCAAGGGAACCTCATCCTTCAGTAACACATTGTTATAGCGCAAATATTCGCGATGCCCAGGCTAGCGGCACTCGCACGGTTACTCGGCTCTGCATCGAAACTCCGGCGGAAGGATGGTGTGTCCCCGGCGGCTTTAGTCAACGTTTACTAACTAGATAGACTGAACTACGGGCTACCGAGACGGGTCCACGGGAGGCTGGACTGACGCTTGCGCTCGACGACGGCGGCACCGCGTTCTACGATTCGGCAGCTTCGACGCCGGCGACGCTGGTGTTCGACTATGTAGTCTCCGGCGGCGAACAGACGCCGAACCTCACGGTGTTTGCGGTCGATCTCGGCAGCGCCACCACGATCGAGTGGAGCGGCTTCAACGCCAATGTCTCAGCTGCCATCGGCGCCGCGACCGGCGTGCAGGTCGGGGCGGCTTTTGTGACAGATGTGGTGCCGTCGCAATTCGGCAACGCCGGGCCGGGCACGTCGGTCACGCTGGAGGTCGACTTCAGCCAGCCGGTCTCGGTCAACACGTCGGGCGGCTCGCCGACGCTGATCCTGAACAACGGCGGCACCGCGTTCTACGACGCCGCGCGCAGCTCCGCCGGCAGCGGCGCGTTGGTGTTCGACTACACCGTCTCCTCCGGCCAGCAGACGCCCAACCTGGAAATCACCACCGTGAGCTCGGGCGGCGCCGTCATCACCGACAGCCACGGCACCGCCGTGGACTTTTCCGCAGCGCTGAGCGCGCGGCTCGGACTCGGGAGCGATTCGCCGCTCAAGGTGTCGGCGGTCACCACCTCGCAGGCGGTGTTCGCCAATACCGGGCAGACGGTGCAGCTTGCGGTGAGCATGAGCGAAGCCGTTCTGCTCAATACCATTGAAGCCTTCGGACTGCCGACGCCTGCGCTCAATGACGGCGGCACTGCCTTCTACGACAATAGTGCCTCCAATTTGTCGGCCGGTCTCCTGGTGTTCGACTACACGGTCAGTGCCCACGATTCGACGACCGATCTGAAAGTGTCCGCGCTCAATCAGAACGGAGCGGCGATCTTCGATTCCGCCGGCAATGTTCTCGACGTCTCGGCCGGCTTCCCGTTCGACGTCGGCATCGGCATCAACTCGTTCAATAGCTGGAAGGCGGACAAGATCGGCGATTGGTCGACCACCAGCAACTGGACCAGCGGCCTGCCGACGTCGACCACGCAGGCGACGATCCTGAGCGGCGGCGTGGTCAGCAGCACTGCCTCCGACGAGCCGACGGTAGGAAGCATCGCTACTGCCAAGGGCGCGACGCTCAAAGTCACCGGCGGCACCTTCGCGGCCACGGTCGGCATCGGCATCGGCGTCAATGCGGGTGCCATCGTGGTCGGCAACGGCGCCACGCTGACGCTCGGCGGCCGGTTCGTCAACAGCGGCTCGGTCGCGCTCAGCGGCACGAGCAGTCCGACGCGGCTCGAGCTCGACGGCGTCAGCATCTCCGGCGGCAAGCTGCAGATCTCGGGCGCCAGTGCGCGCATCGACACGGTCAGCGGCACAAACGACGCCATCAACGGCGCCATGATCGTTTCCGGCTCGGTAGTCGCCGCCGTGAGCGGCAGCACCTTGACGCTGAGCGGTGGCACTATCGGCGCGGGCGCGACCGTCTCGGCGACGAGCGGTAGCACCGCCATCGTGAGCGGTCTCGTCACCGACGCCGGCGCGCTCGCCTGGAGCGGCACGACCTCGATCGGCGCGTCAGCGACCCTGGAGACGCTCGCGGGCGGCACGGCGCTGTTTGCCGGGGCGGTGGCCAATTCCGGCGCGCTGTTCGCGAGCGGCGCCCACGGCCTCGTTGAAATTCTCAGCGGCGCGGTCGTGACCGGCGGCGGCATCGCCAAAGTCGGCAACGGTGTCGTCGATATTGCGGCCTCAGGCTTCGCTGAGGATGTCGTGTTCCTTTCTGGCGGACCGGTGGGCTCGAGATCGCCGACAAGCCGGGCAACACGTCAGCCTTTGCCGGCCACGTTTCTGGCTTCGGCCAGAACGTCCACCAGTTCATCGATCTGACCGCAGTCGCTTTCGGCAGCGGCGCGATGAGTGCGAGCTACAGCTCGAGCACCGCGAACAGTGGCGTCCTCACCGTCACCAGCGGCGGTTCGGCCAACGTGGTGGCGGTGATCGATTTCATCGGCCACTACGTAACCTCGAATTTCCACATCACCTCCGGCGCCGGCGGCACGGTCGAGGTCTTCGATCCGCCGCTCGTCGGCGCGCCACCAGCGGCGACCGTGCACGGCGCAACCTCGCGCTCTTCGCCAACTATCTGGCAGCGAGCTTTCCCGCCGCCATCGGCCAAGGCGGCGTGCTGATCACCGAGGCGCTCGAGCAGGCGGGAGTGCAACCGCTGCTTGCTCACCCACGCCCTGGGTGATTGGCGCGCCGCGCCGCGTCCGATCGAGCGGGAAAGCTTGGGCCTACTCGCGGGCCCCGGCTCACTGCGGACCTTTCCTTTCCCGTCGGATAGCGTTGGCCGAAAGGTATGTGACTCCCGCCGTATACGAATCGCGCTCCTTCCCTGCGATTGGCGGGTTGGCCAGCTAGGGAACGAGCCTTACGGTTCGCTATTATCAGGCCGGCATGTGAGTTGGACGACTTCTGAAAGGTGCTCAGGTTGTCGATTTGCCCGCAGTACAAACAACCAAATTCGAGTTTGTAATCAATCTCAAGACTGCGAGGGCGACGAATATCAATGTGCCGCCAACGCTTTCCGCCCGGGCCGACGATGTGATCGAATAAGAGCGCAAATGTCCGAACGTGGCACTTCTCGTCGGTTTCAGCGGCTCACCATTTCGGTAACGATTGGAGGAAGAGATGGGGTAATCGGCCGGCAGCTTGTGGATAGCTGAAGATTTTAGGTGCTGCGCTTCAGGCTGATGGTGAAACGAGGTCCGCTTGTACGGCCTCAAGCATCAGAAGGAGAAGCGCAGCATGGACCATTTTGCTGGACTGGACGTGTCGGTCAAGGAGACCAGCGTCTGCATTGTGGATGA
>NZ_DATMLW010000035.1:0-7861 GCF_035570375.1 Bradyrhizobium sp. | reverse complement strand
ACCACCATGTCGAGCAGCGCGGGACGGTTGGCCAATGCCCGTTCGATCGCGGGCTTGAGCTGCGCTTCGGTTTCGACCCGCTCGGCGTGCATGCCGAACGACCTCGCCATCCCCGCATAATCGGCGAATTGCAATCTTGTGCCGACGACCTTGCCATGCGTGACGGTTTGATCGTGGACCTCGATCTGCCACGCACCATTATTGGCAACGACGATCAAAACGGGAGCCTTGTGACGCACGGCGGTGTCGACCTCGATCGCATTGAAGCCGAATGCGCCATCGCCGGTTGCCACCACCACCGGCTTGTCGGGAAAGGCGAGACTGGCGGCAATGCCGTATGGCACCCCGATTCCGATGCAACCGAACGGACCGGGATCCAGCATTCGCGGCGCGTTCAGCCCGACACGCGCAAAGGAGAGAAAATCGCCGCCATCGGTGATGACGACGGAGTCGTTGCCAACGGCTTCCTGCAGCGCCGACAAGACCTTGTTGGGGTGAAGTTTGCCGTCGGAGCCGCTGGGCGCCGAGGCCATGGTCTGCTGAAGCTTCCGCGCCCGCTCTTCATGCCCCTTGCGGAGTTTCGCAGCCCATTCACGGTCGACTCCTGAAGGCCGATTGCCCGCATGCTCGACCATTGCGCGCAGCGTCTCCGCCGGCGATGCCAGGATTTCGACGGCACCGCGGCGATTGTCGCGGATCTCCGTCGAGGTATCGCTGATACGGATGAATTTCGCCGACTGGAAAACGGCCGGCGATCCGTAGGCGAGCTGGAAATCGAGCCGTCGTCCAACGGTCAGAACGACATCGGCATCGCCCATGACGGAGCCACGCATCGCACCCACAACGGAGGGATGGCTGTCGGGAACCAGGCCGCGGCTTTCGCCCGTATCTAGGTACACGGCGCCGAGCCTGTCGAGCAGTGAAATCAGTTCCGGCCCTGCACCGCGGGCGCCGCGACCAGAAATCACGAGCACGCGGCGGGCCGACCACAACAGGTCGACCGCCCTTTCGATCTGTGCGGGATCGGGATGCGTAACAGTGCGCGGCTTGTCGCAAAGATGCTCTTCGAGCTGCAGCGCCTTAGGTACGATTCCCCGCAGCGTGTCGGTTGGAAAATCGATGTAGGAAGGACCGGGGTCTCCACCCTCGCCGAAAGCACGCGCGATCGCTTCATCGAGTTCCTGCAGCACCAGCGACGGCTCGCGCACCGTGCGCGCGTAGCGCGTGATCGATCGCACCAGTTGCGTGTGATCCATGTCCTGCAGGCCGCCCCTGTTCTCCTGCGGGCGCGGATTGCCGCCGGATACAACCAAAATCGGCGCCCGCGAAACGTGGGCGTTGGCGATCCCGGTGATGGCGTTGGTCATGCCCGGACCGGCGGTGACCAGCGCCACCCCCAGCTCGCCGGTCAACTCCGCATGCGCCTGGGCCATGTGGACCGCGGCGCGCTCGTCGCGGACGTCAATGATGCGGATTCCTTCCGCATCCAGTCGCATCCAGATCGGCATGATATGCCCACCACAAAGCGCGAAGACATGTTTCACGCCGCGCTGCTTCAACAGCTGGGCGATCAGTGCGGCGGCGCTGTCAGGAGAGACTTTCATCACTACGACTCCGATTGGTTGAAACAATTGATTTCTGGACAAGCTTCATGCGAGCCACGCCACGAGCAGCGAGACGGTGAGAACGCCAAAGACATGCGAGGCGAGAATGGAGCCCGATGTCACGCCGGCTTCGAGGCCATAGAGCTTGGCAATGGTGAACGGCCCCGATCCGATCGGAAGGGCGCTCAAGATCACGGCCGAATGCGACCAAAGCGGTGGCATCGTGAACACGTAGAAGGCGAGGAACGCCGTGACGGCAGGTTGCAAGATCAGTTTCATCGCCACGAGCTTGGCGATGGACACTGCGTCGCGGCTCACCACACTTTCCTGCGCAAGAAAGAGCCCGATGCAGACCAGCGCAACCGGCGAAGCGGCCCCGCCAAGCAGCGTGGTGAAACTCTCGAAAGGCGCCGGGACTTTGATACTGCTGAGGCCGATGCACAGCCCTGCAACGGGCGCGATCAAAAGCGGGCTGGTGAGCAAGGCATTGGCGACCTTGGTCCCGGTCGACCAGAAGCTTCTCCCTTTCTGCAGATCGATTTCGACGACGACGACCGCGAACAGAAACAGGATGCAGGCCGTGAACAGCGTCGCAATGATCGAGGCTGGCGCGCTTTCGGGGCCGAACACCAGAAGGCACATCGGAATTCCCATGAATCCAACATTGCTGTAGCCGGCGTCGAGTCCCTCGATACTGGCATTTGCAACGCGTCGCCCTCGAATCCGGCTGATCGCGAAGGCAACCGCAAAGGTGATCGAAGAGCCGCCGCAGAAAGCGCCGAGGAAGCCGAACTGACGGACCTGATCCGGCGTAATCTTCGACATCGCCACGAACATCAGCGAGGGCAGCGCCAGATAGACCGCGAAACGATTCAGATTGTCCGTCGCCGTCTTGTCGAAGACGGAGAAATACCCGCAGATGAATCCGGTCAGGATCAAGGCGAATATCGGAAGTGCGGAGTTCAATACGGCGTGCATTTGACGGCGAGCCCGAGGCGGAATGACGCGGACGGTTGACCATGGTCAGTTCGTGAACTTCTTCTTCAATTCCCGATGCAACACCTTGCCCGTGGCGTTGCGCGGAATTTCGCTCTCAAGCATGAAGGCATACGACCGTGGACGCTTGTATCCCGCCAGGCGCTCCTTCGACCATTCCATCAGGTCGCCCTCCTTCAGATCGGCGCCTTCATGCAGCACGATCACCGCGTGCACGCGCTCGCCCCATTTTTCGTCGGGCAAGCCGATCACCGCGACGTCCTTCACCTGCGGGTGCGCGCCGATCAGCGCCTCGACTTCGGAGGGATAGATGTTTTCGCCGCCTGAAATGATCATGTTGCTCTTGCGATCGGACAGATGGATGTAGCCGTCGGCATCGCGCCGGGCCATGTCGCCGACCGTGCAGTAATCGCCGCGGAAGGCCTCCTTTGTCTTTTCGGGCAAGCGCCAGTAGCCGTCGAAGGTATGGGCATTGCAGGAGTACAGCTCGCCCGCTTCGCCATCCGGCACCTCGTTGCCTGCTCCATCCAAAATCCTGATCGGCGCTGCGCCCACGCACTCGCGGCCCACCGAACCAAGCTTGGTGAACTGTTCGTGTGGATGCAGCATGGTCACCCACCCGGTTTCTGTGGCGCCATAGAGTTCGAATAGGCCGGAGTTCGAAAACATCTCCATGACTTCGCGCTTGGTCTCAGGCCGCGCGGGCGCCGAGGAGATCATCAGCTTGGTCACGGCGTCGAAATTGTATTTGCCACGGACGGCGGCCGACAAACCGAGCATCATTATGTAGTGAGTGGGCACGAGCGAAGTGAATGTGGAGCCGTCCTCCGAAAGGGTTTGAACGCAATGTTCAGGGTCGAAGCTCTTGCGGGAATAGATGAAGTTTGCGCCGCCGCAATAGCCGAATGCGCCGAAAAAATTCAGGGAATTGGCGTGGCACATCGGCATGACCAGCAGGGCCCCGTCATTGCGATGCAGCCCGAGCTCGATCTCGGTGACCATCGATAGCAGCACGCCGCTACGATGGCTTCTCACGACGCCTTTTGGATTGCCTGTCGTGCCCGAAGTGTACATCAGCGTCCAGGGGTCAGACAGCTGCACGCGCTGCTCAGGTTCACTCGCGCCGGCGGCGGCGAGGACTTCTTCGTACGCGCGATAGCCCACCGGGCACGCATCAGCGCCAAAGTGGATGTAGCGGTCCGGCTTGATCGAGAGGTTGTTGCGGACCTCTTCGACCACGTCGACAAGCTCGTCCTGGACGATGAACGCAGAGGCTTCGGCATTTTCAAGGATATACTGAACTTCCTTGCCGATCAGACGAAAGTTGATCGGCAACGCCACCAGGCCTGCCTTTGCCGTGGCGGCAAAGATTTCGCACCATTCGACACAGTTATAGGCGAGGATCGCGACGCGCTCGCCTTTGGTGAGGCCAAGGCCGATCAGGGCATTGGCGAGCCGGCACGAGCGGTCATTCCATTGCGCGAACGTCATCGAACGTTCGAGATCGCGCGCGCCGACGCGATCAGGCGACAGCCGCGCATGAACCGAAAGCATTTGTCCGAAATTCAGGAGGTCTTTCACGTTCTGCTCCTAACGGGTTTTCAAAAACACTGGTGGTAACGGTTCAGTTCAAAAGGCCGATCGATATCCAGGGGACGGCGGCAATGACGACGGTTCCGATCAGAAGCGCCAGCATGTAACCCAGCATCGGTTTGATGCCTTCGTCGGGATGGATCCGGCTGATTGCACAGGCCGCGTAGTAGCCGACGCCGAAGGGTGGAGCGAACAGGCCGATGCCCATAGCCAGAATCACCACCATGGCGTAATGCACTTCATGCACACCGACTTGTTTGGCGATCGGAAACAGCAGCGGACCGAACAGCACGATCGCTGGAATACCTTCCAGCACGCTGCCCAGGACGATGAACGCGATGATCGTCACGCCGAGGAACATCGGTGCGCCGCCTGGCAGGCCGGTCATGAACGCTGCAAGCGAGGTGGAGAAGCCCGATTGCGTGAGCGCCCACGCCATTCCGGTCGCAGCTCCGATGATGAGCAGGATCGCGCCCGACAACGCGGCAGTTTCGGTCAGCATCGGATAAAGACGACGCCAATCGAATTTCCGATAGATCAGTAGCCCCGCAAGCACGGAATAAACGATGCCGATGGTGGATACCTCGGTTGCGGTCGCGACACCGCCGACGACAGCGGCGCGGATCACGAATGGCAGCGCGATCGCGGGCAAGGCGACAAGGAAGGTGGAGCCGACCTCGCCCCATCGGGCGGGCTTTACGTGGGACAGGTCTTCGTTGCGGTAGCGGCGCCAGACCACGACACACAACATGATGGCAAGAACCAGGCCCGGCAGCAATCCACCGGTAAAGAGTGCTGCGATCGATACTCCGGTGACCGATCCGATGGTGATAAGGACGAGGCTCGGCGGGATCGTTTCGGTTTGCGCACCGGTGGCCGACAGCAGCGCGACGAGATCGCCGGGCTTCGCACCGCGCTCAATCATTTCCGGAAACAGCACGGGTGCCACCGCTGCCATGTCGGCCGCTTTGGCGCCAGAGATGCCGGAAACCAGGTACATCGCAGCGACCAGGACGTATTGAAGGCCGCCGCGGACATGGCCGAGCAGGCTGGCAAGAAAGCCGACCATGGCGCGCGCCATGCCAGTCATCTCGATCAGAAGGCCAAGGAATACGAACAGCGGCACGGAAAGAAGGATCAGATGGCTCATGCCCTCGTCCATGCGACCAATTACAACGGTCGACGGCGTGCTCGTCGTCAGCGTGATGTAGGCAAAGGTGGCAAGTCCAAAGGCAAAGGCGATCGGCACCGCGGCAAAGACCATGATCGCCACAAGCACCACGAAGAAAATCAGGAGATTGAGGTTTCCAAGCGGCACCAGCACCGGTCCGAGCGCATAAAGCACTCCGCCAACGACCGCGACGGTAGCTACCGCCAATCCGATCTTTCGCCCATCGCCGAACGACGCGAGCCGCAACAAGGCGATGATCAGCATCAGGCCGAGGCCGACTGGCAACGCGGCCGCGCGCCAGAGGCTGGAAATGTCGAGTGCCGGCGTCGAGACGAAGGCCTCATCTGACGCAAACTCAAAAGCGGGCTGCAGGACAAGAACGAGGAATGCCAGAGGAGCAGCGATCGCCAGCACGTCGAAAAAGGCGCGCCGCTGCGGGCTGACCATGCCGACGAAGGCGGTCATCCGCATATGCTCGCCGCGTTGAAATGCGACCACCGCGCCGAGCATGGCCAGCCATAAAAAGAGGATGCTGGCGAGTTCGTCCGACCAGATGATGGGCTTATGAAACAGGTATCGCGCGGAAACACCGCTGAACAAGACGATGATTTCCGCGATCACAAGCAACGCCGCGACGGCCGCGACGATCGAGCCAAGCCATTGTTCGGCTTTTTGCAGGGCGCCCGCTACCCCAGTCATCCGGGGCAGCGTGACGCTGGTTTCCTCCACTAAATGCATGGCGATCACCCGATGTTGCCGGCGTATTTTTGCAGCAATGCCCAGGCTTCGTCGCCGAATTTCGCTTTCGCATCCTTGTAGAAGGACGTCTTTGCAAGCGCCGCCTGGAACGCCTCGGGCTGGGTTGTATTAAAGGCGAGCCCCTTAGACTCGAGGGTCTTCTGGTAGTCCGCGTTTGCCTGGACGATGTCCGCACGCTGCTTGATGGCAGCGGCGTTGAAGTGCTTCTGCATCACTTGCTGGGCATCTTGAGGAACGCCCTTCCAGATCCGCGCGCTGGCGATAAGCCAGAAACCATCCCATGCGTGATTGGTCAGCGAACAGAATTTCTGAACCTCGTAGAACTTTGCAGACTCGATCAGTGCCAGCGGATTTTCTTGACCGTCCGCGATCTTCGTCTGCAGGGCGGAGTAAGCCTCGTTCAGAGGGATACTCACCGGCGCCGCGCCCAACGCCGAAAACATAGCGACCCACAGCGGCACGACCGGAACACGAATCTTGAAGTTGGCGAGATCCTCAGGCGCCTTGATTGGATGGGTGCTGCTGGTGATCTGCCGGAAGCCGTTGTCCCAGACCGAGGTGAACGGCACCAGACCCGCCTTCTCGATATTGCGTCGAATGAAATTGCCGACTTCGCCGTCCATCGCTGCCCACACCTTGTCGTAGTTCGTGAACGCGAATCCGACACCTGTCAGAGACGCCGTGGGGATCAGGGTCGACAGAACGGTGCCCGGCATCGTGGCGAGCTCGAGCGCGCCAGAACGCAACTGCGTCATCATGTCGGTGTCGCTGCCGAGCTGGTTGTTCGGAAACAGGCTGATCGCGACCTGGCCCTTGGTCTCGTCGGTGATGGCGTCGATCGCTTCCTTCAGCCGAACGTTGACCGAATGGGTCGCAGGAAGGTCGTTGCCGAATTTCAATTTGACGGGAGCGGCCTGGGCCAGGACAGCCGGACTTTTAAGAGAGGCGGCACCGAGCGCGCCTCCAACAGCGCATTTCAAGAGCACACGACGGCTGACGGCCTGCATTGCATCCTCCCTGTGAATTGGTTTTATTGAATTCGAATACTGAATTCGTATACTGAATTCGAATGCAAAGCAATGGCTTTTTTTGCGACTCGCTGGTAAAAAACAAAAAAGAGCCGCCTGAGGTTTCCAATGTCGCAGCTTCAAACCCAGCCCACCCTCGTGGAACAGGTTGTAAACGCTATCGTTTCCGAGATTGTCGACGGCGAACTGCCGGCCAATGCCCGCCTCATCCAGGACGAGCTTGCCAAGGCCTATGGCGTCTCCCGACAGCCGGTCCAGCAGGCCCTTCTGCTGCTCAGGGACCGGGGGCTTGTTCGCGAGGCGCCCGGCCGAGGCCTGATCGTTTCCCCGTTGGACGTGGGTTTTGTTCGAAATCTCTACGAAGTTCGGGCGATGCTGGATGGACTTGCGGCCAGGCTCGCGGCCGAACGGGGTTCGGAACGGGCTAAGTCCGAGGGACCCGCATTCCTCGAACTAGGTCGCGCCGCGGTCAAGAGCGGCTCCCTGCACGACCAGATTGAGGCCGACATGAAATTCCATGGCTTCCTCAACGAACTGTCCGGCAATCCACTGATCGGTGAGACGACCGCGCCGCATTGGCCTTATCTGCGTCGTGTCATGGGCGAAGTCTTGCGGGACGACGTGCAGATGCCGCAAACGATCCTGCAGGAGCACGTGGCGATCCTGGATGCCGTCATTGCGGGCGACGGCGCATTGGCGGAAACCCTCAG
>NZ_DATMLW010000034.1:0-88243 GCF_035570375.1 Bradyrhizobium sp. | reverse complement strand
CGATCGACTGGTGGCTGCCGGAAAGCCCAAGCTGGTCGCCTTGATCGCCGTCGCTCGCAAGCTGCTCACAATCCTCAACGCCATGCTCAGGACCAAAACGCCATGGCAACCCGCTTGACAGCCAACACAGTCGCTCACCCGAATTTGCTGCGCAAATCGAGGTGAACTGTTCGACTGACCAAACGGTTCACTCGAAAGCCATCACGCTCTACACATCGAGCCCTAGCAGGCGCGCGGCGTTCCCGCCCGCGATCTGGGCAAGCGTGGCCTCGTCCATCCCCTGAACACCGGCGACATGCCCGATGGGGTTGTACTCGGCCATGTCGAACGGATAGTCGGTGCCCATCACGATGCGATCGGGACCGAACACGTCGATCAGATAGGCGAGCTGGTGATAGCTGAAGACCACGGTGTCGAGATAGACCTGCCTGAGATAGGTCGTCGGCGGCAGCGGCAATTCGCCGTGCGAGTCGTCTCGCGCGCCCCAGGCATGGTCGATCCGGCCTGAATACGCCGGCAGGTATCCTCCACCATGCACGGCCATCAGTTTCAGATCGGGGAAGCGTGCCAGCGTTCCCGAAAAGATCAGGTTGTGAAGCGCAAGCGTGGTATCGAGCGGATTTCCAAGCACATTATTGAAATAGAAATGGGTCAGACGCTCGCCATGCGTGAACCCGTTTGGGTGCATCATGATGAATGCGCCGAGGTGCTCGGCGCGGGCGAAGAAGGGACGGAATTTGGGATCGGACAATTCCTGGCCACCGACATTGGTCAGGATTTCGACGCCTTTCAATTTCAGGTCCTTCATGACGTAGTCGAGTTCGCGGACCGCAAGCTCCGGCTCCTGGAGCGTAACGACGCCGAGCCCAACAAACCGGTCGGGCCTGCGCGCGCAATATTCCGCCACGCCGTCATTAGCAAGACGATGCGCCCGCTCGGCGATTTTGGCATCGACAGTGTAGTAGCATTGCGGCGGCGCGGGTGCGACGACCTGGATGTCGATGCCCATCTTGTCGAGATCGAACATCCGACGGTCGATCGTCGTCATCACCTCCGCGACGTCCTTTTCCTGCTGTGCATTGATTTCCCGGGTGGCGGCATCGGCAAAATGCGCGAGCGGCACGCGGCTGAGATCGACATGCGGTTGCGCGACTTTCGCGGCCTGCGGCACGACGATGTGGGCGTGAATGTCGATCGTCGTGGACAAGGGTCGCCTCGCCAGGCCATCCGTATCATGGACGCGGGCGGCCGTGCGGCCATAGCGGTTCTTGCGATCGATCATTGAATGTTCTCTGCTGTTCTGGTCATTTGGAATGAAGCCTTCAAAAGCACCATTTCAGGATCTGGATGGTGGCGCGTTGCGTTGGGTCCAGCGAACCGAAACCGTCGTGGCATCGGCATCCCCTAGACCTGCAGCCTCGGCTTCCTCAAAGCAGGCCAGCGCGCTTTTCGCAACCGGAAGTTCCGCATGGAGGGATGCCGCGAACTGCACGGCAGTAGCGCGATCCTTCTTCGCAGCCGTGATGCCGAATGCGGTCTCGCCAAGCGGCGCGCCACTCAGGACTTTGGCGATGATAGCGCCGCGGCCTTTCATCGCAGCCGGCGCGCCGGCGGTGTCGGACAGGATATCGATCAGCCGATCGGGCCGAAGGTTGAGTGGCTTGCAGATGGTAAGAGCTTCGCCAAGCGCCTGCCAGTAGACGAGCAGCGGGAGATTGACGGCAAGCTTCAAGGTCGCGCCGGCGCCGAACGGCCCGACATGCTCGATACGGCGGCATAGTTGTTCGAGCGCAGGCATGGCGCGATCGACATCGGCTTTGGAGCCGCCGACCAGACCGAACAGCTTGCCTTCTCTTGCGGGAGCCTTGCTGCCGCCGACCGGGCATTCGACAAAAGCCGCGCCGAGTTGCGTCACAGCACCGCCGACTGAAATCATGGTTTCTGGACGTATCGTGCTCATATCGATGACGAGCCTGCCGGCAAGCTTGGCCTTCAAAAGACTGTTGGGACCGAGGTAGACCGTTTCGGTCGCTGTATCGTTCAAGAGCATGACGATCACGATGTCGCAAGCTTCGGCAAGCTCCGCAGGCGAAGCGAATGCCTTTGCGCCGGCGTCGACCAGCGGCCTGGTCTTGGCGGCGTCGCGATTGTAGACCGCAACCTCGTGTCCAACCGATATCAATCGCTCGGCGATCGACGATCCCATTCGTCCTGTTCCGCAAACGCCAACTTTCATCGTCTTGCCTCGATCGGTGAGTGTTTATCCTAGTGCGCGTGGTAGATACCGAGATTTTGCGCGATTAATTCTTCATCGTTGAGGATTTCGCCGGCGTCGCCTGCGAACACGCAACGGCCAGTATTGAGAATGACCGCCTGATCCGCGACCTCAAGCGCCAGTTGCCGGTTCTGTTCGACCAGAACGATCGACTGTCCTTCCTCCTTCAGCCGCTTGATGGTGCGGCCGACCTCGGCCACGATCAGGGGCGCAAGCCCTTCCGACGGCTCATCCAGCAGCAGGACGCGCGGGTTTCCCATTAGCGCGCGCCCGATCGCGAGCATCTGCTGCTCGCCTCCGGAAAGTGTGCCGGCTAACTGCGCGTGACGCTCGCGCAAGCGTGGAAAAAGCTCGTAAATCCGCTCGACGTTCCACGGCTCCCTGGTGCTGCTTTCGCGCTGTTGCGCCACAATGAGGTTTTCGCGAACCGTGAGAGTGGGAAAAATTCGACGTCCTTGCGGCACCAGTCCGATGCCGAGGCGCGAAATGCGTTCGGGGCTGAGCCCGCCGATTCCCTCGCCAAACAGATGAATTTCACCTTCCCTTGGAGCCAGAAATCCGACGATGGTCGAAATGCAGGTTGTCTTTCCGGCGCCATTACGACCGAGCAAGGCCAGCACGTGACCTTCCTGCAATGAAAAGCCGACGCCGTGCAAAATATGGCTGTCGCCATAAAAAGCGTGCACATTCGCAAGCCGGAGTGCCTCAGTCGCCAAGATAGACCTCACGCGTTCGCTCGTCCGCGATCACGGCATTGCGCGCGCCGTCAACGATGACGCGGCCGTAATTGAGCAGCGTTACGGTTTCGGCAAGATCGAGAGCGGTATCCATGTCGTGTTCGATCATGATCACGGTGGTTTGCCGCGGAATCGAGGCGATCAACGATTTTACGGTGGTCCTTTCGCTGTTTGAAAGCCCGGCCAGCGGCTCATCCAGCAGCAGCACGCGCGGCTTTTGTGCCAGCGCCATCGCAAGCTCGACTCGACGCTTTTCACCATAAGCGATCTCGGAAACCGGATGATCGGCCAGATGAAGAAGTCCGACGGTATCGAGGGTGCGGCGGGCCTCGCTGGCAAGATCGCGATAGAAGGACAATGGCCGCCACATCTGCCAGCGCGAGGGACGCAAACCGAGCAGACCGAGCGTGACATTGTGCTCGAGCGTGTCAGCGGTGAAGAGCGTGATGATCTGGTAGGTACGCGACAGGCCCAGATGTGCGCGCCGGTAGGGGGCAAGTGCCGTGACGTCGGTGCCGAACAGTTTGATCGTTCCGGAATTCGGCCGCATGTCGCCGCTGATCTGGTTGAACAGCGTGGTCTTGCCGGCGCCGTTGGGACCGATGATCAGGCGGCGTTCGCCTTGGAGGATCTTGAGCGATATGTTTTGAGTGACCCTCAATCCTCCGAACGCCTTGTTCAGCTCGATGATCTCCAGCGCGTGATTTGGCGTAGGCGGCGTCATGGCGATCACTTTCGGAACAGCGATGCGAACTTGTTCAGGCCCGGAACGATACCTGTCGGCATCACAAGAACGATAAACAGGAACACCAGTCCCAGCAGCATGTTCCATCGTTCGATATAAGCGGAGGCGTAGTTCTTCAACAAGAGCACCAGCGTGGCGCCGACCACTGGGCCGCCGAGCGTGCCCGTTCCCCCGGCGATGACGCCAAGCAGCGCTTCGGCCGAACTCGTGATCGAAAGCGATGTCGGGTGGATGTACTTGTTGTAATAGACAAAGAGCAGGCCGGAAACGCCGCCCCAGAATCCGGCATAGACGAAGGTGATCCAGCGTATCATCCACGGATTGAAGCCGAGCGCGGCCATCCGGCGCGGCTGGTCGCGCACGCCTTTTAGCGACGAGCCGAACGAGGAGGACACGAAAATCGCCATCATCAAGAACGCAAACGACGCCACGATCAGCGCGAACCAGTAGAATGCGGGAGCGCTGTCCAGGGAGATGCCGAACGGCGCAGGACGGGTGAGGCCCGCAATCCCGTTGTCGCCATTGGTGACGTTCGACATGCGATAGGCGAGCCCCCACAGCACCTGGGACAGGGCGAGCGTGATCATGAGGAAGCCGAGGCCGGTCGCACGCAGCGCGATGGTGCCGAAGAAGGCCGCCATCGCAATCGTCCCCGCGATCGAGATGAGCGCCGCGGCGCCGTGGCCAAATCCGTACCGGCTTGTCAGCAGCGCCGAGAAGTAGGCGGCAACACCAAGGTAGGAGGCGTGTCCGAGCGAGGTCATCCCGCCGAAACCGACCAGGAGATTGAGGCTGAGTGCAAATATCGCCGCAATCAGGATCTGGCTTGCGAGATTGATGTAGAAATCGCCCGCGAACAACGGCAGCGAGAGAAGTGACGCGGCGAATAGGGCACCGGCGATCCACTTCATGCGCCGACACGTCCGAACAGGCCCTGGGGGCGAAATGCGATGACAAAAATCATGGGCAGGAAGAGAATGATGTAGGCGAGCTCCGGGAACAGCGCCGTGCCAAACGTATAGACGAATCCGATGATAAAGCTGCCGATGAACGCGCCCATCAGGCTGCCGATGCCGCCAAGAATAACGACGATCAGTGCCAGCGGCAGCATGTCGGCATCAAGTCCGGGATAGGCGGAGAGGATCGGACCGCCGAGCACGCCGCCCGCACCGGCGATGCCCGCGCCGAGGCAAAACACGATCGTGAACAGGTTCGAAACGGGAATACCCACGGCGCGCGCCATCTGCCGGTCGTCGACGCCGGCGCGGATCATCGCGCCCAGTCGTGTGCGCTCCATCAGCAGATAAAGCGCAATCGCAGCAGCGACCGCGCATCCCACCAGCACTAGCCGGTAGGTCGGAAATACGAATCCGAACAAGCGGGTCGGCGCCTGCAGATAGCGCGGCGTCGGCACCGGAATCGAATCGCCGCCCCACAGGACGAGGCATGCGTCGGAAATAATGAAGGACATGCCGAGCGTCACAAGCACCTGTCCGAGCGGATTGGTCTTCAGCCGCGTCAGCACCAAGCGTTCGAACAGCCCGCCGATCGCGGCCACCACAAGTCCGGCGCCGAGCGCCGTGACCCAGATGTTGAGGTCGGTATAGGTGCGCATGGCGATTGCGGCAAAATAGGTGCCCAACATGAAGAATGCGCCATGCGTCAGATTGGCCAGCCGCATCAGGCCGAAAATCAGCGAGAAGCCCGACGAGAGCAGAAACAACAGGCCACCAAGCGACAGGCTGTTAAGACCCTGGATGATCCAAAATTGCATCTGCCGATCTCATGCCAGGCGTCGCGATATCGTCATGGAGCCTCCCGGGGCATTTCAGCTGAAAATCAGTTGTTCGTGCTTTTGATTGATTGAAGGGTTTATCGGACGGATGTCATAAATGATCAAGCGATAACCACGCCGCGACCGGCATGCGGCAAAGTTCGGGTAAGCAGACTGCTAGACGCCTCGGACACGGTTTTGATGCGGTGCGGCATCGCGACCTGTCGCGCTATTGGTCTGGTTTCGAACTACCTTCTTTCGGAGTTGCAATGATCGTCTTCTTCAGCACTTCGAAGACGGCTGCGGTGTCCTGATCGCCGAGTCCCATGGCCATCGCCTGGGTGTAGATGGGCTGCGTCAGCGTGAATAGGGGCGTTTCGCAACCGACGTCTTCGGCGAAGTCGGCGATGATTGCCATGTCTTTTTTCCAGGTCGAAACCTTCATGGTCGCGGGCTCATACTTGCCTTCGACCATCATCGGCGCGCGCATTTGGAACATGCGCGAACCGCCGGCACCCGGGCCTACCATCTCGACGACGAGCTTTGGGTCAAGGCCGGCGCGTTCGGCCAATATCATCGCTTCTGCGGTAGCGACGTTGTGGATCGCCACCAGATGGTTGGCCACGAATTTCATCCGGCTGCCATTGCCGAACACGCCGAGATCAGCACTTTGCCTGGCAAAGTCGGCAAACAGCGGCATCGAGCGCGCAATCGCACTGCTGTCGCCGCTTGCGTAGACGATGAGATCGCGCATCTTGGCTTGCGCGCCCGTGCCGCTTAACGGACAGTCGAGCGGAATGTGGCCGGCCGCCTTCAAAATCGCCTCGAACCGGAGCTTGTCGGCAAGCGTAAGCGTGGAGAGTTCGATCACGATGCGAGGCTTCGTGCCGCTGCCGGCGATCGCGTTGGCAACGCTCTCGACCGCGGCAGGCGTGGGCAGGCTCGTCATGATGACGGGCGCGTCGCGGGTGAGCTGTCGCACGCCGTCCACGATCACGACCCCGGCTGCTGCCAGCTCGGCCCCCTTGCCGGCGTCGGTATCGAAGCCGAGCACGCGCCAGGCGCGTTCGACGAGGTTGCGGGCAATCGCGCCGCCCATGATACCGAGGCCTACGATTCCAACCGTCTTGTCCATGACAATATCCCGCCGCAGGAGGCTCGCGCCGGAAATGGCGCGGCTTCTGAATAGCGAGTGATCAGCCAATAAACAATCGCCACGCCGCTTTCGTCCGCCTTGGTTTTGCTGTGGTGCCTGCCATGCCGTCAACCGGCATGAACTCGATCGCGCGGCTCTGCAGGATAGCGAGGCCCGTATGAAGCAAGAATTTTGGGACGATAGACCGAATCGTGGCAATCGCGCTACTCTTCAACAGAGCGAACGATCATACGACCGACGTTAACAACGCTGCAAAATCGGATCGTTCGATCGACCGACCTCCTGTCGAATTCGATTGACGGCCACCGCGCGTCGCGCCTTAATTAGTAATCGGGCGATAAACAAACTTCAAACCATCGGCCGGTCAAGCAGCTTTGGCCGCCCTTTCGGCGTAGATTATCTTGGTGGCGCATAGGAAGGGTGCAAGCCCGGCGCGATAGCGAGGACCGCGACATGACAGGTATCGGTCTGAAGTCGAATGCAAACTCACCTTCGGGACCGGATGCAGGTGATCGCAGCCATGCGTCCATGGTTTCCCGCGCCAGAGCCTTGATCCCGCGCTTGCGCGAGCGCGCAACCCAGACGGAAGAGTTACGGCGACTTCCGGCCGAAACCATACGCGAATTGCACGAGTCCAGCCTGTTCAGGATCGTGCAGCCCAACCGCGTTGGCGGCTCCGAACTCGACTACGTCGCGCTGATCGATTGCGCCGATGCGATCGGGCAGGCGGATGCGTCCGCGGCGTGGAACTTCGCCAATCTTGCAAGCCATCACTGGATGCTGGCGATGTTCGACAAGCGCGCGCAGGATGCCGTCTGGGGAAAAGATCCTGACACCTTGATCGCGTCCTCATTCATATTTCCCGCCGGCCGCGCGAGGAAGGTCGACGGCGGATATTTGCTGCGTGGCAGCTGGCCGTTTTCATCGGGTGTGGACGGCAGCGAGTGGAATATGCTGGCGAGCGTGGTGTCATCAGATGATGAGGCCGACGGCATCGAGTATCGCATTTTCCTGCTCAACAAGAACGATTACCGGATCAACGACACCTGGGACGCGACCGGCCTGCGGGGCACGGGATCGAATGATGTCGAGGTCAATGATGCTTTCGTAGCCGAGCCGATGAGCGTTGCGGTGAGCGATCTTGCCGGCGGTCCGACGCCGGGCAGCGCAGTCAATCCGAATGCACTTTACACCCTGCCGGTGTTCTCGTTGTTTCCCTATGTGCTGTCGGGCGTCGCACTCGGAAACGCGCAGGCGTGTCTCGACGATTATGTCGAGCTTGCGCGGCATCGCGCTTCGACCTACAACCGCGCCAAACTCGGGGACCTCCAGACCACGCAGATCAAGATTGCTGAGGCATCATCAAAGATCGATGCCGCACGTCTGATCATGCGTTCCACCTGTATCCAGGCCATGGCGGATGCACGGCACGGGGATATTCCGGATATCGCAGCAAAAACCAGACTGCGGCGCGATGGGGCTTATTGCGTCAATCTCTGCACCGAAGCCGTATCGCTGCTGTTTGCCGCCAGCGGTGCGCGGGGCCTGTACATGTCGGGCGCCTTGCAAAGGCAGTTTCGCGATGCGCATGCGATCAATTCGCACATCGCCTTCAACTTCGATGCAGCCGGCACCAATTACGGGCGCGTCGCGCTTGGTCTGCCTTCCGAAAACCTGACGCTTTGAGGCGATAAGGATGAACGACGCGCCCAAGCATCCGACCGAGCCCGATCCCGCCAATGAGCTGGCGAGCGGCAGCTCGGCGGTCGACCCTCGGGATTTTCGCAACGCGCTCGGCACTTATGCCACCGGCGTCACCATCATCACGGCCATGGGTCCCGACGGAAAGCCTTATGGATTGACCTGCAACTCGTTCGCTTCGGTGTCGCTCAATCCTCCGCTCGTGCTCTGGAGCCTGGGGATGTATTCGCAAGGATTGCCGATCTTTCAGAATGCCAGCCATTTCGCGGTCAACGTGCTTGGCGCCTCGCAGCAGGCGCTTGCGCACCAGTTCGCAAAGGCTTCAGCGGATAAATTCGCAGGAGTTGCCTGGAGGCCTGGCGTCGGCCGTGCGCCGCTTCTCGCCGACAGCGTTGCGTGCTTTCAGTGTCGCGCCGCCAATCGCTACTACGGCGGCGATCACGTCATCTTCCTCGGAGCCGTGGAGGCTTATTCCTACAACGGCAAGGAGCCACTCCTATTCGCCCGCGGCGGCTATGGGCGATTTCTCGGCACCGATGATGTTCCGACGGCTCCAGGGTCATGAGCAAGAAGGCCTCAGTGAGACGTACTCGCCTCAAGCAGAAGCGGTTGTCGCCGGACGACCGGCGCAAGGAGTTCGTCGCGAAAGCGACCGAGTTTTTTTCGGAAGAGGGGTTTGGCGGCGGAACACGGGCGCTGGCGCGACGGCTCGGCGTAACGCAGCCTCTGTTGTATCGCTATTTTCCGAGCAAGGACGACCTGATCAAGGAAGTCTACCGCACGGTGTATCTGGAGCCGCTCGATACCGGCTGGGAAAAGCTGCTGGCCGATCGTTCGCGGCCGATCCGCGATCGTTTGCAGGAGTTTTACAACGCCTACACCAAGGTGATCTTCACCCGTAAATGGCTGCGCATCTATCTCTATTCTGGCCTGAAGGGGCTCGACATCAACCGCTGGTATGTTGGCGTGGTGCGAGACAAAATCCTCTCCCGCATCGTCCGGGAATGCCGGCATGAGGCCGGGTTGCCAGCGCAAATCAAGCCCAGCCCAGCCGAGCTGGAGATGGCTTGGGTTTTTCACAGCGGAATTTTCTATTACGGCGTCCGCAAGTACATCTATGATTCGCCCGTGCTCGAAGACAAGGAGCAGATGATTGCCGATGCGGTGGACGCTTTTCTTGCCGGCTTTACGGGAGTGTTTGGCCACATGGGTGTCCGCCACGGGCCGGTGAGAGAAGTCGTGTAGGGATTGGCATTCGCTCAGAATCTATTCGGCGGCGGTGGATTGTTTCGCGATGCCGGCATTGACCAACGGGATGACCTTTTCAGCCATAAGGATCATGGACTGCCGGCCAAGTTCGCGGTCTTTCCAGTCCTTGCCGGCGTAGAGCAGGGTACCGAAGGTTCCGACCTCCTCCTGAAAGGCGAGCAACTGGTCGGCGACGCTGTCCGGCGTTCCATAGATGATCAGCTTGTCGCAAATCATTTCCAGCGTCACTTCGTCGTCCGGCTGGTCACGGCGCGTCTTGAACAGTTCGATGCGGCCGTTTTTCTTCAGCTTGGTAAACAGCGAGCGATAGTAATAAACGTAAGGCCCATCGGGATCGGTAGCATAGGCTTTGGCCGTCGCGGCGTCCTTGGCGACGAAAACGCTCTTGGCCACGCGCCAGTTCGCGGGATCCGCGGTTCGGCTGCCACGCTCACAGCCCTCGACATATTTTGGCCAGTGGCTCTTCACCCAGGCCGGCATCAGGAAGTTTGCCGAAATCGGCTCCCATCCGCGCGCGGCGGCCTCGGTGACGCCCTTGGAGAACGGCGCCACTGCCGTGACGACAATCGGCGGATGCGGACGCTGCAAGGGCTTTGCGATAAACCCTTGCCCGATATCCTCCATCAGCGTCCGTTCGATCGAGACGTTCCAGTATTTTCCCTTGAGATTGTAGGGCGGTTCACTCGCCCAGATGTCGAGAACCTGGTTGATCGATTCCAGAAACATCTCGTTGCGGTTGGCGTCGAGATTGCCGAACAATTCGGCGTCCGACAGAAGTCCGCCCGGGCTGATACCGAAGATCAGGCGGCCGTCGAGCATGTGATCGAGCATCGCGACCGTAGCCGCCACCGTCGCCGGATGGGTGTTTGGCATGTTGATGGTGCCGGTGCCAAGCTTGATCTTTTTGGTCGCGGCCGCAATCCAGGCCAGGAACGCAACGCAGGACGTGATGTTCTCGGCCCTGTCGGTGATGTGCTCGCCGACATAGGCTTCGGTAAGGCCAAGTTCGTCGGCGAGCAGAAAAGCTTCGCGATCTTCCTGGAGCGAAAGCCGCCAATCCTTCTCCAGAGGATGGATCGGCATGGTGAAAAAGCCCAGTTTCATCGCCTGCTTCTCCCTGGAGCGTTGTGTTCCGAAGGACGCACAATCGTTCGCATTATGACCAATCCGAAAATCGAGTCACCAGAAATAATCGCTCGATAAACAAACTTGACCTTTGGCACGCATCCCTCTCTAATTCGCCGAAAACCTGCCGAAGAGGGTCGGGGAGGTCGCATCGATGAAAGCCTCGGCTTTCAGCTACGTCCGTGCAACCAGCGTTGGCAATGCAATCGAGTTGCTGGTTGCGCATGGCGAGCGAGCCAGGGTGCTGGCGGGCGGCCAGAGCCTGATGCCCGCCATGAATCTTCGCCTTCTCGCTCCCGAGTGGATCGTCGATATCGGTCGGCTCAGCGAATTGCGTGGTATTTCCGTCAGCGGCGGCCTCGTCAGGATTGGCGCGCTGACGCGCCACGCCGATGTTCTGAATTCTCCCGAACTCGCCGCGCACGCGCCGCTGTTGAGGCAAGCCACAGCCCATATTGCCCATCCCGCGATCCGCAACCGTGGCACGATCGGCGGCAGCCTTGCGCATGCGGATCCCGCTTCCGAAATGCCGGCCTGCATGGTTGCGCTGGATGCCACCATTGTCGCCCGCGGACCTGCCGGCGAACGACGGATTCCGGCAACGGAGTTCTTTTGCGGAATCTGCCAGACGGCGCTGTCGGCCTCCGAACTGCTGGTTGCGATCGAACTGCCGGCAGCCGCAAGAAACTCATCGCATTTTTTCGGCGAATTCGCCCGGCGTCAGGGCGATTACGCGATCGTCGGGCTTGCCGCACTGGCGGTCGTCGAGAATGACAGGCTGAACGATCTTCGGGCGGTCTTTTTCGGCGTCAGTGATCGGCCGCAGCCGGCCAAGGCAGCCGCGAGCCTGGTGAAGAAAGCCGTCACGCCCGCATCGCTGTCGCGAGCATTGGAAGCATTGGGTGAAGAGCTCGATCCGCCCGAGGACCAGCAGGCGAATGGCGCGATGCGCCGGCATCTGGCAAAGCTTTTATTGGTGCGATGCGCGTCAAAACTTCTTGACCGTCCCGAACTTCACGCAGGAGGGCGACCGTGACCGCGCCTCTGCCGATCTCGCTTCATGTCAATGGTGAACGTGTCGAGGCGCAGGTGTTGCCGCGCTTGAATCTTGCCGACTTCCTGCGCGAGCACCTCAAGCTCACCGGTACGCATGTCGGGTGTGAGCACGGGGTATGTGGCGCGTGCACGGTGCGCGTCGACGGGGAGATCGTGCGTTCCTGCCTGACGCTGGCGGTGCAGACGCAAGGCAGCTGCGTCGAGACGATCGAGGGACTTTCCGACAGCGGCGAGATCACCGATCTGCAGAACGCCTTTCGGGAACGCAACGCGCTGCAATGCGGCTTTTGCACGCCGGGCATGTTGATCGCCGCGCAGGATTTATTGAAACACGAGAAGGAACCGGACCGCGCACAGATCCGCGAGCACCTTTCGGGGAACTACTGCCGCTGCACGGGGTATCAGGCGATCATCGACGCGGTGGAGGAGACCGCGGGCATGCGTCGGGAGCGCAAGCCATGACCTCATCGCCGGAAACGCAAGAGCCGCTCTCGGCGCTCGATCGGCCGAATTCCTACATCGGCAAGGTGGTGCCGCGGCCAAATCTCGATCGGTTGATGCAGGGGCGCGGACTTTACGTCAGCGACCTGGAGCTGCCGCGGATGGCGCATGTAGTGTTTGTCCGCTCGCCGCATGCGCACGCGAACATTGTTGCAGTCGACGCGGGCGCGGCGAAAGAGATGCCGGGCGTGATCGCCGTCGTCACCGGTGAGGAACTGGCGTCCGTCATCACGCCGTGGGTCGGCGTGCTCTCGCATCTGAAGGGGCTGAAGTCCGCGCCCCAGAGGGCAATCGCGATCGGCCGTGTCTGCTGGCAGGGCGAGGCCGTTGCCGCCGTGGTGGCCACAAGCCGCGCTGCCGCGGAAGACGCTGCCGAAATCGTCTCGGTCGGATACGAGGAACTCGAGGCGGTGACGGATATGCGCACCGCGCTTGATCCTGAAACGCCGGTCATCCACGCTTCGCTCGGGAACAATCTCGCCTTTGAACGGACTCTGGACGCGGGCGAGGTCGATGCTGCCTTTGCCGGTTCCGAGGAAATTGCCGAAGCGGAGTTTATCTTCGGCCGGCACACCGGGGTGACGCTGGAGCCACGCGCGGTGGTGGCGGACTGGAACGCCGCCGAAACGCGGCTGACGATCTACCAGGGCACGCAGGCCCCGCATATGGTGCAGAACATCGCGGCCCTGCATCTCGGCCTGGAGGAATCGCAGGTTCGCGTAGTCTGCAAGGATGTCGGCGGCTCCTTCGGGATCAAGGTCCACATCTACGCGGACGAAATGGCCACCTACGCCTTGTCGAAATTGCTGCGGCGGCCGGTCAAATTCGTTGCCGACAGGATCGAGAGTTTCAACACCGACATTCACGCCCGCGACCATCGCTGCAGGGGACGCATCGGCGTCACACGCGACGGTACGATCACGGCCTTCGAGATCGACGATCTCACCGGCATCGGCCCCTATTCGATGTACCCGCGCACCAGCGCCATCGAAGCCAATCAGGTTGTCAATCTCGTCGGCGGCCCCTACAGGACGAAGAACTACCGCGCCCGCGCCCGCGTCGTGTTCCAGAACAAGAATGTGATGTGCCAGTACCGCGCGGTCGGCCATCCCATCGCCTGCTCGGTGACCGAAGGTCTGGTTGACCTTGCGGCCTCAAAAATCGGAATGGATCCCCTTGAGATCCGCCGCCGCAATCTCATTGCCGATGACGCTTACCCATGCGCGTCGGCCTCGGGCTTGCGTTTCGAGCTGTTGTCGCATCACACCGCGCTGAACAAGCTGATGGCGATGATGGACTATGACGCGCTTCGCACCGAGCAGGCCGCCCTTCGCGAGAAGAACATTCATCGCGGCATCGGGATTGCCAGTTTCATCGAGGTCACCAATCCGAGCGCGGCGTTCTATGGTGTCGGCGGCGCCAAGATTTCGTCGCAGGACGGGGTTGCGGTGCGGCTCGACGCGCAAGGCTCGGTGGTTTGCCAGACCAGCATCACCGAGCAGGGGCAGGGCTCGGAGTCGCTCACCGCGCAAATCGTGGGCAGTGTGCTCGGCGTCTCTATGTCGCGCGTGCGCGTCATTCTCGGCGACACCGACCAGACACCGTATGGCGGCGGAACCTGGGCTTCGCGCGGCGCCGGTATTGGCGGCGAAGCTGCGCTTCAGGCGGCGAAAATCCTGCGCAAGAACATTCTCGACGTTGCCGCTGCGATCCTGCAATCCTCGCCCACTGAGCTCGATATCGCCGACAACGCGGTCGTGAATGCAGATGACGGCGCGCCCCGGATCGAACTCCGTGAACTCGCGAGAATCGTCTATTTCCGCCCCGACACGCTGCCGCCGGGAATCCAGCCGGAGCTGATGGCGACGCGCCACTTCGTGCCGCGGGAATATCCGTTTGCCTTTACCAACGGGGTCCAGGCTTCCTGGCTTGAGGTCGATACCGACAGCGGCTTTGTGAAATTGTTCAAGCATTGGGTCGTGGAAGATTGCGGCACCCTGATCAATCCGCAACTGGTCGACGAGCAGATCCGCGGCGGCGTGGTGCAGGGCCTCGGCGCCGCATTGTTTGAGAAATGCGTCTACGATGAGCGCGGGCAGCTGACCAACGCCAACATGGCCGACTATCTGGTTCCCATGTCCGGTGAAATGCCCGATATCGATGTCGGTCACGTGGTCTCGCCGACGGCGGAGAGCGAACTTGGCGCCAAGGGCGCGGGCGAGGCCGGCACCGCCGGCGCGGCGGCAGCGGTTGCGAATGCCGTCAACGATGCGCTCAGGCCCTTCGGTGCGGTCATCACCGAAATTCCGCTGACGCCGCAGCTCATCCTGACTTCGTTGAAGCGAATCTGATTCGAGGAACTTTCACGCTGGTATCCGAGTGAAGGGCGCGGTTTTCCCGCAATGCGGGAGCAGAGGGAGAAAACTCCATCAGACCCCAATAAGGAAATAATTTATTCTTTTTTCTCCCTCGCTATTGCCGCAAACGGAAATATGATCCTACCTCATGACGGTTGGCGATCAATCGCCACCAGCGAGCCTATTGGGGAACTTTGCAATGTCCGCCGGCCTGCCACGTCGTGATGGCTTGATCGTGACGCGATGCTGAAGACCACTGAATGTCCGTGATCGATCCATTATACGTCGCGTCGGGCTTCAGCGTCGGCTTGCTTGTTGGCATGACCGGCGTCGGCGGCGGATCGTTGATGACGCCGTTGCTCATCCTGCTTTTTGGCGTGCATCCGGCGACGGCGGTCGGCACCGACCTGCTCTACGCGTCTGCAACCAAGGCCGGCGGCGGCTTCGTGCACGGCCTGGCGGGGAGCATTCATTGGCCGGCCGTTTTACGGCTCGCCTGCGGCAGCATACCGGCGAGTATTCTCACGCTGCTCGTGCTGTGGCAGCTCAATCTCGATGCCGCCACGGCGCGCAACCTGGTCAATTCGGTATTGTGCTTTGCACTGCTTTTGACCGCGTTCTCTCTGATCTTCCGCAAGGCCGTTCTGGAGAAGCTGCGCTGGCGAATGGAACGTCACGACGCGTCCACGATCGCCCGCGCGACCGTCCTGACGGGCGCAGCATTGGGTGTCCTGGTCTCGATTTCATCCGTCGGTGCCGGCGCGGTCGGCGTAACTGCGCTGTTGCTGCTTTATCCGAAACTGCCGATGTCGCGCATTGTTGGGTCCGACATCGCCCATGCCGTGCCGCTGACACTGATCGCGGGGATCGGCCACTGGGTGATGGGCGCGATCGACTGGCAACTGATGGGCGTGCTTTTGATCGGTTCCCTGCCGGGCATCGTCATCGGCAGTTATTGTGCCTCTCGCGTCCACGAGACGGCCTTGCGGCTGTTGCTGGCGTGCACGCTGATCCTGGTCGCAGGCAAGCTCGCATCCGAGGAATGGCATTGGTCGCCCGCGAGCGTTGCCGCCGTGACCCAGAGCGCGCCGCGCTGAAACTTAGCGTCTCGGCTTGTCTGGCTCTTGCTCGCGGGAGCGAGACGTGACTCGTTCACCCAGCCTCCTCGGTCCGCGTCGAAGGCCATCATCTATCTGAAGAAACGCGAGGGCAGGGCAAGTCTCGACATGTGAGGCAAGCCGCGGTTTCCCTTCCTGGTGTCTCTTGCCACAGCGCTAGTCATTGGCCTCGGGCGGCAGAAAATTCACCTCGTGCTCCGCCGAAAGGCGCACGACTTCGGCGACATCCGACAGATTGTGAAGCCGATCGAACAGCGCCTCGAGCTTCTGCGCCGGCGAAACCCAGAACAACGCACGCGCCGGCTTGTCCGATTTGTTGAAATAGCCGTGCGGAATGCCGCGGGGCATGCGCACCAGATCACCTGCCATGGCCTGCACCCAGACGCCGTCGAGCTTGAGGTCGAGCACGCCCTCCTGGACCAGGATGAATTCGTCCTGGCTCGGATGGATGTGAACCGGGACAAACTGGCCCGGATCGCTGTTGGTCTCGAACGCGAAAGTGGAGTCGGTCACCGCTTTCGGGAAATAGACCTGTCCAAGGATATTCCAGGTCTTGCCGGAGTACCCCGTCCCCTTGCGCGTGATCCCCTTTTCAAGTGCAGCCATGTACGTCCTCCCTTGGTTCGAGGCGACGCTACCCTCATCGCTTCGACTGTCAAGCACGGCCGACGCTCCCTGTCGAGGAAGGAAACTATGGCGTCAGCGCAAGACGCGCCTGGTTGCAAAAATTTGAGGTCTAAAATATACGCAGATGGTGTCGTTCTGTTCACTAGAGGAGACCGCACATGCCGGGACTGCCGTATTCCCCGCATGCGCTTGTCACCGGAGGCGGGCGAGGCATTGGCCGTGAGATTGTCTCGGCCCTGACGCGATCGGGTGCCGTCGTTACCTTGCTCGGCCGTCATCGCCCGGCCCTGGATGACGTTGTGGCCGCGGGAGAAGCGGCTTTCGCCGTGGTGGCCGATGTCGCCGAACAGGCCCAAATCGAGGCGGCAATTGCGGAAGCCGCCGCGCGTGGACCGATCGATATCTTGATCGCTAATGCCGGCGCAGCGGAATCCGCCTCGTTCGCCAAGTCGGATGTGGCATTGTTCAGGCGAATGATCGACGTCAACTTCATGGGCGTGGTCCACGCCGTCCAGGCCGTTCTACCAGCGATGCGACAGCGGCCTTACGGCCGCATCGTGGCGGTGGCATCGACCGCTGGGCTGAAGGGATACGCTTACGTCAGCGCATACTCCGCGGCAAAGCATGCGGTGATCGGGCTCGTGCGTTCGCTCGCGCTTGAGCTAGCCGCGACGCGCGTGACGGTGAACGCCGTCTGTCCGGGCTTCACCGACACCGATCTCATTGCCGGAAGCATCGAGAACATCATGAAAAAAACCGGCCGCAGCCATGCGCAGGCATTAGCCGAATTGGCCAGACACAATCCGCAAGGCCGCCTCATCGCTCCTTCGGAAGTTGCGGACGCGGTATTGTGGCTGTGCGGGGAGGGCGCCGGTGCGATCACGGGTCAGGCGATCGCGGTTGCCGGTGGAGAGATTTGAGGCGTGACGCCTGGGCAAAGATAGCAGGGAGACACAAATGAGCACACCGGCCAATCGCGTCACGCTGCCCCTGGCGCAGTATTCGCCTGATCATTTCCTGCTCAAGGTCGACGCCGGGGTGGCCGTTGTGACGCTGAACCGTCCCGAGCGGAAAAATCCGCTGACCTTCGAGAGCTACCGGGAGCTTACGGATTTTTTCCGCGCCTGTGCGTTCGACGACCAGGTCAAGACGGTCGTGGTCACGGGCGCCGGGGGGAACTTTTCGTCCGGCGGCGACGTGTTCGAGATCATCGGTCCGCTCGTGAAGATGGACACCAAGGGGTTGATCGCCTTCACCCGGATGACGGGCGATCTCGTCAAGGCGATGCGCGCTTGCCCGCAGCCGATCATATCGGCAGTGGATGGCGTTTGCGCCGGTGCTGGTGCGATCATCGCGATGGCATCCGACATGCGGCTTGCGGCGAGCGGAGCCAAGGTCGCGTTCCTGTTCAACAAGGTGGGACTTGCCGGGTGCGACATGGGTGCCTGCGCGATTCTGCCACGGATCATCGGCCATTCGCGGGCCTCGGAGTTGCTTTATACCGGCCGCTTCATGACCGCGGAGGAGGGCGAGCGTTGGGGCTTCTTCAGCCGGATCGTACCTTCGGGCGAAGTGCTGCCGCAGGCGCGCGACCTCGCAAGGCAGATTGCCGAGGGCCCGGCCTTTGCCAACACCATGACCAAGCGGATGCTAGCGATGGAGTGGGCGATGTCGGTCGAAGAAGCAATCGAAGCCGAGGCGGTCGCGCAGGCGCTGTGCATGACGACGGCGGATTTTTCCCGCGCTTTTGAGGCGTTTTCGAAAAAGGAAAAGCCGGTGTTCCAGGGCAATTGAGAATCGGTGGGCTTGCCGTCCAATTGTTTTAGGTTTAAAACATCTCGATCATTGCGCCGGAGGCTTTCATGAAGGTCGCGATCATCGGCGGTGGACCGGCCGGTCTGTATTCGGCGATCCTTTTGAAGAAGCAGCGCCCCGAGGCCGAGATTACGGTGTATGAGCGTAATCGCGCTGACGATACCTTTGGCTTCGGCGTGGTGTTTTCCGACGCTACGCTCGACAATTTCGAGAAATACGATCCTGAGAGCTATCGCCGGATCACCGAGGAATTTGCCTATTGGGACGATATCGCCGTGCACTTCCGCGGCACGGTGCACCGTGTCGGCGGTAACGGATTTTGCGGCTGCTCGCGCCGCAAGCTCTTGATGATCCTGCAGGAGCGGGCGCGCGAACTAGGCGTTGCCCTGATGTTCGAGACCGAGATCGCTGACGAGACCCGGTTTGCCAATGCGGACCTGATCGTCGTAGCCGACGGCATCAACAGCCGCTTCCGCGAGAAACATATCGCGCATTTTCAGCCCGAGGTGGACCTGCGCTCCAATATCTTCGCCTGGATGGGATCCACCCGGCCACTCGACGCCTTCACCTTCATCTTTCAGGAGACCGAGTGGGGCCCGTTCATCGCGCACGCCTATCAGTATGAGACCGGGCGCTCGACCTGGATCTTCGAGACCGATCCGGAAACGTTTGAACGCGCGGGCCTTGCGGACCTGGACGAGAGGCAATCGGCCAATCGGATGGCCGGGATTTTCGGCTGGTTCCTCCAGGGCCATCCGATTTTGACCAATCGCTCGATGTGGCGGAATTTTCCGACGATCCGCAACCAGCGCTGGGTCAAGGACAACATGGTCCTGCTCGGCGACGCCAAGGCGAGCGCGCATTTCTCGATCGGCTCCGGCACCAAGCTTGCGATGGAAGACGCGATTGCATTGGCGGACGCCATGCGTAGCGCGCCTACGGTCGCCGCCGCCCTGCAAGCTTACGAGCAGGGCCGGCGCGAGGAAGTCGAAAAGACCCAGCACGCCGCCGATGTCTCGCTGGTCTGGTTCGAGCACGTCGATCGGTTCTGGGATTTCGATCCCGTGCAGTTTGCTTTTGGCGTCATGACTCGCGCCAAGGCAATCACTTATGACAATCTGACGCTTCGGGCGCCGGAATTCGTCCGCGAGGTCGACAGGGCCTTTGCGAAACAGGTTCGCGCCAGCGGTTTCGACGTCGATGTCGAGAAGCCTTCTGTGCCGATGTTCCAGCCGTTCCGGCTGCGCGAGATGACGCTGACCAACCGCGCGGTGGTGTCGCCGATGTGCATGTACTCGGCGAAGGATGGCATGCCCCAAGATTTCCATCTCGTGCATTACGGGTCGCGTGCGCTGGGCGGCGCCGGCCTGATCTTTACCGAGATGGTTTGCGTGGGGCTTGATGCGCGCATCACGCCCGGCTGCGCAGGCCTCTGGAATGACGAGCAGCAGGCCGCGTGGCGGCGGATCGTCGATTTCGTCCACGCCAACTCGGCTGCAAAGATCTGCCTCCAGCTCGGACATGCCGGTCGCAAGGGTGCCACCAGGTTGATGTGGGACGCCATGGACCGGCCGCTGGAAGAAGGCGGATGGGACCTTATCTCGGCGTCGCCCATTCCTTACTTCCCGGACAGCCGCATGCCGCGCGAGATGGACCGCGCCGCCATGGATGCGGTCAGGTGCGAGTTCGTCGCCGCCGCCGAGCGAGGCCAGGCGTGCGGCTTCGACATGCTGGAGCTGCACTGCGCCCATGGCTATCTGCTCGCCAGTTTCATCTCGCCGCTGACGAACACGCGCACCGATGCCTATGGTGGTTCGCCGGCAAATCGTCTGCGCTATCCTCTGGAAGTTTTCGAGGCGTTGCGAGCAGTGTGGCCTTCGCACAAGCCGATGTCGGTCCGTATCTCCGCGACTGACTGGGCTGATGGCGGCATCACCGGTGATGATGCAGTTGCGATCGCGCGGGCCTTTGCGGAAGCCGGTGTCGATCTCATCGATGTCTCCACCGGTCAGACCGTGCGCGATTCCAGCCCGGTCTACGGCCGCATGTTCCAGACACCGTTCTCCGATCAGGTGCGCAACGAGGCGCGTGTCGCGACCATGTGTGTCGGCAACATCACGACCGCCGACCAGGTCAACACCATCCTGGCGGCCGGCCGGGCCGACCTCGTGGCGCTCGGGCGTCCGCATCTGATCGATCCCGGTTTCACGCTGAAGGCCGCGGCATGGTACGGCGCCGAAGGGGTGTCCTGCCCGGTGCAATATCTGCCGGGTAAGGACCAGATTTTCCGCAACAGCGTCCGCGACCGGCAGGATTTCGAGGAGCTTAAAATTAAGGCTAAGCCGAAGACCCGGGCCGAGCTGAAGGCGGAGGGGGCAAAGCCGCTTGCGGCCGAGTAAGGAGCCATGCGATTGTTGGCTGAGATCACGAGCCGATCAGGTTGAATCGGATGGTGCTCTCGCCAGGCGCCTGGTAGCGAGTGGAGTAGAGCGATGAAGGCGATTATCGTCGGCGGCGGCATTGGCGGCCTGACCACGGCGTTGATGCTGCGCTCCCGCGGCATCGGTTGCGAACTCTTCGAGCAGTCGGAAACCATCCGCGAACTTGGCGTCGGCATCAATACGCTGCCGCACGCGATCCGGGAGCTTGCTGGCCTCGGCCTGTTGCAAAAACTCGATGACGTTTCGATCCGCACCGACGTTCTCTATTATCTCAATCGTCACGGCCAGGAAGTCTGGCGCGAAGCGCGCGGTATCGACGCCGGCCACGACGTGCCGCAATTCTCGATCCATCGCGGCCGGCTGCAAAGCGTGATTCATGGTGCAGTCGAGGAGCGGCTGGGCAAGGAAGCCATTCACACCGGTTGCAGGCTTGGCGCCTTCACCCAGGACGAGGGCGGGGTCACCGCCTATTTCTTCGATCGCACCGGCAGCCACGTCAAAACCGTGCGCGGCGACATTCTGATTGGCGCCGACGGCATTCATTCGCGGGTGCGCGAGACGCTGTTTCCGCAGGAGGGACCACCCTGTTGGAACGGGCTGATGCTCTGGCGCGGCGCGCGTGACTGGCCGGCATTTCTGACCGGCCGTTCGATGATCGTCGCGGGGGGCCTCAATGCCAAGGTGGTGGTCTATCCGATCGCCGAAGGCTCGAGCGCGGCGAACCGCCTGACCAACTGGGCGGTGCTGGCGAAGATCGGCGACGGCAACACGCCACCGATCTTCACCAGCACCGCCCAGGACTGGTCGCGGCCGGGCAGGCGCGAGGAATTGATGCCGCATGTCGCGCGCTTCTCGGTGCCCTACGTCGACGTGCCGAGCCTGATCGCGGCGACGCCTGAATTCTACGAATATCCGACCTGCGACCGCGATCCCTTGCCTTGGTGGTCGAGCGGCCGCGTCACGCTGCTTGGCGATGCCGCGCATCCGATGTATCCGGTCGGATCGAACGGGGCCTCGCAAGCCATTCTCGATGCGCGCTGTCTTGCGGACGCGCTGGTACGCTCCGAGCATCCGCGCCAGGCGCTGGTGGCTTACGAGCAGAAGCGCCTGCCGATGACCGCGGAAATCGTGCGCTCCAACCGCCGTGGCGGTCCCGAAGGTGTGATCGACGCGGTCGAGCAACTCGCCCCCGATGGCTTCACCGATATCGAGAAGGTCTTGAGCTACAAGGAGCGCGAAGCCATCGTGCGCGGCTACGCCCACAAGGCGGGCTTTGCTGCCGTGCCGGGGTTGGCGGCCGTGCGGTCTTCGTAAGTTTTTGGACGAACGCTCGACTTGATTCTCGTCATGGCCGGGCTTCGTCCCGGCTATCCACGTTTTTCTTGTTCGGTGCAGCAATGACGTGGATGCCCGGCACAAGGCCGGGCATGACGGTGTTCTCTTCACCTGGAGCTCGCCGCGCTCCGGTTACGGGGTGAGAGAGAAGCCTCACGCCCCTGGCGGCGGGGGCAGAAAGTGGATGTTGTGTTCCGCCGATAGCGCCACCACGTCCTCCGGCTTCTGCTCCTTCATGTTGTGAAGGCCCCAGAAAAGGTCATAGAGCTTCTGGGTCGGCGTCACCCAGAACAGCACTTTCGCAGTCTGGTCGGATTTGTTGAAGATGCCGTGCGGAATACCCATGCCGAGACGGATCAAATCGCCGGGCGTGGCTTGCGCTTCGGAGTTCGCCAGCACGAAATCGAGCTTGCCTTCCAACATGTAGATATATTCGTCCTGGTCGGGATGGATGTGCGGCGGCACGAAGGTGCCGGGCGGCAGCGTCGCGTGCCACGAAAAGCACTGGTCGGTGCGATTTTTCGGCACGTAGGTCTGGCCAAGAATGTTCCAGGAAATTCCCTGAATGCCTTCGTTGGCCCGCGTGATGCCGGTAATCTCCTTGTTCATCGCTTTTTTCCTTCCCTCGTTATCCGGACGCGTCTTCTGCGCGCGAAGCGGTGTCCGCTTCGCTCGAAAGCGCGTTGTTCAGTTCGCCGGCGTGCAATCCTTGGCATAGCGGTCGCCGTAATTCTCAAAAACCTTCTGCACGATTTCGGTCTGGAATTTGCCATCCGTGCGCTTGGCGACCTTGGTCAGATAGAAATTCTGGATCGGATAGCCGTTGACGTTGAATCTGAAGCTGCCGCGCAGCGACGTGAAATCGGCCTTCTTCAATGCACTCGCTACCGCTTCCTTGTCGGAAAGATTGCCTTTTACCGCCTTCACCGCGCTGTCGATCAGGAGCGCCGCGTCATATCCCTGCATCGCATAAGTGCCGGGCACGCTGTTATAGGTAGCCTCGTAAGCGGCGACGAATTTCCTGCTTTGCGGGTTGTCGAGATCGGGCGCCCAATCCGCGCCGCCGAACATGCCGACCGCCGCATCCTGCTGCGCCGGCAGCGTCGACTCATCGACGGTGAATGCCGAAAGCACCGGGATCTGGTCGGCAAGCCCTGCCTGTCGATATTGCTTCACGAGGCTGACGCCCATGCCGCCCGGCATGAAGGTGAACACGGCGTCGGGCTTGAGCGAAGCGATCTTGGAGAGTTCGACCTGGAAATCCAGCGTGCCGAGCGGCACGTAGCTTTCCTCCACGATTTCCCCCTTGTAATCGAGCCTGAAGCCCGCGGCGGAATCCTTCCCGGCCTGATAATTCGGCACCATGACATAGATGCGCTTGTAGCCGCGATCCTGTGCGACCTTGCCGAGGATCTCGTGCACCTGGTCGTTCTGGTAGGAGGTCACGTAGAAAAACGGGCTGCAGTTCTTCCCGGCGTAGCTTGAGGGACCGGCATTCGGGCTGATCAGGAAGGTCTTGGTATCGGTTACCGGCTTGTGGATCGCCTGCAGGATGTTCGAAAAGATCGGGCCGACGACAAAATCGACCTTGTCGCGTTCGAGCAGGCCCTTGACTTTGGTGACCGCAGCATCCGGTTTGAGCTCGTCATCGGCCGCCACGATCTCGACTTCGCGGCCTCCCATCTTGCCGCCGAGATCCTTGACCGCGAGATTGAAGCCGTCGCGCACCTGCTGGCCAAGAGCAGCCGCCGGTCCCGACAATGTCAGGACCAGCCCGATCCTGAGCTTCTCCTGCGCCACCGCCGCATTCGCGCAAACCGCAAACAGGGTTGCAAGGCCCGCCAACTTCAACTGCTGCTTCATGTCTTTCCCTCAAAAGTCCGCCTTTGGTGGCGGCGGATCTGCTTTCCAACCCCGATCCCCCAGACCTATTCTGACGGCCGCGCTCACCGCAAGCAAGGCAGGCGGCGGAGGCGAGCGACACGGCGCCATTGGCCGCGCAGGCTGGCCACGTGCAAGGCGCCCTCCGCAAAAACGTACCCTCCATGCAAGTACTACATGCAAAGGCCGCGCCAATTGTTTGAACCATAAAGGAACATCCGTTTTTTGACTTGCGACGCCGCTCGATTTATTTGAAGGTCAAAATAACAGCCAACAGGCGAGGGAAGCGAATTTGGCGAACCGTGCCGTTCCAGCGCCAGACCAGTACGAACGCGTCATGATCCTTGATTCCGAGACCAAGGCCGTCGAACTCCCGGAAGATCACGGCAACGAGCTGCGGCTCTGGCTTCGGCTCCTGACCTGCACCACGCTGATCGAGGGCGAGGTCCGCAGCCGGCTGCGCGAGCATTTCGACGTCACGTTGCCGCGCTTCGACCTGATGGCTCAGCTCGACAAGGTTCCGGAAGGCATGACCCTTTCGGATGTCTCCAAGCGGATGATGGTCAGCAATGGCAATGTCACGGGTCTGGTCGAGCGCCTCGTCGAATCCGGTCACCTCGACCGGCGAACGTCGGACACCGACCGGCGGGTCCAGGTTATCAGGCTGACCAAGGCCGGCCGCGCCGAGTTTCGCAGGATGGCGGGCGAACACGAGACCTGGATTGCGGATATTTTTTCCGATCTTTCGCCAAAGGACGTTCGCGAATTGATGCGGCTGCTCGCCAAGACCAAGGCTTCCGCGCAGAAGTCTGCGCAAAAGAGGGTTTGAGACGCCTTGGGTGGCATCGACTACGAGGCCGAATACAACAACCGGGCGCGGGTTCCCGAACACCCGGCGGTGATGGCGGGGTGGGTGAGGGACGCGGCCGCCTGGCGCGGGAGCCATCCGCCGCGTTCCATCCCCTATGGCCCCGGCCCGCGCAACGCGATCGATTTCTTTGAAGGCGATGGCAAAGGGCACATCGTCGTTTTCATCCATGGCGGGTACTGGCAGGCGCTCGACAGTTCGTCCTTCAGCCACCTCGCACGCGGGCTGAACGCTCATGGCATCAGCGTCGCCATCCCGAGCTACGATCTGTGCCCCAATGTCACGGTCGAGCAGATCATCGTCGAGATGCGGATGGCATCGCGCGTGCTGGCACGGCTTTCGGAGCGCCTTGTGATCAGCGGCCACTCGGCCGGCGGGCATTTGGCGGCCTGCATGCTGGCAACCGACTGGAAAGCGTTCGATGCCCGGCTGCCTTCCAATCTCGTGACCGCGGCTTATGCAATATCCGGCCTGTTCGAACTTGCGCCGCTTATCGGCACCTCCATCAACCGGCCATTGGGTCTTGATGAAGCCGCCGCAAGAGCTGCGAGCCCGTTTTTCTTTCAACCGCCGGCGCGGGGAAGCCTGGATGCGGTCGTGGGCGAGGCGGAGAGTGGTGAATATTTCCGGCAAAGCCGGGCCATTGTCGAGCGGTGGGGACAGGCCGGGATTCCGACGCGGTTCGGAACCGTTGCCGGCGCCAACCATTTCACGGCGATCGCCCCGCTCGCCGAGCCGAATTCGCCGATGGTCTCGCGTCTGAGCGAACTGGCAGCGCGGTAGAAAACCTCTGGATCGGGCTTGATCGGGCTATTGCGCCCAATTATTTTAAGTATAAAATGTTTTGGTCATTCCGGGAGGGCGCGCAAGCACCAGAACCGAAAATGCCTATATTCCGGATTCGAAGTATCGGCATCGCTTTCGGAATGACCGCAGCCCGTCATCCTGAAAAGGAAGGACCGGACATGTCAGGTGGAACATCCAGCCTCATCACACCGTTTGGCCCATCGGGTCACGTCGATGATTTCACGCGGCGAAACCTGCCGCCGTTCGAGCAATGGCCGGCGTTGCCTCTTAACCGGTCGGAATTCCAATATCCCGAATATCTCAACGCTGCGGTCGAACTCACCGACCGCATTGTCGAGAAGGGGTTGGGCGATCGCATCGCGCTGATCGGCAACGGTCGCCAGCGCACCTACAAGGAACTTGCCGACTGGTCGAACCGCCTGGCGCATGCGCTGGTGGAGAATTACGGCGTCAAGCCCGGCAACCGTATCCTGATCCGCTCCGGCAATAATCCGGCCCTGGTCGCGGCGTGGCTTGCCGCCACCAAGGCGGGCGCGGTCGTCGTCAACACCATGCCGTTGCTTCGCGCCGGCGAACTCGCCAAGATCGTCGACAAGGCCGAGATTGCGCTGGGGCTGACCGATAGCCGCATCGCCGATGAACTGGTGGCGTGCGCCAAGACCAGCCGCTTCCTCAAGCAGGTCATCAATTTCGATGGCACGTCAAACCATGACGCGGAACTCGACCGCGTGGCACTCAACAAGCCGGTGAAATTCGATGCAATCAAAACCGGCCGCGATGATGTCGCCCTGCTCGGATTCACGTCCGGAACCACCGGCGAGCCCAAGGCGACCATGCATTTTCACCGCGATCTGCTGATCATCGCCGATGGTTATGCAAGGGAAGTGCTTCGGGTGACGCCCGATGATGTTTTCGTCGGCTCGCCGCCGCTTGCCTTTACGTTCGGCCTCGGTGGGCTTGCGATCTTCCCGTTGCGCTTCGGCGCGACCGCCACGCTTCTGGAAAATGCGGCGCCAAGCGAGATGATCAAGATCATCGAGACCTACAAGGCCACGATCTGCTTTACCTCGCCGACCGCCTACCGCGCGATGATGACGGCGATGGATCAGGGTGCCGATCTGTCGTCGCTGCGTCTTGCGGTTTCGGCAGGTGAAACCTTGCCGGCGCCGGTGTTCGAAAGCTGGACCCGCAAGACGGGCAAAACGATCCTTGACGGCATCGGCAGCACGGAATTGCTGCACATCTTCATTACCAACCGCGCCGAAGATGCCGCGGCCGGAACGACCGGTCGGCCGGTGACCGGCTACGAGGCAAGGATTGTCGATGAGGAGATGAAGGAAGTAGCGCCCGGAACGGTCGGAAAACTCGCGGTTCGTGGGCCTACCGGCTGCCGTTATCTCGCGGACCCAAGGCAGTCGAATTATGTCCGCGATGGCTGGAACCTGACCGGTGATTCCTTTGTTCGCGATGCGAGCGGCCGCTTCTCGTTCGTGGCACGATCGGACGACATGATCATTTCGTCCGGTTACAATATCGCCGGCCCCGAAGTCGAGGCGGCGCTGCTGAAACATCCTTCCGTGGCCGAATGCGGCGTGGTCGGCGTGCCGGACGAAGCCCGCGGCATGGTCGTCAAGGCGTATGTGGTGGTGATGCCCGGCATCGCCGCTGACGCAGCGCTCACGACCGAGTTGCAGGACCACGTCAAGCGCGAGATCGCCCCGTATAAATATCCGCGCGCGATCGAATACGTCGCGCAACTGCCCAAAACCCAAACCGGAAAATTGCAGCGATTTGCCTTGCGGCAGATGGCCCGGGACAGCGCCGCATCTTCCGGCATCGCCGCCGAATGAAGTGAAGGAGAAAGTTCCGTGAGTCCGCCGAAAGGTCCCACCCTTGTCGTCCGCCCGAATACAAAGGAGCAGGCGACGCCGCCAGGCCCTGAAGTCCTGCAGCCGAGCGGCTGGCCGGCGCCGAAAGGCTACGCCAACGGCATGGCTGCCGATGGCCGCCTTGTCGTGACCGGCGGGGTTATCGGCTGGAACGAGCAGGGTCACTTGCCTGCCGATTTCGTCAGCCAGGTCCGTCAGACCCTGAGCAACATTTCGGCCATTCTTGCCGAAGGCGGCGCCCGGCCCGACCACCTCGTGCGTCTGACGTGGTACGTCGTCGACATGGAAGAATATCTCGCCAGCCTGAAGGCGCTGGGGCAAATCTATCGCGAAATTTTCGGTTCGCATTATCCCGCCATGGCGTTGATCCAGGTCGTGCGCCTGGTTGAAGAGGCTGCAAAGGTCGAAATCGAGGCGACGGCCGTGGTGCCGCGCTGATCGCAGCTTTCTGCCCGACTGCTTGCGGCGGCGCTTGCCGCGGCTGCAAAGTTCATGACCTTCGGGGGGTGATCTGCTAATATTTCAAGCGAGCGACAGCCTGTCTCTGAAAAACGGAAGCGGGACATGAAGCGACGCGACTTGCTCGCCGCTTTTGGCGGGATGGCGGTGTGGCCGCTTGCCGCAAACGCTCAGCAACCGCGCCAGGTCATCGGGTTTCTCCATCAGGGCTCGCTGCCACAGCCAGCATGGACGGCAGCCTTTCGAAAGGGCCTGGTCGAGGCGGGCCTCAGCGATGGGCTGACCATTCCAATCGAGGATCGCGCGGCTGATGGCCAGTACGACCGGCTGCCGGCACTGGCGGCGGACCTGGTCAACCGTCAGGTCAGCATCATAGCCGCTGACTTTCTGCCCGCCGCTCTGGCGGCGAAAGCGGCAACCGAGAGGATCCCGATCGTTTTCCTGATCGGAAGCGATCCGATCGGGTCTGGTCTCGTGTCGAGCGTCAATCGTCCGACCGGCAACGTCACGGGCGTCGCCTTCATGTTCACTCGACTGGGAGCCAAGAACCTGGAACTGTTGCGGGAGCTTGTGCCCAACGCCTCTTCGATTGCTGCGCTCATCAATCCGAGCAATCCCAATTCGGGGCCGCAGTTGAAGGATCTGCAGGCCGCCGCGAGTACGCTTGGAATAAATATCGAGACTGTCGGGGCCAGCAACGATGAGGAAATAGAAAGCGTATTCACTTCTCTGCCGCAACGCGGGATCAGCGCCCTTCTTGTCACCGCCGACGGTTTTCTGATTAGTCGCCGGGATCGGCTGGTTGCGCTGGCTGCCAGCGAGAAGATCCTCACCATTTACCCCATGCGTCAATATGCCGACGCGGGAGGACTGATGAGCTATGGCGCCAATCTTCCGGCCGGATTTCACGAATGCGGCATTTACGTGGGAAAGGTCCTCAAAGGCGCCAAGCCTGCCGACCTCCCGGTGCTGCAGCCTTCGACGTATGAGTTCGTCATCAACCTCAAGACCGCGAAAACTCTCGGTCTCGAGCTACCCGCGAAATTGATTGCGCTCGCCGACGAGGTAATCGAATAACTGCGATCAGCTTGCCTTGGCATGGTCTTCATCTCCCGGAGGATCCAGGTACATTCCGGATATGGCGTCCACCCAGCAGAGATGATCGTGAACTTTCTTCACGCCCGTGATGTTCTCCGCCGCGACGATTGCGGCCTGGCGCGCGCGTTCTTCGGTGATGACGCCGGAAAGATGCACGATTCCATCGCGCACGACGACGGAAAGGCCGAACGGGCACCATTCCTGTTTCGAGAGCGTGTCGATCACCCGATTGCGAATGTGATCGTCGTCAGCGGTGGGATCTGGGAAATCTTTTCCAAGGCTCGCCACCGCCTGCAGCAGGTTGGAACGTGAAACGATGCCGACGATCTTGTCGTCGCGTATCACCGGCAGTCGCTTGATATTGTTTCTCTCCATCAGATCGACGATTCTTTCCAGTTCCGCATCTTCGCTGACTGTCACAAGCGGCTCGGTGGTCATGACCGCAGAAACCTTGCGGCCGTGCTCCTGCACGAAGTCGGAAGCCGCCCGGCCGGGACCAAGGATGAATTTCAGGAAGCGGCCGCGTCTGCGCTGCGTGCCGATTTCGCTGCGGCGAATGAAGTCGCCCTCGGAAAGCATGCCGACCAGCTTGCTCGCGGCGTCCACGACAGGAAGGCCGCTGACGTGCTTTCGCAGCATGATGTTGGCGGCCTCGACAATCGTGGTGTCAGGCGTAACGGTGATGACCGGACGGGTCATGATTTGATGGGCGCGCATGAAGAGCTCCGGCGGAATGAAGAATCGATTGATGTCGTGGGAAAGATTAGTCTCGTCGGCGCGTGGCGATTTGACACAGGTCAAGCGCGCACTTCTCATCGGCTTGATGCAGCTCAATGTTCGGCCGTCGATGACCACGTATCATGTAGAAAGCATAGATCGGAGGCTGTCATGGTGGAGCTTTCAATGCTGGATACTCATGCTGCCGCGATCGATCCGTTGAGCGCGACTGATGCGGCTGCGCGATTTGCCAACGCAAACAAGAATGCGCTGGAATTCATGTTCGGCGCGCAGAAGATACTGCTCGAAGAGATCGTGTTCGCCGGCAATGAAATGTTCGATCGGGCGCGAACCGAGACGCATCTGTTGTCCGAATTCGTTTCGAAGGTGGCGGAATCGCACTCGGTCAGGGATCTCAGCACAATGTTTGAGGAATGCAGCCGGCACCAGATCGACTTTTTGCGCCGCGACAGCGAGCGCCTGTTCAGACATGGTCAGCGAATGCTCGAAAACGCATCGAATTTGTTCGCCAACCGGCCGCGGCCGTGAGTCTTCCGACTCTCTGGATCGCCATCGATTCACCCCCGCGAGAGATTGAATGAGTGCCATGCAGCCGATTTCGACTTTGCCGCAGGCGCAAGCCGCGCGTTTGCCTGCCGCCCCTGCCGAGGTGCGCGAGGAGGACCACCGCGCCGACCTCAGGGCTTGAGCACCGCGGCGCCGAGAATTTGTCCGTTCCGCAGCTTGTTCAGGACATCGTTGGCCTCAGCGAGCGGAAACGAAGTGGTCCGGGTCCGGATTCCGACCTTCGGTGCGATGTTCAGGAAATCGATGCCGTCCTGGCGCGTGAGATTGGCAACCGATACGAGCTGCCGTTCTTGCCAGAGCAGATGGTAGGGAAAGCTCGGAATATCGCTCATGTGAATACCCGCGCAGACCACCCGGCCGCCCTTGCGCACTGCGCGCAGCGCCGCCGGCACCAATTCTCCCGCCGGGGCATAGATGATAGCGGCATCGAGAGATGCATCGGGAAGCTCATCCGACGCGCCAGCCCACGTTGCTCCCAACTGCCGCGCAAAATCCTGCGCCGCGCGGTCGCCGCGTCGGGTGAACGCGTAGACGCCGCGACCTTGCCAGAGTGCGACTTGCGCGACGATGTGTCCGGCCGCCCCGAAGCCGTAGATGCCCAGTCGCTTCGCGTCTTGGGTCATCACCAGTGAGCGCCAGCCGATCAGCCCGGCGCAAAGCAGCGGTGCGATCGCGACATCGTCGCCCTGCTCGCCAAGCGGAAAGGCATAGCGCGCGTCGGCGACGACATGCGTGGCGAAGCCGCCGTCCCGCGTATAGCCGGTGAAAAGCGGCCGATCGCAAAGATTTTCCATCCCGTCCTTGCAGAAGCGGCAGACGCCGCAGGTATGGCCGAGCCACGGAACTCCGACGCGGTCGCCGACACGGTGGGTAATGACGTTCCGCCCGAGCACCTCGACGCGGCCGACAATTTCGTGGCCGGGGATCACGGGGTACCTGATATGCGGCAACTCGCCATCGACGACGTGAAGGTCAGTCCGGCAAACGCCGCAAGCGCTCACGCGCACGCGGATCTCTCCGCCACCAGGAAGAGGATCGGCGCGCTCCTGCAATTGCAGGGCTGCGCCCGGCGCTGGCAAAACCATCGCGTGCATCCGTGCTTCTCCCAGCAGCCGACGGCGGCAAAAAGCATTGGGTAGGTATAGCAGGCCCGTCAGCGGGTTTTTGACCTCAATCAAGGCAGATCCGCAGGAAAGTGATCGGCAATGGGAAAGCCGTGCCTTCTCGGCCGGAATACTGCTCCATCAAGAATCAATCATGAAGACAGTCTTGTGAAGTCCTGCCGGGCAAACTGGCACGCGCGTCCTTTTGACCGAGATCAATACCGCCTTCCGGCAATACCCTACCTTAATGGCGAAGGAGAACGCCTATGGCGATCAAGGATATTTTCTTGCCACTGGTCGGCGAGCCCAACGCGGCGGCGATTGCCGCCATCGAGAAGTGCGTGGCGGTTGCCGGAGATTTCAGTGCGCGTGTCGTCGCACTTGCCGTGGAGGAGGAGATTCCCCGTCGACCAGAGGTCGTGATCTCGCCCGACATCGAGAATGCGCAAGCTGTCGCGGCGGAGCGCAGCGTGCCGGATGCGCGTGGGTTGTTGAAGGCATTCGAGGCTGCGGCGAGCCGCTTTTCCGTTCGCAACGAACAGCGAATCAGCCGGCTCGCGCCGGCCGAGGTCCTTGCGAATATTGCTGCGTCCGCGCGGCTGGTGGATTTGTCGATGATGGCGGTCAAATCGCATGACAGCCGATCCGAGAAGCTTGTCGAGCGGCTCATCTTTGAATCGGGTCGGCCGATCCTGATGTGTCCGGTAGAAATTGCCAGCGAGTTGCCGGTCGTTTTCGACCGGGTGGCGATCGCCTGGGATCACACCGCGCCCGCTGCGCGCGCCGTTGCCGATGCGCTGCCATTGCTTGAGGACGCCGCCGACGTGCGCATCATCACGGCAACCGACGCCAAGACAAAGGCCGAGATCGAATCAGGTGCTGCGCTTGCGCGCCATCTCGCGGAACATGAAGTCAACGCGACCTTCGAGGCGATCAAGATCGACGGCAGCTCGGTCGGAAAGGTGTTCGAGGCCTATGTGAAGAAGAATGCGATCGACCTCCTGGTCATGGGAGCCTATCGCCATTCGCGGTTGAACGAAACCATCTGGGGCGGTGCTACCAAAACCGTCATCGGGCGGCCGCCCTGCTGGGTGATGATGTCGCATTAACGCGCGATTTCGAAAAATCCTTAAGAGCGCGCTGATCGCATGAACATCCTTTGAAATCCGCTGGGTCCCGAAACACCGATGTCGACTTATCGCCTGAAGAATCTGCTTGCGCCGCGTTCGCTTGCACTGGTCGGGGCAAGTCCGCGCCAGGGTTCCGTCGGCCGCTCCGTCTTGCGCAACATTCTGGGTGGCAAATTCAAAGGCCAATTCGGCCTTGTGAATACGCGCTATGCCGAGGTCGATGGCATCGCCACGGTCCCCGCCCTGGGCAAATTGCCGTTCGTTCCGGAACTCGTGGTGATCACTGCCCCGGCCGCGGTGGTCCCCGGCCTGATCGAGGAGGCCGGAAAACTCGGCTCGGCCGGAGCCGTCATCATCGCGGCCGCGCTCGGCCGCGGCACGGGTTCGCTCGCGGAGGCTACCGAGGCGGCGGCGCGCAAATACGGCATGAGGCTGATCGGGCCGAATTGTCTCGGCATCATGATGCCAAACGCCGATCTCAACGCCAGTTTCGCGGCGCATACGCCGGCTGCGGGAAATCTGGCGCTGATCTCGCAGTCCGGCGCGATTGCCACAGGCATGGTCGATTGGGCCGCGCAGCGCGCGGTGGGTTTCTCCGGCATCATTTCCATCGGAGACCAGCTTGATGTCGATATCGCCGATCTCCTCGATTACTTCGCGCTTGACGGCGCAACCCGCGCTATCCTGCTCTATGTCGAGGCGATCAAGAATGCCCGCAAATTCATGTCGGCGGCGCGCGCCGCGGCCAGGGTCAAGCCGGTCGTCGTCGTCAAGTCCGGCCGCCTGGCGCAGGGTGCCAAGGCGGCGGCAACGCACACCGGCGCGCTCGCCGGCTCGGACGCAGTCTACGAAGCCGCCTTTCGCCGCGCCGGCATCTTGCGGGTTCTCGACCTTCGCGAATTGTTCGACTGCGCCGAGACGCTTGGGCGCGTCGGCTCACCTTCGGGAAAGCGGCTTGCCATCCTGACCAATGGCGGCGGCATCGGTGTGCTCGCCATCGATCGGCTTTCCGAACTGGGTGGAACTCCCGCACCGATGACACCCCCGGCCCGCGCGAAGCTCGACGCAGTCCTGCCGCCGACATGGTCGGGGTCGAATCCGGTCGATATCGTCGGTGATGCGGATCCGGCGCGCTACGCGGCGGCGCTGGAAGTTTTGCTCGACGATCCAGATAACGATGCCATTCTGGTCATGAACGTTCAAACCGCGATCGCGAGCACCAACGACATCGCAACCACCGTGATCGATGTGGTCGGGAAACATCGCGAGCGCCGCCGCAACGCGGCCAAGCCCGTGCTCGCGGCGTGGATCGGCGCGGAGGAAAAAATCGCCGACAAGCTGAGCGGCGCCCTTATCCCCAATTACCCAACAGAAGACGATGCGATCCGCGGCTTCATGCATCTGGTTCGTCATCGCGAGGTGCTGACGCTGCTGACGCAGGTACCGCCTGCCATGCCAACTGATTTTGTGCCGGCTATCGAGGCGGCACGAGCCATCATTGCCGCGGCGCTTGCAGATGGCCGACATTGGCTCGAGCCGGTCGAGATCGGCCGGCTGCTCGAGGCCTATGGCATTGCTATGGTGCCGACCTATGCGGCCGCCGATGCAGGGCAAGCCGTCGCTCACGCCTCGCGTCTGTTCGCCCAAGGCGCGACCGTGGTGCTCAAGATCATGTCACGCGATATCGTTCACAAGTCCGATGTCGGCGGCGTGGTACTCAACCTCACGACAGCGGACGCGGTGCGCGCATCCGCCTCCGAGATCATCGCGCGGGCCAACGCGCTTCGCCCTGAGGCGCGAGTTGCCGGGGTCATCGTGCAGGCGATGGTGGTACGGCCCAAGGCGCGCGAATTAATCCTTGGTCTTGCCGACGACCCGACCTTCGGCACCGTCGTCGTGTTCGGCAGAGGCGGTACCGCGGTCGAGATCATCAACGACAAGGCCCTGACGCTGCCGCCGCTCGATCTGCAGCTGGCGCGGAGCCTCGTTGCGCGAACCCGCGTTTCGCGGCTGCTGCGCGGCTATCGGAACGTGCCTGCGGTCAAGCAGGATGAGGTGGAGATGGTACTGGTCAAGATCGCGCAGATGGCCGCTGACATTCCTGAAATTCGCGAGCTGGACATCAATCCGCTGCTCGCCGACGAGAATGGCGTGATGGCGGTCGATGCACGGGTCGCGGTCGGAAAGGTGGAACGGAAGTTCGCCGGTTCAGGGCCTGCCAATTTCGCCGTCCGGCCCTATCCGTCGCAATGGCAGCGGCGTATCGAGGTCAAGGACGGCCGGCGCGTCCTCGTGCGCCCGATCAGGCCCGAGGACGAACCACTGATTCATGAATTCCTGCGCCACGTCACGCTCGAGGACCTGCGGCTCCGCTTCTTTGTCCCGATGAAGCAATTTTCCCACGAATTCATTGCGCGGCTGACCCAGCTCGATTACGCCCGCGCCATGGCCTTCGTCGCCTTCGACGAACCCGGCAAGGAAATGGTCGGCGTGGTGCGTATTCATTCGGACTCGATCTACGAGAATGGCGAATACGCGATCCTGCTCCGCTCCGACCTCAAGGGCAGGGGGCTCGGCTGGGCGTTGATGCAACTGATCATCGAATACGCGCGCTCCGAAGGCCTCAAAATGATCTCCGGCGAAGTGCTTCAGGAAAATACGGTCATGCTGGAGATGTGCCGGAACCTCGGTTTCGAGATCAGGACCGATGCGGTCGATCACAGCCTTTGCGAGGTAAGCCTCAAATTGTGAGGAAGCAGCGGGTCGTGTCGCAATCGATTTGCGTAGACCGCGCCGGGCCGCTCCCGGGCTTTGAGGCAGGTCAATCCGCACGCCGCCGCCGACGCATAGATATGTCCTAGGGCATCCAGAGGAAATACAAATCGTGAGTTCTCCCCCACTGCTAACGGCCACTGCATCGGACGACGGGCTTGAATTGCGGCCAAGCGGAGCTTGGACGGCGGCCAATGCGGCCGCCCTTGAGGTTCTGTCCAATTCGGTCAGCGAGAAGATCGAGCAGGCGAAGGCGCTGAAGCTCGACATGGCGGGCTTGCGCGAACTCGATACGCTCGGGGCATGGCTGCTCGAGAAGATATCGCGGCGCGCAAGCGTCTCCGGCCACGCGGCCAGCATCGTCGGTGTTGCCGACAATTTCGCCGGTCTGATCGAGGAAATCCATCAGGTCAACCGCCGCAACCCGGCGCCGCCGCCTGCCTCAAATCCGGTTGTGGTGAAACTGAACGACATTGGCCGCGCCACGCTGGGCGCGAGGGAAGACGTCAGCGCGTTCCTGGGAATGCTCGGCTCGCTTTTTCTTGCCCTTGGCGGCGTGCTGCGTCGGCCGCGATCGCTGCGGATGACGTCGCTGGTATATCAACTCTACAGGGTGGGCTTCCAGGCGATCCCGATCATGGTGCTCATCACTTTCCTGATCGGCGCGATCATCGCACAGCAGGGGTTCTTCCACTTTCGCAGGTTCGGCGCCGATTCCTATGTGGTCGACATGGTCGGCATCCTGGTTTTGCGCGAACTCGGCGTCCTGATCGTTGCGATCATGGTGGCGGGGCGTTCGGGAAGCGCCTACACCGCCGAACTCGGTTCGATGAAGATGCGCGAGGAAATTGATGCTCTCTCCACCATGGGGCTTGATCCCGTCGAAGTTTTGATCCTGCCGCGCATCATTGCGCTCGTTATCGCGCTGCCGATCCTCAGCTTCATCGGTTCGATGGCCGCGCTCTATGGCGGCGGACTGGTGGCGCAATTCTACGGCGACATGGCGCCTGCGATCTACATCGCGCGCCTGCACGATGCGGTGTCGGTTACGAGTTTCAAGGTCGGCATCATCAAGGCGCCGTTCATGGCACTCGCAATCGGCATCATTGCCTGCAGCGATGGATTGCGCGTGAGGGGAAGCGCCGAGTCGCTCGGCAAGCAAACAACGACATCGGTGGTGAAATCGATATTCCTGGTGATCGTTCTCGATGGCCTGTTTGCCGTGTTCTTCGCATCGATCGGAATGTGACGAATGCACGAGGAAGTGCCGCAATTCGCGATACGGGTGAAGGATCTGGTGGTCGGCTTCGGGCGGCAGATCGTGATCGATCGCCTGTCGCTCGACGTGCGCCGCGGTGAGATTCTCGGACTGGTCGGCGCGTCCGGCGGCGGCAAGACCGTGTTGATGCGCACCATCATCGGGCTCGTTCCGCCTCGAAGCGGAGAGATCGAGGTCATGGGCGCGGAGATTGGCCAGGACGGTGAACGCAGCACCCGGAGGGCCGCCGAAAAATGGGGCATTCTGTTTCAGCAGGGCGCGCTGTTTTCGTCTCTTACCGTGCGCCAGAACGTCCAGTTTCCGTTGCGCGAAAATCTTGAGCTTTCGCAGACACTGATGGACGAGATCGCCACCGCCAAGCTCGAAATGGTGGGCTTAAGGCCGGAAGACGGCGACAAGTTTCCTGCCGAATTGTCCGGCGGCATGACCAAGCGCGTGGCGTTGGCGCGTGCACTCGCGCTGGATCCGGCGATCGTGTTCCTCGACGAGCCAACCTCGGGACTGGACCCGATCGCTGCCGGCGATTTCGACGCTCTGATCAAAACCCTGCAAAAAACGCTTGGACTGACGGTGTTCATGGTGACCCACGATCTCGCCAGCCTCAATATCGTTTGCGATCGCGTCGCGGCGCTGGCGGATGGCAAAATCGTCGCGATCGGGACCATGCATGAGCTTCTTCAATCCGCCCATCCATGGGTGCGAGCCTATTTCCACGGCAAGCGCTCGGAGATGCTGCAACCCAAAGCGAGCTGAAACAGATGGAAACCCGTGCTCCCTTCGTCATTGTCGGCGCCTTCGTGCTCGCGACCATCGTCGCCGTATTCGGCTTCGTATACTGGCTCAACAACACCGGCGGACTTGGCTCGCGCACGAGCTATCACGTGCAGTTCGATGGCTCCGTGCCGGGGCTTTTGGTCGGCGCCGGCGTGCTGTTCAACGGAATCCGGGTCGGGGAGGTGACTGAGCTTGCGCTTGCACCCGATAACCCCCGCCGCGTCGATGCGACGATCTCGGTAGCTTCAACCACGCCGGTGCGCCCCGACACGAGGGTCGGTCTCGAATTCCTGGGCCTGACCGGTGTGCCCGTGATCGCGCTCGAAGGCGGCACGCAGCTTTCGAATTCCGGCGAGGTGCCGACGCTCATCGCCGAGCCCGGAGCGGGCTTGAGCATGACGCAGGCCGCACGGGACGCGTTGCGCAAAGTCGATTCCGTGCTCGGCGAAAACTCCGAACCGCTGAAGGACACCATCGCCAACTTCAAGATTTTCTCCGAAGGACTCGCCCGAAACACCGGCAAGCTCGACAGCATCGTTGCCGGCATCGAAAAGATGACTGGTGGCGGCACGGCGCAGCAAAAGCTCACTTATGACCTGCGGGCGGCCCAAGGCTTTGCGGCGCCCGTCAAGGCTATCAAGGGCCAATTGGCGCTTCCCGAACCAAGCGCGGTGGCGATGCTCGAGACGCAGCGGATGCTGTTCTCGCCGGTCAGGGGATATCCCGATTTTGCGGAGTTTGTCTGGGCCGACAGCATTCCGAAACTGCTTCAGGCGAGATTGATCGAGAGTTTCGAGAACTACGACATCGCTCACGCGCCGTTGCGCGCGGCGGATGTCGGCCAGGCGGATTTCCAGCTCTTGATCGACGTCAGGCGTTTTCAGATTGAAACTGATTCGCAGCCAGCGGCCCGGATCGCCCTGTCGGCGAGGATTCTCGACAAGAACGGCAAGGTCATCGCATCGCGTTTGTTCGAGCAGAGCGAGAAGTTCGACAAGCTCGAGCCCCAGGCAGCGGTTTCGGCCTTCAACGAAGCGTTCGACCGCTTGGCGAAGGATTTCGTCACCTGGACCGTCCAGACACTCTAGGAACTACTCTCACTCGAGCGTTTTCAAGTACGAAAGCAGATCGTGGATCTGATCGGGGGTGAGCTCGAAGGCCGGCATCTCGGCGTGTCCGGTATAGATCCCCTCGGCGAGTGCCTCGCCCAGCGACTCGATGGGATATCGCAGATGCAGCGTCCGAAACGGCGGCGCGATTTGAAGCGGGCTTTCGCCGGTGCGATCGATGGCATGGCATCGCGCGCAATGTGACTGCGCATAGAGTTTGCCGCGCTGTTCGGCAGGCGACGCGGCCGAGGCGCTCGTCGTGGCGATTAGCGCAACGAGCGCCTGGCGCAGAATAAAATCGAGCATCGCAAATCCACTGCTTGAGATTGAAACGAGACGTTGTGAACGGTTTCCTTGATATTTGGCCAAAGCCACAAGTTATTTGATCTGCGTCAACCGGAATGCGGGAAAACAGCTTGGATATCGAACTATCTGGACTGCCCATTCGGGAACGATGATTACGATGGCTGAAGAATGATCGCTCATGCCTTAAGGGGGATTTTCCGATGCCGTTCGATGCCGCGGTGATGGGCACGGTCGTGCTCGTCATATTTGTTGTGTTTGCGGGTGGGATTGCCTGGGCTATCAGACACGGCCGGAACGTCTTAAAAGACGCTGACATAGCGTAACGTTGCTTGCCACGCCGCTGGTCGTCGCCGCAATGCGGCGAGCAGCGTCGTTTTTCGGCCATAGACCGAAGCAGGCGCCAGCGCGAAGAATAAATTTTAACTCCCTGTTAAGGCTGGCAGCACTTCCGCTTAAGGGTCTATTCCGGTCGCACCGCTCCGCGGAAGCATTCGGAAGCCGCTCCAAATCCTTGTTTTCACAAGGTCTTTTTCCGCTCCGGGAGGACAGGCACGGTTGCCATCGATCTTCATATGCTCTGTCCAATATGATGTTACGCTGGTGCGTCGGCAGCTGTATCGTGTCGGCGGAGAATTTATTGGCGTGGCTGAGAACAGAATTGGTGAAGCTCGGCATTTCCCGAGCAGCAAATTGGCGGTGCTGCGCAAGCATCCGATTTTTCGCGATCTTGATTCCGCAGCATTCGATCAGCTTTGCCGCTATGCCAAGCATGCCACCCTCAAGCGCGGCGCCACCATTTTTTCCAAGGGCGATCCCGGCAACAGCCTCGTTGCGGTGATCAGCGGCACCGTGAAGATATCAATCTCCTCGCCTGATGGCCGCAGCGCGATTCTGAACCTGATCGGGCCCGGCGAGATTTTCGGCGAGGTCGCCGTACTCGACGGCCAGGCCCGCACGGCAGATGCCACCGCAAACACCAATTGCGAGATTTTCATCATCGACCGCCGCGAATTTCTGCCATTCGTGCGGAGCCAGCCGCCGCTGGCAATGAAGTTCATCGAACTGCTTTGTGCAAGGCTGCGCTGGACCAGCGACCAGGTCGAACAGGTCATTCTTCAGGATCTGCCGGGGAGGGTCGCCAGCGCGCTCATTCGCCTGACCGAACGGCACAAGCCCGCGCAAGGAGATCGCACGATTGCGGTCACCCAGCAGGAGCTCAGCGAGATGGTCGGCATGACGCGCGAGAGCATCAACAAGCAACTGCGCGCCTGGGCTGCGCGCAATTGGGTTCGGCTTGAACACGGCGCCATCGTCGTGCTGGACGTCGCTTCGCTCCAGGAACTTGCGGGAAGTGGAACCGAAGAAAGTTAATGCGCATTTGCGGTCGCCGATGTGAAGCAGTTCACATGGGGTCGGGCGTCCTTGAGCTAGACAGGCATGAGATACATCCGCCTTGTGGAGGCATCCATGCATTCCCGGTTCGACAGGTCGCGTAAAAAGGAAGACGGGTTCTTCGACAAGTGGGGCTTCGGATTTGTGGTCTTGCCGTTCCTGCTCGCGATTGCGATGATCGTTCTTTCTGTCATTCAGCCCATCAATTCCAACTGGATAGCGGAGAGCGTGCAGGCGGAGCTCGCCGGCAAAAGTCCGACTTCGGCCGATACGCCGACGCAGAGCCAAAAACCCGCAACACAAACGCGCACCGTCAGCGCCAAGTAGGCCGCCCGGCAAAGGCCTCGGCCTTCAGAGATAACCGGCGCCGGCTTCGACTGCGAAGCGGCCCGGATCGCCTTCCCACACGATCCGGGCGTGCTCCAGCACATAGACGCGGTCGGCGTGCGGGAGCGCGAATGTTACGTTCTGCTCGCCGAGCAGCACGGTAATCTGCGTGGTCTGCCGCAGCCGTTCGAGCGCCTTCGACAATTGTTCGAGGATGACCGGCGCGAGCCCGAGCGTCGGTTCGTCCAGGATCAGGATTTTTGGCTGCATCATCAGCGCGCGGCCGATCGCCAGCATCTGTTGCTCGCCGCCGGAGAGCGTCTGCGCCATCTGGCTCTGGCGCTCCTTCAGGATCGGGAACAGCTCGAACAACCACGCAAGCTGCTTCTCCCTGTCTTCATCGCTCAAGTGCTGACCGCCGAGGTCGAGATTCTCGCGCACGCTCATTTCGCCGAACAGTTCGCGCGATTCCGGGCACTGCACGATGCCGGTGCGGGCGATGCGCGCGGGACTGGTGCCGCGCAGCTTTTCGCCGTCGCGCAGGATTTCGCCGCTGTAGGGCAAAAAGCCGGAGATCGCGTTGAACAGCGTGGTCTTGCCGGCGCCGTTGAGTCCCACCACCGAGACGAATTCTCCCTGATGGACGTGAATCGACACGTTTTCCAGCGCCTGGGCCTTGCCGTAGAACACGCTGACATTCTCGACCTGCAGAAACGGGACCCTGTCCTTGAAGCTGGTCTCGGGGCGGGCCGACGTCTCGATCGCGCCTCCAAGATAAACCCGCCGCACGGTCTCGTTGCGCATCACCTCGTCGGCACGGCCAGTGACGATTTCCTCGCCGAGATACATCGCCAGCACCCGATCGACCAGCGCCGCCACGCTCTTGACGTTGTGATCAACGAGAAGCACTGCTCGACCCTCGTCGCGAAAACTGCGGATGAGCTCGGAAAAGGTGCCGACTTCGGCGAGCGTCAGCCCGGCGAACGGTTCGTCCACCAGCACCACCTTGGGGTCCCTGGCGATGGCCTTGGCGAGCTCGAGCCGGCGCAAGTCGGCGAAGGGCAGGGTCGGCGGCCGCCGGTTCATCACCGCGCCGAGGCCAACGCGATTGGCGATCCATTCGGCGCGCTCGGTCAGCGTCTTGTCGGCAAAGAACATCAAGAGGCTGTCAGGCAGCAGCGCGACCATGATGTTCTCGAGCACGGTCTGCCGGTTCAGCGGCCGCGAATGCTGGAACACCATGCCAAAGCCCTTGCGCGCGATCTTGTGCGCAGGAAGGCCGGCAACGTTCTCGCCGCGAAAGATCACTTCGCCGGCGCTCGGGCGCTCGATTCCCATGATCGCCTTCATCGCCGTCGACTTGCCTGAACCGTTCGGGCCGATCAGGCCGAAAATCTCGCCGCCACACAGATCGAGATTGAGGTTCTTGACCGCGGTAAGGCCGCCAAACCGTTTGGTGAGTCCGCGGACTTCGAGAACCGGCGGGTTGTTGGTGGCCGTATCCATCACTAGAGCTCCGATTCCGAAGTTCGCAAGCTTTCGCGGCGGCCTCTGATGCGAACTTCGGAATCAAAGGAGCTCTAGCAAATATAAGCCAAGTGCTGCTTTGAACTTGAGTTCCTGTAATGAGGTTGTAGCGGGCATTGATAGGAACTTCAAATTCGCCGCACTAACGCGCCTCCCGTGACAGGGCCGCTCCGAGGAAGCCGCCGGGGAAGAACAACACGACGAGCAGGGCGACTGCAGAGACGATGAAGGTTGCAAGCTCGCCGGTCGGTCTTAGGAATTCGCCGGCGACGATCAGGAAGATGGCACCGAGTGCTGCGCCCAGCACCGTGCGGCGTCCGCCGAGCACGGCGGCGACGATCACGTTCACGCCGACGGCGACATCGACGACGGTGCCGACCGAGGCGGTGCCGAAATAGAACACCAAAAGCGCACCGGAGAGGCCTGAGAAGAAGGCGCTGACGACAAAGGCCGCGAGCTTGTGCTTGACGATGTTGAAGCCGAGCGCGCCCGCCTGCACCGGGTCCTGACCGCTTGCTTGCAGCACCAGCCCGATCGGCGACTGCGACAAGCCGTAAAGGATGATGGCGCTGATGGTCATGAAGCCGAGCGCGATCCAGTAGTTGACGCCGGCGTCGATTGAAATCACGTCGGGAATGGTCAGTCCGATCTCACCGCCGGTGAGATCGGCGAACACCACGACGAAATTCTGCAGCATCAATACCGCAACCAGCGTGGTCAACCCGAAATAGGGACCGCGGACCCGCAAAGCCGGAAGCGCCAGGACGAAGCCGGCGATCACGGAGGCGAGCGCGCCCAGCAGGATACACAGATAGACCGACCAGCCATACTGGTTGTTGAGAATGCCGGCTGTATAGGCGCCGACCCCGATCAGGAAGGTCGGGCCGAAATTCACTTCGCCTGCAAATCCGAACAACAGGTCCCATGCCATCGCGAACACGCCGAAATAATAGGCGACCGTCAAAAGGCCGAGCACGTAGCCGGAGACGTAAAGCGGCAGTGTCGCGGCGATGATGACGACCGCGAGTGAAACGAAGAACAGCCGCGATTTGAAGAAGTCGAGCATGTTTCAACGCCTCCCGAGCAGGCCTTGCGGCCGCACATACATCACGGCGACCAGGAGCAGGAGCGCTGGAATTGTGCGGTAGGCCGGCGAGATCAGATAGGCGGTAATCGTTTCGAGATAACCGACCACAAAGGCTGCGATCAATGAGCCGGACACGCTGCCCAGCCCGCCGAGCACCACGATCGAAAACGCGCTCGCAGTCAGCGGTCCGACGCTGTAGGAACTCACGCCGAGGAACATGCCGAGCAGCACGCCGGCGATGCCGGCAAGGATGCCGTAAATCGCCCAGACCACGATATAGATGTTGCGAAGCTCAAGCCCGAGCAGGGTGACGCCGCGCGGATTCATCGAGGCCGCAAGCACGGCCTTGCCGGTACGGGTGCGGTTCACGAGCAGCCATAGCATCGCGATCACGAGCCAGCAGACGATCGCCGTAAAGATTTCGTTTCGCGGCGTCCTGACGCCGAGGATGTCGACCACGCCCTCGACGATCGGCAGAACCGTCTTGGCGTTGTTGGTGAAGAAATACGCGATCAACTCCTGAATCATGATCCCCCACAGCAACGTGCCGGTGAGAACGAAGATTTCCTTCTCCTCGTTTGGGATTCGTGTCGATTTCTGAATCGGCTGCACCACCGCGAAGTAGGTGGCAAAGGCTGCTACCAGCGCTACCGCCACCCCGATCAGCGCGCCGGCATAGGTGCCGGCGTGAAACACGCTGGCTGCGGCCCATGCGGCCACCGCCGCCAGCACCATGATGGCGCCATGCGACAGATTGAGCACGCCGGAAACGCCGAATATGAGGGTAAACCCGGTTGCTCCGAGCGCATACAGCGCGCTGACAGCGAAACCGTCGATCAGGATCTGGAGCGCAAGCATTTATATCGGCCGCGGCAGCACCGCTGCCTTGTTGATGAAATATGCAATCATGAAAATGCTCCCGGGCAATCTCCCGGGAGCACATCATGCGGTATCAGTTCGATGTGACCTTGATGAAGCTTGGAAACTTCAACGTGGCCTTGGCGATTTCCGGCGGCCAGACCGCGACCTGCACGCCATTCTGCCACTGCAGCATCAAGCCGGTGATAAGGCCTTTGCCGTATTTGAGCGAATGGGTGAACTGATCGTCCTTGCCGTAGAACTGGACGCGGCCGATGGTGCCGACCCAGTCGGTCTTTTCCAGCGCGTCGACCAGCTTGTCGGCTTCCGTCGAGCCCGCGCGCTTCACGGCATCGGCAATGTAATAGACTTCGTCATAAGCGGTGTAGCCGCAATAGGAGGGATAGTTGCCGAATTTTGCCTTGAAGGCCTGGGTGAACGGCACGCTCTTTTCCGTCACCGGAACGTTCGGTCCGGAGACACCCTGATAGAGCACGCCTTCGGAAGCCTCGTTGGTGTCCTTGCCGAAGGTGGAGTTGGTCGCCTGCGACGAGATGCCGAACATCGGGATCGGAACCTGCTGGTTCTTCCATTGCACCGTCGGCTGCACGCCGACATGCGAGATGCCGGTGATCATCACGTCGGGTTTTGCGGCCTCGATCTTGTTGAAGATCGGCGTGAAGTCGGTGGTGTCGGGCGAGAAGCGAATGTGATCGAGCACCTTCAGGCCGATCTTGGGCAAGCACTCCTCGTAACCGACGTCGAGCGGCTTGGTCCAGGCGGCGTCCTCGCTCATGATAACCGCAGACTTCATGTGCTTCTGGTCGACCAATAGCTCCTTGGCGGCGTCGCAGACCGATTGCGCAAGCGCCGCAGAGGTCAGGTAGCCGTGGAACGTGTATTTGTTCCTCTCATAATCATTGTGGACGCTCTTGCTGATCTCGTTCGACGCGGCGCCGGGCGTGATGAAAGGCGTCTTCAGACGCGAAGCCCAGGGTTCGAGCGCGAGCACCACTTCGCTGATGTAGCTCGCGATGACGATGTTGACCTTGTCCTCATTGACCGCGCGCTGGAACGCGCGAACCGAATCCGCCGAAGAGGAATGGTTGTCGTAGGTGATGATCTCGATCTTGCGGCCATCGACCCCGCCCTTGGCGTTGATTTCGTCGGCGGCCATCTGTGCGGCCTGGGGGATCGACGCGCCGGCGATCGCCTGGGCTTCGGCGATGACGCCGATCTTGATCGGGTCAGCGGCCATGGCCTGGGCGGACATCGCAAACAGGCCCAGGGCTGTCGCTCCGAGAAGCCCCGGCAATGACCGGAAAAATGGCGGTCGGAATGCTTTCTTCATGACGTTTCTCTCCACTGAATTAGTTATTGTAGCTCTGCCCGCGTCCTCAGCAAGCGCAACCCCCGAGGACTTCTTCGCTACGACGAAACCGGGCAGGTGAGTACGATCTTGGCATTCACTTGTGAAGGCCGAAAATCGGCCAACGGCCTCATATTCATTGCAACGTTAAGAGGCGAACGAGATCCTGAAAGAAGTCCGCGGAACCGATTGGAAACGTGGAATTTTTCCGTGTCCATTCAAAGGATTACGCGGGGGTCAAATTGCCGTCCCGCCTTCATCCGATCAAAAGGGCTCGGAAAAATGCAAGGACGAAGGATTTCGCTTCGCTCCCGATATCTAACAACGCACGCACGTCCGGCGCGTTGCAGAACGCCAGTCTCATACGAAGGTCTAGAGCCGGTCGCTTGGGGGATGTTGCGTCTCATTCCTCGATGATCGCAACCGCCCGCGTCCAGCCCGCCGAGGCGCGCTCGATCTTGACCGGGAAGCATGACACGGTGAAGCCGGTCGACGGCAGGAGTTCCAGATTGTGCAGCTTCTCGATGTGGCAATAGCCGATATGCCGTCCGGCCTTGTGGCCTTCCCAGATCAGGCTCGCATCGCCGGTTTCCGCGAATTTCTTCGCGGTGTAAACGAAGGGCGCGTCCCAACTCCAGCCGTCGATGCCGGTCAGCCGCACGCCGCGCTCGAGCAGGTACATCGTCGCCTCATAGCCCATGCCGCAGCCGGAATTGACGAAATCGGGTCGGCCGTATTTAGCGCCGGCGCTGGTATTGACCACGACGATTTCCAGCGGCGAAAGCGTGTGGCCAATGCGCTTGAGCTCGGTCTCGACGTCGTTGGCGGTGACGACATAGCCGTCAGGAAAGTGGCGGAAGTCGAGCTTGACCGCCGGCTGCAGGCACCACTCCAGCGGCACCTCGTCGATGGTCCATGCGCGCTCGCCGCGATTCATGGTCGGGTGGTAGTGGTAGGGCGCGTCGAGATGGGTGCCGTTGTGGGTTGACAGTTGCACAGTCTCCATCGCCCATGCCTGTCCATCCGGCAGGTCTTCGGCCTTGAGGCCTTTGAAGAAGCCGAGCATGCGCGGCAGGCTCTGCTGGTGATCGAAATACTGAATGTGCGGATTGATGCCGGGCGGGTCGGCCGGCACGTCATTTTGCAGCGGCACGGAAATGTCGATCAGTCTTCGCGCCATGGCGCTTCCCTCTCGTTTTCACTTTATCTTTGAGTAGACAATTCTGACTATTCGCCCCGGTTTCCCCGCGGAACCTGCGGAGTACCGCGAATTCGGTCCGTCGCGCGGATAAAGGCCCGAAAGACGCGCGTCAGGCGAGTTTCATCAGTTTGAGTGCGGCCAGACCGTTCGGGCCGTAGGGATTGCCGAGGCTTTCGCACATCTCGAAATGGTTGAAATCCGGTGCTTCGATCAGTTCGACGGGCTTGCCGGCGTCCTTCAGGGCCGCAGCGAAGTCGCGGCTCTGGCGCTGGAACTCGGGCGTCTCGTAGGTGCCACAGGTGACGGTGATCGGCGCACGCAGCATGTCGATGTGCCGTATCGAACTCAAGGATTGCTCCATATCGTCGTCGAACCTGATGTAGGCGCTGCGCGCCGAGAGCCGTACCGGTTTCAAATCGTAGATGCCGCTCATCAAGAGGCCGCCCGTGATCATGTCGGGTGGCAACGCGAAATCCTTTTGCCAGTCGGTCACGAGCGCGACACCGCAGAGGTGGCCGCCGGACGAGTGGCCGCCGATGTAGAAGCGTTTGGTGTCGCCGGAAAAACTGGCGGCATTTTTGTAAACCCAGGCGATTCCGCGGCGCACCTGCTCGGCCATCGGCCTGATATCGCCTTTCGCAGCCTCCACCTGGATGAAGTCGAGCGCGATGTAGTTCACGCCGGCGTTGACGAAAAGGTCGGCCGGAAAGCCGTAATTCCTGGCACTGCCCCGAAGCCATCGGCCGCCATGGATAAATACGAAGATCGGAGCGTTCGACGATTTTGCCGGATAGAGGTCGAGGCCCTCGATCGGCGTCGGCCCGTAGGCCAGCCGCTTCGGCGCGCCAAGCCGCGAGCGCGTCGTCTCGCTCGCAGAGGCATAGCGTTTCAGGATCTGGTCGATCATCGGCGCGTAGGTGGATTGATCATAGGCCGCATCGAGTTCGACCTGGTCCATCTCCATCCAGACCTTCGGTCCCTTTTCGTGAGGGGACGGCCCGATCCGACAATCCTCGGCCGAAGCGGGCGTTGCGGCCACGGCGGCCGCCGTGCCGAGCAGGGATCGGCGCGAGATCAGGCCACCATGGCTTTGCTTGCTATCGGGCATGCTTCCTCAAGTTCTGATTGTTACCCTTGATGCGCCGGCAAGGGGCGACCGGACAGCGGGCTACGACAGCCTCACCATGCCGGCCCAGAACTGTTGCTTCTGCGCGCTGGCGTCGATGTCGTATTTGCGCACGAAGGTGAGTTTTCCGTCGTCACCGATGCGGTAGACGACGATGGCCGCGGGAAGCGTGGTGATGTCCTTTCCTTCGCGCACGAGCATCGGCCACACCGATGCGGCGACGAGAATCCGCCTCTGTGGATCGATTGCGAACGTGCGCAGGTAATTGGCGTGCGCATCCGCATTCTGGATCAGCGTCGGCTCGCCGGTGGTCTGATCGATTGCAAACACCGCGACCGAGTTCTCGCCGCCCGAAAATACCTGCTTGCCCTCGAACTCCGTCGTCCAGAAGGCGCGGTTGGTGAGATAGACGAAGCGCCCGTCGGGACTGACGTGGATGGGTCCGGCGGCTTGCCGCAGCTTCGATGCGGGATCGCTCAGCGTGTTTTTGATGAAAAGCGGTTCGCGGGAAAGCCCGCTTGCGGCGTCGCGCCTGTAGACGCAAAGCTTGTTCTGACTCTCGATCGAGACGTAAACCCACGGCTGCGTCGGGTGGAAGTCGAGGTGGCGCGGGCCGAACTGCATGCCGTCGCCGGGCTGGATCGCTGCAGCATTCGTCAGCACGCCGTCCTTGAAGCCGAAGACCTTGATCGAGCCGGGATCGACCGGATTGTCTGAGGGCGCATTGTTGCCGCGCGTCACCAGGATAACCTGCCGGTTGTCGGGCGCGGCAAGAATCTGATGGGCAAAAATTCCGGTGTCGAGTTTATCCGGCTGATTGACGCGCTCGCCGAGCGAACCATCCGCCTTGATCCGATGCACGCTTACGCCGGAAGGATTGTTGTGGGCGATCAGCAGGTACTGGCCCGACATGTCGACGCTGGTGTGAATCGGACGCGAAGGCAATTTCACGGCGTCGCCGTGCGCTTTCAGCGCACCCGAAGCGGGATCGATGGCGAAGGCGTTGGCGACGTGCGTGTCACCGGTGCCGCCTGTCCCGCCGGGGCCACCGTTGCTGGAGACGACATAAAGATAGCGCATCGAGGGATGCGGCCAGGCATATTGGATATTGGTCGGCGCCGACACCGTGCTTTGCTTGACGAGCGCGGCATTGTCGGCGTCGACGCCATAGAGCGTCAGGTCAGGCCCGACGGCGGAATAGAACACGCTTTTCGACATGGGATTTTGCGCAAGTGAAGCCTTGGGAGCCGCGATGGCGCCGGCAAGGAGGGTGGAGAACGCGCGACGATTGATCATGGCCGCCTTCTCGCTGTGGTTGGGGTGAGACAGCCATAGCAAAAGATGGAAAGCCGGTCAAAATCGACCGATTTTGACATCCGCCATCGTTTTCGATGCAAAAGCTCGCTGCGGCTATTGGGACCGCTGATGGTCCTTGCTTGCCCGACGGCTCGATCACAAGACGCGCGATCAGCGCGGCATGCTGGCAAGTCCGAATTTCGAAGAATGGAAACGCGGGTTGTTCGTCGAGTGCGAGCTTGCCCGCGGCCCGGACGTGGCGAAGTCGGAGTGAATGAAGTGGCCGCGGGCATCGATCAGCCAAGCGTGATCGAAATACAAGGCCGGGAGCAACGCCGTGCTGAAGACTGCCAGCAGCAGGCAGGCTTGCATGAGAAGCGGCGGCAAGCCTTCGCGTGGCGCCTCAATCGATGGGGATGTTGACGATATCCGCCATCACAACGCATCGCGCTTTGAAGAAAGATGAACCCCGGGACGGGCAGGCCAGGCCGGTAGGGTTTCGTTAACCATTCCTAACTAAATACCGAAGCGGCTTCAGCTCGAGATGGGGGCGGAAAAAATGACTGAGCCTGACGCTTTGATCATCGAAATCGACACGCTGAAAGCCGCGCAGCGCGAAGCCTGGCGCGAGCTTGCAAGCCCGGCGCTCACCACGTTCGACCGCCGCGAGATCCGAAACCGGATCCGGCAAAGCGAGGTCGAGTTGCGCGCCAGCTTGCAACTGATGTCCGAACGGCTGCGCTACCGGCCGCGGCCGCCGGAAGAGATCGGCGACAGCCTCGCAAACCTCAATTTTCGGTTCTTTAGCCGGCCGATACTCTAAACTTCGAACGCGATCGGCGTTCGTCGGCCTCTCGCCACAGCAAAAGCTCGGGAGGAATCCCTATCCCAGCGGCGCGCCCGCCAGGCGGAACACCAAAGGGCCGGTAATCAGGAAGGCGAGCAGCATTCCGCGGGCGAGCGGCTGCTTGATGGCACCCAGCAATGACAGTCCCGCCAGCGGAATGAGGGCCCCCAGCGGCAAGTAATAGCGGGGGTAAGCGGTCGTCAGCCAGCCGAACTCGACGTGCAGCCGATAGCTGAAGATGCCGTGGACAATGAATGTTCCGGCAAAGGCAAGTGCGCCGGCCACGATTACGATTTCGAGCGGATCTTTATTTCCGCGTGCGATGCGCAAAGCCGCCGCCAAAATTCCCGCAAAGGCAGCAAGCGACGCCATGATCGGGATCGCCAGCACCGCGTAGTTCAGCGGGTCGCGCGGCTTCAAAGTCGGCATCCATTCAAGGACAAATTCCGACACGAAATGTGCCGCATAGGAGGCGGGCGTCAATCGCGCGGCGCTGTCCCAGCCGACCGCCTGCGCACCTGTCTTGATCATCGCGATCGCGCCAGTTGTCATCGGAATCGGACTGCCATACTCCGCGAACAACGCGACATAGGGCGCGATGGCCAAAAGGGCGGCGATCGCGATCAGGACGACCCAGCGAAACTGCAAGCGGCGGCACCACGACAGCCACAGCAACACGCCTCCGACCAAACCGCCAGCCAAAAGTAGCCCGGTGAACTTGGCCCATGACGCGACGATGACGCCGCCGAGTGCAGCCAGCAGCCACGCTCGGCTCCCGGTCGAGAGGTGCTGAAACGCAGCCAGCGTCGCAATGGCTCCGCCGGCCAACGCAGCGTTGTCGTTGTTGATGGCACCCGCAATCGGCACCAACACAGGAATGCCAGCCAGAGGAACAACGTAGGCATAGAGCGCAAGCCGCGGCAGCTTTGCGACGAGCCCAACTGCCAAAAGAGCCGCAAGCCCGATCGCTCCCAGCACCACGTTGAGCAGCCGATGGATCAGGATCGCCTCGGGATGGCCTTCCAGGGAGGGACCGAGGCGGGCAAGCAGCAAATAGTACGGCGAGGGATGATTGAGATAGTTGGTCTCGCGGGTGAAGTCAAAGCTCGACGGATCGAGCATCCGCATCTCCTCAAACGCGGGCCACTTCTCGCCGGAGCGCTGTAGATGCGCAATGTAGGAAGCGTGCGCGACTTCATCAAAGCCCTGGGTGATGTCCTTGCGGATGGCGCCAAGGGTGGCGGCGACAACGAAAAGAACAAGGATGATCGCGCACGCGCGCCATTGAGTGTTGGCCGCCGCCGCATCTTCTTGATCGTGCGAGGGCGCATTGAGGTCAGACAGCACAGACATTGTGCCAGTTTGCACACCACCTGTTAAGCAAGTCCTATGCAAATCATCGCGCAGCCCAGGCAGGCATACGGGAGCACAAATGGCGCGTGTGCTACCTTGGCGCTGAGCAGGCGGCGGAAGCGCGTTCTGTCCCCAATCACCTCGGGAATCGGGTACGATTTCTGTTCACGGACAATGCTGAAGGGTTAATCCAATATGACTCGCATAGGCACTCGAGCCGAGGTCTGGTTTTCGAACGTGATCGCCTCGTTTGCCCGCTATGTCGCGGAAAGAACCCTATCCGAATCCGTTCCAATGCTCATGCGCCGTGAGGCCGTCGTGGATTCCTTTAACTACGCAAAGGAAAACATGGGTGAGGCCTATTCGTTTCTGGATCGATTTGAGGGTCTCGCGCTTTCAATCGGGGAGGCGCAGCGAAGATTTCCTACCCGCAAGCTCGTTCTGGAGTTCGGGGTATACAAGGGTGGGATGATCAACTACCAGGCCAAGAGGTTTCCTCGGCTGGATTTTGTCGGGTTTGACAGTTTTGAGGGTTTGCAGGAGCAGTGGAGCGGCATGGCTCCCGAAAAAGCGTTTGATCTTGCAGGCAAGCTGCCGAGGGTCCGGAGCAACGTCAGGCTGGTGAAGGGGTGGTTCGCGGAGGCAGGCTCTCGCTGGAAAGCGGAAAATTCCGCCATCGGCGTCCCCCTGTTGGTTCACGTTGACTGTGACACCTACGCTGCGACGGTCGACGTGCTGGAATTGTGTTCTGATTACGTTGAACATGGTCTCGTCGTTCATTTTGACGATTATTTCGGATTTCCGCATTGGAGGACCGCTGGATTCAAGGCGATGAAGGAAATCTCGGAAAAACGACGCTGGCGCCTGACCTACTTGTCTTACGGGACAAAAGAGGTGGCCGTCCTCGTGGAAAAAAGCCGCGACTGACGCATTTTGCTCGAAGCCACAGCCGCCCAAAACGACGTCAGGCGAGCCTGACCTGAAATCCGAAAATCCGGCAAACAGATCGCAACAACCGAAGTCATGAAACGCTTCGCAGCGTCGTCATGTGCGATGAAATCCGCGGTGACGCGTTGACGTTTCGTTAACGCTTCGAAAGGGAGGTTTCTGCGAACAACGATAAGCCCGACGTTAACGAAGCTCTGCGCAAATGCGAACCCGAAAATTGAGGGAACACCGCGCATGACCGCTGATGCAGATATTTTCGTGATCGGCGCCGGGCCCGCCGGACTCACCGCGGCCTACTGCCTGACCAAGGAGATGCGGTCGGTCATCGTGATTGAGAAGGACCCGGTCTATGTTGGTGGCATCAGCCGGACCGTGCGGTATGGAGATTTCCTTTTCGATATCGGCGGCCACCGATTTTTCTCGAAATCGAAGGAAGTCGTCGATCTCTGGCACGAGATCCTGCCTGACGACTTCATCACGCGGCGGCGGCTGTCGCGCATCTATTACGGCGGAAAATTCTATTCCTACCCGCTGAACGCGTTCCAGGCGCTGCGCAATCTCGGGATATTCACCAGTACCCTTTGCATGCTCTCCTATGGCTTTGCCAAGGCATTCCCGATCGCGTCGCCTCGCAGCTTCCACGACTGGGTGCGCAATCAGTTCGGCGAACGCCTGTTTCAGATTTTCTTCAAGACCTACACCGAAAAGGTCTGGGGAATGTCGTGCGACGAAATATCCGCCGATTGGGCAACACAACGCATCAAGGGACTGGACCTTAGCGTCGCGGTCATGAATGCGTTGAAGCGCTCGTTTGGGCGCAAGCCAGCGGCCGATGCGGGAGCCGACGGCGTCGTAAAGACGTTGATCGAGACCTTTCAATATCCGCGCCGGGGCCCCGGCATGATGTGGGAGGCGGCGGCTGCCCGCGTTACCGAGCGCGGCGGCCGGATCCTGATGGATCGCGAGCTGGTCGAGCTTGCCTATGATCACGCCAGGAGCCTCTGGCAGATCGAGGTCGCTACCGGTACCGGAAGCCGCGAGACCTACACGGCTCGGCACGTCGTGAGTTCTGCGCCGGTGCGCGAGCTGGTGCAAAAATTCTCGCCGAAACCGATCTCGCTTTTGCACGCGCGAGAACTGCGTTACCGCGATTTCCTCACCGTCGCGTTGATGGTCAACAAGCCGGAATTGTTCGCCGACAACTGGATTTATATCCATGATCCCAGTGTGAAGGTCGGCCGCGTGCAGAATTTTGGCTCATGGTCGCCCGAGATGGCGCCACCCGGATCGACCTGCCTCGGCCTCGAATATTTCTGCTTTGAAGGCGATGGCCTTTGGACGATGTCCGACGATGAGCTTATCGCGCTCGCCACGCGTGAAGTCGCAAAAGTCGGTCTGGTCTCGGCCGCCGATGTGATCGGCGGCTGCGTGGTGCGCCAGCCCAAGGCCTATCCGGTATACGACGACGCTTACCGCGACCATATGGCGACGATCCGTCGCGATCTCGAGTCGAGCTATCCTACTCTGCATCTGATCGGTCGAAACGGAATGCACAAATACAACAATCAGGATCACGCCATGATGACGGCCATGCTGGCGGCGCGGAACATTCTTGCCGGAGAACGCATCTACGACATATGGCAAGTCAACGAAGACGCAGAATATCACGAAGCGGGGGCGTCGAGCGCGCAGGCGGCGCTGGCGAGCGAACGTCTGGTGCCGGTCAAGGCGAGCACCCAGGCAGCATAGAGCTGACGTCGGAACCGGGACGCTAGAAATCGAAAGCGCCGGTGCTTCGCCGCGCCAGTTCACGCAGATCCGCAACGGTTCCGCGAACCGCATTGCAGCGGCGGCAGTAGATCTTGGCGAGGTCGTCGGGTGCGCACGCCGGATCGATCGGCTTGATCGACAGGTTTCCGCATTCCTCGCACACGACCTTCAAGCCAGGCCGTCCTTCGGGTTGATGCTGATCGACGTTCATGGCCTTCTCGCCTGGCCAATGTTTGCGGAGGCAAAAAAGCCGAGCGTTCCGAGTTTCAGGGCGAAACGCCCGGCGCCTTGCCGCAAGCCCATCGGCAAGAGCATCTCTGCAAGCGCGTCCCGGATATCAGCCCAAGAACGCTTGCGACCCTCGATATAAGGACCATAGAGAACGTCATCTTGAAGTTCGAAGAGGTTCGCGACCATTGAAGCCGCGAGGAAAACCAGTCCCGGAATCGCAATGATTTCGATTGTCATTTTTCGGCCCCCGCCGTTGCTCCAACGAGGCCTGTCATACACTTAAAATTTTAAGGTCCGGATCGCAGGGGCATCTGCAATTGAGCGATCACGTCAGCAAAGCCTAAACCACGTTGACCGCGCCATGATCACGCTTCGATATAGGCTTGCTTGCGAAAGCGAGGTTTCGTCTCGACCGCAATATTGCAATTTGCATCATGGCGCGACACCTGCGGTGTGGGATCGGCTCGCCGAATTTCAGTTTTCATCTTCTAACCAACTCATGATTTGTTCCGGACCGATGGTCCGTCTCGGCCGGTGGGGGTTGATCGTGCCGGCGCTGACGTCGCAGCCTTCCTCCAGGCGTTCTCGCGCAAATTGCTTGGCTTCTATCTCCGTTCGAAACGTCTTCGAATTTCGGACATAGACGACGCGAGCGTCGTCAGGCCTGCGAAACGCGACGTACCAGATGTGGGCATCCGTGCCCATGGCGAACTCAAGGATCATGCCCTGGAGCAAAGATTGGCGACCCAACGGCGCGGCGCAAGGGCGGACAAAATTACCACTCGAAAGGTCAGTAACCGGGAATGGATACCGGACGTCATTGATCCAGATCAAAGTCTCATCCCTTGGCGGATGAGAGGTGTTGCCAATCCTCAACGCGCTTTCCTTAATATCTCCACATGTGCCAGAAATGCCACGCATTCGCTTCCGATGAAGCTCTATAGACAGACTGGCAACGCCGCTTGGTGTGTTGCCAGGTCCTGTGAATGCGAAGTACTTATTCGGCGTTTTCTCCCGGCAAACTCAAAGCCCCGGCTTCACACCGGGGCTTTCTTATTCGCCGAACCTGTTGGCGGTCACCTCAGCACGTTTCGCGGCAGCCATAGTGATACCTCCGGCAGATAGGTGACGAACATCAGCACCAGAAACATCACGGCGTAAAACGGCCAGATCTTTCGCATCACCTGTTCGATCGTCACCTTGCCGACCGCGCATCCGACGAAAAGGATCGAACCGACCGGCGGGTGGCACAGGCCGATGCCGAGGTTGAGCAGCATGATCATCCCGAAGTGAACGGGATCGACGCCGAAATTCTGCATCACCGGAAGGAGGATCGGCGTTGCGATCAGGATCGACGGCGCCATGTCGACCAGGGTGCCGAGCACGAGCAGCAATATGTTGATGAGAAACAGGATGACGTACTTGTTGCTCGAGATCGACAGGAAGAACGCCGTCATTTTCGCAGGCATCTGCGTCAGGGCCATCACATAACCGACGCTGGATGCACAAGCGATCAGCGTCAGCACCATGGCGACGGTCCGCAGGGTCCGGTGCAGGAGCACGGGCAGGTCGCGCCAACGATAATCGCGATAGATGAACATCGTGACGAAGAACGCCCAGATGCAGGCGACGGCGCCGGCTTCGATCGCGGTAAAGATGCCGCCGAGAATGCCGCCGAGAATGATGACGAGCGTTACCAGCCCCCAGGCGGCGTCGATCGTGATGCGGAGCGCGTCCTTCGCCGGCACCCTCTGGCCGTGCGGGTGCTTCTCGCGGTAGGCGACGACGAGACAGAGAATGATCAGCGAAAAGCCGAGCAGCAGCCCCGGAAACACGCCTGCCATGAACAGCGCGCTGATGGAAATGGTGCCGCCGGTCGCGAGTGAATACAGAACCGCATTGTGGCTCGGCGGCACCAGCAGCGCCTGAACCGACGAGGTGATGGTCAGGTTGGTGGCGAACACGCGCGGATATCCGGTTTTCTCCATTTGCGGGATCATCACCGAACCGATCGCGGAAGTGTCGGCCACGGCCGAGCCCGAGATGCCGCTGAGGAACGTCGTGGCGAGCACGTTGACGATCGAGAGGCCGCCGCGCACACGGGTGAATCCGACCAGCACGTCCGCGAACGCCACCAGCCGCCGCGCCATCCCGCCTTCGGCCATGATCGCGCCGGCAAGCACGAAGAAGGGGATCGTGAGCATCGCCACCTTGCTGACGCCGTCGGAGATCTTCAGCATCACCGCTTCCAGCGGAATGCCGATCGACCAGGCGCCCGCGATCGCAGCCAGCGCCAGCGAATAGGCGATCGGCATGCCGATGACGAAACAGGTCAGCATGGTTGCGAGGAGAACGAAGATATCCATGTTGCGACGTCTCCCGGGTCAGTCGAACGGCGCGGCTTCGCGGCTTGCCTCGCCGTGCTGCGGGATGGGGTCAGCCGGCAGTCCGAGGAGAACCCGCTCGATGATGAAGAGCAAAAGGCAAACGCCGCCAATGGGAATCGGCAGATAGGTGACGCCGACCGACAGGAAGGGAAAATCGGCGATCGTGTTGTACCAGGTCACCTCGACCAGCCGCTCCCCCCACACGATCATGAAGAGGGCGATCAGCGCCATCAGGAACTGAACCAGGAGATCGAGCAGTTTCCTGAATCTGGCCGGCAATTGATTGGCGAAGTAGGCGACGTTCATGTGCAGGTTGAGCCGGTAGGCCGCGGCTGCGCCGATAAAGGTGAGGACGATGGTCAGGAGAACCGCGAGCGGCTCGGGCCAGGACGCCGCGCTGTTGAGCACGTAGCGAGTGAAAACAGCCCAGGGAATGACCGCCGAAATCAAGACCAGCGCGATGCAGCCAACGACGATGCACAGAAGATAGAGGGCGTCCATTGCGCGGCGGAATGCTGCTGCCATTACCTGGTTCCCCGAATTCAACTGGGCTTCACGTCATTCCGGGGCGGAGCGCGGCGACGAACCCGGAATCCATAACCACCATCGTGAGTATGGATTCCGGGTCTGCGCCTTGCGGCGCATCCCGGAATGACGAAACGCCGGATTGCCTCGCTTGATGACGGCACACCGCGCATCAATCATGCAATGGCCTGGATGCGCTTGATCATGTCCTGGTATTTCGGACCGTACTTGTCCCACACCGGCTTGACCGCATTCTGAAACGGCGTCTTGTCGGCAATTTCGACGATCTGGCAGCCGGCGGCTTTCGCCTTCTCCATCGCCTGCTGCTCATACTGGTTCCACAGTACGCGTTCCTCGAACTGCGCTTCGCGGGCAAATTTCTTCAACAGGTTCTGGTCGTCGGCGGAGAGGTTGGTCCACGCCCGCTTGGAAAACAGCAGCACTTCGGGAATGACGAGGTGCTCGGTCAGGGAATAATACTTGGCCGCCGTGTAGTGGTTGGAGAAGACGTAGCTTGGCGGGTTGTTCTCGGCGCCGTCGATCACGCCGGTCTGCAGCGCGCTGAACACCTGGTCGTAGCCCATCGCGACCCCGTTGCCGCCGAGCGAATTCATCATGTCAATGAAGATCGGATTGCCAATGACGCGGAATTTCAGGCCCTTGACGTCCTCGATCGATTTGATCGGCCGCTTGGAATTATAGAGGCTGCGCGCACCCGAATTCATCCAGCACAGTGCGACGAGGTTGGCGCTCGGGCTTGCCGTGATCTTGTCGAGTAGTTCCTGGCCGATCGGGCCATCCATCATCTTTTCGGAATGCGTGATGTTCTTGAACAGGAAGGGCATGTTGACGACGTTGATGTCGTCGACGATCGGTCCCATCGTTCCGGCGCTGACTCGCAGCAGCTGGATCGCCCCGATCTGCGTCTGTTCGATGGTTTCCTTCTCGCCGCCGAGCTGCATCGACGGATACATCTGCACCGAGAGCCGCCCGCCGGTCGCCTCGCTAAGCTTCTTGCCCAGATTTTCCGTCGCCGCCACGGTCGGATAACCCGCAGGCTGGACGTCGGACGCCTTGAAGACCATCTTGGCCTGCGCGCGCGCGGACGAGAATGGTGCGAGACCTGCGAGGTTCGCAGCGCCAATGCCGGCGCTGATCTTGATGAAATCGCGACGTCGCATCGAAATCCTCCCTTTTTTATGATTGTAGCTAGTTTCTTGCGTCAAGAAAGCCCGCTCGTGTCCGCAATTCACTTTGTTCCTGGCTTGTCAATAAATCGGTCAGAATTTGCGCTTCCCGCGCGTGCGCGGCGGTCGTGGTAACTGCAGCCGTATAGACGCTCGAAAGATCGCATCCCTGCGGCAGCGAGGCGGAAAGCCTTACGCCTGAGGTAGCGATGATCTCGGTCGTTTGCGTGCAGCCGATCGGCTGCTTTGCCTTGCTTTCGGCGAGATGCCGCATGGCGGTCGCGCCATTGGGATACACCTCCAGCCGCGGTGCAACCTCCTCGGCAATTCCAAGCTGGCGCAGGATTTTCGCGACATGGATGCCCGCCGTCGACACCTTGGTGTCGGGAACGAAGATCGCGTCCGCGGCAAGCAACGCCGCACGCAGGCTTGGGGCGTCCGGCGCCGAAACGAGCGGGTCGGCATCGCGAACGGCAAGCGCCGTTTCGACGCGGCCGATGTCCGAAATCGAGCTGGTCGCAACAAGTTTCTCCCGCGCCAGATCGGCGATCAAGGCCGCCGTGAGGACGACGATGTCGGCCGACGTTCCGCCGCGCAACTTGTCGGCCATGGCGCCGACCGCGCCGAATTCACCCGCGATATCGAACCCGGTCTGCTCCTTGAACTTCGGCGTGAGGCTTGCCACCAGCCCCTGCGCCGCGCCGCCGCTCAAGATACTCAAACTCGTCATGATGCAAGTTCCATCGCCGCGATCAGGCGTTCGCGCGTGATCGGCAGGTTGCGAATGCGCAAGCCCAGCGCATCGAACACGGCGTTCGCAATCGCCGCGGTCACCGGCCCATGCGCGGCTTCGCCGGCGCCGACCGGTTCGATCTCGGGCCGCGAAATGACTTCGACGTCCACTTCGGGCACTTCGCTGAAGCGCAGAATCGGATATTCGCTCCATGAGTTGCTGGTGATGCGTTCGCGATCGAAGCGCACGCGCTCCTTCAGCACCCAGCTCGTGGCCTGGATCGCGCCGCCCTCGATCTGGTTGATCACGCCATCCGGATTGATGGCTTCGCCGACATCGACCGCGATCGTCAGCCGCCTGACCGAAATATCCTCGGCGCCCTCGACCTCGGCGATGGCGGCGCAATAGGCGCCCGTATTCTTGTAGCGCGCGAAGCCGATGCCGTGACCAATGCCGTCGCGTCTTTCGCCTTTCCAGCCGGCGCGCCTCGCAACCGCGCGGATCACGTCCTGCGCCCGCGGATCCGACAAGTGACGCAGGCGGAAGGCGAGGGGGTCCTCGCCGCGCTCGGTGGCAATTTCGTCGAGAAAGGACTCGATCGCGAACACGTTGGCTTGTGCGCCCAGCGTGCGCAGCGCGGAAGTGCGGATCGGCATGGTCGTCAGGCGATGGCATTCAATTTGCCACGACGGGAAATCGTAGAGCGGAATCGAATTGCGGTCCGCGCCGCCGCCGCTCGTCTGTTGCGGATTGGTGGCGATGTATCGCGGAAACGGCTCGGCGAGCTCGCTGGCCGCGAGAAGCGCCGGCTGGCTCGCTCGTCCCGGCCGCGCGGTATGGCCGTTGCTCCAGACGCTGTGCCGCCAGTCGACGATCTCGCCATCGGCATCGAGATCGGCTTCGACCTCGATGGTCATGGCGGCACCGAACGGCGCATGCGACATCTCGTCGGCGCGCGACCATTGCAGGCGAACCGGCCGGCCACCGACGGCTTTCGCCAGCAGGACCGCATCCAGCGCGACATCGTCGGCACCGTTGTGTCCATAACAGCCGGCGCCCTCCATATGTTCGACCGTGATGTTCTCAAGCGGAATCCTGAGAACCAAAGCGAGATCGGCGCGCAGGAAGTAGACGCCCTGGCTATGGGTCCAGACCCGCACACTGTCGCCGCTCCATTGCGCAATCGCACAGGAGGGCGCGATCGAGCCATGCGCGATGTAGGGCCGCGTATATTGACGCATGACCGTTCGCGCTTTCGCTGGCTGTGTTGACGCTTTTTTTCTGGCGATGACGGAAAGTTCGGCCGGCTGCGCCTTCTGCCATTCGGCGTGCCCGGTCTCCTCGGGCAGCGTATCGCGCAAGCTCCACTTGGCGCCCTTGCGCAGGGCGGCGAGCGCGAGCTCGGCGCCGGCTTCGGTCTCGCTGACAAGGCCCGCAAAATTGCCGTCGCGCACGATCGCGACGAGGCCCGGCAGGCTGCGTGCGCCGTCCTCCTTTAATTCGATGAGAGAAGCGTGCGAAAGCTCGGACCGCAGCACGCGGCCATGCAGCATGCCTGGCCATGTCGAATCGTGGATGAAACGGGGTTTTGCGAAAACCTTGTCGGGAATATCGAGCCGCTGCACGGAGCGTCCGGCGATCGTTCGGCGCGCGGATGGCTTCGGCTGCGCGCTTGCGGTTGCATCGCGGTCGAGCGAGACTTCTGCCGCGAGCTCCCAGTAGCTGGTGCTGACATTGCCCGGACCGGAAATGGTGCCGTCATGGACGTCGAGTACCTCGGGCCCGACGCCGAGGCGCTCGGCGGCGGCAGTCAGGAAAATCTGCCGGATGTCGGCGCAGGCTTGCCGGATCGCGCGGCCCGATTGCTGCACGGAAAGACTGCCCGAGGTGACGCCTTCATTGGGACTTCGCCCCGTGGACGCGCGGACCATCTGCACGCGGGCGATGTCGACATCGAGTTCGTCGGCGGCTAACTGGGCAAGTGCAGTGACGATGCCTTGACCGATCTCGACCTTTCCCGGAGAGACCGCGACATGGCCGTCGGAGGAGAAGCGGACCCACGAAGACAGTTTTGGATTTGCCGCCAGACTCACCGGCAATTTTGGCGTGGAGGGGGCGTTTTCGGTCATGGGTTGCGCATCTCCGCTGCGGCTCGCAGCACGGCGCGCACCATGCGGTTATGCGACCCACAGCGGCACAAATTGCGGTCGAGCGCAGCCCTGATTTCCGAATTCGAAGGATCCGGATTTCGCTTTAGCAGCGCCGCGGCGCTGATCAGGATTCCGGACACGCAATAGCCGCATTGCAGCGCCTGCTCGGCGATGAAGGCGCGCTGCAAGGGATGCGGCCGTTGTGGATCTCCCAACCCTTCGATCGTGGTGACGTCCTTGTTGGCGACCGACCATAGGGGCGTGTCGCAAGCACTCACCGCGTGATCGCCTACCATCACGTTGCAGGCGCCGCATTCCCCGGCGCCGCAGCCGAAATGCGCGCCCGTCAATCCGAGCGGTCCGCGCAGGGTCGCGAGCAGGGAGGTGTCGGGATCAGCGTCGACGTCGGTCTCGACGCCATTGAGGCGGAATCGAATACTCGGCATCAATATCTCGAACCTTTACGGCTTGTCGGGGAATAGCTTGACGACGTCAGCCCATTTCACAATATCGCTGCGCAGGAATTTGTCGAATTCCTCTGGTGTCATCGACATCGGGAGTGCGCCCTGATCGGCCCAGAGCTTGACGATTTCCGGCCGCTTGACTGCGTCGTTGATGGCACCGTTGAGTTTTTCGATGACGGGCTTCGGCGTGCCGGTCGGCGCCATCAATCCGAGCCAGATCGCGGCTTCATAACCGGGAAGGCCTGCTTCTTCGACGGTCGGCACCTCAGGCAGCACGCTCGAGCGCGTCTTGCCAGTGGTGGCGAGCGCCCGCACCTGGCCCTGATTGACGTTGGGCGCCATGGTCGTCACCGCGTCGATCATCATCTGCACCTGTCCGCCGATCACGCCATTGCGCGCCTCGCCGCTGTTGCGATAGGGCACGTGCACGAGATCGATCCCGGCCATGGTTTTGAAGAGCTCGCCGGCCATGTGATAGGGCGTGCCCTGGCCGGAGGACGCATAATTCAGTTTTCCCGGCTGCGATTTGGCGAGCGCGACGAATTCCGCCAATGTCCTCGCCGGCACCGACGGATGAACCACGATCACGAGGTCGGAGACATTGATCGGCGCGATCGGCACCAGGTCGCGCATCAATTGATATTTTCGCTGCGGCACCAGCGATTCATTGGCGGTCTGGGTATTCGACATCATCAACAGCGTGTAGCCGTCGGGTGCCGACTTGGCCGCCTCCTGCGTGCCGATCACCGCGCCGGCGCCGGGACGATTCTCGATCACGAAAGCTTGCTTGAGACTTTCCTGCAGCGCGTTGCCGAGCAGGCGAGCCGCGACGTCAGCAGGACCGCCTGCGCCGAAGGGAACGATGATCCGGATCGTCCGCGTCGGATAATCCTGCGCCAGACAGGTGCCGAAAAAAGCCTGGCTTGCAAAAAGTACGGCCAAAAGTGTCAGCGTCGATCTTGAGGCGGCACGGCGGCCGCAACCCCGGCTGGTTGTCGGGCGTCTCATTCTCAAGGCCTCGTTCTTCCGTGACCGGCTGGTCAAATCCTGAGTTCCGGTCTAACTGTCAAGTCCGACTGTAGCGGCAAGGCGAACGACCTGTCGACATGGCCTTGACGCCTTGCTGCGGGTTGGAAGTTGCGGGTTAAAACAATAGGCGGCCCAAGAGAGGGCCGGCAGAGTGGTTTAATGAAAAACAAGAAAATCTCGCGTCGGGACGCGCTTAAGGCAACGGGCGGTCTGTTGGCGGGCGCCGCACTTTCCACCCGCGTGCTTGCGGACGCACCGCCACCCGAGCCGGTCACGCCCGCCCTGATCGAGGCGGCCAAAAAGGAAGGGCAAATCATCCATTACACCTCGACCGATCTGCCGGTGGCCGAGAAACTGGCCAAGGCATTCGAGGCGAAATATCCGGGGATTGCCGTGCGCGTCGAGCGCACCGGCGCCGAGCGCGTGTTCCAGCGCATCGGTCAGGAATATTCGAGCAACATCCACGCCGTCGACGTGGTGAATTCCTCCGATGCCGCGCATTTCATCGTCTGGAAGCGCGATCAGCTTCTCGCCCCTTACGTGCCCGAGGACGTCGCCAAATTCTATCCGGTCGAACACCGTGATCCCGACGGCCTGTTCGCAAACTGGCGCGTCTGGCTGAGCATCATCGCCTACAACACCAGCCTCGTGAAGGCGGAGGATGCGCCAAAGAGTTTCGCCGATCTGCTCGATCCCAAATGGAAAGGCAAGATCGTCAAGGGCCATCCCGGCTACAGCGGCACCATCATGACCGCGACCTACCAGCTGCAGCGCGAACTCGGCTGGAGCTGGTTCGAGCAACTCGCCAGGCAGAACGTGATGCAGGTGCAATCATCGGCCGATCCGCCGAAGAAACTCGAGCTTGGCGAGCGCTCGGTGATGGCGGACGGCAACGAATACAACATCCTGCAGTTCAAGGAGGCGGGACGCCCCGTGGCGCCGGTCTACGCTGCGGAAGGATCGCCGATGATCGTCGGCCCCAATGGAATTTTCAAAGGATCGCCGAATCCAAATGCAGCAAAGCTGTTCCAGTCGTTCTGCTTCAGCCGCGAGGCCCAGCAGCTCATCATCGATTTCGGGGGCTTGCGCTCGGTGCATCCGCAAACCGAGGAGAGGGCCGGCCGCATACCGCTCAAGGCCATCAAGACCATGAAGGATGATCCTGCCGCCGTCGAGCAGCAAAGCAGCGCCATCAAGTCCCGCTATACCCGCATTTTCCACGTCTGATCCGTGCTGTTCAAACGCTTTTTTTTAAACCTCGAGCCCTCATGACCTCCGAACTTCCGAAGGCTTCCGTCGCCGAAACCCTGGCGCAGAAAATTGCAACGCTGGAGCCGGGCGTTCTGCCGCAGGCAACCACGCGCAAATGCGAGGATTTGCTGATCGATGTCGTCGGTCTCTGCGTCACCGCTCGCAACGAGGATTACACGCAAAGCGCGCTTTTGGCTTGCGACGATGACGGCCCCTGCACGGCGATCGGCCATCGACGTCGGCTTACGGCTTCGGGTGCGGCGTTCGTCAACGGCACCGCCGCTCACGGCGAGGATTTCGACGATACTTTTGAGGGTGGTCCCGTCCATGCCGGCGCCGTGGTCGTGCCGGCGGTTCTCGCGGCTTGCGAGCGGCACAAACCGGACGGCCGCATGGCGCTGACGGGAATTGCCGTCGGCGCCGAGGTACTGTGCCGGCTGAGCCTCGTGGTGCCGAAGGCCGTCCACAAGGCAGGATTCCACCCGACCGCGATCTTCGGTGCGATGGGCGCGGCCGCAGGCGTCGGGGCCGCGCTTGGCCTGAACGCCAAACAGATTGTCGATGCGCTCGGGATTGCCGGCAGCATGGCAGGCGGCATCATCGAATATCTCGCCGAGGGCGCCTGGACCAAGCGCTTGCATGCGGGCTGGGCGGCGCAGTCCGGCATTCGTGCGGCCTTGCTGGCGCGGCAGGGCTTTGTCGGTCCGCGCACGGTGTTCGAAGGTGTGCATGGGTTGTTTCACGGCTTCGCCCACACCGCCGATGGCGATTATGACGCGCTGACGGGCGATTTCGGCACCCGCTGGGTCACCGATACGCTCGCGTTCAAGCCTTATCCGTGTGGAACCATGGCTCAGCCGTACATCGATTGTGCGCGGCGGCTGGCCGCGCGGGGCATCATGCCCGACGACGTCGAGGCCATCCTTTGCGAGGTGGCGGAGGGCACGGTGCATCGCCTGTGGGAGCCGCTTGCCGACAAGCAGCGGCCGAAGAACGGCTATGCCGCCAAATTCGCGGTGCCCTATCTGCTCGCCACCGGCTTCGTGCATGGCGGCGTCGGGCTCGGCGCCTTTACGGAGAAAGCGATCCGCGACGCAGACGTGCTTGCGCTGGCCGTCAAGGCGAAGTTCGTGATCGATCCGGACAATCCTTATCCAAACAACTATACCGGCCACGTCAAAGCGACGCTGAAGGACGGCAGCGTGGCCGAGGAGCGGCAGCCTTACTTGCGCGGCGGCGCAAGTGAGCCGCTGACGCGCCAGGACGTCACCGACAAATTCATGCTCAACGCGCAGCACGGCGGCTGGAGCAAGGCGCAAAGCGAAGCGGCCTTGAAATTGCTGGCCGGACTATATCAGGGCAGGATCGATTTGAGCGGGTTGCGAACTTAGTTGTCGTCATGGCCGGGCATAGGGGAGCGATAGCGACGCCGTTCTCGAACGGCTATGCCCGGCCATGACATGGAAGGGAAAGCAGATGACCAACGAACTCGACGGCAAGGTTGCCATCGTCACCGGCGCGGGCCGCAATATCGGACGCGCGATTGCGCTGGCGCTTGCGGACGCGGGCGCATCGATCGTGGTGAATGCACGAAGCAATCGCGCCGAGGCCGAAGCCGTCGCGCGCGAGATCGAGGCAAGGGGCGGCAAGGCGCTGGTGCATATGGGCGACGTCGCCAACGCGGCCGATGTGGAGGCGATGGTGGAAGCCGCGGTCGAACAGTTTGGCCGGATCGACATCCTGATCAACAACGCGGCGCTGCGGCGGGAAAAGCCGTTTTCGGAGATGAGCTACGCCGAATGGCGCGAGATCATGAATGTCACGCTCGACGGGGCCTTCCATTGCGTGAAGGCCGCTCTTCCGTACTTGAAGAAGAGCGGCGCGGGCACCATCGTCAATATCGGCGGCCTGAGCGCCCATACTGGCGCGAGAGACCGCGCGCATGTGGTGACGGCAAAGGCCGGCATCGTCGGATTCACCCGGGCACTCGCCCATGACCTTGCCGCCGACGGCATCACCGTCAATTGCGTGGTGCCCGGCCTGATCGGTACGCCCCGCCCGAAAGGTCAGCCGGAACCTGCCCACCATCTGCTGCACCACACCATATCGGGTGAACGCGGCCGGCCCGACGATGTGGCCGCCGCGGTGCGGTTCCTGTGTGGACCGGCCGCCCGTTACATCAACGGGCAGGCGATCCACAGTAGTGGCGGGGCCTATCTCGGCGGGTAGCGCATGGCTTAAGCACAAGCATGTCGGATAATTGGGCTGGCTCTCCGCGCGTTTGGTGCTAACCATTGGGCCATGAACCAGAACGTCCGGATCGACATCCGTCACTCCACCTGTCCGCACGACTGCCCGTCGGCGTGCGCGCTCGATGTCGAGGTGATTGACAATACCAGCATCGGCCGCTTGCGCGGTTCGAAGCAGCAGACCTACACGGCAGGCGTGATCTGCGCCAAGGTCGCCCGCTACGCCGAGCGCATTCATCATCCGGATCGGCTCGCCTTTCCGATGTTCCGTGTCGGAGAGAAGGGCTCGGGCAAGTTCGCGCGGATTTCCTGGGACGATGCGCTGGACGAGATCGCGCACCGGTTCAATGCGGCCGAGCGCGAGTTCGGCGCCCAGTCGATCTGGCCCTATTATTATGCCGGCACCATGGGGCTGGTGATGCGCGATGGCCTCAACCGTCTTGCGCATGTGAAGAAGTATTCGCGCTTCTATTCGACGATTTGCTCCACCATCGCGCGGGTCGGCTTTGCCGCCGGAACCGGCAAGGTCGCAGGCGTCGATCCGCGCGAGATGGGCGTCTCCGACCTGGTCGTGATCTGGGGCACCAACCCCGTGAATACCCAGGTCAATGTGATGACCCATGCGATGCGCGCGCGGAAGGAGCGTGGCGCCAAAATCGCTGCCGTCGACGTCTACAACAACGACACGGTCAAGCAGGCCGACATCAAGATCATCCTGCGGCCGGGCACCGACGGGGCGTTTGCCTGCGCCGTGATGCATGTGCTGTTCCGCGAAGGTTTTGCCGATCGCGAGTACCTTGCGCGCTACACCGATTGCCCCGCCGAGCTCGAAGCTCATCTTCGAACCCGCACACCCGAATGGGCCTCGGCGATTTGCGGCGTGCCGGTCGAGGAGATCGAAGCCTTTGCCCGTACCGTCGGTCAAACCAGGCGCGCGTTCTTCCGCCTCGGCTACGGCTTCACCCGCAGCCGCAACGGCGCGGCGCAGATGCACGCGGCGCTGTGCATCCCGGCCGTGACCGGTGCTTGGCAGTACGAAGGCGGCGGCGCCTTCTTCAACAATTACGCGATCTGGAAATTCGACGAATCCATCATCGAAGGCCATGACGCGATCGACCGTTCGACCCGCGTGCTCGACCAGTCGAAGATCGGGCGCATCCTCACTGGTGATGCGGCCGCGTTGAGGAACGGGCCGCCGGTCAAGGCCATGCTGATCCAGAACACCAACCCGATGACGGTCGCGCCGGAGCAGGCGCTGGTGCGGCAGGGTTTTGCCAGGCCGGACGTGTTCGTCGCGGTGCACGAACAGTTCATGACCGAAACGGCGCAGATGGCCGATCTCGTTCTTCCCGCCACGATGTTCATGGAACACGACGATCTTTATTACGGCGGCGGTCACCAGCACATTTCGGTCGGCCCCAAGCTGATCGAGCCGCCCGGCGAATGCCGCTCCAACCACGAGCTGTTGCGGGCGCTCGCCCGCCGCCTGAACATCAGTCATCCCGGCTTCGAGATGTCGGCGCGCGAGTTGATCGACGCCACGCTTCGAAAGAGCGGGCATGGCAGCATCGAGGCGCTGGAGGCGGATCTCTGGCGCGACATCCAGCCGGATTTCCGCACCTCGCATTATCTGGACGGTTTTGCCCACGCCGACGGCAAGTTTCATTTCAAGGCCGACTGGGCCCATGTTCCCCTCGGCAATGCCGGCCTGATGGGACCGTGGGATCAGATGCCTTCGCTGCCCGATCATTTTGCGGCGATCGAGGAAGCCGATGAAGCTCATCCGTTCCGGCTCGCCACCAGCCCCTCGCGCAGCTATCTCAACACCAGCTTCAACGAGACGCCTTCGTCGCAAGCGCGCGAAGGTGCGCCGAGTGTGATGATCCATCCCGACGATGCCGCCGCGCTCGGCGTCGCCGATGGCGACGCCGTCACGCTCGGCAACACGCGCGGCGAAACCACACTGACCGCAAAGCTGTTCGACGGCGTGCGACGCGGCGTGCTGATCGCGGAATCGGTGCACCCGAACAAGGCCCATGTCGGCGGGCGCGGCATCAACATGCTCACCGGCGCGGAAGCTGTGCCGCCATACGGCGGCGCGGCTTTCCATGACAACAAGGTCTGGGCGAGGAAGGCGACGCAAGCTTCGATTCCGGCGCCCTGACGTCTTTCGCCACCCTTCCCACTTTCGCTGGTCATCTCTATTGTCCGTTCTGACAAGAACAGGCGGGTATAGCCATGACCGAGACCAGCAGTGTCATCCTTGAGAAGCGCGGCCCGGCGCTCTGGATCATCATCAACCGGCCGGAGAAGCGCAACGCCATCAACGGCGACGTCATCGCCGGCATCGCCAGGGGTTACAGAACCGCGCATGACGACAAGGATGTGCGTATGGTCGTGCTGACCGGGGCCGGCGAGAAGGCGTTTTGCGCCGGTGCCGACCTGCAGAACACCGGCGGCGCGTTCGCGGCGGATTTTTCCAGGCCCAATGTCGATTACGCCGATCTGTTGCGGCTGTCGCAGAACGCGACCAAGCCCGCGATCGCGCGCGTCAACGGCGTCTGCATGGCCGGCGGCATGGGTCTGTTGTGCATGACCGATATGGCGATCGCGGCCGACCATGTGATGTTCGGATTGCCGGAGGTAAAGGTCGGCGTATTTCCGATGCAGGTGATGAGCCTGTTGCAGGCGATGGCGCCGCGCCGCATCGTCAACGAATGGGCGCTCACTGGCGAGCCGTTCGACGCCAAAATCGCGCAAGCGGCGGGGCTGCTCAACTACGTTGTTCCGCAGGCCGAGCTCGACGCCAAACTCGAATGGCTGATCGGCCGCATCACCGACAAGTCACCGACCGCGATCCGGCGCGGCAAATATGCGATGCGCGCGATCGCCTCGATGTCCTTTGACGAAAGCATCGCCTACACCGAAAGCCAGATCGCGTTGCTGGCCATGACCGAAGACGCCAAAGAAGGACTGAAAGCGTTCGCCGAGAAGCGAAAGCCCTCGTGGCCGGGGAAGTAGCTCTTGAGCTGCCGCGACGTGGCAATTTTTCGATTTAGTTTTCAAACAGCCAAATCTTGGATGCACGCCTGCATTCTCGCGGCACAAAAAGCGTCCGAGTCTTGCCAGACACTGTCCCTCTGAAATCAGAGGGCGCAGGGAATGCCGGATGCACGCCGCACCCATGGCCTCGCGTGCAAAAACAAAAAAGCACACGAGCAAAGTCACCACAGGGACGCCGAAGCACGCCGGCATTCCCTGCGCGATGGCTTTAACAACTTATTCCACGCTCTTCCCGGCGACCGGGCTTTTTGTCACCGTCATCGGCGCGATGCGAAGCATCGTCGCCAACAGAGGGTGCGGAACGCGCAGGATTCTGCCGGTGATTTGGGGGCGCGATCAACTGCGACAGATTGGCACAACGGGCAAATCAAGGTGCGATTCAAATGGTCCCGTCGTTCCGGGCCGATGCACCAGCATCTGCGCGTTTTCGCCGCCTTGGCCGATTTCGAAACCGAGTGACGAGTTGAAGCCCGCGCGGCATGTCATGGTTTGACCAGGGTGGTGGCTCTGATCGCATTGATCGCTTGGCCCCCGATCACGGAAATACCGTCATTTGCGGAGGTTTTGTGGTATTAAAGGGTGCTGGCGGAGGGGCACGGCATGCACCAGAATCTGGGAATACAGGTTCGGCATGGGCTGGCCACCGGCATAGACCTGACCCGGTGGGGCGGCTCGATTGGGCTCGCGGTTGCGATCGGCATCACCTATTTCGTCGCCGCCCGGCTCAGTCTCGAGCTCCTGACCAAGCCCGAAGGTGTTGCGGTTTTCTGGCCTGCGGCGGGTGTTTCCGCCGGCGCCCTGATTGCGTTGGGTCCCCGCGCGCGTTGGCCGGTCGTTTTCGGCACTGTGGCTGCGACGATCGCGGCTAATCTCTTTGGCGACCGCACTGTCTGGAGCGCGGTCCTTTTCGGGTTGTGCAATGCCGGCGAGGCCGTGCTCGCGGCCTGGCTGATTGAGCGCAACTTTGGCCCGGATTTCAGGCTGAACCGGCCGCATAATGTCATTGGATTGGCAGGGGCGGCCGTCATCGCCACCGCTGTTTCAGGGGTCTTCGGGACCGTTGGGTTTATCCTGTTTCACAATTCGACCGCGCCGATCCTGACGACCTGGGAGCACTGGTTCGCCTCCGATGGCCTCGGAATCCTCGCCGTTGCGCCGCTGTTGATCGAGCTTGCATCGGCCTCGCGCGATCGTCCGCCCTGGAGCGAACTGGTCGAAGGCGGTTTGGCGGTCGCTGCACTGGCGCTTGTGAGCGGATTTGCGATTTTCCTGCGCTCCGAGCTTTTGGCAACCGTGGGACCCGTGGCCGTGCTGTTCGCGCCGCTGTTGTGGGTCGCTGCGCGTTGCCGTCCGGTTTTCGCAGCCGCAGCCGCGTTCATCGTAAGCCTTTCGATCGTTTGGACGACGACCTTCGGCATCGGTTATTTCGGCAGCCTCTCCAATGAGGAGCGCGTGCTCGCGGCCCAGGTCAGCATCCTGATGGTGACGATCGGCGCATCGCTGCTTGCGGCCCTGTTTGCCGAAATCCGCGACAAGCGGAGGGTGGCCGAGGCCGCTTTGCACGCCAGCGAAACCCAACGTTTTCTCATCGAGACCGAACGGCTCGCCGCGCTCGGCGGCCTGGTTGCGGGCGTCGCGCACGAAATATCGAGCCCGATCGGCACCAGCCTGACGGTCGCATCGACGCTGGCGCAGCGCAGCGCGCACTTCAAGGAACAGATTGCCTCGGACCGGCTGCGGCGCGCCCAGCTTTCCGAGTTCGCCGACGGATGCCAGGGTGCAGCAGAACAATTGGTGGCGAACCTGCAGCGCGCCGGAGGACTGATCCAATCGTTCAAACAGGTGGCAGTCGACCGCTCCACCGATGACCGGCGCCTCTTCGACCTCAAACTCGCGACCGAGCAGGTGGTAGCAAGCGTGCGCTCGCGCTTGACCAAATCGCAATCTTCGCTCGCGATGGCAGTGCCGCCTGATATCGTGATGGACAGCTTCCCCGGTCCCTACGGGCAGGTGCTGACCAACCTCATTTTCAACGCCGTCACCCACGGCTTCGCCAATGCGCCCGGCGGACACATGACGATCAAGGCCCAGCGCCTGGGCACCGACCAGGTCGAGGTCACCTTTTCGGATGACGGCAGCGGCATTCCGGAGGGAGTCCAGCGCCACGTGTTCGATCCGTTCTTCACGACCAGACGTTCGCAGGGCAGCACCGGTCTGGGCCTCTACATTGTCTACAATCTGGTGACGCAGCAGCTCGGCGGCAGGATTGCGATCGTCTCGGCGCCGGGACGCGGCACGACCATCAGCCTGACGCTTCCGCTGGTGGCGCCGGGGTAGGATTGTCTCCGTTCACTTCTGGGTCGCGTGAGGGTCGCAATTCGCCCGCGTTGCCTCACAGACAAGCCGCATCATATCGGGCGCTCACCTGGGTGACGGCATTGACGCTATCAGTTGTCCAGCGAACCGCGACCGTCTCAGTGCAGACCACACCACCCCAGCGATAGACAAGGATTTTGCTTGGATCAGACGTCGGGCAGGGCGTGTAGGTTTGTCCCGCGGGCATCGCCTGTCCGGCCGGCACACAATCGCGGCGGGGTGAGGCTAAAGGTTTGAATCCCTGTTTCTCCAACCTGGATTTCAACTCCGCTTCGGGCGTGCCCGCGGGGAACTGTTCCTGCACATGATCACTGAGTTTTCGGCTGGCTTCGTCCCACTTATTCCACCTGCCCTTTAGATCGGCTTCGAACATCGGTGGAGGTTTGTCGTTTTCGAGGAGCGAAATGACAACGCTCGCCAGCAGGAAACGAACTTTGGAATCGCTGACGAACGACGAAACTAATCCGGCGCCAACGATCGCGACACATCCTACGACGATGCGTTTTAGCCAGGGGGAAAAGCGTGGTCTGGCCATATTGGTTGCAGCCTTGAGAGCGGCCTGACGCCTATCCCGGATTCGCCTTCAACCCCGCCGCCTCGATGCCGGCGATGGCGCAGATCTCGTCATTGTCCGAGGTGTCGCCGGAAACGCCGATCGCGCCCAGCAAAGTGCCGCCGTCCTGGATCAGAACGCCGCCCGGCACCGGTATAAGTCGTCCCTGCGCGATCGTGTTCACCGCGTCGATGAAATAGGCCTGCTCCTGCGCCCGCTGGAACAGCGCACGCGAACCCATGCCCATCGCGAGCGCACCCCAAGCCTTGCCGTGAGCGATTTCGGCCCGCATCAGGCTGGTGCCGTCCTGCGCGGCGGTGACTTTGACCGCGCCGCGCGCGTCGAGAATGGTGATGACGAGCGGTTTGAATTTTTTCTCGACCGCCTTGGCAAGGGCTGCATCGAGAATCTTGCGGGCGATGTCGAGGGTGAGGCTAGCCATGGGCAGGTTCCTTTGCGTCAGGTTGTGCGGATTTGAGGCGAACTGTCGAGGCTCATTGCGAGCACACGCGCGACATGAAGGGCAGGGCGATCGGTGCCGTCCCTGATCTGGTGCCGGCACGACGTGCCGTCGGCGATCACCAGGGTTTCGGCCTCTGCGCGCCGCACCGCAGGCAGCAGCGATAATTCGGCCATCTCCATCGACGCTTCATAGGTGTCGGCGCCATAACCGAACGCGCCGGCCATGCCGCAGCAGCTGGATTCGATGGCTTCGACCTTCAGATCCGGAATCAAGCGAAGCGCCTGCTCGACCACCTTGAACGCGCCAAACGATTTCTGATGGCAGTGGCCGTGCACGACCGCCTTGGGCGCGATCGGGCCAAGCGACAATTGCAGGCGGCCGGCGGATGCCTCGCGGACCAAAAACTCCTCGAACATCAGCGCGTGCGCACTGACGTTTTTCGTCGTCTCGTCGGAACGCAGCGAGAGCAACTCGTCGCGAAGCGTCAACAGGCAGCTCGGCTCGAGCCCGACAATGGGAACGCCGCGCGCGGCGAACGGCGCGAAAGCCGCGACCAGCCGGTCAAGCTCGGCGCGGGCATGATCGACGAGGCCTGCCGAGAGGAAGGTGCGGCCGCAGCACAATGGCTTGCCGCGGAAGGCCGGCCTCGGAATGTGGACGCGGTATCCGCCCGCGACGAGTACGCGCAGCGCGGCATCCAGGTTCTCGCGCTCGAAAGTCCGGTTGAAGGTGTCGGCGAACAGCACGACCTCGCGCCCGTCAGTCGGGCCGAATACCTCGCTCTCCGGTGCAAAGACATCGCGCCGCCATTCGGGCAACAGGCGCTGCGCGCTGATGCCCGCCACGCGCTCGAGCAGGGTTTTGAGCAACCTGCTCCGATTGCGCAAATTGGCAAGCGGAGCGAGGCGCGAAAACAGCGGCGCATAGCGCGGCAAGTAGCCGACGAGGGCGTCGCGCAGCGAAAGTCCGAACCTTGCGCGCCGCGCCGCAAGCACCTCGATTTTCATCTTGGCCATGTCGACGCCGGTCGGGCATTCATGGCGGCAGGCCTTGCAGGACACGCAGAGCTTCATCGTGTCCATCATTTCGTCGGATGAAAGTGCGCCCGGCCCCAACTGGCCGGAGATCGCGAGCCGCAGCGTATTGGCGCGGCCGCGCGTGACGTCCTTTTCGTTGCGGGTCGTGCGATAGGACGGGCACATCACGCCGCCTTCGAGCTTGCGGCAGGCGCCGTTGTTGTTGCACATCTCGACTGCACCCTGAAAGCCGCCGCCCGCGCCGGGATAGGCGGACCAGTCGAGCGCCGTCTTCATCTCGCCGACGGCGTAGTCCGGCGGATAGCGGAACAGCGAGCGGTTATCCATGCGCGGGGCATCGACGATCTTGCCGGGGTTGAGCACGGAATCGGGATCGAAGCGCCGCTTCACCTGGCGAAAATCCTCGATGATGCGCGAGCCGAACATGGTCTGGTGGAATTCCGAACGAACGATGCCGTCGCCGTGCTCGCCCGAATGCGAGCCCTTGTACTCCCGCACCATCGCGAAGGCTTCCTCGGCGATCGCGCGCATCGCCTTGACGTCCTTGTCGAGCTTCAGGTTCAGCACCGGGCGCACATGCAGGCAGCCCTCGGAAGCATGCGCGTACATGGTGCCGCGGGTGCCATGTTTGGCGAAGATGGCGTTGAGCCGTGCGGTGTAGTCGGCAAGATGCGGCAAGGGCACCGCGCAATCCTCGACGAAGGAGACCGGCTTGCCCTCCTGCTTCATCGACATCATGACGTTGAGGCCGGAGGTGCGGAAATCGGCAATCGCCGTCTGCGTCGCCGCTTCGACGACATCGACCACGCCACCCCATTTGCGCACCGGGTTGTTCCAGCCAAAGCCGAGATCGCCCATCAGTTCCGAAAGCTGCTTGAGCTTTCGTAGATTGTCGACCTGATCTTCCTCGGCGAATTCGACGATCAGAAGCGCATCGGGATCACCACGCACGGTCGCCTCGATCACCGGCCGGAACATCGGGATGTCGCGCCCCAGCGCGATCATGGTGCGATCGACCAGTTCCACCGCGATGGGCTTAAGCTTGACCAGATGCTGGGCGGCATCCATCGCCTCGTAGAAGCTGCCGAAGTGGCAGACACCGAGCACGCGGTTGCGGATCACCGGCCACAGCTTCAGTTCGACCTGCGTGGTGAAGGCGAGCGTGCCTTCGGAGCCGACCAGAAGATGCGCCATGTTGTTCGGCGCGTTGCGGGGAACGAGCGCATCGAGATTGTAGCCGCCGACCCGGCGCTGCACCTTCGGAAACTGCTCGGCGATCTCGGCGGCCTCCCGCTCGCCGAGATCAAGCATGTTGCGGAACAGTGCCGAGGCTGATGGTGGCTCCACGCCCTCAAGGTCGCGCCACACCTCGCCGAAATGCAGCTTCGTGCCGTCGGCCAAAGCCGCGTCCATCGAAAGGGTGTTGTCGCGCATGGTGCCGTAACGAAGCGACCGCCCGCCGCAGGAATTGTTGCCGGCCATGCCGCCGATGGTGGCGCGCGAGGCGGTGGAGACGTCGACCGGAAACCACAAGCCGTGCCGCTTGAGTTGACGGTTGAGATCATCCAGCACGATGCCGGGTTCGACGAGGCAGGTCCGCTTCTCCGGATCGAGCGAGATGATGCGGTTGAGGTGTTTCGAGAAGTCGATGACGATGCCGTCATTGATGGTCTGGCCGCATTGCGAGGTGCCGCCGCCGCGCGGCGTGACCTTGCAGCCGGTATCGCGGGCGATGGCGAGCGCGCGCAGCGCCTCGGGGATAGAGCGCGGCACCACGACGGCTTCCGGCATGATCTGGTAAAACGAGGCGTCGGTTGCATAGCGGCCGCGGTCGAACGCATCGAGGAAGACCTCGCCGGTGATCTCGCGCGACAGCCGCTCCTTCAGTTTTGTCGAGCCCGTATCGGTCATTCCAATTCCACTACCGCTGGATGCGGTCGTTCCTGTATTTGGCTAAAATACAAATCTGCCGAGCTCGTTTTCCGATTTGAATGCAAAATTAGGATGAGGTAAAATCCGATTCAGAGCCGGGACGATATCAAGCCGGTTCGGAAGCCGCCACGCCGCCGGCGTTGAGAAATTCCACCGCCGCGGTGCGCTTGTTGCGCAGGTGGCGGAACAGGATGTCGCTGAGTTCGTCGCCGGCGCGGCGGCGCAGCGCATCCAGGATGGTCTCGTGTTCGCGCATCGCCTCTCCCCAGCGCTCGCGCTTGCGGGCGAAATTGGCGGAGTAGCGCACCCGGCGAATCCGGCCGGCGAGGTTGGCGTAGGTCGCCTTCAGCGTCGTGTTGCGCGAGGCCTCGACGATTTTCTGGTGGATGAGCTGGTTGACGTGGAAGTAGCCGTGCATGTCGCGGTGCAGGTAGAAGCCGTACATTTCATAGTGCAGCCGCTCGATTTCGGCGATCTCCTCATCGGTGATGTTCTCGCAGGCAAGCCGGCCGGCAAGACCTTCCAGCCCGCCCATCACGTCGAACAGTTCGCCGAGATCCTTCTCGCTCAAGCGCCGCACGCGCGCGCCGCGGTTGGGCAACAGCTCCACCAGGCCTTCGGACGCCAACACCTTCAACGCCTCGCGCAGCGGCGTGCGCGATATCCCGAGCATTTCGCAAAGCTGCCGTTCCGGAACCCGGCCGCCGTCGGGAATATTGCCTTCGACGATGTAGTCGCGCAGCCTGCTCAGGATCTCGCCGTGGAGCGACTGCTCTTCTCGCGCGCCATCGGCGGCGTTCGCGAGCGCCTGTGAGGTGGTGTCGTTTGGAATCATCGGCTTCATGACCGGAACATACGCGCTGGCAGCGGGGCCGTCGACAAAAATTGCACACAATTTATGGGTTGAAGCGGGAAAAAATGAATGCAATATTGCTGCTGTGGATTTGGCATTCGCTTAAGTCTCGCCGCGAGTTCTGACATGGCGAATGTCAAATCCAAAAACCACACCAGAATCAATAAGCTTCGTAGTGTTCCTTTGGTTCTGACATTCGTAAAAGCGCGCGCAGCAACCCGTACGAATGTCAGAACTGGAACACTACCCTTCGCCGACAGAGGAGGAATCCGTGACCAAGCACCAGGGACGCCATTTCCTGAACATACCGGGGCCGAGCCCGGTGCCCGACCGCGTGCTTCGCGCCATGGACATGCCGGTCATCGACCACCGCAGCGCCGAGTTCGCAGAACTCGGCAAGGCGGTTTTCGAGGGCTGCCAGAAGGTGTTCAAGACCAAGGGTCCCGTGATCGTTTTTCCGTCCTCCGGCACCGGCGCGTGGGAAGCGGCGATCGTCAATACGCTATCGCCCGGGGACAAGGTGCTGATGGTCGAGACCGGGCATTTCGCCACGTTGTGGCGGCAAATGGCCGGCCGCTGGGGCATCGACGTCGATTTCATGCCCGGTGACTGGCGCCACGGCGCCGACCCCGCCGCGATCGAGGCCAAGCTCGCGGCCGACAAGGCCCACGCCATCAAGGCGGTGATGGTCGTGCACAACGAGACGTCGACCGGGGTCACCAGCCGCATCGGCGAGATCCGCGCCGCGATGGACAGGGTCGGCCATCCCGCGCTGCTCCTGGTCGATACGATTTCCTCGCTCGGCTCGGTCGATTATCGGCACGACGAGTGGAAGGTGGACGTGACGGTGAGCTGCTCGCAAAAGGGATTCATGCTGCCGCCGGGGCTTGGCTTCAACGCGGTTTCCGAAAAGGCGCGCGCAGCCGCAAAAACCAACAAAATGCCGCGCTCCTATTGGGATTGGGAAGAAATGCTCAAGCCGAATGCGAACGGCTTTTTTCCGTACACGCCGGCGACAAACCTGCTTTACGGGCTGCGCGAGGCGATCGCGATGATGCTGGAGGAGGGGTTAGACAACGTGTTCGCCCGCCACAAGCGTCTGGCCGCCGCAACGCGCGCCGCGGTCACCCAATGGGGCCTGGAGGTGCTGTGCCTGGAGCCTGCCGAATATTCGCCGGTGCTCACCGCGGTGGTGATGCCGCCCGGCCATGACGCCGACAAGTTCCGCAAAACCGTGCTGGATAACTACAACATGTCGCTCGGCTCGGGACTCTCGAAGCTCGCCGGGAAAGTTTTCCGCATCGGTCATCTCGGCGAATGCAACGAGCTCACCTTGCTCGGCGCCCTGTCGGGCGTGGAGATGGGACTGGCGGCGGCCGGCGTTCCGCACCGCGCCGGCGGGGTCGATGCAGCGATGAAGACGCTGGAAGAGCCTAGCCAATCGAACTCGGCGCATCTGAAGATGGTCAAGCCGTAGCGGATCGGCGCCATTTGTCCTGACGGATCGGCGTCGACAAACTATCTGAGTAGGGTTGCCTGGGAGGAATGAACAAGATGCGGCTTCAGTTCAAAGCCACGCACGTCGTGCTGGGCCTGCTCTGCGTGATGTATTTCATCACCTATGTCGACCGGGTGAATATCGGCACCGCCGCGAGCGAAATCCAGAAGGAGCTCCATCTCTCAAACACCCAGCTTGGGCTCGTGTTCTCGGCCTTTGCCTATCCGTATCTCCTGTTCCAGGTGATCGGCGGCTGGGTCGGCGATCGTTTCGGGCCGCGCAGGACATTGTTCTGGTGCGGCCTGATCTGGGCGTCGGCGACCATCATGACCGGCTTCGTGACGGGCCTGGTGACGCTCTTCATCGCGCGCGTGGCGCTCGGCTTTGGCGAGGGAGCGACCTTTCCGACAGCGACGCGCGCCATGCAATATTGGACGCCTGCCGGCCGCAGAGGCTTTGCCCAAGGCCTCACGCACGCATTTGCTCGCCTTGGCAACGCCGTGACGCCACCCTTGATCGCGGTGCTGATGGCCTGGCTGACCTGGCGCGGCTCGTTCATCGTGCTTGGATTGGTGAGCTTGCTCTGGGGCGTGGTCTGGGTCCTGTATTTTCGCAACGAGCCCAAGGACCATCCCTCGATCACATCAGAAGAATTGGCGTCGCTGCCGCCACGCGCACCCGGCGCGCGGCCCAAAGTGCCGTGGGGACCGCTGTTGGCCCGGATGTGGCCGGTGACGCTGACCTATTTCTGTTACGGCTGGAGCCTGTGGCTTTACCTGAACTGGCTGCCGCTGTTCTTCAAGAACAATTTCAGTCTCGACATCAAGAACTCGGCGTTGTTTGCCTCCGGCGTATTCTTTGCCGGCGTGGTCGGCGACAGTCTCGGCGGAATCCTCTCTGACGGCATTCTCAAGCGAACCGGCAACGTCCGCCTTGCCCGGCTCAGCGTCACGGTCACCGGTTTTGCCGGCGCGCTCGCCTCGCTTATTCCGATCATTTTCATCCACGACATCACGGTCGTGGCGCTATGCCTTTCCTCCGGCTTCTTTTTCATTGAAATCACGATCGGCCCGATGTGGTCGGTGCCGATGGACATTGCGCCGAAATTTTCGGGGACGGCCTCAGGCCTGATGAACACGGGCTCCGCGTTCGCAGCGATCGTCTCGCCGCTGGTTGCCGGTTACGTGATCGACGTGACCGGAAACTGGTATTTGCCGTTCCTGATGTCGATGGGTCTGCTCGTGCTCGGGGGCTTCTGCGCCTTCCTGATGCACCCCGAGATCCCGTTCGAGGCCGGCGAGCCGATGTTGCCTGGCAGCCAGGCGGTCGCCGCGGAATAACGGGGTTTTGGGTACATTCGGTCAAAAGAAGCCAGCGACAACCTTCCCCCTCCCGTCGCCTGCGCGCGATACCCTCCCCGCTTGCGGGGGGAGGGTTGGGGTGGGGGACCATCTCTTATCCATTGACGACGGGGCTTGGGCGCAGGACAAGCCGCCCGATTGGTGATATTCGACCGCTTTGCGGAACCCACTGCCGGGAAGGACGACGATGACGCTGCATACCGGAAGGCATTTTCTACAGATTCCCGGCCCGACCAACATCCCCGACCGGGTGTTGCGCGCCATGGATATGCCGGCGCTCGATCATCGCGGGCCGGAATTCGCCGAGCTCGGCTATGCGGTCATGACCGGGCTGCAGCGCATTTTCCGCACCAAGCACCCGGTGATCATCTTCCCGTCCTCCGGGACCGGCGCCTGGGAAGCGGCGCTCGTCAACACGCTGTCACCCGGCGACAAGGTGCTTTTGGCCGAGACCGGGCAGTTCGCGGTGCTCTGGCGAGGCATTGCGGAAAAATTCAAGCTCGATGTCGAATTCATGCCGACCGACTGGCGCCGCGGCGCCGATGTCGCTGAAATCGAGTCCAGGCTCGCCGCCGACCGCTCGCACAAGATCAAGGCGGTCATGGTCATCCACAACGAGACCTCGACCGGCTGCGTCACCCATCCGCTGGAAGTCCGCAAAGCGCTCAATCGCACCAATCACCCGGCGCTGCTGATGGTCGACACCATCTCTGGCCTCGCCTCGATGGAGTACGAGCACGACGCCTGGGGCATCGACGTGGCCGTCGGCGGATCGCAGAAGGGCATGATGTTGCCGCCGGGCCTGAGCTTCAACGCGCTCTCGGACAGGGCGCTTGCCATCTCCAGGGCGAATTCGTCGCTTCGTTCGTATTGGGACTGGCACGACATGCTCGAATTCAACAAGCTCGGCACCTTCCCCTATACGCCGGCCGTCAACCTTCTGTTCGCGCTGCGCGAGGCCATCGCGATGCTGGAGGAGGAGGGGCTGGAGAACGTCTTTGCCCGCCACAGGCGCCATGGCGCGGCGACGCGCGCGGCGGCCAAGACCTGGGGGCTCGACCTCGTCTGCCTCGACCCGAACGCCTACTCGCCGTCGCTCACCGCGGTCATGGTGCCGGACGGCCACGACGCCGACGCCTTCCGCAAGGTGGTTCTGGAAAACTTCGACATGTCGCTCGGAACGGGCCTTGGCAAGCTGAAGGGCCGGGCGTTCCGGATCGGCCATATCGGGCACTTCAACGACCTCATGCTGATGGGAACATTGTCGGGGGTGGAGATGGGGCTCGATCTCGGCAAAATTCCGCATCGCGGCGGCGGCGTGATGAGCGCCATGGAGGTCCTCAAGGGACGCAACGCGATGGCGATGCCGAAGGCCGCGGTGGCCTGAATGCTGACGTAGCGAGCGGCGTTGCCATCGCCGGCGCGCCAAGGTCGTGCCTCGTTGCAAAGGTCGTCAACACTGAACCCGCGAGATAAAGAAAGAGCGCGAGAGATGAACGCCCCCGTGCAAACGAATGAAGACCTCATCTACGCCGTCGAAGGCGGCATCGCGCACCTGACCTTCAACCGCCCGCAGGCGCGCAATGCGCTGACCTTTGCGATGTACGAGCAGATGGCCTCGATCTGCGAGAACATCAACGCCGACCGCTCGATCAAGGCGATGATCCTCACCGGCGCGGGCGACAAGGCATTCGCCTCCGGCACCGACATCTCGCAATTCCGCGCCTTCAAGACCGCGCAGGACTCGCTTGACTACGAAGCGCGGATCGATCGCGTGCTCGGCACGCTGGAACAGGTGCGCGTGCCGACCATTGCCGCCATCGCCGGCGCCTGCACCGGCGGCGGGGCGGGAATTGCCGCCTGTTGCGACATCCGGATCGGCACCGCCTCGACACGGATCGGCTTTCCGATCGCGCGCACGCTCGGCAACTGCCTGTCGATGTCCAACATCAGCCGCCTGGTGTCCCTGATCGGGCCGGCGCGCACCAAGGACCTGATCTTCAAGGCGCGGCTGGTGGAAGCGCCCGAGGCGCTCGCGCTTGGGCTGCTCAATGAGGTCGTGAGCGACGTCGAGACGCTGCAGCGCCGTGCGGACGAGACCGCGAAGCTCGTCGCCGGCCACGCGCCGATCACGCTCGAGGTGACGAAGGAGGCGGTGCGCCGCATTCGCCGCACGCTCTCCCGCGACGAGGGCGAGGATCTGATCCTCAAGGCCTATATGAGCGAAGATTTCCGCGAGGGGATGGACGCCTTCCTCAACAAGCGCACGCCGAATTTCAAGGGGAAGTAACTTGCTGCATCCGGAGATGGATCTGAACGCTACGGCGCTTTGGATCCGCGCGTCATTGTACGCTTCCATTCCTCCGGCATAGTACGCTTCGATTCCTCCGACGCAGCGGTCTCGGGCTGCGTTGAATCCGGATATTGGCCCCACGCCGTGAAGACCATTTTGAAAACCTGATCGCCAGTTCCGCCCTTCTCGATGGCAAGGATGGCGCGCCGCTGGCTCACATAGTTGATCGGTATATCGAACCACGGGCGCTCCAGCAGCATGTGCACGTTACGCTGGCGGTCGGAGGGCTGAGATGACAGCCCAACGAGAAAAGAACCGTCGGTGACCTTGACGGAAAGTGCTGCCAAGGGCGAACCTCGCGCCTGCTCGTTCGCTTTCATCAGGATCCCCGGCACGTTGGCGACCCCGCCGCCGTCGAAGTCGCCAGACACCGCGATCGTCAGCTCGACGACGTGGCTTGCCGGCAAAGATGGATCGAGATTGCGTTTGAGCGACATCGTCATTCGCAACCCACGCGACGGAATCTCGACATCGGCGCGTGCGGCGAGTTCGTCGGGCTTACCATTGGTTTTGATCTTTTCGGTGCGCCAGATCACCGAACCATCAAATCGCCGTCCCTTTGCATCTGTGGGATCTTCTTCGTAAAGCGCGACGCGTTCGCGGACGCCGTCCTTCGGCATCGGTGGCAATGAAGGCGCCGACGGGCGCGCCTTGGCGGCAGCCGCCTTGAGTTCGTTGAGCCGCGCCATTGCGAGTTCGGCAAAAAAGGTGGTGCCATAGCGCTGGATGAACGCTTCGAGCAGCGCCGGATTTGTTGTGTTCTTGACTGCGTCCCAGGCTTCCGCGGCCTCACTCTTGGGAGCGGCGCTTTCGGCTGGCCCTGCGCCTTGCCCGGCACTCGCTGGTGAGCCGGCGAGAGCCACGTCAGGGCAAGACGTCAAGACAAGCGCGGACGTCAGAACAAGTGTGGCGGCGAAGAAAACTTTGCGGATCAACCCCACGCACTCCCAGATCGTTCTCGCCGCAGGCGCTGAAGACACATGTCGCCCGCGCAACCCATGTATAGCACACGTGCAGCGTGCATAAACTGCTTTCCTGTCGGAAGTTCCTGTGTCGGGCCTCTCACGACTTCGGAAACAAAAAGCCCGGCGCGAGGCCGGGCTTTCCGTTTTTCCGAAGCGAGTTAAACCTCAGTATCTCGCCACGACCGGGCCATTGAATTTGTAGTTGATGCCGAGCCGCACGATGTTGTCGGTGATGTGCGAATTGTAGTTGCTGACAATGACGCCGCCGCCAAGCGCAGGAATAGTCGTCACGAACGATCCGTTCACCTTGCCGAGATCGACATAGAGATATTCGAGCCTGGCCGTCCAGCCGCCGCCGATCGCGCCTTCGATGCCGGCGCCGGCCGTCCAACCGACATTGGTGGTGGTCGCGGCCGAGAACAGCACCGGCGGGGTGCCGATCGTCTCCTTGGTATCGACTTCGCCGTAAGCGAGACCGCCGGTGGCGTAGAGCAGGAACATCGGGCTTACGGCAACGCCTGCGCGACCGCGCACGGTTCCGAACCAGTCGACCTTTTGCTCCAGGGCTGCCGGAGTGAGCAGCGCAACGGGTGGCGGGGGCTCGCAGGACGAGCAGGTGAAAATGCGCTGGCCCTTCTCGTTGCTGCCCTGGATATCGGCCTCGATCCCGACCACGAAATTCCGGATCTGCCAGTTATAGCCGATCTGGGCGCCGCCAATGACGCCAGTCAGGTTCGATGTGCCTGCGCTGCCAAACAAGGCCGCGCCTGTGCTGCCAGTCAGCGTCGAAGTGTCGCTCGACCTTCCGAAGCTATAGCCAACGTTGCCGCCGACATAGAAGCCGGTCCAGTTGAACAGGGGCTCGGCGAAGACCGGCGCCCTGGTATAGGGCCCCATCGGCAGATCGGCCGCGAGCGCGCCGGTGGCGAGCAGGCTGGTAATCGCGGCAATGCCAATCAATGTGCGCTTCATCGAGAGTTCTCCGGCTGGATTTTTGGAAATCGACCGGAAGATTAGCCGCAAGGGGTTTACCGTCCGTCATGCGAGCGGCATTGGCATACCCAGCCTCGAGTTGTAGTGAAAATTTTATTAAATTCGTCGGTGACGCCTTCACGCAAAAGATAGAGTGTTCGCACCACGCGATCCGGCAGGGCTTGCGTTCGTCCGGTCACTCGTCGGGAGGACCGTAGCCGGCCATGCGCAGGCGAACCTTCTCGATCTCTTCCTTCGACAGAAGCGGAGGTTTCCCGATCTGGAGGCAGCCGTAATATTGCCGCGCGAGCGTTTCGACCTCGACCGCAAGCCACATGGCTTTCGACAGCGACGGCCCGACCGCGATCATGCCGTGATGGGCCAGCAGGCACGCCGACCTTCCCTTCAGCGCAGTGACGGCCTGTTGCGACAGTTCCTCCGTTCCGAAGGTCGCATAGGGCGCGCAGCGAATGGTATCGCCGCCGGCGCAGGCGATCATGTAGTGGATCGGCGGAATCGCAAGGCCCATGATCGCCAGTATCGTCGCATAGGGCGGGTGTGCGTGAACTACCGCGTTCACCTCCGCGCGTGCTTTCAGGATATCGCGGTGGAAGCGCCATTCGCTCGACGGCCGTTGTTTGGCGTGTGGCGGGCCATCCTCCAGCTTCATGAATACGATCTGACCGGGCTTCATCGTCTCATAAGGCGTACTGGTCGGCGTGATCAGCATGCCGTCCGCGTGGCGCAGGCTGATATTTCCCGAAGTGCCCTGATTGATGCCGAGCTGGTTCATCTGCCGGCAGGCCTCGATGATGGATTGCCGCTTCGCCCGGTCGCTCGTGGTGGACATCAGCTTTTCCTAAACAAGATGAGGCTGGTGAGGATTCAAATTAGAAGGCCTTGCACTCGACGAATAGAGGTGGATTATGGCCCCGCAATATAGTCGGGACAATTGGCCGGCCTGGAGAGTTGCGCAGCGGCCCTCGCATTGAAATCGGACGGGAAAAGCTCATGACAGCTGCCGTGCTTGGCATTATCGGAGGATCGGGCATCTACGATCTGCCCGGGCTTGAACATGCCCGCGAGGAGGTGATCGCCAGCCCCTGGGGCGAGCCCTCCGCGCCCTTGCGCCGGGGCACTATCGCCGGCTTGCCGGTCGTGTTCCTGTCGCGGCACGACAGTGGCCACCGCCTGTCACCTTCCGACATCAACTACCGTGCCAATATCGACGTGCTCAAGCGTGCCGGCGTCACCGATCTGATTTCACTCTCGGCCTGCGGCTCCTTCAGGGAAGAGCTGCCGCCCGGCACATTCGTGCTGGTCGATCAGTTTGTCGATTGCACCTACAGGCGTGAGAGCTCCTTCTTCGGCAAGGGCTGCGTCGCCCATGTGTCGATGGCCCATCCGGTCTCGCCGCGATTGCACGTGCATCTCGCCGCAGCCGCAGAAGCCGAAGCAATCCCGTTTTCCCGCGGCGGCACCTATCTCTGCATGGAAGGTCCGCAATTTTCCACGCTCGCCGAGAGCACGATCTACAAGACGCTGGGCTATTCGGTGATCGGCATGACCAACATGCCGGAAGCCAAGCTCGCCCGCGAGGCCGAAATTTGCTACGCGAGCGTCGCGATGGTGACCGATTTCGACTGCTGGCATCCCCATCACGACGCAGTCACGGTGCAGGACATCATTCACGTGCTCAACGCGAACGGCGAAAAGGCGCGCCGTCTGGTGGCGCGTCTCGCCAGCGGTTTTCCGAGGCAGCACGAGCCGTGCCCGATCGGGTCTGACCGCGCGCTTGACACAGCGCTGATCACCGCGCCGGACGCGCGGGATCGCGACCTTCTGAAGAAGCTGGATGCGGTGGCGGGACGGGTGTTGCGCACATGAAAGTCGACGGTCGACATTTCCGAACGATATGGGTCGAGCCGGATGGCTGGTCGATCGGTGCGATCGACCAGCGACGACTGCCGCACGAATTCGTCATCGCAAGAATGACCAGTTGCGACGAGGCGGCGGATGCCATCAGCTCGATGCTGGTGCGGGGCGCGCCGCTGATAGGCGCCACGGCCGCTTACGGTGTGGCGTTGGCGATGCGGTCCGATGCTTCGGATGCGGCGCTGGCACGCGCCTGCGATGCACTGAGCGCGACACGGCCGACGGCGATCAATCTGAAATGGGCGTGTGATGAGATGCGCAAGGCTCTTTCCACGCTTCCGCCGTCGGCGCGTGCGGCGGCCGCTTACGTCCGTGCCCGCGAAATCGCCGAGGAAGACATCGCGATCAACCAGGGCATCGGCCAGCACGGGGTCGAGCTGATCGCAACGATCGCAGCCAGGAAGAAGCCGGGCGAGCGCGTCAACGTGCTGACCCACTGCAACGCGGGCTGGCTTGCAACGGTCGATTGGGGAACGGCGACGGCGCCGATCTATACGGCGCACGATCAAGGCGTGGGAGTCCACGTCTGGGTCGACGAGACGCGGCCGCGCAACCAGGGCGCTTCGCTGACCGCCTGGGAACTGGCGCACCACGGCGTTCCGCACACGGTGATCCCGGACAACACCGGCGGCCATCTAATGCAGCACGGCATGGTCGATCTCGTCATCGTCGGCACCGACCGGGTGACGGCCAATGGCGACGTCTGCAACAAGATCGGCACCTATCTGAAGGCGCTCGCCGCGCGCGACAACGGCGTGCCGTTCTATGTCGCGCTGCCGTCACCCACGATCGATTTTTCCGTCAATGATGGTCTGCGGCAAATCCCGATCGAACAGCGCAGCCCCGAGGAGGTCGCCACCATGACCGGGCGCACCGCGGACGGGCGGATCGAGACGGTGCGGATCGTGCCCGAGGGGTCGCCGGTCGCCAATTACGGCTTCGACGTGACGCCGGCGCGACTCGTGAGCGGGCTGATCACCGAACGCGGCGTGCTGCAGAGTGACCGCGAAGCGCTGGCTTCTGCGTTTCCGGAGCGGGCGGGAGACTGAAACGGCAGGGCGGCGAGACTTCCAGGCAATTTGGCTGACCTCCTTTTGCAAGGACAGTTGTTTTCCATGCACTGCAACTCAAACTTTTCGGGGGCCAAGATTGAAATCGGACTCGGTCCTGGCATCACGATGATCAAACCGCATCGGGTTGGGCCGGGGTTCTGATGGCCCAACCATTTGTTGGCAGGTAGCGCCCGGAATCATGGGCTTGGAGGGCGCTCACGGTTCCCTGCTTCCTGATTTCACTTATTTCTGCCAATTCGCGTCGACTTCGGAGAGGGGGAAGGTGATGGCTCTGTATAAATCGGTGCAAATGCTTGAACCTCGCAGGCATCCACAATCACCGACACTCGAGCACCCTTGTATTCGTCATTGTCGTAGAAAACTGAATAGACAGTGTGCTGCTCCGAAGTCGAACTGGCCTCTCTGACGCAGACGAAATAGCGCCCGGGACCGTGATCAGTTGGGCGCACATCGGACATCTCCAACGGAGGACCCAGCTTTGCTTCCGATGCAGCTTTTTTGACCCCTGCGATAACAGCAGCCTGCATCGGTGGGGATGGCGGCGTGTAAGTAGATGGCGGCGCACATGCGCTCAGCAACACGGTCATAAACGCCCCGAGCACTCCAGCGGAACACATTTCGGCGAAGGTGATTGTTTGAGGACGATCTATCACTCGCGACCAATCCACCCGAGCAACGATCAAAGCCCGACGGGTTGAAGCTCGTCTGCCCCGAACGAAATCGGTCCCGTTTGGCGGGGCCGGAGGAGGGGGGACGAATGCGAGTCTAAATCTATAAGCCGGTCCTTACAGCAAACTTACAGCTGCTGCCCAACTGGAGCGTGATGGTGACGGTGGCGGACTCGTTCCGCTAGTTCGTGGCGGTTACCAGGAAACCCGCATCAGCATCAAATGTACGAGATACAAACCACACCTCGGCAATCTCTCCCAAGCGCCGTTTTGCCCGCGCAGCAAATCATCGAACTTGCTCGATTTCGCGATTTCTTAGGTTGAGTACGACTGCACCACACGCGCGTTGATTGCCCTTTGAAGCGGCACTTTCTTGCAGAGTGCCGCCCCAGAATGGGGCACAGCAGGATAGGTTCTTTCGGTCGCGCGGGCGATGCGCGGGGCTTCAGTCCCGCGCTATTGCATGTAATGCACAAAAAGAAGCGAGCCGTAAATCAACGCTGGAAGGCTCAGCCCCGACGCAACCGCCAGATCAAGCCACATGTAATGCCCCTTGGCTTTGCAATGGGATTCGCGAAATTGGGCCTGAAACTTTGTCAACAAATTGGCCGGAAATGGAAACTTCCGATTCTTTTGGCAGAGGCGCCTGTTTTAGCGAGGGACCACAGACGTAGGCGATCGCCGACCCGAGCTGCTCTCCACCACGACTGATCGAAGCCGGAGAATTCAAGTGTGTTGCAGCGGCGCAAGTTCTCAATTGGCCGCATTGTTGCCCTCTCTATGCATCAACAACCCAAAATGCTTCGGGGTTCGAATTACAGGGACGAATAAACACGGCCAACGAATGGGTGCGGGCTGGCGGGGGATATTACCGTCCGCCATCGCGATCAGGGGATGGCATGACCTTCACTTCGTGGCAGTTCGGCTTGTTTGTTGCGGTTGTTTTCGCAACCTATTACCTGCCGCCGGTCCGGCCGTTTCAGGCCTATCTTCTGGTGGTCGCGAGCCTGTTTTTCTATGGC
>NZ_DATMLW010000033.1:0-6551 GCF_035570375.1 Bradyrhizobium sp. | reverse complement strand
TGACCCGAACCGGACGTCCCTCCCATCTAATTTCGGTGTGAACCTGCTTTCCTCCATTGCGTTGCAGAACACGTGGCGCTGGCCGTCGCAACAGCCTAGCTGTCTGGCGCAGCGGCCGCGGGGCGAAGCTGCACCTTGCTGCCGTCGACAAGGGCGACCGGCGGATTGAGGATCACCTGTTCTCCGGCCTTGAGCCCGGTGTCCACTTCCACCCGCGTACCCAGATCGCGCTTCACGTTGACCTTGCGGATCTCCGCCTTGCCATTGCTGACAACCGCCACCTGCATTCCGTTGCGGTTGAAGATGAGCGCATCGGCCGGCACTGAAAGGCTCGACGTCTTGCGCGGGATGTGCAACTCGATCGTGCAGTAAATGCCGGGCGTCAGCGCGCCGTCGGGATTGGGTATGTCGATTTCGGTCAACAGCGTCCGTGTGCCGGGCTGCAGCGCATCGGCGATCCGGGTAACGGTGCCGGGGAACTCGCGATCGGGGATTTCCGGCACCCGCACGACGGCGCCGACGCCCGGCGCCACGCCGAAGGCCGCGTCCTGCGGCACGTAGGCCGAGACGCGGATGACGTTCTCTTGCATGATTTCGAACATGAACGTGCCGCTCGTCGCAGTTGGCGGGCCTTGCACCAGGCTGCCGACATCGACATTGCGCTGGGTGATGACGCCGTCGAACGGTGCCACCACCGAGGCATAGTCTCGATTCTGATAGAGCTGCTTGACCAGGTTCTCCTGCGCCGTGACGTTATGTTTCGCGGCGGCAACGCCGGCCTCCTGTGCCCTGAGGTTCTGGACGTCGACGTCGCCTTGCTGGCGGGTCACCCAGCCTTTCTCGACCAACGGTTGGTCTCGGTCCCAAGTCACCTGGCGGAGCCTTCGGTTGGCCTCCGCCTGGGTTAGCGCCGATTTGAGCTGATTGAGCGTCGCCTCGTTCTGCGAAATCTGGTCATCGAGTTCCGGTACTGCGAGCTGCGCCAGCAGTTCTCCCGCCTTGACATGATCTCCGATGTCGACGTTGCGCGTGGCGATATAGCCGGTTGCGCGCGCAAAGATGTTGGCCGCGGCGAATGCGGCCGTCGTGCCCGGCAAGGTGACCGAAAGGGTGCCGGGGCTCGCCTCGACTGTCGCGACGCGCACGCTGGGTACGAAGTCACGCGCCTGCTCGGCAGTCGCCGTGACCTGTTCCTGCTGCGAATATTGTCCCCACACTCCTAGCGAGAGGCCGGCGGCGAGGAGCAAAAACCCCCCGAGCGCGAATAGACGCCCGCCCCATCGACGGCGCACTGGCGGGCGATGCTTCGCGGGGATCTTAATCTCGCGGTCGACCGCGGGGTTGCCTTGGCGATCCCGGTCGATCACGTCATCGCGATCGCGGACATCGAGATCATTCATCGGGGAGATCCTCGAACACGCCATAGACTGTGACGCCGTCGTTGCGCTTGCGCAGCATCGCAAACAGATAGGGAACGATGAGCAGGGTGGTGGGAGTGGCAAACAGCAGGCCGCCGATCACCGCGCGCGCCAATGCCGCGTTCTGCTCCTCGCCGGGGCCACCAATCGCCATCGGGATCATGCCGGCGACCATCGCGGCCGCCGTCATCAGCACCGGGCGTATCCGGGTTCGGCCGGCGTCAAGTGCGGCCCGGAACGCGCTCCTGCCTTTGAGCTGTCGCTCCCGTGCGAACGTGACCAGCAGAATGGAATTCGCCGAGGCAACACCCACTGCCATGATAGCACCCATCAGCGAGGGGACATTGAGCGTCGTGCCGGTGATGAACAGCATTGTGACGATGCCGCAAAAGGTCGCCGGCAGCGCCAGGATCACGACAAACGGGTCGCCGAAATTCTGGTAGTTGACGACCATCAGCAGATATACGAACACGGCCGCAAACAGCAGTCCGATGCCCAGATCCCGGAAGGAGTCATGCATGCTCTGGATCTGCCCGAGAACCCGGATCGTGTTGCCGGGCTTGAGCTCCTTCTGCAGTTCGGCGACGATCTTGCCGATGTCACCCGCAATGCTGCCGAGATCGCGGCCTTGCACGCTGGCGTAAATGTCGTAGACCGGCTGGATATTGGTCTGGTTCAGATTGGTCGGCACGGTGTCGCGCTGCAATGTCGCGACGTTGCTCAACAGTCCCGGTATCGGCGGGCCATTGGCGGCGAGCTGGGTCGACACCGGGGTGTTGCCGAGTTCGTTGAGCGAGCTCACCAGATGCTCGGGCGTCTGGACTGCGATGTAGTAGGGGATTCCGGCCTTGGGGTCGGTCCAGAAATTGGTTGCGACCTGTTCCGAGGAGCTGAGGCTGGTATTGACATCGGTTGCGATGGCCTGCGCGTTGAGACCGAGCTGCAATGCCCGCGACCGATCGATGTTGACCATAAACGCCGGCGCATCGAGCTCTTGCTGCAGATGGGCATCGACGATGCCCGGAATGCCGGTGATGCGGCGTTGCAGCTCGTGCGTCACGCGCAGATTGGTGGCGCGGTCGCGACCGACGACTTGAACGTCGATCTGCGCCGGCAATCCGAAATTGAGGATCTGCGTGACCATGTCGGCGGCCTGCAAGTAGAAGGTCACCGAGGGAAAGGCGGCGGGCAACACTTCGCGCAGCCGGCGCACGTAGCTGGCGGTCGGCGCGTGCCCGTCTTTGAGGGAGATAAGGATCACGCCGTCGTTGACGTTGATCGTCGAGCCATCGGTGAACGCTAGGTTGTACTGTCGCTGAGGTACGCCGATGTCGTCGACGATCAGGTCGCGGTCGCGTGCCGGGATGACCTCGCGGATCTTGTCCTCGACTTCCTGGAAGATGCGCTCGGTGGCCTCGATGCGGGTCGCCGCCGGAGCGCGAACGTGGAGCTTGATCTGTCCGGCGTCGATGTCCGGAAAGAAGTCGCGACCGACCTCGGTGAACATCACGCCGCCCAGCGCGAGCATCAACGCCGCGACGACCGGAACGATGCCCCGCCGTTTAAGGAGCATCGTCAATATGCGCACATAGCCCCGGCGAAATAGCTCGAACCCGCGCTCAAAACGCGCGGACCAGTTGCCCGAGCCATCGTTCCCGTGGTGCTCGCCCTTCAGCAGCAGGCCGATGATGACGGGCGTCAACGTCCGCGACAGCGCGTAGGACGCCAACATCGCAAACACGACCGCGAACCCGAGCGGGGTGAATAGGAATTTTGCCGGCCCTTCGAGAAACACCACAGAGGTGAATACGCAGCTGATCGCCAAGGTCGAGACCATCGTCGGCACTGCAATCCCGGCGGAGCCATGCAATGTCGCCGCGGCGAGGCTCATGCCCCCGCTGCGCAGCCGGTGGGTGTTCTCGATCGTCACTGTGGAATCGTCAACCAGGATGCCGACCGCCAGCGCCATGCCGCCCAATGTCATCGTATTGAGCGTGTGGCCCATGAAATAGAGGATGACGATGGACGTCAGGATCGACAGCGGGATCGAGATCAGCACGATCAGGGTCGACCGCCATGAGCCGAGAAACAATAGGATCATCAACCCGGTGAGTCCCGCCGCGATCGCTCCCTCGCGCAGCACACCGGCGATCGATGCGGTGACGAGCTTCGATTGATCGAAGAGTTCGTTGATGCCGAGGCCGGGCGGCGCCGCCTTGCGGGCGACCTCGAGGACCTTGCGCACACCATTGACGACCGCGACAGTCGAGGCATTGCCGTTTTTTAGGACGCTCAGCAGTACCGAGCGGCGGCCCTCGTTGCGGACGATGTTCTGCTGCACCGCCCAGCCATCGTGCACTTGGCCGACATCCTTCAGGAACACCGTCTGCCCGTTGGTGTATTTGATTGGAATGTCATTGAGGTCGGCGATGCTCAGCGGCATCGCATTGGTGCGAACCGTGTATTGCGTGTCGCTGATCTTGACGAGCCCCGACGGCACTGTCAGGTTCTGAGCATTGACCGCATTGACCACGTCTGCCGGGGTCAGGCCCCTGGCCTGCAGCTTCAGCGGGTCGATATCGACCATGATCTGTCGGTACTTGCCGCCGTCGGGGGCCGGAAAAGTCACGCCCGGCACCGGCGCAAGCTGCTGGCGCAAATTGTAGAGCCCGTAATCATAGAGCTGCTGCTCGCTGAGACGGTCGGAGCTGAGGCTGAGCTGCAGCACCGGGACGCTCGACGCGTCGTACTTGACCACGATTGGCGGCTGGGTGCCCGCCGGCATCACCGCTCGGACAAAATTCGTCGCCGCGACGATCTGCGAGATGGCGAGGTCGAGGCTGACGTCGGGCTGGAAATATACCTTCTGTACCGAGATGCCGTTGAGGGTCTGCGCCTCCATGTTTTTGATGCCGGTGACGTTGCTGCTCATCGCGTACTGGCTGTAGGTCGTGAAGCGCTGCTCCATCTCCGGCACGCTGAGACCCGTGTACTGCCAGATCACCGACACCACCGGAATGTCGATCTCCGGGAAGATATCCTCCGGCATGACTGTGATGGCCGAAACGCCGAGAAACAGAATGAGGGCGGCCAGAACGTAAAAAGTGTACGGAAATCTCAGTGCAAATCGGACGATGCCCATCGCGCTATCCTTGTCCTAGCGATCCCGGCGGGCGCCGAGAGCTGCTCGGCCTCAAAAGACCGTCGCATAACCGGCGGTGTCGGCAGGTTTGCGTTAACGGCATTAGCAAAGCTCTCAAAGCGAGCTCGCCGTAGTTCCCGTAATGAGATCGGCCTTCCGGTTGAGGGCCGCGATCAGGCCGTCAATACCCTCCGCCTTGAGAATGCCGGCGAATTCGGAGCGGCGGGTCGCCACCTCGCTGATCGCGCCGTCGACATAGATGTCTGAGATGAGCCAGCTGTCGCCGCTGCGGCGCATCAGGTAATCGACCTGGACGGGCTCGCCATTGGCTTTGACGATCTGGCTCTTCACGATGACCCCGGTAGGCGCGGGCTGTTCGCCCGTCACCTCGAATTTTTGTCCGGCATAGCCATCGAAGCGGTCGGCATAAATTGCCGAAATGTAGCGGCCGAAGCTTTCGGTCGCCCGTTGGCGCTGCGCTTCAGTCAAACTGGCCCAGGACGGGCCAACTGCCAATCGGACCATCGAAACGATATCAAAGCTGCGGTGAATGACTGGCGCCAGTTGCATAAACCGGCCGCTTTGGCCCAGTGCATGCCCGCTCTTCATTGTGTTGAGCAGTACGTCATACAGTCCACGCACCGTGTCGCCGCCGCTCCCCGAAGCCGCGAGGATCGGGTATGAAAGGAAGCCGAGGCCGAGTCCAGTGGCTAAGGCCACAGCTTTAATCGGCAGTGAAGAATATCCTTTCGTCACGTTTCCTCTCCTTGGCGCGGGCGACCTGAATGAGAGCTGACGCGGCAGACGGGAATCCCAAGAACCCTGGCCAGCTCATCCGGCCTCACACCGTCCGCGCGCATCACCGCGATGACGACCGGGTCGTTCAGCACATCGCTAAGGTTTGGTTCGCGCGGGACCGCCTCGCTGGTCTCGCGAGGGCATCCGGTCGTCTTCATACCTGGCGCCCCTCCTCAGACGCATATCTCCGGCTCTAGCAGGACGGGACAGCAATCGACGGACGTCCCCGCTCTTGCGCTCCGACCTCGCGAGACGACATGAGTAGCAATCGTGAGGAGACAATCACGCCTTTGATGAACACGCTGTTCCGTATTTCGAGACAATAGGAGGGCCCCGATGGATCGGTTCGCCAGCGTCGCGGCGTTTGTGCGGGTCATCGAGAGCGGCGGCTTCTCGGCCGCGGGCCGGCATTTAAACCTGTCGAAGGCGAGGGTCAGCCACCAGGTCCAGGCACTGGAAAACGCGCTTGGGGTACGCCTGCTGAACCGCTCGACCAGGCGGATCAGCCTGACCGAGGCCGGCCGCAGCTATTACGAACGCTGCGTGCAGATTCTACAGGATTTGGAGGAGGCTGACGAAGCCGCCGGCGCCCAACAGGCGACCCCGCGCGGCCAGCTTCGCGTCTATTGCCAGCAGGGCATCGAGCAGTTCGTTGCGCCGGTCATCGTCGATTTTCTAGCCCGGTACCCCGACGCATCTGTCGATCTGCGAACCGGCCACGCGATGATCGACCTGGTGCAGGAGGCGTTCGACCTGGCGATCAGCGCGCAACCAACACCCGATTCGACCCTTGTCAGACGGCACCTCGCGACGTTGAGCCTGATGCTGTGTGGCGCCCCGGCCTATTTCAATAAGCATTCAGCGCCGCAAAGCCCGGCGGATCTCGCCAGCCACAACTGCCTGCGCTACCCCTACGCGCCGTTCGAGGACGGGTGGCGCTTTCTGGATGCTGGCGGCAATCCGGTGACGGCGCGCATATCGGGGAGCCTGATCAGTAGCAGCCCCGAAACCACCCGCGCCGCCGCCGTGGCCGGCATTGGGCTGATGATAACTGCGCCTTTTCTGATCGAGGACCTACTGGCCTCGGGAGCGCTGGTGCCGCTGCTGCCCGGCTACCGGGCGCAGCAGTGCGAAATCAATGCGTTCTATCCCCATCGCCGGCATCTGGCCGCCAAGGTGCGCGCGTTCATCGA
>NZ_DATMLW010000032.1:0-2701 GCF_035570375.1 Bradyrhizobium sp. | reverse complement strand
TTCGCCGCGAACTCGTACTCCTTCTTCAATTGGGCCAGCCTATCCGCCGAATAAGCAGGCAACGGTTGTGCATCCGCTGCCTTCAAGTTGATGTGGTAGAGGCGGGCAGAGTTCAAGCCGAAGATCGCTTGCTTGACTGGGCCATTGGCGCCGCCAAGCGGCGCAAAGCCGTATTTCTTCTGCATATCTTCGGGAATTTCCAGCCGTCGCATCGCCTCGATCTGCCATTGCGGCGACCCATACCATACGCTGTCGGTGCCCCAGACGACGTGATCGGTTCCGAAGCCCTTGATCAGCGTGCCGATCATAGCGGCCGCGAACTTGGGGTGTGCCACGGCCGAGTTGGCGAACGAGGTGCCGACCTCTCCATACACGTTGCTAACACCGTACTTCGCCGGAATGTCGGCGAGGTCGGAGGTCCACTTGATCCGGCCCGAGGCTTCGAACTCGGCCCAGGCTTGGTCAGGCAGCTCGAGGAATGGACGCAGCGCCGAGTGGTAGATGACGAAGTTCATCTGCGGCCAATCTTTGGCGGCCTTGCCCACATCATCCACCGTCGCGTATTGCCAGACGTCGGCGAAGGATTTCTCGTAGTCGGGTGGCAACAGTCCCTTGTGGGTGCAGATCGTTGTGATACCCGCCTTGACCGCTTTTTCATAGAACGGATACATCAGTTTCTCGTCGTCGAGGCGCCAGGGGAATTTGGAGGGCGCGAGCGGATCACCGATCGTGTAGGACTTCCACGAATCCGGCTTGTAGGTCGATATCGCCTTGTCGACCTCCTCCATCCAACCGGGCTGTTTGGGCGTGATCACGGTGTGGGCAAGCAGGCGCCTGGAGCCCGCGAAATCATTGACCATGTCGCGCGCCTTGACGATCTGCTCATTCGAGAGAAGCCACCATGACGGATCGTCGAATGGTGCCCCGCTCAGCAGCGCAAGCTGGGTATCGCTGTCGTAATAGATCTCCTTCACGTAGTTGAGGAATTTGAACCGCGCGAGGCCGGGCGGGGTCTGATCCTTTATCTTCGGGTTCCAGTGCTCGGCCGCGAAGTCATTCAAGCCGAGAAGCTCCTTGTGGTCGAAATCATCGCGGACAAAGTGCGTCTGCACATCGAAGACGAATTGCCCGGCGAGGCTCTGCGCTCTCGCCTGGATTAGGTCCGGTTGATGTGCCTCAGCCGCGTCGACCTGAAACACATTGGTGCCGTAGATCTCCTTCATCGCAAGGAAGGCGGCGGCCATGCCACACCCGGTGGCCATGAATTGCCGGCGGCTCAAGCCAAGCTTCTTGGCGTTCTCATCGGCGAGCTCGAGAATCCGCCGCTCTACACGTTTCTGCGTCTCGCTCTGCTTGGGCGGAAGATACTCGCCGTTGGAAACGATCTGAGTTGGTATGGGTGTTGCAGCAGAAGCTGTTTCAGCGCCGGCCACAAGGCGCATTTCTCGTTCGCTAAGCCAACTGCCCATCTTAGTCCTCCCTAATTTTGATTGTTGTTGACGTACGAAGCTTAGACCCCGCCGTTGCCGTTGACAACGCGGGGCAGACGACACGCGCTCGTCATTACGCTAAGACGTGCGTTGTCAACGCTCAGCTGCCAACGGGAAGATGCTGCACCGTACCATCAGGCAATGTCGCAAGGGCACGTACGCCAGAAAACGAGGCAAGCAGCGTTGCGCCGCGTTCCGGCGGGGTCACGTACAGGGCGGTCGAGAGAGCGTCAGCGACCATCGCGCTCGCGGCGAAGACGGAAACCGCAATGTAATGGTGTGCGCTTGCCCCGGTGGACGGATCGAACAGGTGGTGGAACCGCCCCGTGGCATCGAACTTCGTGCCGTACCCGCCGGATGTGCACACCGACCGGTCGCACAGGTCCACGCTGATGGCGATCGTTTCGGGTTGACGCGGATCGGCGAGACCGACGCGCCACGGCCGCCCGTCGTCGTGACGGCCGATGGCGCGTATTTCGCTACAGCCCATATTGCCAAAGGCCCGATCGCAGCCGTTCGCATGCAGGATGTCCACGACGCGGTCGCTGATATAGCCCTGCACTATACCATTAAGTGTTATGCCCATTCCGGTGCGCTCCAGCACGATCCTGCGCCGGCCGACATTGATCCCCTGCCAGTCGACGAGCTTGCGCGTGCGCTCGATGGCTTGCAATGCTGGCCCCTCGGGCTGCGGCGCAGCGTTGCCGAAGAAATGCGCCGCGTAGAGTGTCCATAAGGGTTGCACGGTCACGTCAAACGCGCCCCGGCTGAGCGCAGACAAGGTCTGGCATCGCGAGAGCACCGTGAGCAGATCGAGAGACGGAAGCTCGACGCGACCGTCACGATTAAGCCAAGCGATCTCGCTGTCGGTCCGGTAGAGCGCAAAAATGCGCTCTAGTCTCTCGATTTCCGCGGCGCACTCACCGGCGATCCGAGCCGCCGCGGCGCGGTCATGATGATAGAGCAGCAGTTGAGACGGCGAGCCGAGCGAGGTGCCGGTCCATTGATGGAGCAGCGGCCCACCCCGCGAGAGGTCGTCAGCACCGAGCAAAGGTAGGCCGGCCACGGCGCCTACGATCGTCATCGCCCGCCGGCGGGACACCGCGGTTCCGCCGTAAACGTTTTTGACGTTCGGGGCGAGTGCCGGCGTCATCCCTCCCACCTCGTTTTGACGCCTCATTGAGCGCCTCGCTCAATGAGCGCGCGGTCCG
>NZ_DATMLW010000031.1:0-3670 GCF_035570375.1 Bradyrhizobium sp. | reverse complement strand
TGTCGGGCCGGCTCGTCATGCCGCCCAACATCACCTTGATCCCGTTGCCGGCGAAATGTCCGGAGCTCAATCCGCAGGAAAACGTCTGGCAGTTCCTGCGCGACAACTGGCTCTCAAACCGAATCTTCAAATCCTACGACGACGTCGTCGACCATTGCTGCGAGGCTTGGAACAACCTCGTCGATCAACCCTGGCGGATCATGTCCATCGGCCTTCGCAATTGGGCCCATCGGTCATGATCAACGAGTCTTGGTTCTTTACATGAGGTTGCTGCGTCAAGTGGTTTGTGCGCAGTCACCCTTCAGCCTGGCCCGCATCGATGGTTCTTTTCGACGTCCGGCCGAGGCCGGCGTCAACAGTCCGGGGCGACGCTGGCACTGACCCTTCGGGCGGCGCAATGTATTAAACGCAGGCTTTACCTGCAACCAAAGGTCGCGCGCTCACCCTCATGGATCCGCACCCGCTGCATTGCCGAGGGGCGGAACGCTAGATTCCCTTTTATATCCTCCTGTTCATCGACCAGCTCGTTCGCGGCTTACGCGGCAACCGCCGCTTCAAAGTGCGCGCCATCTTTCCACAGTCGTCCAAGCAGCACAGCCAGCTTTCTCGCGACCGCTACTCGGGCGCGCTTCGGGCCTATCGTCTTGACCAGCCTCAGACCCCAGTTCCGCAGGGCGAAGCGCTTCTTGACCGTCGTCAAAAGCACATTGGCGGCCTCATAGAGATAGTGCCGCGCCATGGCGTCGCCCTGCTTGGAAATGCCCATGCCGACATCCGTTTCGGCCGACTGATATCTCCGCTCGGTCAAGCCCAGGTAGGCGCCGATGTCGCGTGTCCTGCCAAACCGTTCGACGTTCTCGATCGCCGCCATATAGGCCAGAGCCGTTATTCGGCCTACGCCGGGCACGCTCATCAGCCGCCAGGCGATTTCGTTGCGCTTTGCAAGCTCGTCGAGCTCATCGTCCAGCCGCGCCTGCTGGCCTTCGATCGAGGCCAAGGATTCCAGGAGAGCTCTGATCGCCGCGTGCAGGATTGGATCATTCCGCGTCGCAAGATAGGCCGCCTCGTCGAATTTCTTCGCGCCGGCTCGCGACGGCAGCTTGATGCCGAACGGGCGAAGCAGGCCACGCACCTGATTGCCCAGAGAGCGCTTCAGCTTCACCAATTGATCGCGCGCCCCCAACAGCGCCTTTAACCGATGCGTGTCGACCGACTTGACGTAGACCGAGGAAAACCAGCCAGTCCGCAACATCTCGGCCAGCGCCCAGGCGTCGCCCTTGTCGCTCTTGATCCGTCGGCTTTTGATGGCGTCCGCCGCGCGGCGAGCGTCCATGCAGATCATCGGATAGCCGATCGCTTCAAGCGACCGGAACAGATGCGGCGTGAATGGGCCGCTCTCGAGCCCGACCTTATCCAGCAATCCCTTGAACCGCTGCAAGGCGTCGTCGATCATTTCCGGATGCGTATCGACGGTTCCCCGCCACACCGTCTTGCCCGACCCGTCGATCACGCAGATCGCCGTTCGCTTGCCGCCGATATCCAACCCTGCATACATCCTCATCGCTGCTCTCCATTCGTTGCTCACGAATCACCAGCGAAGGGTCTCCCCGACGCCGGAGAGCAGCAACCTCATGTACGGTATGTATTAGGCCGCGTCCAATAGGGCAGGCTTTGGGGAACACGAGCGCTCCCTCGGCTACAGAGCGTCTCTGAGCGCGGGCTCCTGGCCGCAGGGCGCCGTGCCTAGAAGCCAATGTGCGGGCCAGTCCTCCCACGTGGCCGCTTATGACATGGATCGATCTACAGCGGCCTCCCGGAAGGCGTTCCGAGAGCGGGTCCGCGCCAGGCGTTTCGCAGCTTTAATTAGAGTTGCGGGCGGGGCTTGGCCTAGGAACGTGAATTTGGCAGAAGGGCCGCTTGGTTCCGCGGGGACGTTGAGATGACGACGACTGAATCGGCGACGGCAGAGGAAAGGCGCGACTTCATTCGCGACATCATCACCTCTGATCTCGCTTCCGGCAAATACAAAGAGATCGTGACCCGATTCCCGCCGGAACCGAACGGCTACCTACATATCGGCCACGCCAAGTCGATCGCGCTCAATTTCGGCATTGCGCAGGAATTTCCGGGCCACTGCAACTTGCGCTTCGACGACACCAATCCGGCCAAGGAAGAGCAGGAGTATATCGACTCCATCCAGTCTGATGTGAGATGGCTCGGCTACGATTGGGCCGGTGAGCCGTTTTACGCCTCGGACTACTTCGATCGGCTCTATGAATGGGCGGAGGGACTGATCCAGCGCGGCCTCGCCTATGTCGACGACCAGTCGCAGCAGGATATCCGCGTTAACCGCGGCACCCTGACCGAGCCCGGCAAGAACTCGCCGTTCCGCGACCGCTCGGTCGAGGAGAATCTCGACCTGTTCCGCCGCATGAAGGCCGGCGAGTTTCCGAACGGTGCGCGCGTGTTGCGCGCCAAGATCGACATGGCCGCCGGCAACATCAACCTGCGCGACCCCGTGCTGTACCGCATCCTGCATGCGCATCATCCGCGCACCGGCGCCAAATGGTCGATCTATCCAAGCTACGACTATGCGCACGGCCAGTCGGATGCCATCGAAGGCATCACGCATTCGATCTGCACGCTGGAGTTCGAGGACCACCGGCCGCTGTACGACTGGTTCATCGAAAAGTTGCCGGTGCCGTCCAAGCCGCATCAGTATGAATTTGCGCGTCTCAATCTGACCTACACAGTGCTCTCCAAGCGCGTGCTGACCCAGCTCGTCCGCGACGGCCATGTCGCAGGTTGGGACGATCCGCGCATGCCGACCATTGCCGGTTTGAAGCGCCGCGGCGTGCCGCCGGCCGCGGTCCGCGAATTCGTGCGGCTCATCGGTGTCGGGAAGGCCAACAGCGTGGTCGATGTCGGCATGCTCGAGTTCTGCATCCGCGAAGAGCTGAACCGTACGGCGCTCCGCCGCATGGCGGTGCTGAAGCCGCTGAAGGTCGTAATCGAGAATTATCCGGAAAGGCAGGTCGATGAGATCGAGGCGATCAATCACCCCGACGATCCAAACTCCGGCACGCGGAAGATCGCCTTCGGTCGCGAGCTCTATATTGAGCAGGATGATTTCATGGAGAATCCCCCGAAGAAGTTCTTCCGGCTCTCACCCGGCAATGAGGTGCGGCTGCGCTACGCCTATTTCATCAAGTGCACGGACGTCGTGAAGAACGCGGCCGGCGAGATCACGGAGCTGCGCTGCACCTATGATCCCGCAACAAAGGGCGGCAACGCGCCCGACGGGCGCAAGGTCAAGGCGACCATGCACTGGCTGCCGGTGGCACAGTCCCGGCCGGCCGAAATCCGCATCTACAACCAGCTCTTTGCTAAGCCGAGCCCGGACGCCGCCAATTTCGCCGCCGACCTCAATCCCCTGTCGCTGGAGATCCTGAAAGACGCCCGGGTCGAGGCGGCGATTGCCGAGGCCGATTCGAGCGAGGCCATGCAGTTCGAGCGGCAGGGCTATTTCGTCCGCGACAAAGATTCGACGCTGGACCGCCCGGTGTTGAACCGAACCATAGGGTTGCGCGACACCTTTGCGAAGGAAGTCGGCAAGACCTAAGCCGACAAGGCTTGCGACTTCCTGCTTCTTGAGCGAACAGCTCGGCGC
>NZ_DATMLW010000030.1:0-62049 GCF_035570375.1 Bradyrhizobium sp. | reverse complement strand
GTACGCTAGCGGGACCGGTAGGAAGCGGACACCATTGATGAAGGTATGCCTTGGCTGGCCCAATTTCGTTCAAGGATTGAGCTGCGCTAGGCGAGGGCTTTTCTCTTGGGCAATTAATTAGCAGGCACCGCAGAGCCTGCACTCCGAACCAACCTATCCGCCTTTTTCAGGACGTAGGTATTTTCCGGCTGTTCTCTAGCGAAGAAGCTGACCACTACGAAGGCTGCGCAAAATAGCAGGCCTACCAGCATAACTTTCCGATAGGTGCGTCTGTCTGCGGTGTGAAAAGAACTCGACATAAAAAACTCACTGCAACTTCACACGGAACGCGCGTCTTTGACCGGGGCCGAGGCTAGCGAGTGACTATTTCCGGACGGCTTCGCAGCGAGTGGAAAATGGTTTCGTCGGACCGCTGCCAAAACAACACCGCGGGCGGGCAGCGCGGGCCGGCTCCGATCGGCCGGCGCATGACAGACCGCCAAGCCCGGATTCACCGGCGGGCTTCCTATGCCAGAAAACCGATGATCGGCATCGATATCGGAAAGAACTCATTCCATGTTGTCGGTCACGATGGTCCCGCTCCTGCACCGAAGCCGAGCGCAACCGCTTTTTGCGAGCCTAGTGCGTCCTGTTCGCGACATCATCCAAGGCTGCCATGACGCTTGTAGTCGTGGGTCATCGTCCCGGCGCGGCCCTTCTTCATTGGCAAGCCGGGCTGGGTGCGGTCGAGCGCCTGGATCTGGCTCTTTTCATCGACCGAGAGGACGACGGCATGGGCGGGCGGATCGACATACAGACCGACAACGTCGCGCAGCTTGTCGACGAACCGCGGGTCGGCGTGTCTTATCGTGCAGGAGGCTGTCGTAACCTGCCTCTATGAAGCGTTCCTGCCAGCGCCACACACAGGTCTTCGACTTGCCGGTCCGGCGCATGATCTCATTGGTGCCAACACCGTCCGCGCTCAACAGGACGATCTCAGCCCGCCAGACATGCTTGTGTGGGGTGTTGCGGTCCCGCGCCAGCGCCTTCAGACGGCGGCGGTCGGCAGGCCCAAGAGTGATGGAAATTTCGGTTCGCATGCGCCAGACTCGCATGCATTCAGGTCCCGGGGAATCCCCTCCCGGATTCAAATGTTAGACCCGGTCCACTAGCTCTGGGCTTAAAGCAGACATCTCGCGAGGATGCTTAGGTTGGACAGGTTACGTCCGCTCAAGCCGTGGTGCGATAACCCCCCAAACTACCAAGACTATGATCGCGCCGACGATTGCTCCGATGAAACCCGCTTCTTCGCCAGCTTTATACCACCCGACAGCCTGGCCAAGGTATGTTGCTGCAAAGGCTCCAACAATCCCGAGCAGGGCCGTCAAAATAAACCCCTTAGGCTCGAACTTGTTGCCAGGATGAAAGAATCGCGCCAGCAGCCCCGCCACAAAACCAATTATGATTGTCCAAAGAAAATGCATTGCCGTGCTCCCAGGTTTCGCGTGCTCAGTGGTGCGCGCATATTCAGGGGTCGCATTGATTCAAATCAAGGTCTCATGACCCAAGACCCCGCGGCTCCGCTGGCCCCGTTCCGCTCGGGAGCCGCCATCAAACGCGGCCTGTAAAGCGAGCCAAGCTTCGACACGATATTCGCGACCCAGCGTCATGTCCGTTAATGGGATGGACCGGCTGCTTCCCCGCGAGGATAGTCTGCAAGGACTTTCCCGCAGCATCCCACATCGGCACCATAGCCGTAGCCGTACCGGAAAGCGCACCTCCAAAGAACTTATGTAATCGGTGCGCAATCGTGGCTTGGCAGATACGAGGCCGCCGCGAAGGCGGCCTCTACGGCTTATTACCTTATAGACTGGATATTACGCGGCTGATTTAGGCACGTGCCGAATACTGCGCTTCAGTCTTCATCCTCAGACTGCGCACGGCGCCGATCTACGGCATCACTCATATCGTGGAGTACAAAGATCGCGAGTGCCGCCATGCGCTGCCTCTGCTCGGGACTGAGCGTCTTGTAGAGTGGCTGCCACGCCTCGGCGAGTTTATCCAAATCGGCTGATCGTTGAGCCAAAGCTTCCGAGCGTCGTTGCAAAAAGGCGATCGGGTCACGATTTTTCAGCGTTTCGAGAGAACTTTGGTCGACCCGCTTACCCACCGTTTCTTTGACCCTTGCAATACGGGCTTTCCGATCCTGCGCCCCGCTACGAATAGCGCTCTCTACGGGCGGCCACAATTTCTCCTGCTCAGGTGTCAGCTGCAACGCGGCCTTCACCAGATCAACTCGCATATCCGCCAGTGTATTCTGGTCCGCTGCATTCAGCCGTTCTGGAATCGCAGGAGAAGAAGTTTGCGAGTTTTGCGCGTTGGCAATCGTGGATGCGGTAAGGAAGAGTGCGGTTGTTCCGAACACTACTATTTTCATCATTGGTGATCTCCTAGGATAACTCGCCCCCCTAGGCACGCCGCGCAAAGTAGTGCAGCACTGCGAGGTCCCGTTGACTTAAATCAACGAACTCGCCCGCTCACTGTTGTCGTTGACGCTGCTCTTGTCCCGGATGACAGTACCTCTCGCGCTGGAGTTGGTCGCTGCAATCACGATGTAGCGGCAAAGTCGCGGCATCCACCATCGATGATTGTTTCCTATGGCTCCGATGCTTGACGCAGAAAATGCCGAAGGCCGCCGAGGTCACGCAGAAGTGCAAAATGATAGAACACGCCGATGGAGAAAAGGACTTTTCTGCAATCACCGCCGCCTAAATCCATTTCGACATCACCGGAGCCGCTGGTGCAGTAGTCGTTGTTGAAGATGCGATGATCGACCTGCCCCACAATTGCTCGGCGAACCTGCAACTAGATGCGACCATCATTTAAACGCGCTGCGGGCGTCGCTGGATGCAGTTGTACATTGCCCAGTTTCGACGGCGCCGAGGCGCGGAAACGTAGCTGGCTGGCTGCGCGGCTGGCGCAAGTCGCAGTTGATGCTAACCGTGAAAGATCGCTATCCTGAAAGACGCTTGGCCTCGGCGGGTTGTCGTCCCCGAGACCGGCGGGGCCGGCTGGTCGCTAACACCCTTGCTACCCCTCGCGATCAGCCGGTTTCGATTGCAGCTGACAGCATCGACGATCGGTTATCTGAGCCCTATGGAGTTCGAACGCAAAGCTGGATTAGCTTAACCGCGTGTCATTCAAACCGGGGGCAGGCCAAATCGACTTTATGCACCGTCCCTGGTTCTGGATTGAGTAACGCGCCAGCAAATCACAGAAGCCCATGGTCTACATCAAACATAATTTCGGTCGGTTGGAACCGCAGCGAAGGTTAAGGCCGCGCCTCACCTCCGCACCATTATGCCCGCACCAGCAAAGCCTTGGTGGTGGGATACAGCGCCATATGTTACTGCAAAACACGGACTGATCGGCCTAGCGAAAGTTGTCGCCAAGGAAGGCGGCGCGCACAGTGTCCGCGCTAACGTGATCTGCCCCGGCTTTGTCCGCACCCCTCTGGTCGACAAGCGGATACCGGAGCAGGCCAAGGAACTCGGCATCTCAGAGCAGAAAGCATCAAGAATGTTATGCTGAAGGAAAACCGTGGGTGGCGAATTTACCACGGTCGACGACGTGGCCGAGACCGCGCTGTTTCTGGCTTCTTTCGGTTCAAATGCCCTAACCGGCCAGTCTCGTAAGTCATGGGTGGTTTATGCAATAACAATCACCTAAGCACTCGGGGCGCTGCCACCGAACACGAAGCGTTCGGAAACAGCTCCAATGTCGGCCTTTGGTCAAGTTGCCGCAACACGAGAGGTCAGGGTCAAGCATGAGGCGACAGGACCATCTCGGAATTTTGCGTGGCGCCACGGCGGAGGGCGGCGACCTTCGCATCCTGGTACAACAGCGTTACGCGTCCGCCGCCATGCCCTGTGATCGACCATGACGGCTGTCGTCGCGTGGTTTGAGGCCCTCCTCAGCAACATCCCCCTCCCGATGCTGGAGGTCTGGGGGCGGTTTGCCTTTGTCGTCGGCCTCTTCCTGGCTATCTGCGCATTCGGCGGCTTTACGTTCCGGATCGGGGAGCGTTGGGGATTCGGCCGTGCGCGGCAGGGATGGGACGCGAAGGCGTTCCTTAGCGTGCCGCTGACGTTCGTGCTGATCATCGCGACCGGCTACATCGGATCATTCATCGTGCTTGTCCCTGGTGCACAGACGTTCGAGTCGTTGAAGGATCTGGCCGTTCTACTGAGCGTCATTCTTCTGGGCTACCCGGCGCTCATCACCATTCCCTTCGCATACGGATTGTCGGACTTGATTGAGGGCGTCCCTCCGGAGTTCCTGCTCGCCTGGCTGCCGGGATATTTCATCAATCCCGCATGCTTCTGGATTGCCCACCAGTTCTTGGGCAAGAATCCCGACTTTCGGATGACTGGGACGTGGTGGCGATACCTGGCGGCCGCCGTCTTGTTCATGACGCTGGAACCCATGTTGTGGGGGTACGAATGTTCGGACCAGTTCCCCTCGGGAATTTCGTACCACAGTATCACTGCGGCGCTGCTGTTCACGACGTCGATCACCTGGGCAATGGGGCCCGTGGCCTTCTTGATTGCCCTGCCGCTGGCCCGGCGATTCGAATGGTTCTGGGCGGATATCCCCGGTCGTGTCAGAGAACGCGCGATTGGGAGCAGCGAATGGGTCTGGGAATCAGGTCGTGGCGAGGCGCCGGGAAACGCCGGCCCAGTGCAGGAAGGCCTGCCGATCCGGATCTTCATCTTCGCGCCGTTCATCGCACTGGTGCTCGTGATGGTTGGTGCCACGGCGATTGTCGCGCTTCAGACCGCAGACGACGACGCGCAGATGCTGGCGACAAGGCTCCATCAGGCAATGTCTGCGAACATCCGCTTGCAGCTCGACGATTACCTCGCACGTTCGCCGCCGCCGGCGGGCGTCCAGCGCGAAGACGCTCTCGACTCCCTGCTGCGAAGCCAGGCCGTCGGCACCAACGGTCGGGCTGTCATCCTTGACATGACCGGCAGGACGGTCGCCTCGTCCGCTTCCGCCGGCGATCCGGTGGTAGCGAACGCAATTGCCGCTCTCGCGAAGCGCACCGGCCCATCGGGGCTGTCTGCAGGGACGACCGAGTTCCAGTTCGATCACGTCACGGCGAAGCCGCTCTCGCGCGAAACGTGGTTGACCTATGCGACCGCCTATCGCGATCACGGCGCCGGCCATGATTGGATTCTGATGACGGCCATGCCTGAAGCGTTCTATCTGGCAGGCTTGCGCAAAGCCAACAGCCGATCCGCGATGGTGCTCGCCCTCGCGCTGGTGCTCTCCCTTGTGCTGGGCGCGGCCCTGGCGTCCATGGTGACTGCGCCACTCCGGCAGATGGCCCACGCGACGCGGACGATGGCCGGTGGGGATCTGAGCGTCCGGGTACCAGGCACCAAACTGGAGGAGCTGGATGCCCTCGCGGAATCATTCAACGCCATGGCGGCCAAGCTCAAGAAGTCGTTTGACGACCTGATCGGAGAAAATTCAACGCGGAAGAGTCGCGAGCAGGAACTGAAGGAAAGCGAGACCCGCCTGCGTTTGAGCGAAGAGCGGCTAAAGCTCGCTATCAACGCGGCGTCGCTCGGTATCTGGGACTGGAACGTCGAACAGGATCGGCTGGTTTGGGACGACTCGATGTTCCGGCTGTACGGCGTTCGCAAGGAAGAGTTCAGTGGCGCTTCCGAAGCCTGGTCGCGCTGTCTTGTTCCGGAAGACGTCGCGCGAGCCAAAGCGGATGTCGTGGCGGCGCTTCGTGGCGACCGCGAATTCTCGTCCGAGTTCAAGGTGCGGCGGGCCGATGGCGCCATCCGCATCATTCGCGGCGTGGCGCAAATCATCCGAAACGCGGACGGCAGGCCCGTGCGCATGGTCGGCATCAATCGGGATATCACGGACCTCATTAACGCTGAGCGGGAACGCGTCCGCGCCAACGAAGCCGTGCACGCGGCCCAGGCGGAGCTCGCGCAAGTGGCACGGCTGACGACCATGGGCGAACTCGCAGCATCTATCGCCCATGAAATCAGCCAACCGCTCGCTGCGGTCGTCAGCTTTGGAAATGGGGCGCTCCGATGGTTGGCCCAGGACCCACCCAATCTCGGGGAGACCAAAGCGGCTCTCAAAGGCGTCGTCGAGGCGGGCAATCGCGCAGGAGAGGTGTTAGTGCGCATTCGGGAGCTGCTCAAACATCGCAAGCCGGAATACGCTTCGCTCGATGTTAACGAGGCGATCCGGGATGTGCTGGCGCTGACGGGGAGCGCGCTGCGGAGCCGCTCGGTGGCGGTTCAAACGATACTGGCCGCGGACCTTCCTCTCGCGTTGGGCGATCGCGTCCAGCTGCAACAGGTCATCATGAATCTGGCCATGAACGGGGCGGACGCCATGGGCTCCGTAACGGATCGACCTCGCGTGCTGCGGGTCGAATCGAAGGTTAACGGCGAAGGCAGCATTGTGGTGAAGATCGAGGATTCGGGCACTGGCATCGAAGAAGCGATCCGTCATCGCATCTTTGATCCACTGTTCACGACCAAGCCCGCGGGCATGGGCGTGGGGCTGTCGATCTGTCGAAGAATTATCGAGGCACACGGCGGCCGACTCTGGGCTGCGTCGGGCACGCCGCACGGCACTGAATTCCAGTTCACGATTCCCGGTTCGAATCGGCCCCCGATGCCTGCATAACCGGTGGGGAAATCAGGACTGCTCTTCGCCTGCTTATGCTGTGGACGTGGCCGACGGCTTACCGTGGAGCCTTGCGAACGATATAGTGCAGTGTTCAAGGTCGCTCTACCGTTCTAGCGCCAGGGGCCTGTCGGAATGAAGAACGATAATTCCGGGAAATCGATCGTATTCGTCGTTGACGATGATCCGTTACTACGTGGATCTGTCTCAAGTCTCCTTCGATCGTTCGGCTTGCAGGTACGGGTTTTCGCCTCCGCGTCGGAGTTTTTGCAGGAAAAGCGGCCGCCGCTCCCGAGCTGTTTGGTGCTCGACATCAGACTTCCTGGCGAAAGCGGACTGGATTTTCAGGCCGAGCTGTCGAGCCGCAATATTCATATCCCTATCATTTTCATGACTGGTCACGGGGATATCCCGATGTCGGTAAGGGCCATGAAAGCCGGCGCGGTGGAATTTCTAACCAAGCCTTTTCGCGAACAGGACATGCTGGATGCCGTGAAGCTTGCGCTGGAACGGGATCAAAGCCGAATCGAGTCCGAGAATGCTTCCTCCGGATTGAAGTCGAACTTCGAGACCCTGACCCCGCGTGAGCGGGAAATCATGGCCCTGGTTGTGTCAGGACTGATGAACAAGCAGGTCGCCGGCAAAATCGGGCTCAGCGAGATCACGGTGAAAGTCCATCGCGGTCGCATCATGCAAAAGATGGGAGCCAGGTCGCTGGCGGATCTCGTGCGGATGGCTGAAGCCCTGGGCATCCGCCCTTCGACGTCGTAGCACGATACTCAAGTATAATTACCTCGGCTTTCTTTTTCACAATGATAGTGTTCTCGTACCAAGGCTCGGTCAATTTGGCAGAGGTTCCCCTGATCTCAATCGTCGACGATGACGGATTCGTTCGAGAATCCACAAGTGGTCTCATTCGATCGATGGGGTATGCTGCGGAAACATTTGCTTCCGCCGAGGAGTATCTGCGGTCGAATCGCGCTGCGGACACAGCTTGTTTGATCTCCGACATACAGATGCCCGACATGGACGGTGCAGATCTGCAGGATCGGCTGATTGCCGCCGGGCTTCACACGCCGATCATTTTCGTAACCGCCTTCCCTGACGAAGGTATGCGTGCGCGCGTCTTGAAGGCCGGCGCCTATGGTTTCCTGACCAAGCCGTTCAGCGACGAAAGCCTGATGGACTGCCTGGACAGGGCGCTGCTCGGCAGCAGGACTGATCCAGCCCCATAATCATAGCTCTCCGATGACATACCCATTGCGCTTTCTGAAGCGGCGCGAAGGCGCGTGCTCGGCCGGGTTCAACAAGCGGACTATACACAAGTATCGCGTTATATCTCTTCAGACAATGAGAGTTGCCGAACGTGCGATATACGCTCGCTCGCATAATGCACCTTTGGCCCAGGGCTTCGTAATAGCCCGCTTCGCTTGGGGAAGAGATCATGCCTCATGCCGCCTCGATCTACAGCAACGGCTACAACGAGCCAATCACGCCCGAAGTTCTCCACGGGATTTCGCGCCAGCAAGGACGGCTGCCCGGCACGATCGTGAACCCCGCGCCATCTCAGCGTGAGATTGACGCCAAACTGATAATGGATCGGCTCTTGCGCGAATGCCTCACACGCAAATCGCCGTGGGAGTAAGCACAGCTTCCTGGCGCCGAGTGTCTTTTCGCCAGGGGCACCGGTTTGAATAACACGATGGGGTAATGTGAAGGGGCGTGGAGGGCATATGCCGGGCTTGGTGCATGTTATCGATGACGATGTGTGCTTCCTGACGGCGATGGAGCGTCGCTTGAAGTACGCCGGTTACGAGGTGGCGACCTATGTTTCGTCCCGGCACTTTCTGGATCGATTGCCGAGCGAGAGTGTCCCGAGCTGCGTTCTCCTGGACGTGCAAATGCCCGGATTGGACGGTCCGGCACTGCAGTCACGGCTGAGTGAAGCCGGCTCGACCCTGCCAATCATCTTCCTCACTGGTCATCCTGATATCCCGACCACGGTGCGGACCATCAAGGCGGGTGCGAATGATTTTCTCACCAAGCCCGTATCATCGGATGAACTGCTTCGTGCAATTGAGCGAGCGATTGCGCATCATGAAGTGACATTTGGCCGGAAACGCAAGCTGGATATGGTTCGCGATCGTATCGCAACATTGACGCCGCGCGAGCGGGAAGTCTTCGAACTTGTTATTCGCGGCGACACCAACAAGCAGGCCGCCCGCGCGTTAGGTTGTACCGCACGAACAGTCAAAGCGCATCGCCACAGGGTGATGGAGAAAACACAGGCCCAATCGCTGGTGGAACTCGTGTCCCTTGCCGAGCGGGTCGGCGTTTTCGAGTCAACCGCACCTCGCTCGTTGATGGCTGGTCCCGTAAATAAAGCCGTCACCGAAAATTTGCGGAATTTGCATATTGCCCGGTGTCCGGCCGGCGCAGGCAAGTTCGAGAAGGTTGCGCCCGCGCGTGAGCAGAAGGACGAGTTTGAGCTCCTTGCTGCCGGTCAGAGCAGCCAAGGGACGTCCATTTTGGCCCGACACATCATAACCGTTCGTCGCTAACACCACGGCGATTTAGGACCTATGCCACGCAGACCAAAACGTTCGCGACGGAGGGCGAGGCCAAGCAATTTGCGAAGGCGATGTTGACCCACGAGTAAGACGCTAACTACTCTGACTTAATTTCCGTTCCGCAAGAGACGGGCAAGCTCGTTGATGTAGCGCGAGGCGCTTGTGGCTTCTTTCGTCCGACCGCCATGCCGGAAATTGCCGTTCTTCTTTCCTTTCGGCGCGCCGCCGCGGGCGCCGTGCATCCTACAAACACGATAGCCCCTCACAGCCGGCGATCGGCAGGGCAGACCAGTCCGTTTCGATTTGGCTGCGCACCGAGGCGCGTCGTGGGCGCTTTGCATGGAGTTGATGGTCAATTCGATTTGGTACCTCCCCCCACCCCAACTGGATCAGGCTGCCTTGCCTCGCCGAGGATCGGCATAGGCCCCTCTGAATTAGCTGCCAGCAGAGCAGGAGCCGCGACATTGCGAGCGCCGCCGGTGGTGACGCTATCGGCAATGATCGCCTGATCCGCGGTGACGTTGTTCGTGGTGACGTGCTTGACGGTGATTTGTTGCTGCCCTCGGCCTCGGTGGTGATCGAGCCGTTCCGTCAGCATCATAACGGTGCGGGCAGCCTTATCCGCCAGCTGCAAGTATTTCGTCCGCGTCTCGAAAAACTCCGGCGGCTGCCCCCAGCCCTTCCGATACATTTCGAGCGCAGCCTCGTTGGCTGCCATCAACTGCGCAATCAATATTCCCTCGATCGGATCCGCAGGCGAAATATCTGCAACTCCGTACGAAACAGCCAAAGCAGCTTCGGTGATTTGATCCCCATTCGAGCGAGGTAGCGCATTAATGGTCAGGTTATTGAGCCTGCCGTTCCATTCGTCCGCCTGGCTTCCGCCAAGCTGCTTAAACTCGCCCTTTGACGAATTAGGATCGAATGTCAGCAAGATGGCTTCCGACGCGTTGTTAGGTTTCTTCGCTTTCTTCTTCAATTTAACATCCTCGCGCTATTGTGATTGTGGTTCGCCGCTAGGCCCTCTTTGAAGGGCGCGCTTCGCTCCACTACGCCTATGGTAAACTATATGTGTGCCCTGAATTGATACCGCGACCATGAGCTTTCGGGCCCTCACGGTACCAATCGACGGCACCGTGAGGTTCTTTTCGGGTTGTTTCACGCGGCGCGGTGGATCTGATTTGATACCGCGACGGGATATTTTGATACCGCGTTTTGTTTTTCGCGGCCCCAGCTCATGAACTTCTTGCTCGGAAGTTCTCCGGTGACATCGCAGCCCCACCACGTCAAACGCCATTCGGTGGCGTGCAGCGCCTTTCGGCTGAACGCTCCCTTCGACATGCAGTCGATAAAGCCGCGCTCCTGCAATTCGGCAAAGGCGCGCTGAGCGGTGCCTCGTGCGATATTGCACCGTTCGGAAGCCCGACGGATCGAGAGCCCCAGCCTGCCGTTGTTGGTGCCGTCATGGCCCCTGGCGATTTCGACCAGGACGGCGCGGGCTTGGCAGGTCAGGGACAGATAGGCGGGCGAATCCAACATCCACCGATACAGCCGCACGTGGGGGGCATCGAGGCGCTTATTCATTCTACGGCGCTTTGGCATGACATTCCCCTACAATGGCCAGAACCCCGTTCGTGATTGTTCGCGACATTGAGAGGGCTGTGATTTGTAGGCCAGCAATCGCCATCACGATCCGCCGCCTTTCTTTTCGAGGATGCTAATCAGACTTCGCAGCACATCGCGCGCGTGCTGGCCGGAAAAGGGGCCACCGTGCTTTTCCCGGATAGTCTCGACGATGATGCCCGCCCTGCGAAGTTTGTGCACGTAGCCACTCCAGCGAGGTCCCGGATGATCGATTGGGGTGCATCCGTTCTCGTTGGCGGCCTTCAACTCCAGCAATGCCCATGCGTCACGTCCGCGCACGGTCACCACCGGTCCGGTTTCGCCGATTTGAGCTTTCACAACGAGAATCATTGGCGGCCCTCCCCATCAGAGAAGCCAGCGTTTGCAATGATGGCTTCTGCGGCGGCGAGGGATACGCGGCACCGACTGACAACCCATCTGACGCGGAAGTCGGCAAGGGCAATCGCGCCACTAGCGGTCCGGTTAGAGAGCTCCGGGAGGTGGTTTTGTTTCCGAGGGTGTGTTAGAGACTTCACTGTCAATTTTCCTTTGCAAGAGGGGCTTTGGCGATAGCTGCGGAGCGGTGCCGACCACCGCTCCGCAGCTTTTTCGTTTCATAGCGTAAACTCATGTGGCACCTGGGAGTGCCGCCAGGAATTCGCGGAGGTCTTGACGCAGGACGAGCGTTCGCTTCCCGCACTTGCGGGCCTTCAGGCTTCCGTCGCTTATGGCTTGGTAGATTTTCGTGCGGCCGATGCCGGCTATAGCGCAGGCTTCCGCAATCGAAAGCCCTTCGCGCTGCAGTTCGATAATATTTTCGAGCATTTTGTCATTCTCCACTTTCGTTCACGGTGAATCGTGCGAACGGATGAAGAATGGCTGGTAAATTCCGACACTAAAACCTAATGGCTTAATTTCGTCGCCGACGAAAATTGGATGCTATGAGTTTTCGTCGGCTCTCAGCGAACCGATCGCGCCCAATAAACCGGCGCCCATGACTGGCGTTGTGCCGGTGTTGGCAAGGGCCTTTGCCAAAAGGCGACGTTTGGCCTCTGCCCGCCGGGCCTCACGATGACGCGTTATGAGGTTTGGCAATGTGTATCGTTTCCAAATCTTGGATTTGTCCGCTCTCAGTTCCCTTATTGCAGCTTCATAGCTATTGTGGCCCGGCCGGAGCGCCTTCACCTCGTTCAAAACCTCATTAGCAAGGCCATCTTTCCAACTTGGTTTGCGGCCACGCTTACCTTTCGGCTCGTGAATTACTTGCATTCCTGGCACGTGGGTCAGCGCCAGAAAGATTGCTAATTTCTCCCAAGCATTTGGAGCGTCAGGGTCGATTTCATACCAAACGAAAAGTGATTGAAGCTTTACGAGTCGCTGTTCATTGGCTCGTTTCTCAGCTTGCGGCCTCGCCAGTTCGGACAGGAGGCCGCCGAATATCGGCTCGTAAATAGGATTGGCGAGTTTACCGGTATATTTTCGGTGACTGAAGGTCTTTCTCTTTTTTGGTTTCATCGACACAATGGACCCCCGAAGCACCCCAAGGCACCTCGATGGAATGCGCGGAAACCGGTGGTGCTGCCGGCTTGTCGGATGGCCGTCCTTATCCGCGCTTGCCGATCTTACAAGCGAGTCGGCAAACTAGCGCAGCTTACGTTTACGCGCAGCTGCCTTTGCCGACTCAAAACCCCAAACTTCGGAATCCAGCAGTCGAGTATCTACATGAGGGTACTCGGCCTGAAGTATACGCGCCGCACCTATGGTAGCTTCCTTGGCCTCTCGCGGAGAAACACTATCTACACCAGCAGCCTCAGCGACGAACCGCACAATCATTCGATCTGCCTTGACCATTTGGTTCCCAGCTAAGAGCGTAAAATAATCAAACGATATTCCTGATGACTGGCCCTTGATTTTCCTGATCCGGGCCTCTGCCATTTCAAGGTGTTCTGATTTTTGAATGTCCGAAAAACGTTCAATACCGGTCTCCCGCAAGGCTAGTGCGAATTGTCTGACGGCCTCAGCTTTCAATATCCCGCCTTTGGTTGAAGTCCTTTGCCTGTTCTCAAAAATAGTTTCCGCGAGCGCTTCGGCGGTAAAAGGTCGCACAGCCTCGACGAAATCCGAAACGGTATGTTCAAAGGACACACCTCGCTCGTACAACGGCCATTCTGGATTTTGCGCCTTAGCCCAACGGATTACAGTTTGGGTCGTACCCGTGTACTTCACACCTATCGAAAACACGGCGTCCACTATGCATAGCGGCAGGCTTGCGTAGAAATGCTCGGGCCGCAATTTAGCTTTAGCAAGATCAAGTTTATCTCGGGCGGACTCCGCCACCAGCTCGCTTAAACTCGCCATCCCTTCTCTTTCCACCTTTCGCGATTACCCCAATTTTAATCGGCCGCCACCGCAACTGCTTCATGGTAGTCTTTCAATATTTCTTCTCCGGATTGCTTAGAAAAGGCGGCAGCTCCCATCGCGGTGACGCAAAGTATCGAAGGCGCCGACTGCCACTCGGAACATATTGGCAATTTGTATTGGAGCTGCGGTCACTCCCTCCACGTTTACAGCCCATCGCCAAATAAAGTTTCCGCTGTCCTGAATTGCGAGATTGCCGTAACCCATAGCGTTGTTAAGGCCATTCACCAGGAAGGATGCCTCTTTCCCTCGTGATTTTGGAACAACTATCGGAGAAGTCATCGCAACTCGCATCACATGATTATTTTCATCAGTCAAAAGCATCAAGGAATGTATTTGCCCATCTATATAGATTTGAGTATCAACGAAATCAGTGTCGTCGGAACTGTCGTGATAAATCTCGTCTTCCCATTCTTCGATTTTCAAAAATTCCTGAAGTACCTCTTTGAGGCTCATGTCTTGTCCCTTTCGGTCGGATTATTTGTCGGGGGCGGGATCGAAGTGTCGATTTGAGAAAAGCGCATTCTAAGATTGCGTTTTTCTCGAAATTAAGTCTAGTGCCCTGGGCGGAAATAGGCTCAGCTAGTGGTTATGAGTTCCTGCGGCTTTTCTTCCGCAACTGCACAACGTTTGCCGTTGCGTTCGGCTCGCAATAAGCGGCCCACGCATCCATTAGTTTGCGCCGCTTATCCAGCGCATCGCTACGTCTGTACGCTTGCTCCGCCTTGTCGCCGATAACGTGAGCCAAGGCAGTCTCCGTTACTTCGCGCGGGAAGCTGGTTACGTTTCCGGCCCAGTCGCGGAAGCTGGAGCGGAAACCGTGCACCGTTGCATTCTCAATCTTCATCCGACGCAAAACCATCTCCATCGCCATGTTCGACAGCGGCTTATTGCGAGTTTGACCGGGAAACACGAACTCGCCCGTCTTCAGCTTCTCAAGTTTGCGGAGAATAGCAAAAGCGCGCGGCGACAACGGTACGCGATGCTCCCGGCCTGCCTTCATCCGGTCGGCTGGGACAGTCCAGATTTTTCTATTAAGGTCTACTTCAGACCACCGTATCCCCAATATTTCCCCGGATCGGGCCGCGGTCAGGATGCAAAGTTCAAGCGCCAGCGCCGACGTGGCGTCCCGCTCCCTTAGCTTGGCAATGAATGGCGCTACATCCTCATAGGGCATCGCGGCATGGTGGCCCCGTGCCAGCTTAGAGGGCCTGGGCAACAGATGATCCAGATGCCCGCGCCAGCGAGCGGGATTCTCGCCGTCGCGAAAACCCTTTGCTTTGGCCGCGTCCAAGACCTTTTCAATCCGACCGCGCAGCCGTGAGGCGGTTTCTGCCTTCATCGTCCAAATTGGCTTTAGTACTGCCAGCACGTCGTCGGTGGCGATGGTATCGACCGGCTTGGCGCGCAAGGGCGAGGCGTAGGTCTCCAGCGTCGATTTCCATTGAGCCTTGTGCTTCTCGTTCCGGAAACCGGCAGAAAGCGTCTCCCGGACGTCGTCGGCCATCTCGCCGAACGTGGGAATGCCGCCGTCGCGCTTGCGTTCATCGATGGGGTTGAGGCCCTGAGCAATCTTCCGCCGGGCACCGGCGGCCTTCTCGCGGGCATCCGCGAGCGGAACGCTGGACGCGCTGCCAAGCCCCATCTCTTTCGCCCGGCCGCGCCATGTGAACCGAAGCACCCATTTGCGGGCACCGGTTTCTGAAACGATCAAATAGAGGTTGCCACCGTCGCTGTATTTCCCCGGCTTGGCAGTTTCGACTTTACGCGCAGTCAGTTTGCTTGCCACGTCGGCCCCCGATCTGGCCCCCAAGTCAGTCCCCAAAAATAGCACGGCTTGGGGCGGGCGGGAATAGACGGTGGCGAACAAGAGCGAAAGATTAGTCTATATTTAAAGCGGAGTTGGAATTATAGGCGGGCAGTGGCGAACGTCAAAAATCAATAGTTAGTCGGACACTCTCTCCGCCAGATAGCGACGGCACGTCAGATTTGCGTCGCAGGAGAGGCTCCCGCCCATCCCGCGCCGCAGCCCATGCCGTCTGCTATGTCATGACCGGAACACGAACGAGTAGGGGTCCCTGAAAGGGCCAGTTGGCAGGCCATCAATGCCTGAATCGGTGCGCAAATCCGTCGACGCCACCCGGGCTTTATGGGCGATGAAACATTCATGGTCGCAGTAAAACCGCCGCGGCCGAATTTCATGCAGATAGCCGACGCCTATCGGTTTGGCGCACTGCGCACATTTTTCTGCGTGGGCCACTCTATCATTAACGATCACGAATTTCATGGACCATCTCCGATTTTAACGTAAGCACACTTTGCGCGAATCGAGCCTGCAATTGCGTATTCGAACGACACTCCTCACCCGGATCGAGCCTCTGGCCGGCTACCTGTTGTCAGATGTTGCGCGGACAAGTCAGTGAGCACCCCCGGCACTGGATCCCTGGGGTTTCCCCGTCAACATGATTGCGATGCCTGCCAGAACCAGTACCAGCGCTATCACGGCAAAGGCGTCGCTGAAGCCGATCACCAAGGCCTGGCGTTTGACGGCGTTGCCGAGTGCCACGATCGCCTGGTGCCGGGCATCGTTCGGGTCCGGCACGCCATGGGCCACGAAGTAATCGGTCAATCGTGCAATTCGTTCGCGAACTTCTTCGCGGCCAAGATGAACGGATTGACCGATGATGTTGGAATGAAATTGCTCGCGCTTGGTGACGATCGTGGCCAATACCGCCGTACCGATCGCGCCGCCGAGATTGCGGATCATGTTGGAGATGCCGGAAGCGGCGGCTGCATCCTGCGGCGCGACGCTCCCGAGACTGAGGGCGCTCAGCGGCGCCAGCGTCAGCGCTTGCCCGACGGCGCGGATGACATTGGGGATAAAGAACTGATCGCCGGAATAGTCGAGCGACATCGTCGTGTTCATGAATGAGCTATAGGCGAACAGCATCAGGCCGGTGAACGCAATGTAACGGGCGTCAAATCGCTGCATCAGCTTCGGCACCAGTGGAATCAGGATCAGTTGCGGTAATCCCGTCCAGGCCAGAACGCTGCCGATCTGCTCGGCATTGTAGCGCTGCACCTGACCGAGATAGGCCGGCAAGAGATAGACCGAACCGAACAGGGCAAAGCCGAGAAAGAATGCGGCGATGGTGCCGATGCCGAAGCTGCGCTGAACCAGCAAGCGAAGCTGGAGCAGCGGCTTTTCGACCAGGAGTTCATTTGCGATGAAAAGCGTGAGGCTGATGGCTGCGATGACGGCAAGCGTCACGATGAAAGACGAGCCGAACCAGTCATTCTTGTTGCCCTCCTCCAGCACCGCCTGGAGCGAGGAAAGGCCGATTGCCATGGTCAGGATTCCGAACCAGTCGGCCTCCCGTAGCAGTTCGAGCCGCACCGGATTGCGCTCGAGTGTGAAATAGAGTGCGCCGACCATCACGGCAGTCGGGATCACGTTGACAAAGAAGATGGTCTGCCAGCCGTAGTTCTCGGTGAGATAGCCGCCGATGGTCGGGCCGATCGCGGGCGCGAAGGTGACGGCAAGCGCGAACATCGCCAAGCCAATCGGCTGCTGCGGCTTCGGCAACTTGGTGAAGACCAGCGTAAACGCCATCGGGATCAGGACGCCGCCGAAATAGCCTTGAAGGCCGCGCATCGCAATCATGGTTGGAAGATCGTGGGCGAAGGCGCAGGCGACCGAGAAAGCGGCAAACAGCGTTGCATGCGCTTGGATGAGTTTGCGGAAGGAAAAGACCCGGCTGAGATAATCGGTCAGCGGAATGACCACGATTTCCCCGATCAAGTAGGAAGTCGAAATCCAGGAACCGTTGTCGACGCCGGTGCCGATGCCGCCTTCGATGTCGAGCAGTGAGGCGTTGGTGATCTGGATGTTGAGGATCGCCATGAAGGCGCCGATCATCGCCGCCATCACCGAGATCCACACCGCGACGCTGGCGCGATTCGGAGCGGCAGAACTTACGGCAGCGGCTGCAGTGCGGCGCGGGGAGGTTGCGGGAGAGGTCGAGAGCGCGAGGTCTGGCATGGCATCACCTTTGGTCTCTTTTTTCACATCCTCTTTCATCACTTCTGTGATTCGAGCAGCGCGATGCTGGACCGCGTGCCGGGATGCGGCACAGTTACGGATGCCGGCTGACGCTTTTGCGTTTGAATAGTCGGGATCACCGACATGCCCGGTCGAAGCTCGACGCTCGATGCATCCAGCGTGATCTTGACGGGGATGCGTTGCACGACCTTGGTGAAGTTGCCGGTAGCGTTGTCGGGCGGCAGCAGCGCGAATTCCTGGCCGCTTGCAGGCGCAAGGCTGTCGACATGGCCGTGCACGGGCATGCCAGGAAACATATCGACGTTGATGTCGACCGCTTGGCCGGCCTGCACGTTTGTGAGCTGCGTCTCCTTGAAGTTCGCAATCACATAAGCGCCGCTCGCGGGCACCAGCGACATCAGCTGAGTACCGGCTTGCACGAACTGGCCAGGACGAAGCGTCCGGTTTCCAACCACGCCATCGATCGGTGCGATGATCGTGGTATAAGAGAGATTGAGTTCGGCCTGCTGTCGCAGCGCGTTGGCGCGCGAAGCGGCGGCGATCGCTTGCGCGATTTCAGCCTTGAGCAGGTCGACCTGCTTCAGCGCCGAGGCGAGGTTGGCCTTGTCGCGCTCGATCGCAGCGAGCGCGCTGGCATCGCGTGATTGCGCGGCCTGGGCGTTCTGGACGCTGCCGTAGCCGGTAGCGGCAAGGTCGCTATAGCGCTTGTTCTCCTGCTTGGCGAAGGTCGCGGACGCCGTGTCGACGTCGAGCGTCGCCCTGGCGGCTTCGATGATCGACTGCTGCACTTCGAGTTGAGCCCGTTTGCTTGCAAGCGCGGCCTCCGCGGCCGCCACATCGGCTTTCGCCTGATCGAGCGCGACCCGGTAGTCGCGATCATCGATGCGGGCGAGCACCTGACCGGCTCTCACGCGCTCATTGTCGCCGACCAGGACTTCGTGAAGATAGCCGGAAACCTTCGGCGCGACGGTGGTGTTGTCGGCCTTCACATAGGCGTCATCGGTCGAAACGAGGAAGCGGCCGACCGTCCAATAATCCCAGCCGTACCAGGATGCGCCGGCCAGCACCGCAACGGCGACCCCCGCCAGCAGCAACCGGCGGAATCCACCGCTTTTTGGGGATTTTGCTGCCGGTAGAGCGGCTTCGGGCGCTGAAGGTGGCGAGGGGAGCAGTTCCTGGAGCGTGTCGGCGGGAAGCGCCGTTTCGGCTTCGAATTCAGTGGAATGACGGGTCATGGCAATCCTCTTCGGCTTAACCCCCTGCCGTAACTGCGAAATTCCCTTCGGCTCACGGCAAAGTGAATTAGGAAACTTGACGTTTTCCAAAATACAGCGCATATTGGGACTGTCAATGGAATGACAGTCATCATCTAAAAGCATGGCTCGATATGACGACGATGAAGAAGACCGAGGCAGAACATGAGAAGCCGTGCGCCGAGGTGCGGCGCGGCCGCGGACGGCCGCAGGCGCGATGCGACGAGGAAACGCGCGCCATCATCTTCGAGGCGGCAAGGCGCGAATTTGCGGCCGGCGGCTATGCCGCAACCAGCATGGACGGCGTGGCGCGGCGCGCCGGCATTTCTACCAAGACGCTGTACCGGCTGATCCCCAACAAGGCCGCGTTGTTCGAGGCGATGGTGACCGATCGCCTGGACAAATTTGTTTCAAGGATCCGGCTGCGTCCCTGCCAGGGTGCCAAAATCGAGCTGGCGTTGAAAGAGGCGCTGCTCGCCTGCGCAGAGCTGGTGCTCAACAGTGACGTCGTTGCGCTTCAGCGCATGGTGCTTGCCGAAAGCGAGAAGTTCCCGGAGATCGCACAAACCTTTTACACCAAGGCCATGCGTCGAACGGTCGCGACACTGGCAAACTGGCTCAGCATCGAAAAGGAGAGGGGATTGATCGCGATCGATGATCCCGAGATCGCTGCCGGTATTCTGCTGGGCATGCTCGCTTTCGAACCCCAGCGCGCCGCCATGTTTGGCCAAAAGCCATTGCCGGGCCGGAACGATCTCGAGAAGCGCATCCAGATCTGCGCGAAGCTTTTCCTGGACGGTGCGCTCGCGAACGGAGCGGCACCTTGTTTGGAAGGGCAACCGGTTCAATGATGGACAAAAACCGCGCGCGACGTCCCCGCGGGAAAATAGTTGTTAAAACAGCCGCGCTATTTGAAGACGTTCCTGTGCCACTTCGTCAAAAGGGAGGGTTTTGGCGCGCACGCTGTTCCTTTGCTGCGTCTGCCCACCAGGCAAGATCATCGGCAAAGCGTGGAAAGCTTCGTTCAAGCAGCGCTCCGCCGTCTCCGGTGGGCTTGCCGAATTCATCCAGCGCTTGCGAAATCTGTCCTACCGAAATGATGCTCGAGATCACGATCATCCCCATCTCCGACAATGTTCCATGCCAGAGCAGGCCGGCCCTCGCGCCGGCGAACCGACCGGCGGAGTAGCTCGCAATCGCGGCCGGACGCCAGAACCACTCTTCGAGAAAATGATCGGTGAGATTCTTCAGGCCAGGCTGGACACCCCAGTTGTATTCGCCTGTGACAAACACGAATCCGTCGGCGGCCCTGATCTTTTTCGCGAGCTCTTCAAGCACTGCCGGCGCTTCACCTTTCGGATATTCCTTGAACATTCGATCAAGCATCGGCAGGTTGATCGCCTTGGCATCGATTAGCTCGACGTCGTCGCCACGGCGCCGCAGCCGATCGACAATGAACTCCGCCAGGCGGATGCCCATTCGATCGGAACGATAGGAGCCGTAAAAAACAAGGATACGATTGCTCATCTAAGCCGCTCCATGACCAATCCAGGCGTCTGCGGTTCGCCTGCCCGGCGGCGCAAGAGTGAAAGGCGCCGCCGCAAGCTTACTACGGCAACGCCTTGCCTGCCTGCTCGTTGACGTGTATCCGGCATATCATTCCGCCCACTCGACGATCGGCGGGGCCGGCCGATGAACCGATCAAGACATGGGGGATTTCGGGGCTGGTTTGCCGAAGGACGTCGGCGTCGAACCTCGAATAGGGTTCCCCAGTTTTTTCTGCAGGGGAAGCTTTTGAAAAGACGCGAATTTGTTTTCGTCGGCGGCAAAGTTGCATCGTGGCCAGGCGTCTTTCGTGGGCAGCAGCCGAGCGGTCCACACCGAAACGCAAGGGTCAGCAAAGTCTGGTTTCTTGGCCTCGCTCCGAACGTCGCAGTGCCCTGGAACCCGACGACACCGTCGCACGCCCAGGTCGGGCTATTGCCACTTCGAGCATCGGCGGTCATGCTCATCGCCAACCCGTCGCGCGCTGGCTCTGACCCGGTGGTGGGCCAGGCCCGGCGCGTGCTTACGAAACGCGACCGGGCTGCCCGTTACCGAGGGATTGGTGCTGCTTTCGATGAATGACTTCGCGCGATCGCTCGGCGCCGCTCTCTCCCTCATCGGCTCTCTCGATCCAGAACTGCTGAACGTTGTTGCCTTGTCGCTGCGTATCAGCCTGAGCGCAAGTGTCGTCGCTCTCCTGATCGGCGCGCCCATCGGCGCCTGGCTTGCGATCTCCCGCTTTCCGGGGCGGCAGGCGATGATCGTTCTGACGAACGCGCTCCTTGGACTCCCACCCGTGGTGGTGGGTCTCGCGCTTTATCTCCTGCTTTCGCGGTCGGGACCCCTTGGGTCTGCTGGCCTATTGTTCACGCCGACAGCCATGGTCATCGCACAGACCCTGCTCGCTGCGCCGATCGTGATCGCGCTGGTGCACCGGCCGTCCACGCTGCTATGGGCGGAATACGGCGAGCTCGCACGCACCGACGGGTTGTCAACCGTACGCAGCATCGCGCTCCTATTCGCGCTCGGGCAGACGTCGCTGCTAACCGCCTTTCTCGCCGCCTTCGGGCGGGCCATCGCAGAAGTCGGCGCAATCATCATCGTGGGCGGCAATATCCGCGGCTTCACGCGGACGATGACGACGGCGATCGCGTTGGAGACCAGCAAGGGGGATTTGCCGCTGGCGCTCGGACTCGGACTGATCTTGCTGGCGCTGAGCGTGGCGGTCTCTGCCGCCGCCTTCCTGCTAGCGGGACGCGTTGGGGAAAAATAGCTGCTCGCCGCCGATCTTATAGCCAGCGATGGTCTCCTGGCCTTTCGGCGAGATCAGCCAGTCGATGAAGGTCTGGCCGTCCTGCGACTTCACGTTCGGATGCTTCGCCGGATTCACCAGCATGACACCGTATTGATTGAATAGCCGCTTGTCGCCTTCGGTCAGGATGACCAGATCGCCTCGATTCTTGAACGACAGCCAGGTGCCGCGGTCTGATAGCAGGTAGGCATTCGTTGATGAAGCCATGTTGAGCGCCGGCCCCATGCCCTGACCGATCTCTCGGTACCAGCCGCCTTTCGCAAGCCCGACATCGATATCGGCCTCTTTCCACAGCCGCAGTTCGGCTTCATGCGTGCCGGAATGATCGCCCCGCGAGATGAACGGCGCCTTCGCTGCCGCAATCTTGCGTAGCGCGTCGACGACGTCCTTGTGGCCGCCGATATGCGCGGGATCGCTCTTTGGCCCAACGATTACGAAGTCGTTGTACATGACGTCGAAGCGCCTTACGCCTTGCCCTTCGGCCATGAACTTATCTTCAGCGGGCCGATCGTGAACCAACACTACGTCGGCATCGCCCCGCCGTCCAATATCGAGTGCTTGGCCGGTGCCGACGGCCACGACCTTCACGTTGATGCCTTCAGCCTTCGAGAATTGCGGCAGCAGGTAACCGAACAGACCCGACTGTTCCGTGGAAGTCGTCGACGCGACTATGATGGTGCGGTCCTGTGCAAGGGCTGCGGCCAAGCAGATCAGAAATGTCCCGATTGCGACGATTCTTTTCATTCGCGGACCTCAAATCAGATGGCCAATAGAGCACAACCTGTTGCGCATCCGACAGATTTCCACCGCTGAGGGCATCGGCCAGTTGTTTGAATAGTTGTCTGAAATTCGACGGATTGGCGCTGGTCTCTGGCCAAGGGGGCGTCACGTCACCCGCGTCGTCGAACTTCCAGTAGCCTCCTCTCTCACCGACATTTGTAAATATACTTTAACTGTTACGTAACCATAGCGCAGCCATGCTCCAGCAAACGTCTAGGTTGAATAGTGGCGGGGGAACTACCTTGCTGAAACACCTGAAAATCTCGCAACGTCTGGCTCTTGTGGTCGCGATGCCGCCGCTAGTCCTGCTTGTGGGCCTTGCGGCATATATGGTTGAGGCAGCTTGGGCGGAGCGCCAGGAAATGGAAGTACTGGGCGAATTCGTCGGCGACGTCGCCAAAATCAGCCGGTTCGTTCATGAATTGCAGATCGAGCGCGGCCTATCCGCGATTTTCCTCAGCAGCAAGGGAGCGCAGATGCGCTCCGAGCTACTGGATCAGCGCAAACGTACCGATAGCGAGCATCAGGACACGGTAGCCGCCATGAAGTTACTTGCGGCAGTGGAATCCCGCGAAATACGGGACGCTATTGCGAATATAGAGGTTGTCCTTAAGTCTCGCGATAGTCGTCGAAATGCTGTCGATGGGCAGACAACGGCAGTCGGCGATTCGTCTGCGTATTATACGGACACAATTGCAAAGCTGCTCAGTCTAGCGAAAATGGCGGTCAACATGAGCAGCAAAGGTGATGTAACTACGGCGCTGTCGGCTTATCTGAATCTGCTTCAAGGCAAGGAGCACGCGGGGCAGGAGCGCGCGCTCGTCGCAGCTGGCATCTCAGGTGGACGTTTCGATTTACTCTCTTATCGAAAAGTTCTTGGGCAACAAACCGCGCAAGATATTTATTTGGCGGATTTTCTGTCTGGTGCGAAGGCTGAGCAACGCGATTTTTACAAGAGAACGCTGTCAAGCGAGGTTGTCGAAAGCGTCAATAAAATGCGGGACGTGGTAGTCAACGGAAGCCTCTCCGGCAATATGCCGGGCATCGACAGTTCCGCCTGGTTCCGGGCTGCGACTGGGAGAATCGACCTTCTCAAGAAAGTCGAAGACAAAATCGCTAACGATCTATCGTTATTGACATCCGCAAAACATCAGGAAGCCACACGAACATTGATCCTGCTGGCGTCAATCATTGTGGTTGGAACCTTGCTCACCGCCGTAGTCGTCCTTCGCATGGCCCGCAGTATCATACGACCCGTAGCCGTGTTGTCAGGTGCAATGAGGCTTCTTGCGAACGGAAACATGTCTGTGTCGATCGAAGGAGCAGATCGCCGCGATGAGATCGGCGGTATGGCCGCGGCAGTCGAGGTCTTCAAACGCGCCATGATCGAGGCGGACAAGCTGCGCGCCGAACAGGCTGCGGCCGAATCTCGCCGGGCCGCTGAACGGAAAGCTGACATGATGAAACTGGCGGACCAGTTTGAACAGGCCATCGGCGGCATAATCAGCTCGGTGTCGACCGCGTCGAACCAGCTCGAAGCTTCCGCGCGAACGCTCACCGCCACCGCCAATCGTGCCGAAGAAATGACGACGACGGTGGCTGCGGCATCCGAAGAGGCATCCACGAACGTCCAATCTGTCGCTAGCGCAACGGAGGAGCTGTCGTCATCCGTCAACGAAATCAGCCGCCAGGTGCAGGAATCGGCGCGTATCGCCGCCGACGCCACCGGCCAGGCGCGCTTCACCACAGAACAGGTCGGCGAGCTCTCGCAGGCTGCGGGCCGGATTGGGGACGTCGTCGAACTGATCAATGCAATTTCCGGTCAGACCAATCTGTTGGCCTTGAATGCGACGATCGAGGCAGCCCGGGCTGGTGATGCCGGACGTGGATTCGCAGTCGTAGCGTCCGAAGTGAAAGCTTTGGCCGAACAAACGGCCAGGGCGACTGGTGAGATTAGTCAGCAAATCGCGGGCATCCAGGCCGCTACCGGAGAATCGGTCAATGCGATCAAGGCAATCAGTGGTACGATTGAAAAGCTGTCGGAAATTTCCTCGACGATCTCAGCCTCTATAGAGGAGCAAGGCGCGGCAACGCAGGAAATTTCTCGCAACGTCCAGCAAGCGGCTCTTGGCACGCAGCAGGTCTCGTCCAATGTCATCGAAGTTCAACGTGGGGCAAATGAGACCGGCTCGGCCTGCTCGCAAGTTTTCTCTGCCGCCCAGTCGCTCTCAGGCGAAAGCTCGCGGCTGAGGGACGAAGTAGGCAGGTTCCTGACAAATGTTAGAGCGGCATGAAGCTTGATGGCGCTTGAACGAGCTGCCGCGCGTAAAGTCCCAACGCCAGCGAGCTTAAAATCTCAAGCAAATCAAAGGCAAAGTACGAGACTGGGGCTCGTTCCCACTCTCCCTCCGCATCATCCTTATCCCATTCAAATATCTAAAGTCTTCGTCGAAGCATCTGGCCTCGATCCGCAGGCTTCGCGCCAAGCGCGTCTGGGTTGAAGGTCAAGAAGTCTTAGACTCAGGTTGTATCCAGAAATAGACTCGCCGCAAAGTTGAGGAGGGCTGGTCATGAAACGCTGCGCGGCTGCGGTCGGAATTCTGCTGGGTACGATTTTGGCGAACCCGAATGCAGAAGCCGCCGGGCCCTATGGTTCGATCAATGTTGGAAACTGGAAGGGCGGGGCATACACAAACGACCAAGGGGATTTTTCGCATTGTGCCGCAGGCGCTTCATATCTCAGCGGCATCTATTTTGTGGTCGCGATCGACAGCAAATCCGGCTGGAGCTTGAGATTCGCCCATGAAAAATGGAATCTGGCGGCCGGACGAGCCTTCCCGATTGAGCTGACGTTTGACGGTCAGTCGCCCTTCAACGTCCATGGCGTTCCGGTCAACGACAAGATGGTCGTGGTTCCCATGCCGATCAACTCGGCGCTCATCGCCCAATTCAGAAAAGCGAAAGCCATGACTGCCTTCACGCAGGGGCAGCTGTTTCAGGTCAACCTGGACCAAACCGCACAACTGTTGCCAACCTTGGCAAATTGCGTGGCCAAGACCAAACAATTCGGCATCACCAATGCCGGTGATTTTGCCGTTGTCCTTCCCAAGCCACCGACCAAGCCGGTAGTCGCGGCCACAACAGCGCCATCAGCTCCCTCGGATGCAAAGCCCACCAAAACCATCGATCAGGCCGGGACCGGCTTCGTGGTCAGCAGCAACGGGCATATCGTAACAAACCAGCACGTGGTGGAAGGATGTGTCGGGGATATTCAGGGCAACTTGACCGGCGAGGCACCCGTCAAGCTGCGACTCGTTTCAAGCGACGAAACCAACGATCTTGCTTTGCTTCAGGCATCCGGCTCGTTCAAGGACGTCGCCACCATCAAGGACAAGGCGGTTCACTCCGGCGACAACGTCGTGGCGATCGGCTTTCCATACCATGGGCTGCTCACATCTGATTTTACGGTAACCACCGGAAAGTAAGCTCATTGAGCGGTATCTTTAACGACACGCGTTTTTTGCAAATAAGCGCGGCCGTCCAACCCGGCAACAGCGGCGGGCCGCTCTTTGCCTCCAGCGGTGAAGTCGTAGGAGTGGTTGCGGCAAAATTGAATGCGTTAAAAGTTGCCAAGGCTACGGGCAGCATACCAGAAAACATCAATTTCGCGATCAAAACGGGAGCGCTGAGAGACTTTTTGGATAACAGCGTGGTGCCGTACCAAACCTCTGACTCGAAGAATGACTTGAAGACCACGGACATCACGCGCAACGCGAGAGCATTCACCCTGTTGATTTCCTGCAAGGCAGAAAAAAAAGAGAGTGCGAAGAATTAGACCCAAGAATTGAGCAGGCCTCGGTCTTGCGCATGAAAGCATCTGCTTCTTTGCCGGCGAGTTTTTCTAATTTGATCTAAATCAAAACCCGCAACCCCAATCGATCCCAACCTCACGATGCCTCGTTCGGCAGGATGCGCTCCTTTTGGCCGAATGAGGGCAGAAGAATATTGGGTCGACGCGCAATTGCATGACCGAAAGGGCAACGTGTCTGCCTGGTCCCATTCAGCCTGTCCCAAAGCTTCGGTCGCAGCGAGTCCTGAATATGACGGCATTCGGTCGAACGGTACTGGCGCTTGTTCTTGCTCTGACATCATTGAGCGCCATCTCCCAGCGGGCCCGCGAACAAGGCGTGACCGACACTGAAATCCGCATCGGCAATATCATGCCGTATACAGGGGCGCTGGAGACCTTCGGCGCAATCGGAAAGGCCGAAGCTGCCTATTTCGAAATGATCAACCAGCGAGGCGGGATCAACGGCCGGAAGCTGCGCTTCATTTCATACGACGACAATTCCAACCCTTCCACCGCGCTGGATCTGACGCGCGAACTGGTCGAAAAGGATGGCGTGCTGTTGCTGTTCGGCTCCTTCGGAACGCCCGGCAATCTTGCGGCGCGCAAATACCTGAATGAAAGGCAAATTCCCCAACTTTTCGTTGCCTCGGGTGACGAGCAGTTCAGCAATCCGACGCTGTTTCCCTGGACAATGGGTTGGCAACCTTCATTCCGGGCAGAGGGGCGGGTTTACGCCAACTACATTCAGGCACTCTACCCCGGGCGCAAGATCGTTGCCCTTTGGCAGAACGACCAGTTCGGTCGCGACCTGTTCAAGGGACTGGAAGAGGGGCTAGGCGACCTCGCCAAGATGATCATCGTCGACATCGCCTACGATATTTCAGATCAGTATCTGGAGACGCACGTTTCGATCCTGAAGAGGTCAGGTGCCGACATATTGGTTTTTGCGGGCGTTCCGGCTAATGCAAATCAGGCAATCCGGATAGCGGCAGACCTCAACTGGCACCCCGTGTTCATTGTGAACGACATGGCCGCGTCGATCGGCACCGTGCTGAAGCCTGCGGGGCTGGAAAATTCGGTGGGCGTGATCGCGGCCACTTTCCTGAAGGACGGAGACGATCCAGCGTGGAAAGATGACCAGGCGATCAAGCAATGGCTGAGCTTCAAGGATAAATACTTTCGCGATGCCGGCAAGGATGACAGCGCGGCGCTTTATGGCTATGCGGCCGCCGAGACGCTGGTTGAGGTACTCAAGCGGTGCGGTGACGACCTGTCCCGCGAAAACGTCATGCTGCAGGCGTCAGCGCTCCAGGACTACAAGCCATCGCTTTTGCTGCCGGGCATCGGGATAAGCACCGGGCGTTGGGACTTCCAGCCGATCAAGAACCTGCGACTGGTGCAGTTCGATGGTCGGACGTGGCAACCGATCGGTGACGTGCTCGAAAATGCTTTTTCGGGTTCCAAGAAATAGTTTCCGCCACACTAGCGCTTCGGCTTCCAGTCTTTCGCCAGTTGCTGCGCTTCGCCGATCTCTGCGGCGCTCATGTGCTGCACGACCCTCTCCCTGTTTTTGATCGCATCCGGGTTGCCCTGCATTGCCGAGAGGTTAAACCATTTGAATGCCTGGACGTGGTTTTGCGGCACCCCTTGTCCCTGGGCATACATGAGACCGAGATTGTTCTGTGCCGCACGATCGCCTCGGTCGGCAGCGAGCTGAAACCATTTGACGGCCTCACCATAGTCCTGCGCCACGCCGTCACCGTCGTAGTACATCAAGCCGAGATTGAGTGGCGCCTTGAGACTGCCGTGAGCAGCGCCCAGTCGATACCACTTCAGCGCCTCTTCGTAATCTCTGAGCAGGCCCTGGCCGTGGACGTACATGAAGCCGAGGTTGTTTTCTGCGTCTGCAAATCCTTGTTCGGCTGCGAGGCGGTACCACTTCGCCGCCTCGGTGTAATTCTGCTCAACGCCTTGGCCGTGGTCGTACATGAATCCAATGGTGTTTTGTGCGTAGGCGAAGCTTTGATCGGCTGCGAGACGAAGCCATTTCATGGCCTCGGCAAAATCCTGTGTCACGCCTTGGCCCTCCAAGTAAACTAGTCCAAGATCGTACTCGGCGCCGGCGTGACCTTGTGCAGCGGCGAGCCGGTACAATCTGATCGCTTCCGCATCGTCCTTCGCAACGCCCCGGCCCCATCGATATCTGACGCCGAGACTGAGTTGGGCCTCGGCGTAGCCTTGGTCTGCGGCACGGCGATACCACTTCGCGGCCTCCGTGAAATCCTGCGCCACACCCAAACCAGCATCGTACATCATGCCGAGGTAGAATTCGGCGGCAGCGTTGCCCTGCTCCGCCAGGGGACGAATGAGTCTGACGGCGGTTTCGTCGTCGCCGCGCTCGTGGGCCGCTTTGGCATCCTCCAGCGGCCCGGCATTGCCGGCCGCTGCTGCGGCGGCCAGCATCGCCAACGCCGCGAACGTTGAGTTAATCCGCCTTGAATTGCGCTCCCGCATGTTGATCTAGATGAACCTCCGGGCCGCGGTCGCCTGCGCGGCTCAATTGTTGCAGGTATTCTCTCTAGCTCTGCAGGAACTGCAAGGGGAGGCTCAAGTTGATCGTTCAGATTTATGAAGTCTCGAGTCCGGAAGAGGCGGCTGTCTTGTGCGGTATTGGCGTCGACCACATCGGCGTGCTGGTAGGGTCCGGCGCCTTTCCCCGCGAGCGATCCATCGCACGGGCCCGCGAAATTTTTTCGACGATTTCGGCGCCGTCGCAAGCCTCGGCGCTATGATTCAAAGACAAGGACGGACAAGACCGATGGGAGCCATAGCAAGGACCTCGACAAGGTCAGGCGATTCGTCGAGCTCGCAAAGGCGTTCTAGAGCGAACGTGGCCGATGGCGCTCCGGCAGCCGCGCGTCAAGCGCGGTCGAAATACTTATTTCGCCCTTATACCGCAAAGACGCTGTTCGTCTGGAATTCCTATGCTGCGCCTTTCATATTGAAGCCAAATGGCTGAGAGCCGAATTGAGCGCCGGCGCAAACGAAATTCTAAAAGTCATGGGTGCGGACATGGAAGATTATTCTCGGGAGAATAGCCAGAATCCGTATTCCCCGCTGACCTGCATCGTGCTGCTTCTGGCAGTCGTTGCGGCAACCCAGCTTAATATCCATTCCCTGTTCTAGACCGGGGGAGGCGACGCGCCGCGGGCGTTGAACCGCCTGCTCAGCTGATCCAGGCCGCCAAACCGCCAAAACACCAATGCAGCGCTCAGTAGCGGGGCTCGAACATCTGTGACTCGATAAAGCCCATCATGTTGTTCGGTGGCGGAGCGGTGGCAAGTCCACGCTTGAAGGCGACCTCGGCAACCGCGGCCGCTATATGGGCCGAGGCTTCACGGATTCGCGGCAGTGCCGGATACAGGCTGCCCTGCTCGATATCGTCGGGGTTCACAAGGCAGGCAAGCGTTCGCGCCGCCGCCATGAACATCTCGTCGGTCACGAGTCTTGTTCCGCTGGCGATCGCGCCGAGACCGACGCCCGGGAAGATATAGGAATTGTTGCCCTGACGCGGCACGAAGGTCTTGCCGTCGAGTTTCACCGGATCGTAAGGGCTTCCGCATGCGAACAGCGCGCGCCCGTCGGTGTGCCGATAGGCTTCCTCGGCCGAGCATTCCGATTTCGATGTTGGATTTGACAGGGCAAAAACGATCGGCCGCTCATTGATCTCAGCCATCGTCTGCAGCACTTCGGGTGTGAAAGCGCCGCCGACCGCCGCCACGCCGATAATCGCACTCGGCCTGAGCGTTCGGATCGCAGTCAGGAAGTCGCCGACCTGCGCATGGTCGTGGGCGTAGCGCAGCTTGTGCTCGGTGAGGCCCGCGCGGCTCTTCACCACAAGACCTCGCGAATCCACGAGCCAGTTGCGCCGCAGAGCTTCGGCTTCCGACATGCCTTCCGCCATCATGGCGGAGACCACGAGGTCGGCGATGCCGGTCGCAGCTTCGCCTGCGCCTAGGAACAGCACTTTTTGCTGGCTGAGCTTGCCGCCGCTCACGCGCAGTGCCGACAACAGTCCGGCGAGCGCCACCGCGGCCGTTCCCTGGATGTCGTCGTTGAAGACGCAAGCCTTGTCGCGATATTTGTGCAGAAGCCGAAACGCGGAGTGATTGGCAAAATCCTCGAACTGGATCAGGACGCCCGGAAAAGCCTCGCGCGCCGCGTTGATGAACTCGTCGACAAACTCGTCGTAAGCGGCGCCCGTCAGGCGCTTCCGGCGCAAGCCGATATAGTAGGGGCCCTGCAGGAATTCCTCGTTGTTGGTGCCGACGTCCAGCATCACCGGCAGACAGTTTTCCGGGTGCACGCCGGCGCAAGCCGAATAAAGCGAAAGCTTGCCGACCGGAATCCCCATGCCATGGGCGCCGAGGTCGCCGAGGCCAAGGATACGCTCCCCGTCGGTGACCACGATCAGTTTGGCCGGGTAAGGCCAGTTGGCGAGAAGCTCGGCGATACGCCCGCGATCGTTGGCGCTGATGAACATGCCACGCGGCCGCTGGAAGATGAGGCCGAAACGCTGGCACGCAAGACCTACCGTCGGGGTGTAGATCAATGGCTGGATCTCATCGATATTGTCGCACACGACCCGGAAGAACAGCGCCTCGTTGCGATCATGCAGCGAATTGAGCGCGATATATTTTTCCAGATCATTGGGCAGGCTGCGCAGATTGGTGAGGACGCGCGCCACCTGCTCCTCCATCGAGAGCACGTGCGCCGGCAAGAAGCCGCGCAATCCCAGCTCGTCCCGCTCCGCTTCCGTGAATGCCGTTCCCTTGTTGAGCAGCGGGTCACGCAACAACGCCAGGCCGCGCGGTGAATCAACATGTTTCGAACTGGGCAGGGCCCGGACAGGTACGCTCATAATTGTTTCCCCCAGGGGCGGTTTATTTTAGTTGACAGCATCCGCCGGTTCGAGCCGGAAGCAGTTGACCAAAATCAAGGAATTGAACTCGATTTTGTTTCGAAGCTTCAACACCATTTGGCCCGAATTGGCAATTGAAAGCAACGCAGGCTTGGTAAACTCTTCCTTCCGGCTGGAAACGACATGAGGCGGGCATTATCGGGACAGTAACGCTCAGAATTTTCGCGCTGCGGTCGCTCTTCCCACCCGCACAGGGTTTTGCTGCACAGCACAGTGTGCCCGACAATGCGCGGCCAAATTCGGCTTGCGATATTTTCACCACATTTGACTTGCCTTTTCGATGTCGATCGCGGATGCGAGAGCATCCATGCACATTTCGTGCTGATCTGGCTCTTCGTTGTGCCAGGCGCGATGATTTCCGATCCGAGCGGGGGGTCCGATGAAAAAGCCGGTTGTTCTCTGGCTGTCCGTGGTCGGGTTGACCATGCTGCTGGTGGCGAGGCCGGCATTCGCCGCCGACGTGCAGGTGATGATCTCTTCGGGTTTTTACGGCGCCTATTCCGAACTCGGTCCGGCCTTCGAACGCGCGAGCGGTCATCATCTGGTCACGACACGCGGCCCATCCATGGGCGATTCTCCGGAAGCCATTCCCGCTCGCCTCGCGCGAGGGGAAGCTGCCGACCTCGTGATCCTGGATGGAAACGCCGCCGAGGAACTCGGCCGGAAGGGTCTGGTGCGTGCGGACGGCAGAACAGAACTCGCCCGCTCGCTGATCGGCATGGTGGTGCGGGAAGGCGCCGCAAAACCGGATATCGGAAGCGTCGAATCGTTCCGGCAAACGCTGCTGGCGGCAAAGTCGATTGCATATTCCGACAGCGGCAGCGGCACTTATCTTTCGACCACACTGTTTGCGAAACTCGGCGTTGCCGAACAGGTCGCGCCCAAGAGCCGGAAAGTGCGGGGCCCACCATCCGGGGAGCCGGTGGCAGCGGTTGTCGCGCGCGGCGAAGCCGAGATCGGTTTCCAGCAGGTGAGCGAGCTGATCCATGTTGGCGGTGTCAGCTTCGTCGGCACGATTCCGGCCGAACTTCAGCCAAGATTTTCCTTTGCCGGTGCGCTGACGAGCACGGTGCGCCAACCAGAGGCCGCGGCCGGGCTGATCCGGTTCCTCGCTTCGCCCGAAGCGGCGCCGGTGATCCGGAAGGCCGGTCTGGCGCCGCCTGGTGGACCATAGGATTCGATCTGTTTTGATCGCCGTAAACTTGTCGAAACCCCAGTCATGACATTCGCGCTCGACCATCTCGTCGTCAACGTCCTGTTCGACATGGATCGCGCAGAGACAATGATGTCGCAGCTCGGTTTCACGGTGACGCCGCGAGGCTATCACTCGCTCGGCTCGATCAACCATTTGATGATTTTCGAGGGCCATTATCTCGAGCTGGTCGGCCTGCCTTCGGCAGCGGATGTTCTGCGCAAGGACCTGCTCGACAGCCCGCGCGGTGTTAACGGCCTGGTGTTCAAGGCGAACGATATCGATACTTGCGCAAGCAGCTTGCGGCTAAGCGGCCTTGCCATGCTCGAGCCGCAGAGCTTTTCCCGCCCCGTTACCATCGATGGCGTCGAGCAGCTTGCGCGATTTCGGACGGTTCGGACGGCGCCGGAGCTTTTCGAGGCGGGGCGGGTTTATTACTGCCAGCATTGCACGCCGGAACTGGTCTGGCACCGGCCGTGGATGACGCACGTCAATGGCTGCTCGGCCTTAAGCGAACTTGTCGTGGTGACAGACGCGATCGAAGCCGATGCGTCGCGCTATGCAAAGGCGGCTCAGGCCCGCGCAGAAAAGCAAGGCAGCGAGGTCTGGACCATTGATCTGGCGAGCGGCTTCCGCCTCACCTTGATGTCGCCCGCGCGCTACGTCGAACGTTATGGTGAGTGCGGTGTCAACGGCAACGGCCGGCGCAGCTTCTTTGGCGCCGTCGTGTTTAAGACCCCCGACGTTGGTCGTGTCGGCGGTATTGCCGCGTCCATTCCTGGACTGCGCATGGGCGAGGGCGCAAACTCGCTGCTCTTGCTTATTCCCTTCCTCAACACGTTGTTCGAATTTCGAAGCGATCGTTAGCGAATGATGAAATTGGGTTGCGCTGTAATTACGACGAAGGTGCGCTCCCTCTCTCCCACGCAACCGGGGTTTACCCCGGTTGCGCATTGTGAGCTGGCGCAAGTCGGGCAAGCCACGACTTGCGGCGGGAGAGGGTTGGGGTGAGGGGGTGCGGGCGCTCGTAAGGGCATGGCCCCTCACCCGATCTGCACCGGACGATGCTTCGCATCGCCAGGAGCAAATCGACCCCCCCACCGGGGAGAGGTGAATCGAGTCTGCGGCACGAAACGATTCAAGCTCAATCATCCCGTTCCAGTTTGGACGCGCCCACCTGATCAGGCTAGGGCGCACTTGCGCGCTTCGACTTGCTTGCCGCCAGCTTTCGCAACGCGTTGCGGTCAAGCTTGTTGGTCGAAGCCAGAGGAAGGCTGTCGACGAACCAGATCGAGCGCGGGTGTTGATAGGCGGGCGCGTTCGCGAGCGCGTAGGTCTTCAGCGTGCTCTCGTCAAGGTGGCTGCCTTTGCCTTTGACCACGAACGCCACGGGCCTGGTGCCCTTGATTTCGTCGTCCACCGGCACGACGCAGGCCTGGATGACGTCGGGATGGGTTTCCAGCATCTTCTCGACTTCGCTCGGAAAGATATTTTCGCCGCCGCTGACGAACATGTCGTCAGTGCGCCCGACAAAAAAATAAAAATCGTTCTCGTCGCGGCGAAACACGTCGCCGGTGACGTAGAAGCCATCGCTGGTGATGGGCGAGGGCACATCGGGACGATTGTGATACCCATTCATCAGCGCCGGGCTTTTCATTTCGAGGATGCCGAGATCGGAAGGCTGGCTATCCTCTCCGACCAACCGCAACTGCACTTTGCGATGCGGATAGCCGACCGACATTTCCGGCTGCGGCAACCCTTTCGGATGCGGCCCAAACACAACCGGGCCGGCTTCGGTCGTACCGTAGGCGTTGGTGACGGCCGCCTTCGGAAGCACGCGGTGGATCGCCGCCATCAGGCTTTGATTGACCGGAGCCGAACCCATGCGCAGGAACTCCACGCTGGAGAGGTCGGTTGCGGCGAGCCTTTCCTTGTCGTTGAGCATCATCGCGATCATCGGCGGAACGGCGGTAAGCCATGTGCAGCGATAATCCTCGATGGCTTTCAGGTAGAGCCGCGTCGTGAACTGCGGCAGCAAAATCACGGTAGCGTGCGACGCGTGCGCGAACTCGCTCATGGCAAGCGCGTTCATGTGGTACAGCGGGGCCGCGATCAGGAAGCGATGGCGGCTCAGATCCCGATCGGCCATGCGTGTCTGGACCACCCAGATATGGCTCTGGTGCGAAAGCACCACGCCCTTGGGGCGCCCTGTCGAGCCTGACGTGTAAAGAAACATCGCCGGTTCGCCGTTCGTCGCCGTGACCGCAGAGAACGGTCCCGGCTTTACGAACTCGGTAAATTCTTCGGCATCGAAGCGAATGCGCGGCAAATCCGTTGGCGCGCTGTCGAAGCGTTGCGCGTCGCAAAAGACGAGCTTGGCGCCGGAATCGCGAATGATGTAATCGATGGTGGCGGGCGGGAATTTGAAATTGACGGGAACGGCCACGAAGCCGGCGCGCATGATGCCGTGCAGGGCTGTAAGGTATTCGAAGCGATTGGCCGACAGGATCGCGACCCGATCCCCGCGCCTCACGCCCCGCACCGAGAGAGACCGCCCCACCGCATTGGCCTCGCCTTCGAAATCGCGGTAACTGAAGCGACGCTCCCGCCCGCTGCCGAGGTCGACGATGGCGACCTTGTCGAGATCGCGGTCGGCCGCAGTCAACGCTCCCAGATTCGAAAACGCGGGGATACCGGACACGACCCTTATCTCTGTCAGGCTGGTGGTGTTGTCAGATAGGTCCCCCGCCCGCTGGCCAGCAGACGCCCCTCCTTGTCGAACACGCGCGCTTCCGCCACCGAGAACTGCTTGCCGAAATGCACGATTTGCCCACGGATCGTCAGCACACCGGGCATGGCCGCGCGATGATAGTCGACGCGCAAATCGACCGTCGGAACGCCGCGGCCGGTCCTGGAGACCATGGCCCAATCAGCTGCGAGATCGACCAGCGCCGCGAGAATGCCGCCATGGGTGTAGCCGCGCTCCGGGTTGACGACCCATTCCTCGCGCCACGCCGCCGTCAGTTCGATGCTGCCCTCGCCCACGGCAATCACTTTCAAACCCAGCCATTGATGATAAGGAGCGCGCGACAACAGCTTTTGGACGTTTTCGATGCTCGGAACTTGGCTCATGTGTTGAAAAAACCTCGTTTGACTTCGAAGGCTGCGGACGCAACCATGGTCACCCCGGCCATCACGGCACGACGACGACCTTGCCGATCACCTCGCGATCGCGGATCAGTCGTAGCCCCTCCGCCGCCTTTTCAAGCGGCAGCACCTCGTCGATGACAGGCCTGATCTTCTTTTCCACGATCATGTTCATGAGATCGGTCAAATTATCCTCGTAAAAACTGTTCGAGCCGATCACCTTTAGCTCAAAACTCCAGATATAACGCAGATCCTCCTTCGGATCATGACCGGCGGTCGCACCGCAGACGAGCAGGCTTCCGCCGCGCTTGAGGCATCGCAGCGACGGCACCCAGGTTTCTCCGCCCGTGAAGTTGATGACGACGTCGACGCCGCCATCGTAGCTGCGCCGTTGCGGCTTGCCGTATTTCTCGATCGCCCATTTCGAGAAATCGACTTCCTTGTAGTTGATGGTCTCGTCGGCGCCGAGTGCCTTGAGCTTTGCCATTTTCCCGGCGCTGCTCGCGCAGGCGATGACTTCGGCGCCGAGTAGCTTGCTCAGAATGACGCAGCCGGTGCCGACCCCGCCGCTCGCGCCCAGAATCAGAACGCGATCGCCCTTGCGGATCGTCTTGTGGGTGATCAGCATGCGGTGGGCGGTGCCGTAGGCCACCGGCAGAGAGGCTGCTTCCTCGAAGCTGACAGCGTCAGGCATGGCAATGAGCTGGTCGGCATCGACAAGGCAATATTCGGCCATCCCGCCGTCGAGCATCTCGCCCATCAGGCCCTTTTTCTTGTTGAGCGGATTGACGAGGACGCGGCTACCGATCTTCCACCCCGATACGCCGTCGCCGATTTCGACAATCTCGCCCGCCATATCGAGACCAATCACGACAGGCAGCGGTACCTTGATCCCCGGCATGCCCTTGACCGTGAACACGTCGTGATAGTTGAAGGAGGAGGCGCGGACGCGGATCACAACCGTTCCAGGCCTGGCCTTCGGCTTCGCGTGATCTTTCACCAGTTGCAGATTTTCCAACCCGCCATGTTGGCGCAGAACCAGCGCCCTCATCGTTTCTGACATTATCTCTTCCAGTTCAATATCTCTTGCTGTTCAATGACAGGCCGGCCTTCGGATTCGGCGCGAGTCCATGCAAGTTCGGGCCCCGCCGACACGCCACTTTGCTGAGAGAACCCCTAATATCAAGCGGAGTTCATCGCAACCCTCCCATTCGGGTGGGCTCAGCGTGCCGCTTGCATCGCGGCGTCGACGATTTTGTCGATCGGCGGAAAAAGATCGGCATTCGGCTTGCTTGCGCGCTTGTCGACAAAGAGCGTAACGACGCAGCCGAGGACGGTATGAACTTCTTCCGCCGTCACGACGTGGGCCTTGGGCGGTCTCTGCGGCAGGCGCTCCACCAGCAGCTGGTTCTGCAACCGCTCGGCCGCGAGCTCGACCGTCTTGATCTTTGAGCGGAATTGCTCGGTCTCTCTATTTGGCGCCGGCAAGGGACCGGACTTCAATCCCGAACGGATCGCACGGAGTGGCCAGACGATCTGCTCGCGCCAGTGACGGCAAGCTTCATCCAGCTCGCGGATTTCGGCAGGCGTCAGCAGAAGGCGAAGCTTGACGGCGGTGAAAGCGATCACGAGCAGCATCATGACGTCGACGCCGGCCTCGTTTTGCAGGTTCAAACAGGCGTCGGCGACCCCTGGCCTGGCGTAGATGTCGACGGCGAAGGCCCAGCTGTCCGCTTCCAGTTCGGACCGCGACGGCCTCATGAATCGCCGTTCTTGATCGAATGCAATCCGCTCCAGCGACTGACCGCCCCCGTCTCGATGTCGAACAGGTCGAGCACCCGTCCGAGCGTATGGTCAACCATCTGTTCCAGGCTTTCGGGGCGGGCATAGAATGCTGGCACGGGCGGATAGATGATCGCGCCGATTTCAGTGGCCGCGGTCATGGAACGGAGGTGACCAAGGTGGAGCGGGGCTTCGCGAACGATCAGGACAAGACGCCGCCGTTCCTTGAGCACGACATCAGCGGCACGGGTGAGCAAGGACGAAGTGACGCTTGAAGCGATCTCGGCGAGGCTTCGCATCGAACAGGGTGCGATCACCATGCCCATGGTCCTGAACGAACCGGAGGATATCGACGCGCCGACGTTGTCGACCTGGTGCACGACATCGGCCAACGCTGAAACATCCGCGACGCCAAGATCCGTCTCCTGGGTCAGCGTGATCTTCGCCGAGCGGCTCATCACCAGATGCGCCTCGACGTCGGTTGCCTGCAATAACCGCAACAGCCGGACGCCATAGATAGCTCCGGATGCGCCGGTCATTCCGACAATCAATCGGCGCGGATGCGAGTTCATCGGAATAGCCAGTTTCTGACCAAACAGACGTTGGAGGCTTCGATCGCAATAGCACAAACTCAAAGTGCCGTTGAGTTCCGATTGCACCGGCCGCCATTTTTTTACTTCCTGCCCGCCGATTGTGGTTAACTCATCATGCCGCCGATTGAGCACAAAGAACGAAATCATGGACCTTTCGGGAACGTCAGGTTGAAATTCCGCATACCGGTCATCGGCAATTCAGGTTATCCTCCGCGCTGGTTACGGGAACTTCGCCGAACCAATATCGGCGTGTGATGGCCGATCCCGGCTGATCAGCGCCGCCAAGCCGCATCGCGAAACAATCCCGGCGCGACGGAGCAGGCGATGGAAGCAAGACGTGCCAATACGGACACGGGCGGTCAGAACAGCCATCCGGATTTGCGTGGTTGGTTGCAATGGCTGGCCGCCACAGATCGGCTTGCGGTCGCCCGCAAGGGCATCTCGCTGATCGACGAGCTGGCGGCGGTCGCCAAGAAACTGGAAAACGATCGCGCCGTGCTGTTTCCCGCACCCGGTCAGCATTCGATTCCCGTCGTGGCGAACCTGTTTGCGAACCGCGACTGGATCGCCGATTCGCTTCAGGTTCCCACCGCCGAACTGCTCTCGCGATTTCAGCACGCTGTTCGTCACCCGTTGCCGTGGGTCGAGGTGATGGCCGCGCCGGTGCAGGAAGTCGTTCACCGGAAGATCGATCTGCTCGCCCAATTGCCGATCCCCAAACACAACGAACACGACAGCGGGCCTTACATCACCGCAGCGCTTCTGATCGCGCGCAATCCGAAGAGTGGGATTCAGAACGTCTCGATCCACCGCTGTCAGGTCAGCGGTCCCGACCGCATCGGCGTGCTGCTGTTGCCCCGGCACACGCTGCACTATTTCAAAATGGCCGAAGAAAGTGGCGAAGCACTCGAGATTGCGCTTGTGATCGGCGTGCATCCTGCCTGCATTCTGGCTTCGCAAGCGATCGCTGCGCTCGACCAGGACGAAATGGAGATCGCCGGCGCGCTGCTCCGCCGGCCGGTGGAAATGGCGAAATGCCTTACCAATCGGGTACGCGTGCCTGCGCACGCCGAAATCGTCATCGAGGGCCGCATTCTGCCCAAGGTTCGCGAGCCCGAGGGGCCGTTCGGCGAGTTTCCGCAATATTACGGGCCGCGCGCCAATCGTGAAGTGATCCAGGTCGATGCGATCACGCATCGCAAGAATCCAATTTTCCATACCATCGTCGGCGGCGGAACAGAGCATCTTTTGCTTGGCGGCATTCCCCGCGAGGCAACGCTTTTGGACCATCTGCAGCGCAGCTTCCCCTCGGTGCGCGACGTACGCCTCACCCGCGGCGGAACGTGCCGCTATCACCTCGCCGTCAAGATCGAGAAGACGAGCCAGGGTGAGCCGAAGAATATCATCGTGGGCGCGTTCGGCGGCCATTACGACATCAAGCAGGTCGTCGTGGTCGACATGGATGTCGATATCGACGATGAAAGCGAAATCGAATGGGCGGTTGCGACCCGCTTTCAGGCCGATCGCGACCTCGTCATCGTCTCGGGCGCGCAAGGCTCGAAACTTGATCCATCGTCGGATGACGGCATCAGCACGAAAATGGGAATCGACGCGACCAAGCCGCTTGCGACCGAGCCGATGGAATTCAAGCGCATTCACGTCAAGGGCATCGAAAACGTCGATCTCGCTTCTGTGCTCGAGGACGATCCGAAAGCCGCTTTTACGCGAATTATCGCGGGCTAGAACCAGACGGGCGTCGCTGCCACGGAGAATTTTAAGGATGTCGACAGCGCTACGAATTGCCCATGGAGCCTTTGGCCGGGTCGCGCTTCTCGACATGGACTGGTCGCTGGTGCGTCATGCCCATCCGCATTGCCATGTGCTGTTGAAGGTCGAGGGCGCCGATACGCAGTTCGTCGTCGGCGACACGGTCTGTCCGCTCACCAACGACACAGCGGTTCTGGTCAACGGCTGGCAGCCGCATTCATATGTCCACCATCTCGAACGGCCGCGTACCGTCATCCTCGCACTTTACATAGAGCCGGAATGGTTGGTGGCATTTCGGCCGGGCTGGGCCGCAAGCGGCGCACCCGGTTTCTTCAGTGAACCTTCCGGCGCTATTTCGCCGCGCATCCGCACGCTGGCGATGAATCTCGCCGCCGACATGATGGCCCACCCCGAGGCGCGAACCGCCCATGAAGCGATGCTGTCGGATTTGATGATTTCGGTAATCGAGCGATTCACGCCATGGCGAAGCTTTCCGCGCTCGATCAGGGAATTGAACGCGCGCTCTGCCGACTGGCGCATCCGGAAAGTGGCGGCATCGATGCGAACGCATGCCGGACCAGGGGCCGCACTTGAAGTCTTTGCCCGGGAAGCGGGCCTCTCGCGAGCGCATTTTTTCCGATTGTTCGAAGCTTCGATCGGCGTGCCGCCAAAAGTCTTTCTCAACGTCGTACGCATGGAGAAGGCGGTCGACGCCGTGCTGAATCAAACCTCCAACCTCTGCGACATCGGCAGCCGGCTCGGCTTTGCCGAGCCCGCGCATTTCACCCGCTTCTTCCGCAACCACACGGGTGTCAGTCCGCGCGAGTTCCGCAACGTTTCCCGTCTTGCGAGCTGATGCTGCGGCGCACTCGCTCAACAATGAGACGGGATGGTAAGTTTCGAGACCGGCTGACATTGCGGAATACGATTGCCGCCGAATAGCTTTTCCTCGACGCGGGTCGACTGCGCTGGGAGAACTTTTGGATGGCAGAAGCCGCCGGCCAAGCCACGACCAATCGCAAGACCGGATCGCCTTGGGTCGGGCGGTCGATCCCTCGCGTCGAAGATTCGGCACTTTTGACCGGAAACGGGCGCTTCATCGACGACCTCGGCATTCGTCCCGGCACCCTCCACGCTGCGTTCCTGCGTTCGCCGCATGCTCACGCCGATATCGCGTCGATCGATCTGTCATCGGCGAAGCAGGCGCCGGGCGTGGTCGCGATCCTTGTGGGCGAAGACGTCAAGGCGCTGACGTCCAGCCTCGTGGTCGGGGTCAAGGCGCCGGTCGAGTGCTGGCCGATCGCGATTGGGCGCGTGCGCTATGTCGGGGAGCCCGTTGCCATTGTCGTTGCAAGCGATCGCTACCTCGCCGAAGACGCCGTCGATCTCATCGATGTGGGCTACGAGGTGAAGCCAGCCGTAGTCGATCCGGTTCACGCGTTGGCGCCTGGCGCGCCCGTCCTGCACGACGGCTTCCCGGGCAATGTCGCCAGCGACCGGACCTTTCGCTACGGCGAGCCGGAGCAGGCGTTTGCGAGCGCGCCGCATCGCATCAGCATCGACGTTCGCTATCCGCGCAACTCCTGCACGCCGATCGAAACCTATGGCGTGGTCGCCGAGTATGAGCCGGGCGAAGACGCTTACGACGTGCTGGCCAATTTTCAGGGGCCGTTCAGCATCCATGCGGTGCTGTCGCGGGCGCTGAAGGTTCCGGGCAACCGGCTGCGGCTGCGCACGCCACCGGATTCCGGTGGCAGTTTTGGCGTCAAGCAAGGCGTTTTTCCCTATATCGTTCTGGTCGCGGCGGCGGCGCGGGCCGCAGGTCGACCGGTGAAATGGATCGAGGATCGGCTCGAACATCTGACCGCATCGGTTTCCGCCACGAACCGGGCCATCACGCTTGCCGCGGCGGTCGATCATGATGGCCGCATCCTCGCGCTCGACTGGGACCAGGTCGAGGATTGCGGCGCGCATCTGCGCGCGCCGGAGCCGGCGACGCTCTACCGGATGCACGGCAACCTGAACGGCGCCTACGACATCCACCATCTCAAGGTCCGCAACCGCGTCGTCGTCACCAACAAGACGCCGACGGGATTGAATCGTGGATTTGGTGGCCCGCAGGTATATTTTGCGCTGGAGCGGCTGGTTCAGCGCATTTCGGTCGAACTTGGCCTTGATCCGCTCGACGTCATCACGCGCAATCTCGTTCCCGCAGACGCCTTTCCATACCGGACTGCGAGCGGCGCATTACTCGATTCCGGAAATTACCAGGAAGCGATCCGCCGCGGAGCTGCCGAAGGCCGGCTAGCCGAGCTCAAATCCCGGCGCGACGCGGCACGCGCGCAGGGAAAACTTTATGGCATCGGCTACACCGCCGTGGTCGAGCCCAGCGTTTCCAACATGGGTTACATCACGACCGTGCTCACGCCCGCCGAGCGCCGCAAGGCCGGCCCCAAGAACGGCGCGCAGGCGACCGCGACGATCGCGATCGATCCGGTCGGCAGCGTCATGATTCACGTCGCCTCGGTGCCGCAGGGGCAGGGCCACCGCACCGTTCTTTCGCAGGTCGTGGCAGATGTGCTTGGCCTCAAGCCCGCCGATATCAGGGTCAATACCGAAATAGATACCGCCAAGGACGCCTGGTCGATCGCCTCTGGCAACTATGCCAGTCGGTTTGCGCCGGCGGTCGCGGGCACTGCGAGGCTTGCCGCCGAGCGCATCGCGGAGCGCCTGGCGCGGGTCGCCGCCAGCCAGTTGAACACCGAGATCGAGGACATTGCGTTCGCCGGCGGACAAGTTGGATCGAAGCGCAACCCCGACAACAGACTTTCATTTTCCCGCGTGGCCGGATTGAGCCACTGGTCGCCGGCTGCACTGCCAGACGGCATTGGGCAGACCATCCGGGAGACGGTGTTTTGGACCCCGCCGGAACTGACCGCCCCGGACGAAGAGGATCACATCAACTCCTCGCTCTGCCACGGCTTCATCTTCGATTTTTGCGGCGTCGAGGTCGACCGCGCGACCCTGCAGACGCGGATCGACCGCTACGTCACTTCGCACGACTGCGGAACCATCTTGCATCCCGCCATGGTCGACGGGCAAATCCGCGGCGGCTTTGCGCAAGCCCTCGGCGCCGCGCTTTACGAGGAATATGCCTATGACCGCGACGGCAGTTTTCTGACCGGAACATTTGCCGACTACCTGCTGCCGACCACGGCGGAGGTGCCTGACCCCGTCATCGTCCACATGCAGACGCCTTCGCCCTTCACGCCGCTCGGCGCAAAGGGCGTTGGCGAAGGCAATTGCATGTCGACGCCGGTCTGTATCGCAAACGCCGTCGCCGATGCGCTTGGCGCAAAGGACCTCGAATTGCCGCTGGTGCCGGCGAAACTCGCGCAACTCGTGCGCGGTGCCGAACCTGCGCCGCCCGCGAGCCGGGCTGCAGACAGAGATCAAAAGCGCTCTCGAGGTCTGCGCGGTCAAGGCGAGGCGATTGTTGACGCGCCGGCCGAGCAGGTCTGGAACATGCTGCTCGACCCCGCGACGCTGAAGGCGGTGATCCCGGGTTGTCACGCCGCTCAAAAAATCTCGGACACCCATTTCCGCGCCGACGTCACGCTCGGCATCGGCCCGGTCAAGGGACGATATCGTGCGGATGTAAAACTTTCCGATCTCGATCCGCCGCATGCGGTGACGCTCGCCGGATCGGCCGATGGCGCGCTCGGGTTCGGCAGCGGCGAGGGACGCATCACCCTTGGCGCAATCGAGAACGGCGGCAGCGTGATCCGCTATGAGTACGAGGCAGCCATCGGCGGCAGGGTCGCAAGCATCGGAGGCCGGCTCCTCGATGGCGCCGCGCGTGTCATCATCGGGCAATTTTTTGCAAGCCTGGCGCGCCAGGCAGGCGGCGGCGCTTCAGATCAGACCAAGGCTTCCCTTGTCGTTAGGTTGCGTCGTTGGTTCGGAGGACGCCGATGAAGCCGGCTGTCTTCGATTACGTCCGCGCCGAACATCTCGACGAAGCGCTCGAGGTGCTGGCGAATGAAGGAAGCGACGCGCGCATCATCGCCGGCGGGCAGTCCTTGATGCCCATGCTCAACATGCGCCTGGCAAAGCCGAAAACGCTGATCGACATCATGCGTGTTTCCGAGCTCGCGCGGATCGAACGCAAGGCTGGCACGATGACGATCGGGGCGGCGGTGCGCCAGGCCGCATTGCTGGATTGGCCCGGGCTCGACGAGAGTTTGTCCCTCGCCGCTCTGGCTCTCCCCTGGACCGGCCATGTTCAGACCAGGAGCAGGGGCACGGTGTGCGGCTCGATCGCGCATGCCGATCCGAGTGCCGAATTGCCGCTGGTCTTGTGCGCGCTCGACGGGGAAGTGCACTTGCGCAGCGCCCGGCGCCGGCGGCGCGTTGCAGCAAGGGATTTTTTCACCGGGATGATGGCGACGAACCGTGCCGATGACGAACTGATCGAAGCGGTGTCGTTTGCCGCGGACCAAAAGCGCTGCGCGTTTCGCGAGGTCGCGCGCCGTCACGGCGATTTCGCCATCGTGGCCTGCGCCGCGGTAGCGAAAGATGACGGCGTTCGCCTCGCCGTCGGCGGCGTCGCCGACATGCCGGTGGCGCTAAATTTGCCGCGGCTCGAAGCAAGCGCGCTCGACGATGCCCTGAATGCCTTTGCCTATGATCTAGACGCGCGCGACGACATTCATGCCACGGCGAGATACCGGCGCGACCTCGTGCGGATGATCGGCCGCGATCTGGTGCGGGAGGTACTTCAATGAGCCGATGGCAGGCAAACCGGCGGCACGCCGTTCGCTTCAATCTCAACGGCAAGCCATGTGCCGGCGAAGCCGAGCCCCGCATGCTGTTGACGGATTTTTTGCGCCATCAGATCGGCATGACCGGCACCCATGTCGGATGCGAGCACGGCGTCTGCGGCGCATGCACCGTCGATATTGACGGCAATCCGGCGCGAGCCTGCCTCACGCTCGCGATGCAGGTAGATGGCAGCAACGTGCGAACGGTTGAAAGCCTTGCGCCAACGGCAGACCGTCACGGGATTCTGCAGGCGGCATTCAAGCGCAATCACGCGCTCCAGTGCGGGTTTTGCACGGCCGGCATTTTGATGTCGCTCGATGGATTCCTGCGGAAATATCCGCATGCCGACGAACAAGCCATCCGCAATCTGCTGACCGGGCACCTGTGCCGCTGTACGGGTTACACGCCGATCGTGCGCGCGGCGCTCGAAGCGGCTGCCGAAACGAGGGATGCGTTGAGCAGGGAGAAATCCGATGCTTGATCTTGGAACGAGCTTCGTTGCGAGCGTGGCGCGTGATCCCGACGTGCTTGCAATCGTTGATGACGGTCTTCGCCTGACCTACGCGCAATGGTACAGGCGTATCTCGTCGCTCATCGCCTCCTTCGATCGGATCGGCCTGAAGCCGGGCGATCATATCGTCACGGTGCTGCAGAATTGCGAGCCGGCCGCGACACTGCACTGGGCCTGTCAGCTCGCCGGTATCGTGATCACGCCGATCAACTGGCGCGCCAACGACGATGAACTCGACTTCTGCATCGCGAATTCCGAAGCCTGCGCGGTCGTGTATCAGGACGTGTCGGCGGAAGCCGTCAAAGAGTCAAGGCACGCGGCGTCCTTGCCGCGAATTTGCGTGGGCGATGAGCGATCCGGTGAATTCTCCTTCGAGCAACTGGTGGCGGGGTCGGCGACGGACGTGGCGCCGCGCGTCAGCGCCGAAGCCTGGTCGATCATGCTCTATACATCAGGAACCACGTCGCGGCCGAAGGGCGTGCCGCGACGTCATCGTGCCGAGCGCGCCGCCGCAATCGCCCATGTCGCGCAAAATCTCTATCGGCGAGGCGAACGCACCCTCGGTGTGATGCCGCTTTACCATACCATGGGTGTCCGCTCGCTGATCGCGATGTCGATCGTTGGCGGCACTTTCGTTTGCCTGCCGCGCTACGATACGAAAAAGGCGCTCGCGCTGATCGCGGCTGAAAAGATCAGCAATCTCTACCTGGTACCGACGCTCTACCACGAACTGGTCCATGCGAGCGAATTTGCCTCGACCGACGTTTCGAGTGTGCGAAAGCTGGGATTTGCCGGTGCGCCGATGACGGACGGACTGCTGAAGAAACTCGATGCGGCGTTTCAGCCGGACCTATTCGTCAATCACTACGGCAGCTCGGAGATCTACACCTTCACCATCGATCAGAACGCGCCTGCGAAGCCGGGCTCCGCCGGCAAGGCCGGGATCAACCAGGAAATCCGGGTGGTGAAGCTGAACGCCAGCTCGGCGTCGGATCTCGCAAGTCCAGACGAGGAGGGCGAGATCATTGCCTTGCTTGCTGGCGATGAGTCATTCGAAGGTTATTGGCGCCGGCCGGACGCGGACGCCAGGGCGCTTCGGGAGGGCTGGTATTTCACCGGCGACACTGGATACGTCGATCGCGATGGCGACCTGTTCGTGACCGGCCGCGTCGATGACATGATCATTACCGGCGGCGAGAACGTCTCGCCGGTCGAGATCGAAAGTTGCCTTTCGCTGCATCCTTCCGTGCTTGAGGTCGCGGTCGTTGGTCTGCCCGACGAGAAATGGGGAAAAATCGTCGCTGCCTTTGTCAAGCGCAAGGGGCCGGTGGGCGAGCAGGAACTCGAGCAGTTCTGCCGGACATCGGGATTAGCCAATTTCAAGCGGCCTCGTCGCTTCATCTTCGTGGATTCCTTGCCGAAATCCCCGGTCGGAAAATTGCTGCGCCGAATGCTTGTGGCGGGCGATTACCAGCTTGAACGCGCGCCGCCCTCAAGCGCCGCCTGACACAGAAAGGGAATAACCATGCCATCTCCTTACGCTTTTGCGGATTCGCGGCTTACCGGGCTCGACGGCTTTCAGGTCGAAATCGACGTGGCGCGCGAGCGCGCCGACATCATTCTCAACCGGCCACCTCTCAATGTCGTCTCAATGCCGCAGCGCGATCAATTGCGGCTGGTGTTCGAGGCGCTCGATGAAGATGGGCGCGTGCGCGTCATCGTGGTGCGCTCGATCGGCGAGCACTTTTCCAGCGGGGGCAATATCGGCGGCTTCATGGAAGCAACGCCCGAGAAGGTCTCCCAGCTTGCCTGGAACATTGCATCTCCGACGCGCTGTTCGAAGCCGGTGATCGTCGCCAACCGCGGTTATTGTTTCGGGGTCGGTTTTGAGTTCTCGCTTGCCTGCGATTTCCGGATTGCGTCCGAGACCACGCTTTATGCGCTGCCGGAACAAAAGCTCGGCCAGATTCCCGGTTCGGGCGGCTCCGCACGGCTGCAGAAGATGATCGGAATCACCCGCACCAAGGACATTGTGATGCGCTCGAAGCGGATCACCGCAAGACAGGCGTTCGACTGGGGCATCGTCACCGAATGCGTGGCCGATGGCGAACTCGAGAATGCGACCGACAGGCTCGTGGACGAGCTTCGCACCTTTGCGCCGCTCGCCCAGCGGACGGCGAAAAAGCTTTTGAACGATACCGAAGATTCAACGCTTGCGATCGCGATCGAACTCGAAGGCCACTGCTACAGCCGGCTGCGCCAGTCGGAAGATTTCAGGGAAGGAGTTGAGGCGTTCAACGCGAAGCGCCCGCCGAAATTCATCGGGCGCTGAAACAGGAAATTATTGGGGGTGAGACGGGCCCAACATTCCCGACGATCATGATCGCGGAAAAGATCGGCGCCAGTCCTGTTGTCATGATTGCTAGAACCAAAATACATGTGAATGCGTTATCGAATCCTGAGGAAGCGGATGGACGGTAACCGGGCCAGTCCGCGAAGATACATGTCTATAGTAAGGAGATGCGAGATGAGGCGCCGTGCAGCCGTCTAAGCAGCACAAGAAGTCCTTTCGCGCGAGGTCGCTTGCGGACCTCTGGCGCCGCGTCAAGAAACATCCTCTGGCAAAGATCGGTCCGGGCCTCATCACCGGCGCCGCCGATGACGATCCCAGCGGCATTGCGACCTACTCCCAGGCGGGGGCCCAATTCGGCCTCGACATGCTCTGGACCATGCCATTGGCCTACCCGCTGATGTCCGCGATCCAGTCCCTGTGTGCGCAAATCGGGCGGGTCACCGGCAAGGGGCTCGCGGCCAACATCAAGGCGGCGTTTCATCCGATCGTGCTCAAGGCCGTGGTGCTTCTGTTGCTGTTGGCCAACACGCTGAATATTGCAGCCGACGTTTCGGCGATGGGAGAGGTCGCCGAACTCGTCAGCGGCCTCGACCGGCACGCGATGACCGCTTTCTTCGTGGTCTTGACGCTGCTGCTTCAGATTTTCGTGCCGTATCACAAATATGTATTCCTGCTGAAGTGGTTGACGCTTTCGCTTCTCGCCTATGCCGCCGTCCTGTTCACCGTGCACGTACCCTGGAGCGAGGTGGCGTTGAGGACGGTGTGGCCGAGGCTGAAGCTCGATTTCGACACCGCGGCGGTGGTTGTTGGTGTCTTCGGCACGACGATCAGTCCATATCTCTTCTTCTGGCAGGCGTCGGAAGAAGTGGAAGACATGCACGCCAAGCGCGCCGGTGCCCTGCTGCGAAACGCCGCTGCCGCGCCGGCGGAACTCCGGCGTATCAAGTGGGACACCTGGAGCGGAATGCTTTATTCCGATGTCACGGCGTATTTCATCATCCTTGCGACGGCCGTCACGCTCCATGTATCGGGGGTCACCGATATCCAGACCGCGGCCCAGGCGGCGGGCGCGCTGCGGCCGGTGGCCGGCGATTTTGCGTTTCTCCTTTTTGCCATCGGAATAATCGGCGTCGGCCTGATCGGTGTGCCGGTGCTCGCCGGCTCTGCCGCCTATGCGGTGGCCGAAGCGATGGGCTGGCAATCGGGCCTTGAACGAAAGGCCGGCGCGGCGCGCGGATTCTATGCCGTGATCGCGGTCAGCGTGCTGGCCGGCCTTTTCATCCAGTATTCGCCGATCGGTCCGATGAAGATGCTGTTCTGGAGCGCCGTGATCAACGGCATCGTGGCGGTGCCGCTGCTGGTCGTGATCATTCTGCTTGCCTCCAGCAAGTCCGTGATGGGAGCATTCACGGCAAGTCGGCCGATCTTGGCCCTCGGCTGGATCGGGGCGGCGATCATGGGTCTTGCCGCCGTGCTGATGTTCATTCCCGGCTAGGCCGCCGCGCGCGGAACTTTCGGGCGCGTGATCAGGGCTTGACGAGTTTGAGGCGCGGGAGCGCCACCCGAGCGTTGCCGGCAAGAAAGCAGAGCCAGTTGCGGAAGAAGGGTCTTCTCCGGGAGCTATCCATGCCGGTCAGTCGCCGAGCGCGCGCCTGACCTGCTCGCCGATCTGGTGAAGGGCCAATCTTCCTTGCAGAAGGAGGGCGCCGATTGCATGGAAATTGTGAATCATGCCTTCGTGGCAGACGTGATCGACCGCAACGCCCGCCGCAATCAGCTTGGCGGCATAGGCATTGCCTTCGTCGCGCATCGGATCGAATTCGGCCGTATGTATGATGGCCGGCGGAAGGCCTGCAAACCTTGTGGCGCGCAACGGCGAGATTTGCGGATCGGCGAGGTCTGCATCTCCCTGCAGATAGTCTTCGAGGTCGGCCTGCAACGTGATGCGGTCGGGCAAATGCTCCTCAGCGAATTCCTGGCGGGATGGTGATTCATCCTCGAAATCGAGTACCGGGCAGATCAGGCATTGCGCCGATATTGCAGGTCCGGCGTTCCGCAAGCATTCCTGGCAGACCACGGCGGCAAGCGTGGCGCCGGTGGAATCCCCGCCAACCACAAGCCGCGCCGCATCGATGCCGAGCGAGGCGGCCTCGCCCGAGATCCATCGAGTCGCCGCCATCGCGTCCTCGATCGCGGCCGGGAACTTGTGCTCGGGCGCCAGGCGGTAGTCTATAGAGACAAGCCGGCAGCCCGTCGTCTGCGCCAGCGCCGCGGCAATAAGGTCATGGGTCTCGATACTGCCGGCAACCATGCCGCCGCCATGGAAAAAGATGAAGCCAGGCAAGGGTTCGCCCGTGGCATCCGCGGGCGCATAGAGGCGGTAACGAATGGCGCCCGCCGGACCCGGCAATGCGCCGTCGATTCCGCTCACGGCCGTTACGTCGGCGCGGGCAAACTGCATCAGTTTGGCGAACGCCTGGCGGCGGGCTTCAGCGCTCGGCCGCGATCGATCGCGCGGCGCTTCGGCGGCCATCATGGCAAGAAAAGCGCCTTGCCAGGGGGTCAAGGGGCATATCGGCTCCGCTATCGGAAGACGGGCGCGACTGTGGGCTACCAGGTATGAGTGGAACGCGCTCGCGGCAAATCCCGCAAGGAAATCCTTAGGGATTTCCGAGATACCAGCGCGAAGGCGCCGCTGCCGGCGAGAACGAGGGCGGCCTGCGCGCACAGCCAGAACAACGGATATTCCCAGCCGCCGCCCGGGTTCGAGTAGCCCCAGCCGACCGGCCATTTGATCCAGACGACAACCCCCAAGAAAATCAGCAAGAACGCCGCCCATTGCCTGGTGTACCAGCCAAGCAGGATGGCGATGCCGCCGATCACCTCGACGCTGAAAGTCGGCCAGGCGAGCAGGGGAGGGATGCCGTTTTTCGCCAGCAGCGCTTCATGCGTGTGCATGCCGCGATAGATCTTCAGGAATGCATGGGCAATCCAGTCGATCCCGATCGCGACGCGCAAAAGCGCCAATCCATAGGGTGCCCAGGCTGAGTCCACGGTTGGGTTGCTGAAGAATGCGGCGAGAACGCCGGGCATGTTGGCACGGTTATCCCCCGCTTGGTCGATGCTCATCTGTTCCTTCCCTGTTTTTTCAAGCCAGCCAAGGCGTGATTGCGAAAACGTACCATAGGGATCGGCCGATCACCTAGTGCGGTGGTCGTGACATTGCTTCCGCATTACCGCGAGTCCTCGAGGTGAACGTCAAAAGAACCAAAACCGCACCAGAATCCATATTTTCTGGTGTTCCTTTGATTCTGAAATTCGTAAGCCAACCGCCGCGATGTGATCCGAATGTCAAAGCCGGGACACTGGTTTTCCGCAGTCCTGCCCTCTACACTCCGCCGCAAATAACAATAGGCAAAATCAGGGAGAGCCGTTCATGCCGCGCCTTTGTGTTGTTGCGAGCGCAAGTTGTCTCGTCATGGCCACGTGGCTTGGGAGCACTGCCCCGTCGGCGGCGCAGGGATCGGTTGTGCTCGCCGGCAAAGTCACCGTCGGGCAGGAGGCGCTCGAGGGCGTCCTGGTCAGCGCCCGGAAGAGCGACTCCAGCATCACCGTCACGGTCGTGAGCGGCAAGGATGGCAGCTACAGTTTCCCGGCAGGCCGGCTCGAGCCGGGCCAGTATTCCCTGCGCATCCGGGCGATTGGCTACGATCTCGATGGTCCCGATCGGGTCATGGTCGCGTCGGACAAGGCAACGATGGCCGGCCTCGCATTGCGCCCGGCAAAAGATATCGCCTCGCAACTGACCAACGCCGAGTGGCTCGCAAGCATGCCGGGCAGCGATGCCGAGAAGGGACAAATGCTCAATTGCGTCGGCTGCCACACGCTGGCACGCCCGCTTAATTCGAAATACAGCGCCGAGGAATTCCTGACCATCGTTCTGCCGCGCATGCAGGGCTATGTGAACCAGAGCATCCCGGCGCACCCGCAATTGCGCCATGCCGAGCGTCTGATGGAAGAACGCGGCGATCAGCGTGTGCAGGTCTATCGAGGCGCGGCCGAATACCTCGCCAGCGTCAATCTCTCTTCCCGCCCGAGCTGGAATTTCGAATTCAAAACCCTGCCGCGCCCGACCGGGGCGGCGACGCGAGTGATCTATACCGAATACGATCTGCCGCGCGAGACGATCGAGCCGCACGACGTCATTGTCGACGGCCGCGGCATGGTCTGGTTCTCCTCGTTCGGCGAGCAGAATCTCGGCCGGCTGGATCCAAAAACCGGTGACGTCATCGAATTCGCGATTCCGGAGCACAAGCCGGGCTTCCCGACCGGGTTGCTTGGCCTGCGCGCCGACGGCGAAGGCAATCTGTGGTTCGGCAACATGTATCAGGCCACGATCGCCAGATTTGATCCAAGGACCGTAACATTCAGGTTCTGGCCGCTGCAGGGTGAAGAGAACAGCGACGCGGCCCAGATCAACATGGCCAGCCCGCAAAGTTCGCACGTCGACGGCAAGGTATGGGCGCAGAACAACGGCTTTGCCGGGGTTCATCGGCTCGATATCGCCACGGGGAGAATCGAAACGTTCCTGCCGTTCAAGGGCGTGAGCGGACCGCACAATGTCTATGACGTCGTTCCGGATTCGAAAAACAATGTCTATTTCACCGATTTCCGCCAGCGTCATATCGGGCGGATCGACGCCAAAACCGGAGAGATCAGGCTTTACGAAACGCCGACGGCCAATTCGGCGCCGCGACGCGGCAGCATGGACGCACAGGACCGGCTGTGGTTCGGTGAATATCGCGCCGACCGCATCGGCATGTTCGACACCAGGACCGGGCAGTTCCGGGAATGGCTGGTCGAACCGAAATGGTCGGCGCCTTACGACGTCACCACCGACAAGAACGGCGAAGCCTGGACCGGCTCGATGTTGACCGATCGAGTCACCAGACTCAATCCTGCAACCGGCGAGGCGATCAATTATCTCCTGCCGCGCAGCACCAACATCAGGCGTGTATTCGTCGACAATTCCACGACGCCGGTCACCTTCTGGGTCGGCAGCAACCACGGCGCCTCGATCGTGAAGGTCGAGCCGCTGGAATAGCGGAGCGAAAGTGCGAACTGGTTCGCCTAAGGAAAACGCGTCAAACAAGGGGCTAGAGCTTCGGTTCCGATTCAATCAGAACCCATCATGCTCTGGAAACGCGTCAGTGCGGCGGCGTGTACGGGTCCGGCGTGCCCATGGCGATCAACGGATACTTCTTCACGCTGGCCTCGAATTCACCCACCATCTTCAGCACAGGACCGAACACCCAGCTATCGGTAATCACCTTGTCCTGATCCTCGCGCGGGTTGGTATAGAGATTGAACAGCAGCGGTATCGCGAGCTTGATCGGCGGCGAGACCATCGTCTCCTGTTGGTAGAAATGCACCTTGAAATTTTTCCATTTCACAGCCTGAAGGCGATCCGCGCACCAGATCAGGATTCCCTCACGCGCCGATTTATCGGTTCTGCCGAGGAAGAAATCCGACTGATCGACACCATCGATGGGGCGATCCTTCGGCACCGCCGCGCCGGTGATACCAGCCAGTGTCGGGAAAAGATCGACGGCGTGAACAATCTCGTCGCTCACGCGACCGGCCGGCACCTTGCCCGGCCAGCGGATCATGAAGGGAACGCGGATGCCGCCTTCCCATGCTGTGAAGTACTGGCCGCGCCACGGCCCCGCCCAACCGTCCCACGGCTTGATGAATTCCGGCCCGTTGTCGCTCGCAAAGATCACGACGGTGTTGTCGCGGATACCGAGCCGGTCCACGGCATCCAGCATCTGGCCGACGTTGTGATCCATCTCGGCCAGCATGTCGGCCCAGTCGCCGTTTCCGGTCTTTCCCGCAAATGCCGGATTCGGCAACGTCGGCAAGTGCGGCTGCGTAAGGGTCGCATAGGCGAAGAAGGGTCTCCGTGCCTGCGACTGGCGTTCCATGAACGCGATTGAACGCCGGGTGATCTCGGCGTCGATCAGGCGGCGCTGCTCGAGGTCGTACACCTTGACGTCGCGGCTCGCTTCGCCCTTGCGGCCCTCCATGATCTGTTCCGGCGGCATGATGCTTGGCGAATAACCAGGCGAGCCGGGCCACAACGCCTCATCCGTGGTGCGCGGAATGCCGTACCACTCGTCAAAACCCTGGTCGTTCGGCAAGCGGCCATTCTGGCTGCCGAGATGCCATTTTCCGTTGAGCGCCGTCGCGTAACCGGCGGCCGACAGCGACTCGGCCATCGTTACTTCCCACTGTGTCAGACCGTCCGCGACACCGCCAAACGGCACTGAATGGGTGCCCGAGCGGATCGCATAGCGCCCGGTCAGGATGGCGGACCGGCTCGGGGTGCACTGCGCCTCCATGTTCATGTTGGTGAGGCGCAGGCCCTCGGTTGCAAGTTTGTCGATGCGCGGCGTCGGCGCACCGCGCGTCGCGCCGCCACCGTAGATGCCCAATTCGCCGTAGCCGAGGTTGTCGACGAGGATGAACAGGATGCTTGGCTTCTGGGCCGGCGGCGTCTGGGCCTGCGCGCTGGCGCCAACCACGGATGCTAAGGCAAACGTCGTAATGCCGAGCAAGATACTGCGGCGATTGAGGATGCGGTCACACGAAGTATTCCGCGGCATCTCACTCTCCAATTACACCTGTTCGAAATCCGGCAACGGCCAGGACCGATCGAAGTAGGCTTCGGTCGGCTGGTAGAACCGGAAATACGCAAACCAGTTTTTGCCGGGAACGGTTGGAATCCAGTTCTTCTCGAAGCCGGCTGGCGCCGTGGGCCCGCAACAGATATCCACCGAACCGTCCTCGTTCTTGCGCAGGTCCATGCGTGACGAGCGGTCGGCGGTTTTCTGCTCGTTCAGGATCAGTGCACGCGTACCGACATCATAGACCGTAACCGACCAGAACAGCTTGATCGGCGGATTGGGCGGAACGCGCAGGCGATACGACCTGCCGCCATCCAACCACTGCCCGGCCCTGTCCTTGTAGGCGCTGAGATAAGCCGATGAAGGTCCGGGCCGCTTAGGCGCCATCGCCGCGCCCGCACCCACGGCCTCGTAGAACCAGGAGGCGCGCTCGTCGAGCAAATTCCAAAATGTGTCGGGATCGTCGGCGTCCAGTTGCAGCGCGAAGTCCCAGTGCGCATCGGACCGATACCTGCCGCCCGCGAAACGCCGATCCGCGGAGTTGGCTTTTGCCATGGCCTCTCCAATCAACGCGGCGTCGGTCAGAATTTTCGTTTGCCGTGCATCCGGCTTGAATGGCTTGCCCTTTTCCAGGCCGAGCGGCCGCAACATCGCATGGAAAAAGATATCGTGCGGCTCGACCGGTTCGCGCTGGATCACGTCATCGAGCCGCTCCCAATACTCCATTCCGCGCGGCGGCAGGCCACTCCATGCCTTTGTGCCGACGTCGAGAATCTCCGTCTTCGGCGCATTGTCGCGTTGCGCGTAGGGATACATCTGCAATTGCGCCAGTGCCTCCTTCGCTTGCTCGCGATCTGCATCGGTCAGTCGCGCACCGAGAAAAATGTTGAAGGTCGGGGACTGGCGTACGGTATAGCCGGCGACGTTGTCGGGCACCTTCTGCCCGGGAGCCAGCAGGAGGTACGTGCCCGGGGATTCGGTGCCCGGAATAGTTCGTTGCCAGGCGTCACTGATCCCACCTTGCACGCCACGCGGCGGGATCACCATGACCAACGGCCCGGCGGAGAGATCGGCGAACCCGAGATAGTACGGCGTCGTGGCATTGGCGGTCAGGATGCCGCGCCTCGCCTCAAGCGACAGGATGGCGACGATCTGTCCGTTCCTGGCGCCGAGTCCTTTCGTAATGCCGCGCTGCCACGACGTAAACGAGACCGCCGGAAGAGACCAGAGATAGGCCTGGCAGCCGCGTTGAAAATCGCGCTCGTCGTAAAGCTTCTCGATCGCCGCGTCGCTCGGATAGCCGTTGGCGAAGTCGTGGGTGAAGTCGAGCGTGCCGATGCGCGTCTCGATCTTTTGCAATGAGTCCGGCCCGGTCGATTTCACTTCCTGAGCTTGGCTGGGGTTTGTCATGCCGGCGATAGAAAGTGCTCCAAGGGCAGCAGGGGCTGCGCTCGCCAACAACGATATCGTTTCTCGACGATTCGGGCTCATCGCATCTTTCTCCTCGCTCACCGGGCCGCAATCCGTTCGATGTCCGGCAGCGCCCACGTTTTGTCGAATACCGATTTTTCTGGTCCGTAGAAGCGGAACAGAACCTCGAATTGCCCATTCGCATCGGTCGGCACCCAATTCGATTCCTTGCCGGCCGAAGCCCGCGGCCCGAACCAGATCTCGACCGAGCCGTCCGCGTTCGCTCGCAACCCCGGACTCTGCGATGAACGTCCCGACCGGGGCATTTCGCGAATGAGGGCATGGGTCGCGCGGTCATAGACCGTCGCCGACCAGTATTGCCGGACCGGTGCATTCGCCGGGATGGTCAGGCGATAGGTGTTAGCACCAGTAAAGCTCTGCCCGTCCTTGTCCTTGATCGTCATCAGATAGAACTGGCCGGTGCCCGACCGCTTCGGACTGAAGAACGCCATGGTGTAGGCGACGCCGCGGCTGTCGACGGGATAACTGTCTGGATCGGCAAATTGAGTCTGAAGACCCTTGATAAGCTCGGGCGAGAGTGGAATCGCCCATCGGTGCCCGTCGTAGTAGGGCGTGAAGGTAGTTTCGTATCTCAGATCGAGCCACGCATGGGCTTCGGCTGCCGCCGCATTCAAAATGTTCTTCATCCTTTCATCGGGACTAAACGGTTTGCCCTTCTCGATGCCCCTTCAATTGATCGATCATGGCCTTGTCGCGGGTAAGCCAAGGCTCCCGCTGCACGAAGCGATCGAGCGATTGGAAAAAGCGGAGGTCGTAGGGGATCGTGGAATCGTAGACGGCGCCGATAGCGTCGATGAATACGGTCTCGGGCGGATTGGCGGCCTGGCTCAGCGGATAAATCCTGATCCGTTTGCCGTAGGCGACGGCTGTCTTGACGTCGGCGTCGCTGCCGCTCTTCAGAATCGAACGGAGCAAGGCGTAGCCCTGGTAGTTGCCGCACGGCAGGACGATATAGCCATCGGGCGTGTTTGCTTGATAGCCCGGCGGCGTTATCAGATATTTGCCGCCCGAGCCCTTGTCCGCGCCAGCCGGGCCGACGTCCTCCAATGCGGCCTGCCAGGGGTCCATAATGCTGCCATTGATGACGCCATCGTCGGCCGGCGGAATCTCGATCACAATCGGACCGTCTTTGGTGTTGAAGAAGGCCACGAAGTAGATGACGTCGGGGTTGGGTGTCAGCGTCTGGTTTCGCCAGTCGAGCAGACCGGACCAGTAGACGATCTGGTTCGGCTTGCCGCCGAGCCTGAGCATTGCCTGATACATCAGATCGGTGTTGACCGCGGGCATGCCCCAGATGACAGCCTCGACCGCACGCCGTTCGATGGCGCGGCGCTTGATATCGTCCGCCGAGGGCGTCTGAGCTTGCGCTTGCGTGCCGAGACCGGCGGCAGCGATCCACAGCATAGCAAGGAGCACTTTCGATTTCATAGTGACTCCAGCCCCGTCTTCTCCTAGTGGGCGACTACTGCCGTTGCGGCGTCGCGTCGAACTGAATCTTTTCGATCGTACCCGTGAACGGGAAGGCTCCCTTCGATTTGTAGTCCGGGCTGACCGGCGAGATGGAATCTCGTCCGATCTCGAAGGGCTCGATGCCCTGTCTGACCATCGCCGAGCCGACGGAGCCCTCCCCAGCCAGCGCTCCGTTGACAAACAGCCTTATCGGCGCCCCATTGTTGAGCGTGCCGCCCGGCTTGAGCCCCTTGGAGGCATACTCCAGCTTGACGACGACCTTGCCTTTGCGAAGCGGGGCCTGCGCTTGCACCGTATTATGCTCGAAGTCGGCGAGGCTGTAGTGATAGGTGAGCTTCCCATCCTTGACGTACAGGCTCCATCCGCCGTTGAGGCCGCCAGCGGCTACGATCACTCCCTCGACACCCTTGTCCGGGACGAGCAGATCGGCGGTGATCGTGTGCGAGTTCGGATAAATCACAGGGCCGATCTGCTCGGGCAAGCGAACGTTGTTTCCGTAGTAAGTCCAGCTTGTCTGCAACTCGCCTGCGGTTCGATTCCGAGGATCGATTCGCTCGGCGAAGCGTGGATCGAGCGGGAAGACGTCATACTTCTTCGCCTCCTCCACGAAGAGCGCCTGTAGTTGTTTGAGCTTCTCCGGATTCTTGGCGGCGAGGTCGTCGGCCTCGCTGAAGTCGTTCTCGATGTTGTATAGTTCCCACGGCGCATCGAGGAAGTTGCCTTCGCGTCCAAGCGTGGTCCACGGCACACCGAAGCGGCTGCATGCGATCCAGCCGTCGTTGTAGATCGCGCGGTTGACGAACATTTCGAAGTATTGCGTCGTCCTTCTGCTTTTTGCCTTTGCGTCCTCAAACGAGTACATCATGCTCGTGCCCTCTATCGGCTTTTGAGCGAAACCGTTGACGACGCTCGGCGCTGAGACGTGCGTCGCTTCCAGGATCGTCGGCACGATGTCGATGATGTGGTGGAACTGGGGGCGCAGTTCTCCCTTCGCCTTGATGCCATTGGGCCAGTGGATCACCAACGGATTGCGCGTGCCGCCGAAATGGCTGGCGACCTGTTTGGTCCATTGCAGCGGCGACGCCATCGCCCACGCCCAACCCACGGGAACGTGGGGTTCGGACTCCGGATCGCCGATTTGGTCGATCCGATTGACGATGGCGGATAATCCGGGATTGTACCCGACCAGGCTCGCCACCTCGCTGAACGTTCCTTCCAGGCCACCCTCGGCGCTCGGTCCATTGTCTCCGACGATGTAGAAAATGAGGGTGTTGTCGAGTTCTCCGGCCTTCTGGATCGCGTCGATGATCCGGCCAATCTGATCGTCGGCATAGGCCAGATAAGCGGCATAGTTCTCCATCAATCGGGTGTAGACGCGCTTGGCATCCGCGGACTGGTCGTCCCACGCGGGGATTTCCTTCGGTCGCGGAGTCAATTTCGTGTCCGCCGGGATAACCCCGAGGACCTTTTGTCTTGCGAACGTAGTCTCGCGCTGCTTGTCCCAGCCGTAATCGAACTTGCCTCTGAACCTTTCACGCCATTCTCTGGGCGCGTGGTGTGGGGCGTGGGCTGCTGGCGATGAGTAATAGACAAACCAAGGCTTGGATTTATCGGCTGCCCTTGTGTTTCCGATCCACGCGATGGTCTCGTCCGTCATGTCCGGAATGAAATGATAGCCTTGCTCCGGCAAACTCGGCTGCGGGACCGATGTGGTGTTGCGGTAGAGCACGGGATACCACTGGCTGGTCTCGCCTTGGTTGAAGCCATAGAAATAGTCGAACCCCTGGCCGGTGGGCCAATGGTTGAACGGGCCGGCCGGGCTGATCTCCATCTCTGGCGTGTTGTGCGCCTTGCCGAACATCGCGGTGGCGTAGCCGTTGGCCCGCAGGATTTCAGGCACCATCGCTGCACTCTGCGGAATGACCCCTGTGTAACCCGGAAATCCGGTGCCAAGCTCGATGATGACGCCTGTGCCCACCGAGTGATGGTTTCGGCCGGTCAGCAAGGCGGCGCGCGTCGGCGAGCAGAGCGCGGTGGTGTGGAATGTGTTGTACATCAGCCCGTTCTTGGCCAACCGGTCGAGGGTCGGCGTCGGGACCGGTCCGCCGAACGTGGTTGTATGCCCGAAGCCCACGTCGTCGAGCAGGATGACAAGTACGTTTGGCGCGCCCTGTGGGGCCTTGAGCGCCGGTGGGTAGCTCGGGGTCGAATCCGCCAGCGTTTCCCCGATCTTGCCCTTAAACTCCGGGTCGGGTCTCGGGATCGAAAGCGGCGATTGAGCCTGCGCGCATGTCGCAAACATAACGGTCGTCAAGAGTGCCGCAGCCGCGGCCCTTGTTACGATTGCGGGCGTCATGATGGACTTTTTTCGGTTACTCGGCGTTGTGGCCGAGGCAACGTTTGAGTTCGGTTTCATGACCTACTTCCTTGCGATGGTTTTCCTTCCTTCAGGTATCGAGAGCACGCGTGGACAGCGTCACTTCAGTTCAACGGTTACCCTTCCAAGCTTTCCCGCGAATTTGAATGGCGGTGCGTAGCTGAAGTCGACGGGCGAGCCGGTGTCCTCGCCGATGTCCTGGCCCTCATACAGCGAGTATTTGAACGGTGTCGTCTTTTCGACGCGGCCTTCGCCGAGCTTCTTTCCGTTGGCAAACAAAGTAATCGTGCCGCCCTTGGCCACGCCGCCGCCATCATATTTGAAATCCATCGCCAGCGTGACCTTGCCGGTCGGCACCGGTTCGGTGGAGACAACGCGATAGCGTTCGAGCGCGACGTGGCTGTGCAGGCCTACGAGTTTTCCCTGCTGGATGTAAAAACCCCAGCCGCCGGTGAAGCCGCCCTGGGTGAAGATCATGCCGTCCGCGCCGCCCGCCGGGATATCGGCCTCCGCGGTGATGGTGAAGGACTTGTTCTTCAGGTCAGGAGAGGATGCTTCAGGCAAAGCCGCCAGCGGCGTCTCGTAAACGAAAATCTTGCGGCCGGCGGCAAGGCTCGGCTTGCCGGTCAGCTCGACCGACATACGCTCGGGACCGCGCCAGTCGAGCGGCAGGACGTTGTTGCGCGCCGCTTCCGCCCACCACAGGTCTTGCAAGGCCCGCAATTTTTCCGGATTTTTCATGGCGAGGTCGTCTCCTTGCGAGAAATCCTCGTCGATGTTGTAAAGCTCCCACTTTGCCTTATCGATATCGAAGCCGGTGCGGACCGGTTGCCACGGTACGAAGGAGAGCGACGAGGCCATCCAGCCGTTCTGGTACATGCCGCGGTTGACGCCCATCTCGAAGATCTGCGACTTGCGGCGGTCGGCCGCCTTGGCGTCTGAAAAGGTGTAGGCGAGGCTTGCACCATCCAATGGCTTCTGCGGAATGCCGTTGAGCACGTCTGGCGCCTGCACCCCGGCCACTTCGAGCAGCGTCGGCATGATGTCGATCACGTGGTGAAACTGGCTGCGGAGCCCGCCCTTGTCGGTGATCTTTGCCGGCCAGGATACGATCATCGGATTGCGCGTGCCGCCGAAGTGGGAGGCGACCTGCTTGGTCCACTGGAAGGGTGTGTTCATTGCCCAGGCCCAGGCGGATGGAAAGTGATTGAAGTGTTTCGGGCCGCCGAGTTCGTCGATAACCCTGAGATTGTCCTGCCATGTCTCAACGATGCTGTTGAAAAAGGCGTTCTCGTTGGTCGAGCCTTCCGGGCCGCCTTCCGCCGAGGAACCGTTGTCGCCGATGATGTAGAAGATCAGCGTGTTGTCGGCGTCCGGTAGCTTTGCCACGGCTTCGAGCACGCGCCCCATCTCGTTCTCGACATGGGCGCCGTAGCCGGCGAAGATTTCCATCATCCGGGCGTAAAGGCGCTTTTGGTCGGCGTTGAGCGAGTCCCAGGCCGGGAGGCCGGCGGGGCGCGGCGTAAGCTTGGCCGTCGCTGGTATAACGCCGAGCTGCTTCTGACGCTCGTATGTCACTTCGCGGTATCGGTCCCAACCCATGTCAAACTGACCCTTGAACCTGTCGATCCACTCCTTCGGTGCATGATGCGGGGAGTGGGTGGCGGCCGGCGCGACGTAGAGGAAAAACGGCCGATCAGGGTCGATAACCTTTTCCTTCTGCATCCAGGCGATCGCATGGTCGGCGATATCGGTGGAGAGGTGATAATTGGGATCGCTCGACCGCTGCACGCGGTTGCGGTTCTCGTAAAGGATCGGCTCGTACTGGCTGGTGTCGCCTGCATTGAAGCCATAGAAATAGTCAAACCCAAGTCCGTTGGCCCAGCGGTCGAAGGGACCAATCTCGCTGGTTTCCCAAACGGGGGTATTGTGGTTCTTGCCGATCCATGCCGTGGCGTAGCCATTCTGGCGCAGGATCTCGGCTATCGTTCCGGTACTTTTCGGAATGATGCCGGTGTAACCGTCATAACCCGTTGCCGCTTCGGTGATGCTGCCATTCCCGCTCATGTGGTGATTGCGGCCGGTGATTAGGGCCGCGCGCGTCGGCGAGCAGAGCGCGGTGGTGTGGAAGCGGTTGTAGCGCAGGCCTTGTGCTGCGAGCTTCTCCATGTTCGGCGACGGCACGCCGCCACCGAACACGCTGAACTGTCCGAAGCCGACATCGTCGAGCAGGATCAGAACAATGTTGGGCGCGCCTCTCGGCGGGCGCACGATCTGCGGGAAGGTGGCGGGATCGGAGTCCTGGTAGGTGCGGCCGACCTCGCCCTTGAAGTGGAAATCGGGTCGCGGAAGGGAGAGCGAGGCGGCAGGCGCCGTTGTGGTTGGATTCTGCGCCGAGGCTGCTTGCGAAAGCGTCGCGATGACGACGGTCGCCAACACTGTCGCAAAGCCGGAAATAAAACGCGTACTCTTGATCGACATTGCCTTTACCTCCCAAAAAGGTAGCGGCGCATTCCACCGTTTCTTCAGGTTTCCGGCCTCAATGGCCCCCGCATGATATCGGTCAGCACCTCTTACCTGTGCATTAGCTCGGCGGAGCAAAGGTCCTGCGCTTGATTCCAAAGGTCAGCCGGGAGCTGCACGCAAATCTGAGTCGGATTTGGTCCGCATCTTGTTCAAAATTGTTCACTCGAAATGAAAGTGCTCGCGCAGCGTAGGCGAGACCGCCACGCAGCAGCCGTGATTTCCAAATA
>NZ_DATMLW010000029.1:0-4152 GCF_035570375.1 Bradyrhizobium sp. | reverse complement strand
CTTGATGACGCAAATGCGATCGATGAAGGCTTCGTTGTTCTTGTTGGCCTTGAAGCTTTGCCATTCGGATTCGTTCGAATGCGCGAGAACGACACCGGTAAAGGGAATCGCGCCGATATTTTCGGTGCCGATATAGTTGCTCTCCTGCGTCGCCGTCAGCAGCGGATGCAGCATCTTGATCGGCGCCTTGAACATCTCGACGAATTCGAGAATGCCCTGGTTGGCGCGATTGAGCCCGCCGGAGTAGCTGTAGGCGTCGGGATCGTTCTGCGCGAAGGTCTCCAGTTTGCGAATGTCGACCTTGCCGACCAGCGAGGAGATGTCCTGGTTGTTCTCATCGCCCGGCTCGGTTTTCGCAATCGCGATCTGCCGCAGGCGCGAGGGCTGGATTTTGGCGACGCGGAAGCGCGAAATATCGCCGCCGAACGCTTCGAGCCGCTTGTAGCACCACGGGCTCATCGGACCGTTGAGGCGGCGACGCGGAATGCCGTACTTCTCCTCGATCATCGGTCCGAGTTGCTCCGGATCGAACAGACCCAGCGGACTCTCGAACACCGGACTGAGTTCGTCGCCGGCCTTCAGCACGTAGATGGGATGGACTTCCATCAACGATTTCAGCCGCTCTGCCAGCGACGATTTTCCACCGCCCACCGGGCCCAGCAGATAGAGAATCTGCTTGCGCTCTTCCAGACCCTGGGCGGCGTGCCGGAAGAAGCCGACGATGCGCTCGATCGTTTCCTCCATGCCATAGAATCCAGCGAAGGCCGGATAGGCGCGCATGGTCCGGTTCAAAAAGATACGGCCAAGGCGGGCGTCCTTGGCCGTATCAATCATTTGAGGCTCACCGATCGCGGCTAACAGCCGCTCGGCCGCATTGGCATATCGCATCGGATCGCCCCGACACGATTCCAGATATTCCGCCATCGACATATCGCTTTCGTTTCGGGCCTCGTAGGACCGAGCGAACGCATTGAACAGAGAATCGTTGTACATGATCCCTCTCCTCATATGGTTTGCTGCTCTGCTGGAACGTGTTGCGGTCTCCGCGAACCAACTGAAGGGACTGTGATCACGGACGCAGCTGCGCCCGGTTGGATCAGTTGGACCGCTCTCGGGTCCGGCACCCATACGGCGCGGGCGCTGTCCGCCTCAATCACCCGCGCCGGGATTTGGCGACAAGTATTGGAGTTTGTCCGGCTTCCCCTCCCACTCCTTGGAGTCGGGCGGGGGCGCTTTTTTGACCGTAATATTTGGCCAGATTTTCGCGTATTCCGCATTCAGCGACAGCCATTTCTCAAGCCCCGGCTCGGTGTCAGGCTTGATCGCGTCGACCGGGCATTCCGGCACGCAGACCCCGCAATCAATGCATTCGTCCGGGTGGATGACGAGCATGTTCTCGCCCTCGTAGAAGCAATCCACGGGGCACACGTCGACGCAGTCCATGATTTTGCAGCGAATACAGCTCTCGTTGACGACGAAGGTCAATTAAGCGTCCTTTCAGCAGATCGCAGCGGCAACCTCATTCATGGTGTCGGTCCGTCCTCACGGTGGTCGTTCACTGGTTGAAAATGGACGCACAGAAGACCTACGTCCTCTGACTGAATCGGAACACCAAGGAACAGGCATTCCGCGGCTGAGGTGCCCGAGCTCGGCTGGTTGCCGCACATCTCTCTGCCGAAGTACGTGCAGTCCTGGCAAACACCGAAGCGCCGATGCGTGCCGCTCGTGGCTAGAGTGGACAGCACTTGGTGCAGGGCCCGATGCATCGCAGTTCGCTCTCGCGCGCCGAGCGAATCCACGGCGCGCACCAGAACCTCGAACGGATCGCGTGCAAGCGCTTTTTTACCCTTGCTCGTCAGCCGCAGACTTACGCTTCGTCCGTCCGTCTTGAATGGCCGTCGAACCAGGTACCGACCCGCTTCAAGCGCCTTAATGGCCTGTGTTGCGGTGCCGCGGGTTGTCGCTTGAAATTCCGCGAATGCCGACGGGGTCCGCGAGAACGGGTTGGCACGGGCGAAGAAGCGGAGCGCCATCCATTGGGCCGGGCTGAGTTCGCCGTCATAGCCCTCAGTTTGTACGAGCCGTCCCACCTGCAGCAGGAGCTCTGCGGTTCCGCGCGCTGACATGATTGACTCTTCGACATATAATAGCGTTTCGAAATTAACTTGACAACGGACCGGATGCAGATAATTTTGTTTCGAAACTAGTTGGAGGGCTTGATCATGGCCCGCAACGCGGCCCCGCCGATCCTTGCGGCCGAACCCGGTCTCACCCGTTATCTCGAGGAAATCCGGCGGTTCCCGATGTTGGAGCGCCAGGAAGAATACATGCTAGCCAAGCGCTGGCGCGAGCACGGCGATCGCGACGCCGCGCACAAGCTGGTCAACAGTCATCTGCGGCTCGTGACCAAGATCGCCAGCGACTATCGCGGCTACGGCCTGCCGATCTCCGAGGCGATTTCCGAGGGCAATGTCGGCCTGATGCAGGCGGTCGAGCGCTTCCAGCCGGAGAAGGGCTTCCGGTTCGCCACCTACGCCGTTTGGTGGATCAAGGCGGCGATCCAGGAATACATCCTGCGCTCGTGGTCGCTGGTGAAGATGGGCACCACGGCCAACCAGAAGAAGGTGTTCTTCAACCTCCGCAAGGCCCAGAGCAAAATCTCCATCCTCGACGATGGCGATATGCGGCTGGATCAGGTGAAGGTCATCGCCGGGTGGATCGGCGTCACCGAAACGGACGTGATTCACATGAACCGGCGGCTCGGCGGCGACGCCTCGCTTAACGCCGCGATCCGCGAGGACGGCGATTTCGGCGAGTGGCAGGACTGGCTGGTGGACGAATCCCCGGACCAGGAGACGACGCTCGCCGCGAGCGAGGAGTTAGATAACCGCCGCAAGAAGCTGTCCGATGCGCTCACCGTCCTCAACAAGCGCGAGCGGCGCATCTTCGAAACGCGTCGGCTCGCTGAGGAACAGATCACGCTCGTGGAGCTGGCCGAGGAATTCGGCGTCTCGCGCGAGCGCGTGCGCCAGATCGAGGTGGGCGCCTTCGAGAAGGTGCAGAACGCAGTGAAGCACCGCGTCGCGGCGATGGGGGCCCTGGCGCCTTTGCAGATGCGCTAGCTTCCAACCCTCTGCCGTGGTGAGGGAAACTAACGATCGACGTGTCGCAATGGGTACGTTTTACGGCAACCGAACGACGCGAGAGGGGGCGCCGCTCACCGGGTGCTGATCGAGCCCTCGCTCGACGATCCATGCGCGGCACTTTAAATATCGGTCAGGCGCCTAACCGCGCGCTGCAGATGGAAAGTTATCCAACGTTTCATAATGAAGTCGGGGTGCCGATCGTCAATTGCAATCAGCCAAGTAGGGCCGCTCTAGCCTCACGATTACGGGCCTGGATCTGAGCCTCTGCGCAAGGCGCTGGGATAGCCCCAGCACGACTCCAGGAAGGCCAGCACAAGCTGGTCCGTCGTCGTTCGTCAGCTTCAGCCATTGGACGATGAGGCCACCTGTCCGGCTATCCGAAATGCCAAGAGCGAGCAGCGCTGGCTTCGCCTCACGAAATAAGCAGGCGCGCGGCGTATCCGCGAGCGTGGCTTCATGCCGCTTCGTCTCCGCTGGTTTCCGCACTTCCGGGTCGATAGTTCCGCTTGTCTGACCCGGTCACGCAATTTGTACAATTCGTGCAACTGACGATTGAGATTGGCTGCCCTGTTGGTGACGGCTGCCAGCCGCCGTTCAAGAGAACTCATTTGAAATACCCCGACTAAAATGGACGCTACAAACTGAGGGCGAAAATTGCCCAGCATTATGCAGCCCGCACGAGGCATGCCAAGATTTGATGACAAGGACAGTACCCGATAAGCCCTGCACGAGTCTAGGAAGGCCGCTGGTGAGTCCGATTGCTGCGGGATGCCGTGTGCCGGTCGATCGGCGCCAGCGCACGGCTCGCCAGCGGCGCTTGGTCACTCGGGCGTTCGGTGCTGTCCCGCGATTTGAAATCAGGACAATGAGCAAAACTGAACAGCGGCGGCGAACTGGATGTGATTGGCTGTAGCCGAACGTCGCGGGCCGCCCCGGCGCCGTTCCCCCCAGATGGCCCCAGCTTCGCCCCCCGAACTGGGGCCGTTTCACTCGGCGTTCGGTGACT
>NZ_DATMLW010000028.1:0-17404 GCF_035570375.1 Bradyrhizobium sp. | reverse complement strand
GGGGCGTGGCGCGTCCTTGTTTGATCCTGGGCAAGCGCAAAGGGAGTCACTGACATCAATGCGGCAGCCGGCAGGAAAATGAGCGCGAGCGCCTTATATATAGACGGGCGGTCCTTGGAAGGGTCGAGTGTGGCTTCAGGCGACATCGCGGGTTTCCTTTTCGGCTTATGTAGACTGTTGTCTCGTCAAACGCCGCTACCGAGACTCGGCAGTTCAAATCGGGCGCACGGCGCGACGTCCCAAATTCAAAGTTAGGGCCCCGTCTTTTCAATTTGCATCGCGTGTTGGGCCCTAGGCCAAGGTCCATTTGAACGGCTCTTTCTTCGATATATCACAGGTCAGTGACCAGCCATTCCCGACGCCATCGCGCCTTCGTCTAAGCCAGACCAGTACGACGGCACTGCAATATCGCGGGGTGCGGCATAGGCATTACTGTTCCGCAATTGCTCGGTTGCCACCGCACGACTCTTCGCTCGCGCGCGGTGATGTTCGGAGGCAACCGCGGTCTGCGCGGTTAATGCAGCAACTAGCGAAGCAGCTAGTACGGTGGTAATTGTCTTTCGCATTGTTGTCTCCCGTCATTTGTCTGATGACATCTCTTTCGGCGCGAAAGGCAGCGTCCACGAGAGACCCGCCGATTCGTCGCGCTGATTTGCATTTCAGTCACGCCGCCAGGCACCAACCAAGCGACACATGGAACACATCCTTAGATGTGTTCCATGTCGTGTTTGTTGTAGTTAGTTTCCGGCGGGGTGGAGCGACGGGTCTTCACCGCCCACCCATGACCGGTCGCTTCCACTAAAGCCAAAGTTCTCGATGTTCCGGCGTTCCCGCGTTTCTGGGATGGCATAAGAGGGCCCGCCCAACTGATTGTAAGCTCCGCGATACCGATCAAGAGCGTGGCCGTGTTCTTTAGCGAACACCGGCGTGGCAATGGCGGTGGCGAGAATGATCACAGCACTGAGGGTTTTCACGTTGGTCATTTGTCTCTCCGTTCCTTGATGTAAGCGCGAAAGCGCCTACAGGTGACGTCGCAACGGCGCCGCGCGGCTCGGTGAATGCTTAGGCGCGACGCCGGTATGCGATCGCCACTACGTACGCCTCTTGCCTCGGTGAGATAATCCCGCCTTCCTTTGAATGAGTTTTGCGTGTTTCGAGAAAATCGACGGATGGTGCGGGTGGTGGAGAGGGGTTTCCTTTCCGGCCGTCGCCCGTGAGCACAAGGTGCGCCAGGCGGCGGTAGTGCGCAGCCGGAGGAGGGGTCCGCCTCGCGCGAAATTTCGGCTACGGATCAGTTTACGAATCCTACGGCTTTGACAGGGCCGGCGACGTCGCTCACGGAAATTTCTCCGATGACTTCGACCGCAGAAACACGTTCAACTGACTCGCAAGCGGACGGAGGCAAAGGAAATCAGTTACACAAGAGGGCAGCTATGAGCCGACCTTTTGTGTCCGCAAGACATAAATCTATGAACCGCACCGCCGGAGACAACAAGGGGAGTGGGGCTAGCGACCGCTGAAGTGCTGTCCCGATCAAAGACTCTCAGGCAGGAACAGCGACTGCGCGTCAGCACGGTGTTCACGGTGTTGACCCGGTGCGCTCTGATCCGGTACCGCTTCAAGCTCAGCCCGAATTTGTCGAACCTGCTCCCAGATAAAATCCATCACAAGACGTGTCCGTGGCGCGAGATGTCTCCGCGACGGATAGACCAGATTAATTTGAATGCCGGGACCGGGAAAGTCGCTCAATACGCGAACCAGCGTGCCGCTGCGGAGGTCATCGAAGACTTCGAGCGAACCGAGATAGGCGATGCCATATCCGGTCCGAGCGGCCAGGTGCACCGCACGCGCGTCGTTGGCGAGAAATCCACCGGACACCCGGAAGCCTTCGGGACCCTTCTGCGTGACAAAAGTCCATACGTCCGAATCCGGTCCAATGTCATGCACAATACAAATATGGTTCGCGAGTTCGACGGGGCTGGATGGTTCGCCGTGCCGTTTGATGTAGCTTGGTGCAGCAACGGCAACGCGCATTGCGGTCCCGCTTCTGCGCACCACCAGTGAAGCATCGCTGATTTCACCGATGCGCATGGCAAAGTCGAGCCGGTCTTCGATCAGGTCGCTGAGCCGATCGCCGACCACAAGCTCGACTTTCAGCCGAGGGTGATCAATGAGCAAGGACGGCAGACGGAGCGAAAGGAAGCGGCTAGTCGTTACTGTGACACCCACGCGTACCAGGCCGACTGGCAAGGTGCTCTGCTGTCCGAGGGCGGCTTCGATTCCTTCGACGCCGTCCAGCACGGGTCGGGCCAGGCCGAGTAGTATCTGCCCATCGTCGGTCAGACTGAGCTTTCGCGTCGTCCGGTGAAAGAGTCGAACCCCAAAACGGTCTTCCAACTGAGACACCTGACGGGCGACCGCGGCTATGCTGAGTTTGCGCTCGCGGGCGACGGCCGAAAACGAGCCCGTCTCCACCACCCGCACCAGGATTCCCAGCGTACCGAGAAGGTCCATCGATTTTCTCTTATGACGCAAAAATCATTCAGTTAGATGCTGACTAATCCCTCCGATGCAAGATGGTTAGGTCGGCGGCATGGCAGACCAGCGATGCGCGGAACCGGGTTCCCCTTCGCCATTGGCAAGCGGTCCGAAGGAGGTGTCCGATGTCAAAGCTTCTCGCAATAGTGACCAGCCTGAAGGCTAAGCGCTCAAGGTGAAAAACTCGCCGGGTCGCAAACGAGCGTAGTCGGCCCGATCGTAATGTCGCGGCAATAGATCAGCACGTCGCGGACACAGCATGCGCACATTTCGCCGAAGGTGATCACCTGCGGTTTCAAGCCGTAGTGATAACGAGCCAACTGCCGACGATACGGCCGAGGCGTTGCTGGTTCTCGACTATGCGCGGCAAACAGGGAGGGCGGCATGTGGCGGGACTTGGTTGCGTTGACCGTCTCGGTACTCCTGCTCGGCGCCGCAATAATAGCGAACGTGAGTGACGGACCGATGCGAGAGCACCGCGGCGCGTGGGTGACCCGCGCATCGCGATAGACCCCCTGATCGAGGACCTCGGGCCGGGCCTCACCTCAACGCAACTACGTTGCTGGTCGTGGTCCCCTCGACGAGGGAGAGGACGTGGCGGGCGACGGCGGCAATGATCCTCTTGTCCTCCGCCTCGTAGCCGTGGCGATCGTAAACGTCCGTCACGCTGCTTGTCCTGTGATTGGCGATGCGGTCCATCGCGTCGCGGCCGAAGCCGAGCCGGGTGATCGACGTCAGACAGGTTCGCCGCAGATCGTGCGGGGTGGCGCGCTCGATTCCGAGCTCGGCGACGGTCTTCCGCATGAACCCGCCCGACGCCTTGCCAGTTCGCTTCTCCTTCAAATGGTTCTCGATCAGAACCAGCGCGGGCTCCGACAGCCAGACCCGGTGATCCCTGCCGTTCTTGGTCCCCGGCCAGTCACCTTGAGGCTTGCCCAGCATCTGCCACCAGCCGTCGACGATGTGTTCGCGCTTCATCGCAGCGACCTCGCCGGGCCGCTGGCCTGTTAGCAGGATCAGCTTCAACGCAGGGTTCAGCTTCGGCCACAACATCGCGACCTCGGCGTCGGAGAGCACGCGCTCGCGATCGCTGGTCGGGTTCCTGTCGACCCCGTTGCAAGGGTTGACGGCGATGATCTCCTGCTTCGTCGCCCATGTGAAGATCGCCGACGCCGACGCGAGAACCTGGTTCGCGACGATCGGCGCTTCGATCCGTATCATCGCGGCGCGGACATCCGTCCGCGTGATGGCGCTGGCCTTCATCTTCCCCCATTTCGGAAGGAGATAACGCGCGACCAGCTTCTCGGCCTGCTTCCAACTCTTGTTATGTTTCTTGCTGTAGAGTTCGATGTACTGGGCAGCCAACTCGGCGAAGGTGCCGCTGTCTCTTTCCGCCCTTCGCTCGGCAACGGGGTCTTTGCCTTCGGCGACGTCGAGCATCACGCGCGCTGCCAATCGTCTCGCGTCGGCCAGCCCGATCACGCGCGCGTCGCCGAGGTGAAGCCATCGCGGTCGTCGCTGGTATCGATAGACTACCTTCCACGCCTTCTTGCCTGTCGGTCGAACCGATAACGCGAGCCCCGGACATCGTTCGTCCCAGATCATCTCGCGACTGATCGTCTTCCTCGACTGCACGAACAGGTCGGTCAACTTGCGTCGGTTGACCGGGCGCGCTCGCGTGCCGTCTTGTCGCGGTCGTGGCATCTCAACCCCCCATCGATTCCGACTAACGCCGGACTAACGCCAAAAGAGAATGTAACCGAATAAAGCCGAATAAGACTGAATACAAAACACTAGCCATATCAAAGGCTTATGGGCATCATTACAGGGTTTCCGGCGGCTTGGTCAAGGTCAGGAATTAACGCCTTGTTAACCATGAACGGTCGATGCTTTCTCTGCCAGGGGAACAGCGCATGACCGACATCTCATCCGTGACATCGACGGCCACAGCCTTCATCGCAAGGCAAACGGCCGATCTGAACAGGGCCGCGGGCGTGGCCAAAACCGGCTTTGCGAACGCCCTTGCCAAGGTCGAAGCAGCGGTCGGAATCAAGCCCAGCACCGGCTTTGTCGCCGGTCCCACCTTCGAGGCCCATACGATCGCCGGCCAAACCAAAACGGCCTTCAACAACGCCCTCAACGCGACCAAAGCCGCGCTGCACATCAAGCCGTGAAGTCGCCCCGGGCAAACCTCGGTAGTTGAGTGAATTGGTCACCCTGCCGTTCTGGTAGCCTCATGGTTCGAGACGCGCGAAATACGCTCCTCACCATGACGGGATAGACCTTCCTCATCCAGAGGAGCGCGCATGCGCGTCTCGAAGGATGAAGCCCAAAAGCCAGTGAATAGGTCAGTTGCTCACGCCCTCGGTGTCATCGAGCGCCTTGAAGGCATCCTCGAGTTGCGGGGAGATCGCAACATTGAGCCTTTCGCCGGTCGGCAGACGCGAGACGAACCACTTGTTGTAAAGCGGGATCAAGTCGTGGTTCGATCCGAGCTTGCGGAAAGTTCGTTCCACCACCGCGCTCAGCTGCGGCTCGCCCTTGCGGAACATGATGCCGTAGGGATCGTAGGACAAATAATCCCCGGTGACGCGAAACCGGTCCTGCGACTTGTGCCGGGCGATCAGACCGTAGAGGAGAATATCGTCGGTCGCGAACGCATCCGCCTTGCCTTCGACCAGGGTCTGATAGGACTGCTCGTGGTCGGGCGCCGTGATGATGTTGAGGCCGAGCGCGAATTTCTTGTCGACAGCATGCATGGCCTGCTCATTCGTCGTGCCCTTGGTGACCACGATGGTCTTGCCTTGCAGGTCCTTCGGGGCCGAGTAGGTCGCGTCCTTCGGCACCATCAGCTTGGTGCCCGCCACGAATATCAGGGGCGAAAAGGCTACCTGCCTGGCGCGTTCGGCATTGGCCGTGGTTGATCCGCACTCGAGGTCGATCTTGCCCTGCACCACTGCCGCAATGCGATCGTCGGAAGTGACCTTGACGTATTCGATTCTAAGATCGGGATCGTCGACTTCGACGCCGATCTCATCGACGATCGCCTCGCAAAGTTCCAGGCTGTAGCCGATCGGCCGGTTGGCCTGGTCGAGGAAGGAGAACGGCGGTGAGCTCTCGCGATAGCCGAGATGCACGACATGCCTGTTCTTGATGCCGGCAAGCGTCGGGCTCAGCCCCTCGCCGCCGCTCTGGGCATAAACTGCCGAAACCAGCAGGCAGCCGACCAGGAGGCCACCGATCCCGATCGATCCAAGCAGCGTGTGGCGCATGCAATGCTCCCGTCAGTGGCCGGCCATCGCAGGGATTTCGCCGGGGATCATGTCCGGCGGCACCACGTCGTCGGGACCGAGCGCGTGTTCGGGCGCGAGTTCGCCTTCCCACTTTGCCACCACGGCGGTCGCGAGCGAATTGCCGATCACGTTGGTGGCGCTGCGGCCCATGTCGAGGAAGGTGTCGATGCCCATGATCATCAAGAGGCCCGCCTCGGGAATGCCGAACTGGCTGAGCGTCGAGGCGATCACGACAAGCGAGGCGCGCGGAACGCCCGCCACTCCCTTCGAGGTGATCATCAGCGTCGCCAGCATCGCAAGTTGGGTGCCGAGCGACATGTCGATCCTGTAGGTCTGCGCGATGAAGATACTGGCAAAGGTGCAGTACATCATCGTGCCGTCGAGGTTGAACGAATAGCCGAGCGGCAGCACGAAGCTCGAAATCCGCGACGAGGCGCCGAAACGATTGAGGCCTTCCAGCGTTTTGGGATAGGCGGCTTCCGAACTCGCGGTCGAGAACGCGATCATCAGCGGCTCGCGGATCAACCGCAGCAGGTGGCTGTACCTCGGTCCGATGACAACGAAGCCGACCACGACGAGGATGGCCCACAGGATCAGGAGCGAGAGATAGAAACCGCCCATGAAGACGATGAGCTTCCACAACACGAGAAGACCGTTCTTCGCCACGGTGGCGGTGATGGCGGCCCAAACAGCGATCGGCGCAAACAGCATCACGTAGCCGGTCACCTTCAGCATGATGTGGCCGAGGTCGTCGATCAGCGACAATATCTGCTTCGAACGCTCCGGCAGCGCACCCATCGCCACCGAGAAGAACACTGCGAACACCACGATCTGCAGGATCTCGTTCTGCGCCATCGCGTCCGCAATCGAGGTCGGAATCAGGTGAGTCAGGAATTTCTCGATCGAGAATGCCGACACCGGCAGCCCGGTCGATTGCGCCTTGTCCGGCAGGGTGCCCGGGAAATTGTCGCCGGGCTGCAGCAGATTCACCATCACCAGGCCGAGCAGCAGCGAGACAAATGAGGCGCTGATGAACCAGCCCATGGTCTTGGCGAAGATCCGTCCCAGCTTGGACCCGGTTCCCATATGGGCGATGCCGCCGACAAGCGTGGCGAACACCAGTGGCGCGATGATCATCTTGATCAGGCGCAGGAATATCACTGCGATCAGGTTGACGCTCGAGGCGATGTCGGTCCGGATGTCCGGCAGATAGTTGAAGATGAGCGTACCCATCACGATGCCAAGCACCATCGCGATCAGAATGTACTGCGTAAACCTGTTCGACATCGTGCGACCCCTGTCGGTTTCCGGCACGTTCGAGTTTGGCAGATTTCAAGGCCGACGCAACAAGGTTCAACGGCAAGTACCGGCGCGCCCGACGGAAAGCGCCTTGTGCCAAAATGTTCACGTTGTCGAATGCGCTCCCGCCAATTAGCCTCATATGCATCGCACAAATGCACGACGCGGCTGCTTGCGCGTTTCATGCGCGACACTGCGTCAAGAACAGCCATTCGACGGGAGGAAGCCATGAAAGATGGTGTCAATCGCCAGATCCTGCTGGTGGAAAAGCCGACCGGAAAGCTTGCACCCCAGCATTTCAAAATGACCGAGAGCGCCATTCCGGAACCGCGCGACGGCGAGGCCTTGCTGCGCGTGCGCTACATATCGCTCGATGCGGCCAACCGGGCGTGGATGCACGGCGCGACCTATCGTGCGGCGGTAGAGGCCAATACCGTGATGGCCGGCGGCGGCATTGCCGAAGTCGTGTCGTCCAGAGCACCGGGCCTTGCACCGGGCGACCTCGTATTCGGCGATACCGGCTGGCAGGACTACGCTGCGGTTCCGGCCAGGCATTTGACCAAACTGCCGAAGGTCGAGCCGATGACCCATTTGCTCAGCGTGTATGGCATTGCCGGCCTCACCGCCTATTTCGGCCTGCTCGACGTCGGCAAGGCGAAGGCCGGTGAGACCGTGGTGGTCTCTGCCGCTGCCGGCTCGGTCGGTTCGATCGTCGGCCAGATCGCCGGGATCAAGGGCTGCCGCGTCGTCGGTATCGCCGGCGGCAAGGACAAGTGCGGCTGGCTCACCTCCGAGCTCGGCTTCGATGCCGCGGTCGACTACAAGGACGGCGCGGTCTTCAAGGCGCTCAAGGCGGCGGCACCCGACGGCGTCGACGTCTATTTCGACAATGTCGGCGGCGACATCCTCGAAGCCTGCCTGGCGCAGATGAACAACCACGGCCGCATCGCCTGCTGCGGTGCTATCTCGCAATATGACGGCGTACCGTCAGCCGCGGGGCCGCGGGGAGTTCCCGGCCTGATCGTGGTCAAGCGGCTTACCATGCAAGGCTTCATCGTGATGGACTACATGGAGCGCCGCAACGAAGCCTTGCGCGACCTGCAATCATGGGTCGGCTCCGGCAAGCTCAAGGTCCAGGAGGACGTCATCGAGGGGCTGCAGAACACCCCGCAGGCGCTGATCGGACTGCTCGCCGGCGAAAACCGCGGCAAGCGGATGGTCAAGGTCTAGAGCATTTCAGATTTCATTTCGCCCGAAGCCAGCCGCTTCCGGCAAAACAGATAAGGATCGCTCCGATGGTCAGCACATCGACGCCTGCGGCCCTATTTTTTGCGGCGATAGCCGCGACATTCTTGATCACCACTCCCGCCTTCTCTCAGGCGCCGACGGATGCGCAACGTAGCGCGATCCGCGCCCAATGCCGCTCCGACTATGAAGCCCATTGCGCCAGCATCCCGCCGGGCGGAGCGGCGTCATTGCAATGCCTGCAGAAAAACCTGTCGAGCCTTTCGCCGCCTTGTCAAAGCGCCGTGCGCGCGGTGGAAGCTCCTTCTGAATCGAAGAGCGAGCCGGCTGCAGCCGCAGCACCCGCGAAGCCGGAGGCAGCACCGGACACTGCGGCAAAGGCAGAGCCCGGCAAGCCAGCCGCGGAACCCGCAACAGCGCCGCCGAAGGCGGCATCAAGTGTCAAGCAGCCGAGCAGCGCCCAGGTCAGCGCGATCCGTGCCGCCTGCCGCGCCGACTATCCAAACGTCTGCGCCGGCGTGCCAACCGGCGGCGCGCCCGCATTGCAGTGCCTGGAGAACAACATGACGAAGCTGTCGGCCAACTGCCAGAAGGCGGTTGCTGCTGCGACCGGCGCTGCCGCAGCGCCGGCAGTTGCGGGCGCGCCCGCCGCGGCCGCTCCGGCTGCCGCGCCGGCGCTGGTATTGCGGCCGATGTTGCCGCGCGAGGAACTGTTCGTCTTGCGCTCTGCTTGCGGCGCCGACGTTCGCGCCCTTTGCGGCGGCGTCGCACCCGGCGGCGGCCGGATCATTCAGTGCCTCGCCGTGCGGGCGGAATCGCTCTCGCCGCAGTGCCGCGGCGTGCTGTCCCGGTTCGCTGCGCAATGAGCGCGTGGGCCGAACGGCCCCGCTCGCGCGGGGCATGGATCACGGGGAAACGATTGAGCGGAAGGCTCAACCGACAGGCGCCTTCCGCAACCTGGAGGAGACTGGATCAGGCCACCTTGCAGTTCAAAGTTGTAGAAGACCTTGGATCACCCTGTGGATGATTTTCATTAACTTATCGGTATTATCGTAGCAGCTGTCGTGGGCGAGAAATCCGATCTCGCACTTTGTGGCTCTGGTCCGGTGACCCGGGTTCTCCGCCTTGAAGGATGCCAGCATGCTTCGGCCCAGTTTCGGTCACTCAGCCATCTTCGGATCGGCCGTTGCAGCAACGGCGCTCGGGCTGATTGGTTTTGCAGGCACGAGCTTCGGCTCCGCCACCGTCGGCGAAACGCGCTACCTGACCGTCGAGCAGAAGGCGGTTGCCGGCCTCGACGGCATGAAGGCGCAGTACCGCCGCCCCGCGTCGATCCCCTTCCCCAAGGACAATCCCTACACGCCGGAGAAGCTGGCGCTCGGCAAGAAGCTCTACTTCGACACGCGTATCTCGGTGTCCTCGGCGCAGTCCTGCGCGAGCTGTCACAGCCCGGCCTTCGGCTGGGCCGACGGCTTGCCGGTCGGCGTCGGCTTCGGGATGGCGCAACTGGGCCGGCACTCGCCGACTATCGTCAACGCGGCCTGGGGAGCCATTTTCATGTGGGACGGCCGGCTCGCCAACCTTGAGGAGCAGGCGCTCGGTCCGATTCAATCCCCAGGCGAAATGAACATGCCGGTCGAACAGCTCATGCAGCGGCTCGGCACCATTCCGGAATACAAGCCGCTTTTCGCTGCCGCCTTTCCAGGCGAGACGATGAGCCCCAAGACACTCGCCAAGGCGATCGCGACCTATGAGCGGACGGTCGTCTCGCAGCGCGCACCCTTCGATGACTGGATCGACGGGAACGAGCAAGCCATCTCCGAGGAAGCCAAGCGCGGATTTGCGCTCTTCAACACCAAGGCCCAGTGCTCGTCGTGCCACGAGGGCTGGAACTTCACCAATGACGGCTTCCAGGACATCGGCCTGCCGAGCGACGATGTCGGCCGCGGCAAGTTCGTGCCCGGCGTCGTCAAGATGCAGCACGCATTCAAGACGCCGGGTCTGCGGGAAATCACCCACCGCAGCCCTTACATGCACGACGGTTCGCTCGCGACACTCGAACAGGTGGTCGATCATTACGACAGAGGCGGCGTAGAGCGGCCGAGCCGCTCCGACCTGATGAAGCCGCTCGGCCTCACGCCGCAGGAAAAGTCCGATCTGGTCGCCTTCATGAAAACGCTCACCAGCGACCTCGCCCCCACCGCCGTGCCGGTTCTCCCCCGCTAAACCGATCAATTCGAACCGAAGGAAAATCCGATGCGCCTGCCTACCCTCACCTTCGCCATGTGCATGGGCCTTTCGGTTGGGGCACTCGCCGCCAACCTGACGATTACACAGAAGGGCCGCACGTTCTCGTCCGAGAGCATCACCATCAAAAAGGGAGGAACGGTGACCTTCCTCAATGACGACAGCGTTCCGCACAACATCATGTCGACCAGTCAGGGCAATGAATTCAATCTTGGATCCCAGCCGCCCGGCGCATCGACGGATGTGACCTTCAAGGAAGGGGGCGAAGTGCAGGTGATCTGCGCGATCCATCCGCGGATGAAGATGACGGTGACGGTTTCCGAATAGATTCCGTGCTGCCGCCGGGAGAGGGGCTGATGTCGATCCGTTACAAGCTTTTCGGGATATTTTGCATTGTCATCGGCTTCACCTGCGGGCTCGCCTTCTACGGCATCCGCGGCATCTCCTCTTCGGGCAACCTGGTCGTCCGGCTCTATGACGGGCCCTTGATGGGCATCAATTATGCGCGCTCGGCGCAGGCAGGAATGAATGAGGCGCGCCTCCTCATGCACAGGAGCATCAACGAGGGTGCAACGAAGGACAGGCTGGCCAAGCTCGAGAAACTGATCATGGGCATTTCGGACGACCTTAAAGTCGTCCGCGAGCGCGTCGACAGCAAGGACGCGGCAACCGCACTCGACCAGGCGGAAAAAGCCTTTCGCGGCTGGTCGGAAGCCGAACTGAAGTTAATCAAGCCGCCAGCCGGCGGGCTCACCGAGTTGCCGGCGGCCTTTGCCGTGGTTCAGAAAGCTGACGAAGCCGCAATCGCGCTTGACGACCTGGTGGAAGTTGTCGCGGCCTACGGCTTCGGCTTTCGCAGCGAAGCGGAAGCAGCTGTGGCGATCGAACGCGGCACCATGATCAAGCTGACGATCGGCACGGCATTGGTTGGTCTTTTGCTTGCACTCGCCTTCGCCTACTCCTTGAGCCGGGCGATTTTTGCCGCGATGAAAGTCGCCGAGCGCGTCGCGGCCGGCAATTTTGCCGACCAGATTGTCGTGCGCCGGAGCGACGAACTCGGCCGCCTTCTGAAATCTCTCGCTGTCATGCAGGGCAATCTGAAGGTCCGCGCCGAGGAGAGCGTCGCGCTGATTTCCGCCAAGGACCAGATGAATTCGGAGCAGATCAGTCGGCGACAACGCATCGAGGCCGAAGTGGCGGCATTCCGCTCGGCCATCCAGTCTGCCCTGGCCAACACGGATGCGATGACAGGCAAGCTCACCGAGACCGCGCGCACGCTGTCGTCGATCGCGCACTCGGCGGGCCAGCAATCGAGCCAGATGGCGTCGGCCGCCGACGAGACCTCCGGCAACGTCCAGACGGTGGCAGCAGCGGCGAACCACCTCGGCGAATCCGTGCAGACCATCACCGCGCAACTTCAGGACGCCACCGGCGTCGTGCAGCGCGCTTCCGTGATGGCCACGGAAGCCAACGAGACCATCGGGGCGCTCGCCAGCGCTGCCCAGCACATCGACGAAGTCGTGGGGTTCATCCGCACCATCGCGGGTCAAACCAACCTCCTGGCGCTCAATGCCACCATCGAGGCAGCGCGCGCCGGCGAAGCCGGACGTGGCTTTGCGGTGGTCGCATCGGAGGTAAAAGCGCTCGCGATCCAGACCGCAAAGGCCACCGAGGAAATCTCGTCGCAAATTGCCGAGGTGCAACTCGCCACCAAGCGCGCCGTCGACAATGTCGGTGCCATTGCCGCTGTCATGGCCGACATCGACAGCTTCACCGCATCGATTGCACAGGCCATGAGCCAGCAGAATACCGCGGCGCTCGAAATATCGGAAAATATCCGCCACGCCGCCGCCGGAACGGCGAGTGTCGCTCAAAGCATCGCCGGGACTGCCGCGGCGAGCGACAACACCCACCGCTCGGCCGATCTCGTTCTTGCCACGGCGCAGGAACTATCGAGCCAGGCTGCCGAATTGCGCTCCTCCGTCGATCATTTCCTGGCAAACGCCGCGGCCTGACGCGGCTTTTCGGGTAGCGGCCCACCGCCGCCAGCCGACAGCTTGCATGCACACGGCTCTCCAGGAGAGTGAGATCGCCTGCGGCATCACAACAGGCCAACTCGGAATATATTTCTCTGGCGCGCTCGCCCTCTCCGCATTACTGTGGCGAGAATTCGTCAGTATACTGTCGATCGCTCTGGGAGGATCATCGTGCGGATCGCCGTCATCGGCGCCGGCCCCGGCGGCCTCTATTTCAGCTATCTCTGGAAGAAGCGCCACGGCGACGCGCAAGTCGATCTGTTCGAACAGAACCCCGCCGGCGCCACCTGGGGCTTCGGCGTGGTGTTCTCCGAGCAGGCGCTGGAATTCCTGGCCGCCGATGATCCCGACACGGTGGAAGCAATCACGCCATGGATGGAGAGCTGGAGAAACATCACGCTCAATTTGCGCGGCGAGAATGTCGAGATCGATGGCGTGGGATTTTCCTCGATCGGCCGCCTGGATCTGCTCCGAATCCTGCAGGCGCGCGCCGCTTCCGCGGGCGTCCTGCCGCGTTACGGCACCCAGGTCACTTCGCTCGATCAATTGGCAGGCTACGATCTGATCGTCGCGGCCGACGGCTTGAATTCGCTGGTGCGCCGCTCCTTCGAAGGCGATTTCGGCACTTCCATGTCCTATTCAAGCAACAAATTCGCCTGGTACGGCACCACGAAGCGATTTGAGACGCTGTCACAGACCTTTGTGAAAACGCGGCTCGGCAGCTTCAATGCCCATCATTATCGATACTCGCGCGATATGAGCACGTTCCTGGTCGAATGCGATCTGTCGACCTGGCAGGCTTACGGTTTTGCCGACAAGACGGTCGAAGAGTCCAAAGCGATTTGCGAGCAGGTTTTCGCCGCTACGCTTGCGGGGCACGCTCTGGTCTCCAACAAATCGGTGTGGCGCAATTCTCCATGGATCTGGAACGAGCGCTGGTCGTTCAAGAACATGGTGCTGATCGGCGACGCCCTGCACTCCACCCATTTCTCGATCGGGTCGGGCACGCGGCTTGCGATCGAAGACGCGATCGCGCTCACCAGGGCACTCGAAGCAGAGCGCGATTTGGAGGCAGCCTTTGCCCGTTACCAGCACGAGCGCCAGCCGATCGTGAAGAAGCTGGTGTCCGCGGCGCGCGCGAGTGCGGAGTGGTACGCAAGATTTCCCGAGCACATGAAGCTCGACCTGATAGATTTCGCCTATAGCTACATCACCCGTTCGGGGCGGATCGACGAGGCGCGCCTGCGCGCGATGTCGCCGGCCTTCATGGCGCGCTACGGCAAACGGAGCCAAGCATGATGTCGCCAAAGTCGCTCGCGATCGCCGATCCCGTTCCGCCGCAAAGCGCGGGCGCGCGCGAAATCGGATTTGCATGTCCTGTTACCTACAATGCAAGTCGCATCCTTTTTGACAATCTCGACAAGGGCCACGGTGGCCGGCTGGCCCTGACCGGCCCTTTGGGTGCGCGCAGCTATTCCCAGCTTTGTACTGAGGCCTCGCGCTGGGGTAATGGCTTTGCGTCGCTGGGCCTAAGTCGCGGCGACCGTATCCTCATGTTTCTCGACGACACGCCGGCCTATCCGGCGGCGTTCTTCGGCGCGGTGCGCGCCGGGTTCGTGCCGCTCCTGATCAACACACTGACACCGCCCGATCTCCTCCAATTCTACCTTTCCGATTCCGGCGCGACCGTTGCCGTGGCTGACGCCGAATTTTGCCCGCGCTTCGAGGCGGACGCGTGCAAGGACACGTCCTTGCGCACGCTGATCGTGGTCAATGGCGAGGCATCGAACCACGCCGTGCCGAATACCTTGATCGCTTCGCGCTGGCTGCCGCATTTTCCGGCCGATCTTTTGGAAGCACCCACCCATCGCAACGAAATGGCGTTCTGGATGTATTCCTCGGGCTCGACCGGCCGGTCCAAGGGCATCGTTCATCTCCAGCACGACATGGCCTATAGCGACGCCGCCTTTGCGCAGAACGTGCTGAAGCTCAAGCCCGACGATATCTGCTTTTCAGTGCCGAAAATGTTCTTCGCCTATGGGTTCGGCAACTCCGTCACCTTTCCGTTCTCGGCGGGCGCTGCGGCGTTGCTGCTGCCGGGCCAACCGAGGCCTCAGGCGATTTTCGATGCGATCGAGCGATATCGGCCGAGCCTGTTCTTCGGCCTGCCGACGCTTTACACCTCGCTCGCCAAGGCCGAAGAGGCGCGGGGCCGCGATTTTTCCTCGCTGCGCATGGCGCTGTCCGCGGCCGAAGTGCTCTCCACTGAAGTCTCCAATGGCTGGAAGAAACTGACCGGCCTCGAGATCGTCGAAGGGCTCGGCTCGACCGAAGTGCTGCACATCTATCTCAGCAATCGCCCGGAGAAAAAGAAGCTCGGCGCCGCAGGCCTTCGCGTCCCCGGCTATGAAATCGCGCTGAAGGACAGCAATGGCCGCGAGGTGGCCGACAACGAGGAAGGCATATTGTGGGTGCGCGGCGATTCCAGTGCGCCACTTTATTGGAACCGGCCGGACAAATCCGCCGAGACGATCCGCGAGGGCGGTTGGATCTACACCGGCGACCGCTTCGTGCGCGACAGCGACGGTTTCTATTTCTTCCGCGGCCGCGCCGACGATCTCGTGAAAATATCCGGCCAATGGGTTTATCCGCTCGAAGTCGAGCTTTGCCTTGCCGAACACCCCGAGGTGCGCGAATGCGCTGTGTTCGCCGCCGAACTGCCCGATCGGCGGATGACGCTGAAAGCCGTCGTCGTGATGAACGAGCGCGCCTTCGATCAGGCCGAGGCGACCAGAAGGTTGCAGGATTTCGTCAAGGCAAGGCTGTTGCCTTACAAATACCCGCGCGAGATCAGGTTCATCGACGAACTTCCGAAGACCGGCACCGGCAAGATCGATCGGCAGGCCGTGATGCGGATGTAACCTGTGCGTCGTCCCCGCGAACGCGGGGACTCATACTCTGCGGCGGGTGTTGCAGAAAAAGATAAATAATGCGCCGACCCAGGGTCCGCTAGAACGACCTAGTAGAATATTAGTTGGAGCCACCGTGCCGACGGGCCTTCGCCACGGCTTCTCGTTAAAGCAATGAGGCATACGACTTTTACACAACACATAGGGCGGTGATTATGGGTCCCGGATCGCGCTCGTTTCACTCGCTTGTCCGGGACGACGACAAAGGAAATCCGTCGCTTTAACTTCCCAGTCCCGTTCCGCCGTAGAGCCAGGCAAGATCCTTGTACCAGTCCTCCGACGATTTTGCGCTCATGATGGCGTTGCGAAGGCGGGCGTGTTCGCCGGCGGGATGATAGATGTGCTCGCCGATCGCGCGCGAGAGCAATTGCACGCGAGCGGTGCGCGGAAAACGCTGCTGGCAATATTTTTCCAGCGCGGTCGCGTGATCGCCGGGATGGCTGCCCAGCATATGCGACAGGCAGACCGCGTCTTCCATCGCCTGGCAGGCGCCTTGCGCGAAATATTGCAGCATCGGGTGCGCGGCGTCGCCAAGCAGCGCGACGCGGCCGTCGATCCAGCGCTCGACCGGGTCGCGGTCGCACAACACCCAGAGCCGCCAGTTCCTGCCGTGGCGGATGATCGCCTGCGCCCGCGCGTGAATGTGGCGAAACCCCTGCATCACCTCCTCGTCCGACACCGGTTGGCCTGCGACCGGCTCCGGCGCGTCGTTGTGATAGGTGACGACGAGGTTGAACACCTTCCAGCCCGACAGCGGGTAATGCACGATGTGGCATTTCGGACCGGCCCACAGGGTTGCCGCGTTCCAGCGCAAATCCTCCGGCATCTCCTCGGTCGGGATTACCGAACGGTAGGTGGTGTGGCCGGATACAAGCGGCGGCCCGTCGGCGGTGACTTGTTTGCGGATGTTCGACCACAGTCCGTCGGCGCCGATCAGCAGCCGGCCGGCGACATCATCGCCGGAAGCCAGATGCGCCGTCACCGAGGAGCCGTCCTGATCGTAGCCCGTCACTTCGCTGCTGACCCGCAGCTCGATCAGTTCATGGTCCCGGCAGGCTTTCAGGAACACGCCGTGCAGATCGCCGCGATGCACGACGCCGTAAGGGTTACCGAAGCGCGAGCGGAAGGCGTCGCGCAGGTCGACATGGGTGATCTCCTCGGCGGTCAGCGCATCCATCAGCCGGAGCTGGTCGATATAGACGGCCATGCTCCGCGCGGCCTCGCCGACGCCGAGATAGTCGAAGGCGTGAAAGGCGTTGGGCCCGAGCTGAATGCCGGCGCCGATCTCGCCGAGCGCGGAAGCCTTTTCCAGCAGGATCGAGGCAATGCCCTTTTGCGCGAGCCCAAGTGCCGTGGCGAGGCCGCCGATGCCGCCGCCCGCGATCAGCACCGGCCGTGCGCCTGCCATCAGCCTGATTTCCCGAGATGTTCGAGCGCGTCTTCGGCGCGCAGCGGCACCCGCGACGCCTCGTTGTTGAGGTCGACCAGCTGCGTGAGCAGCGCCTGCAGCGTCCTGCGGTCGGCGGGCTTGAGCGGCTGCAGCATCCGCGCTTGCGCCCGATCGACCGCCGGCATGATGTCGCGCAGCAGCGCCGCGCCGGCCCTGGTCAGGTATAGCAGCTTGATCCGCTTGTCCTCGCCCGAAGGCTTGCGCTCGATGCGTTGCTTGGCCTCCAGCCGCTCGATCACGTTGCCGAGTGTCGAGCGGTCGAAAGCGATCACGGCGGAAAGCCGGGTGGCATCGATGCCGGGATGGGTTTGGATCGCGACCAGCGCG
>NZ_DATMLW010000027.1:0-16852 GCF_035570375.1 Bradyrhizobium sp. | reverse complement strand
CTTTAGCGACCGGGCTTGGTTGCGCGCATCTTCATTGATGTCGCGAGCGATCTTCTTGAACGGCGCGCGCGTGCATTGTTGCTTCAGCGTGCAAGCACGGCAGTCTTGAGGTTGTGACAGGTAATTCCTGACGCGGCTATCATGGATCGTTCCCGAGGTTCGCAAGAGCTTGCCGTTTGGGCAGACATAGACGTCCCGCTCAGCGTCGTAAGCGAATTCGCTACGGGAGAACATACCATCAGACGATGGATATCTTTCCCACACGGGAATATGCGGCGTGATGCTTTTGCCCAATAGCCATGCAAGCAGTTTGCCGGTTCCGTAGGCGGTATCGGCTGTGAGCCAATTAGGCTTTAGATCAAGCCGCTGTTCGGTGCGCTCGATCATCGTCTTGGTTGACGCCACCTCATCATAGGTGCGTGCCGGCGTCGCCTCGACATCGACAATGATCGCGTGCTCGACGTCGATGAGATAGTTGAGCCCATACCCGAACTGCACGCGCTTGTTAGCTTTCGCCGTCCACGCCGAGGACGGATCGGAAGGCGAGATCACCTTCGGCGGCTTGCGATCGGAGCTTGCGGTCGGCTTCCCACCAGAACCATCACCCCGGTTGTCTATGCCTTCCTGGACCTGCGCCTCGGCCTCAAGTCCAGCAAGATACTCAGCCACTGCACGCTTCTGACGTTGCGCATCAGTCCAGTCCAGCTCGTCCGGCGCTTTGCCGTGATAGCGGCTGGCATTGGCTTCCATCACGCTCGCATCCACCGCGAAGCCCTCGCCCTTGACGAGTCCCGCGGCCATGCAGGCTGCAACCACGCGCTCGAAGATATGACGCAGGATCTCGCTCTCGCGGAAGCGCCCCAGCCGGTTCACCGAGAATGTTGAATGGTGCGGAACTTTGTCGTCGAGATCGAGCTTGCAAAACCAGCGGTAAGCGAGGTGTAGCGCCACTTCCTGGCATAGCCGCCGCTCATGACGAATGCCATAGCAGTAACCGACCAAGAGCATCCGGATCATCAGCTCAGGATCAACCGAGGGCCGGCCGATGTCGCTGTAAAACCCCTTTAGCTGTTGGTGCAAATCGGCCAGAACCGCCGCTGCAAACACATTGATCCGTCGTAACAGGTGGTCCGTCGGGATTATTTGGTCGAGGCTAAACTCGTAAAATAGCTGCCCCTGATCTCGGTCCTGCCGCCCCATCATCGACGAATCTCCTGCCGCCTCCGAAGCAGGAATCACCGTTCGTTCGGATCCTCAAGCCCTTTTTCGACAGCATCGGTCATAAGCGGAAGTGCTGGCGCTTCAAGATCATGTCTGCTTTCCCCCTGTGAACGGACATCGCTCGTCAGGACGCCATGACTGAAAAGGGCCAAGAGGCGACATGCCGACCGTTCCAAAGGAGGCGATAGTTGGCGTGACCATTTCGGCAATCCGGCCTTGGGTGGGGCCCGGCGCACCGTGCGGCTCCTGCGCGGCGCCGAAAAAACTCCGCTTGGCGACAACCTTCGCAAAGACGCCCATGCCCTCGATCCAATCCTCGCGCCTCCCGCGATTAATCACGCATTGTGAAAAATCATATCCTGAACGGCCGCCTTATCGTAGCGCCTTGCCGACAATACCTCTGGTTCATGACTACGAAACCCCCAAGCGGCCGCAATCGCCGCTTCGTAGTAATAAGGAGAAGTGTCATGGTGAACACTGTCAAGAGCTTGGAACAAGTCGGGCGCAATTGGATTGCGGGATGGAATTCCCGCGATTCCGAAGCCTTTTCGCGGCTGTACGCCCCTGATGGCGAATACGTAGATCCGTCGTTTGGCATTCGTCGAAAAGGACGAGACTTCGTACGCATGCACCACGAGCTCTGGTGGAAAGCGATACCCGATTTCGTCATGAAGGAGCGGCACATCCGCGTCGCGGATCGTAGCGTCGTTGTAGAGATAACGGCTGAAGGCACGTTTTCGGGTGGCGATCTCGGCGGGGGCAAGATGAAGGCAACCCAAAAAGCTTTCCGTGGCTGGACGATCGCGGTGCTTGAACTGAACGAGGTCGGTGAGATCGTGGTATGTACTGAATACTACGATCGAAGCATCGTTCCTGGCGGTGAACAACCCCCATTTGGCGAATTACGACTGTAGATGTTTATGCTACCCGCAAAGACGCTGGTCCACACTTACGATCGCAGCGGATTGCCCGCGGGGAGTCCGCTGCGGGTCATAAGCTGACCTGACGGCTCCCAAATCTAATTTCCGCTTTACCCCCGAAAGCGGACTCAGAGCAGACATGGTGCCATTTCCGCTTTGTGCCGTGAGCAGAAGTCGGCTGCTCATTCAATCAGCTCGTCGGCGCGGCTGACCAGCATCTGCGGCACTGCAACGTCGAGCGCCTTGGCGGTCTTCAAACTGATCGCAAGCTCGAATTTGGTCGGCGCCTGCACCGGCAGGTTGCCGGGTTTTTCACCCTTAAGGATGCGGTCCGCGTAACTTGCAGCCCGCCGAAACTGTTCGATTGCATTCGGCCCGTAGGAAATTAGGCCTCCTTCCGCGGCGAAGTAGCGGAACGGATAGATCGCGGGTAATCTATACTGGGACGCAAGCGCGATGATCACTTCGCGATGGGCGATCGCCGCCGGGTCTGGTGTTATGATAAGACCCCCATTCGGCGTGCGAGCGAAGGCCGCGATCGCCCGCTCCATGTCGCTCTTGACTCGCACATCAACTGGACTCACCTCTACCCCAAACGACGGAGCCAAGGCGTGGATCGCGGCCAGGTACCCCATCCCGGCGGTTATCACCGGGTCGCGAAGAACAGCCACTCGCGCCACACCCGGCGCAATCTGCTTGAGCAGCTCCAGCCATTTCCCGCCTATGCCGAATTCGAAGGAGGTAAATCCGGTAGCGTTCCCGCCTGGTTCCGCCAGGCTCGCGACGTAGCCGCGGCCAATCGGGTCGGTGACATTCACGAACACGATCGGCACCGTCCGGCTGGCCTGCTGCAATGCTCCCACCACCGTGCCGCCGGAAGCCAGGACCACGTCCGGCGCGAGCGCGACGAGTTCCGCGGCGTATTTGCGAATGCGGTCGGAATCGCCGCCAGCCCAGCGGGTGTCGAGTTTCACATTACGGCCGACGACCCAGCCGAGTTCGCGCAATTCTCGCAGGAATTCGGCCACCTGAATTTTTGATTCAGCATCGCCCTCGGCAATTTGCATGAGCACACCGATACGCCGCATCGGCTCCGGCTGCTGCGCGCGCGCCGCGAACGGCCATGCCGCCGCGCCGCCGAGAAGGCTCATGAAATTGCGCCGTTTCATGCGGCCCTCTCGCGAGGATCAGTACCACGTGAAATACAGGGCAAAGGCTACCACATCGCGGCAGGGCGGTCTGAGGTAAACGCCACAAGTCGAGCGCGGCAATCCGCCGCCGCGGAAAACCGCTTCGGGTCAAAAGGCGACATCGCCGCAGCTTTCGGGCATGTCCGCTCTACTGCCTTAGCCGGACGTCGCGCATTTGTGAGTGCACGCCCTAGATCTCAACCACCATGCCGTCAGTGGCAGTCTCACAGGCAATCGAATTTAGCCGCGCGAGCATGTCTTCGCCCATATGGGTGAGGATCAACCGTTTCGGCCTGATCTCGGGCAGATGCATCTCAAGCGTTTTGAGGTTGAGGTGGTTCTTGACGGTTCGGTCGTAGAAGGAACACTCGCTGATGAAGAGATCGGCGTTCTGGCCGAGCGGGATCAAGGCATCGGTCCACTCGGTGTCGCCGGTAAAGGCAATGATGCGGCCTTCGACCTCGATCCGATAACCCAGGAACGGGCCGCCGGAGTCACCGTGCACGACCGGAAACGGCATGACGCCGACTGCGCCGAAACGCGCCGGCGCTTCCGGATTGAGTTCGACGATCCTCAAGTCGAAACGCCGTTCCCGTTTCGAGGAGTTTTCGAACAGCGCTTCCATCACCAGTTCAAGCCGCCGCTCGATTCCCTGCGGCCCTGCGATCACCAGCGGGCGGGTGCGGCGGGTGAATTGCGCATCCAGCATGAGGAACGGCAGGCCGCCGAAATGATCGCCGTGGAAATGCGTGATCAGGACGAGATCGATGTTCTCGCGACTGATGCCGTTGCGCTTCAAGGCCGGCAGCGACGAGGCGCCGCAATCGATCAGGAAATTGGCGCTCTCGCCGGTGACGTGAAAGCAGGTGTTGTACCTGCCGCCGGAACCGAATGCATCGCCACAGCCGACAAAGCGCAGTTGCATGAGGACTGGCTCCTCTACCCGATCGCCGCTAGCTAGCGAAACGAAGCGTGAAAATTGGCCGGATATCGCAAGGCCTGCAAGCCGCCGCGGGCGGCATACAGCGCCAGCATCGCTGTCCACAGGCCGGCATTGCCGAATGCGCGCAACGCGAACCATGTGGCCAGAAAGATCAGGAGCGAAAGTACCATCAAATTGCGCATGTCGCGCGCCCAGGTCGCTCCGATAAAAATGCCGTCATAGGTGAAGGCGAACACCGCCAGCAGTGGCGACACCACGACGAACCACAAATAATCCTGTGCGCTCCGCCTGACGTCCTCGCTCGTGGTCATGGCGTGGATCAGCGAAGGTCCGGACAGCGCGAAGGCCGCCGATACCGCAAGTGCAAAGCCAAATCCCCAGAGCGTCACCAGCCGCACCGCGCCCGAGAACGCCGCTCGATCGCGGGCGCCGTAAGCGTTGCCGCAAAGCTGCTGGGCCGCGTTGGCGAGACCATCGAGGAAAAAGGCGCTGACCAGGAGAAAATTGTTCAGCACCGCGTTGGCGGCAAGCACCACGTCGCCGGAGCGCGCGCCTTGCGCGGTGAAGAACAGGAAAGCGGTGATCAGAGCCGCCGTGCGGATCATGATGTCGCGATTGACCGTCAGCATTCGAAGCAGCTTGGCCCGCTCGAACAGCGCCGCGCGCGGCACGTTAAAAGGCTCGTGGGCGAGGCGGCGCGCGATCAGAACGCCCATCACGAGCCCGACCGCTTCCGCCACCACGGCGGCCGCCGCAGCACCGGCGATCCCCCCATCAAGACCAAGCACCAGCGCCAGCGTCAGGACCATATTGACGAGATTGATGGCGATCTGAATGGAGAGCGCAAGCCCCGCGTGGGCTTGCCCGATCAACCAGCCGAGCACGACGTAATTGGCAAGGGCGAGCGGCGCGGACCAGATTCGTATCCCGAAATAGATCCTCGCGGCGCGCGTCACGCCCTCGCTGCCGCCCATGGCATCGAGCAGGATCGCGGCGAGCGGCGCCTGCAACACGATGAGGGCGCAGCCGACCAGCGCGGCGATGATGAGACCGCGCACCAGCAGCGCGCGAATTTCCTCTTCGTCGACGGCGCCAAGCGCTTGCGCGGTGAAGGCGACCGTGCTCATGCGCAGAAAGGCAAACAGCCAGAACAGGCAGTCGAAAATCACCGATGTGATCGCTACACCGCCGAGCAGCGTTGCGTCGCCGAGCCGCCCGATCGCAATCGTCGATACGATGCCGATCAGTGGCGTCGTCAGGTTCGCGACCATCGCGGGTCCCGCGATGGCGAAAACCTGTGTGGTCGTAACCCCGGAGGTGGCGGCCGGCGCGGTCGGATCGCGATCCGATCCCGTCTTGGCGCGTCGAGCATGATCTCCGCGCAAATGCCTGTCACCCTATCGCCCGCGCGGCGCGGCGAATATCCGGGTCAAGAGCCAGACCGGAATGACGATGACGGCGCCAAGCAGGAAATAGCGCCATAGCCAGTTGATCGCATCAAAGCCCAGATCCCAGAGGCGGCGAAACAACAACTGGATACTCTTGAGAATATTCCAGGGATCGAAACCGATCGCCGCCAGCAGCACGCCGACCAGGACCGACAGCAGGATCAGGCGGAAGGCCACGGCCAGGGGCGAGCCGCCAAGAAAGCGGTACATGGCATCGTTGGCCGCCGGCAATTCCCTGGTGTCATTCGGCATCCTGGTGTCCCCATTCGAAGTTCGTACCATATGCGGCATATTCATTTGCGATCTCAAACCTGTGATTCTGGTGTAGCATCTGGTTCAGAGTCCGCATGACGAACTCGTGGAATGATACGGACTTCTGAACCACCACACCAGTGTCCCGGTTCCGAAGTTCGTATCATTGTGCGGCGTACTCGTTTAACGAACTTCGGAATCGAAGGGACACTAGCAAATGCATGATTCTAGTGTGGCTTTTGGTTCAGAAGTCCGTATGACGAACTCGCGAGCTGTAATGATACGGACTTCTGAACCATCACACTAGTAGTCTCCGAGATGGCCCGCTCACTCTCATACAGCGGAGGGCAGATGGGGACCCGGTCTATCGGCGTCAATGGCGGCTGATTAATACCCAACGTAATTCGATTGCCATTTGTTAATGCGAACCAGCATCTCGTGCGCCTGAAGACGTCATGTCTTTCAGCATCCGCTCCAGCGTTTCGAGCCGGTCGGCTTCGCGGGGCGGCTTGTCCCAGCGCAGCCGGTTGATGCGCGGAAACCGCATCGCCACACCGGATTTGTGCCGCGAAGAGCGCTGCAGGCCCTCGAAGGCGACTTCCAGCACCAGACCCTGGTCCGGCTCGTGGATTACTTGCCTGACGGGGCCGAATTTCTCGGTCGTGTTGCGGCGGACGAAGCGGTCGATCTGCAATAATTCCTCGTCGGTGAAGCCGAAATAGGCCTTGCCGACCGGCACGAGCAGTTCGCCATCCTCAGTGCTGCTCCAGACCCCGAAGGTGTAATCGGAATAGTATGACGAGCGCTTGCCGTGGCCGCGCTGCGCATACATCAGGACGGCATCGATGATGTGCGGATCGCGTTTCCATTTCCACCATTGGCCCTTGGGACGGCCCGGAAGATAGGGCGCATCGCGCCGCTTGAGCATCACGCCTTCGACGGCTTCCGCATCTTTTCCAGTACCGGCCCTCGCCGGGTCACGCCGAGCCGCTGTCAGCGCCTGCCAGCTGTCGAAGGCAATCGTCGGTGAGAGGTCAATTCTTTCGTCACCAAGCCTGGTGACGAAACTCTCCAGATGCTCCCGCCGTTCGGCAAAGGGCAGCATGCGCAGATCGGTATCGCCGTCGCTGAGAAGATCATAGGCACGAAGATGGATCGGGTAGTCGTTTGTCAGTTTCGGCGAGACCACTTTTCGATTGAGGCGCTGCTGCAGCACGTTGAAGCTCTGTACCCTTCCATCGCGCACCACCAGCAGTTCGCCATCGATCGCGCCTGGCAAATGCAGCGACGGCAACAAATCGGGAAAGCTCCTGGTGATGTCCTCGCCGGTGCGCGAATAGAGCCGCGGCAGGATGTGTCCCCGCGCGTCGCGGCCGCTGACGGCTTGCACCCGAATGCCGTCCCATTTCCATTCCGCGATGTAGTCGGCCGGATCGAGATTGGCAAAATCGGCATCCTCGATCGCGTGGGCCAGCATGACGGGGCGGAACGGTGCGGGATCGAGGTTGACGGGTTTCTCGCCCCGGCCTTCCAGCCAGGCGAACAGATCGCGATAGGGCGGTGTGAGGCCCGGCCACATCAATTCGATATCGTGCGGGTCCTTGTCTCCGAGTTCGGCCGCAGCGGTCTTGGCAAGTCGGGCCGAAATGCCGATCCGCATGGCGCCGGTCACGAGTTTCAACAGCGCCCAGCGCCCGGTCTCATCGAGTTCATCGAGCCAGCGCGCAAGCTGCCCCGGCAACTCGCTTTTGCCGAGCGTGCGAAGCGTGGTGACGACCTCGGTGAGGGTCGGCGGCGGCTCTACTCCCTCCCCCCTTGCGGAGGAGGGTTGGGGAGGGGGGTACCCCGAAGAGCGTTGGGAGCGACCGGCCGGAGTCTTCGGCCACATCAGCGCGACGGTTTCCGAGAGATCGCCGACGTAATCATAGGAAAGTCCAAACAGCACCGGATCGGTGCGCTCGATGATCAGGTCGCGGATCAGCGCGGGCTTGGCGTGTTTGAAAGAGAGCGCGCCGGTCAGCGCTGCCAGCGCGTAGCCGCGATCGGGATCTTCGACTTCGCGGAAATAGGAAGTGAGTAGCCGCAGCTTGTTGTTGCGACCGGGTTCATACGCCAATCGGTCAAGCATTTCGGCGAAGCGGTTCATGTTTCCGCGGCTTCCGAAAGCGTCGTTTCGCCTTCGTCCTCTTCGCCATAGCCGACGAGATCGAGCGGTCGCGCGGCAAGCCCTTTGGTCGTGCACCAATGCACCAGCGCGTCTTCCTGGCCGTGGGTGACCCAGACTTCACCCGCGCCGGTCGCCTCGATGGTCGCCGTCAGGCCGTCCCAGTCGGCATGGTCCGAAATCACCAGCGGCAGTTCGACGCCGCGCTGGCGGGCGCGGGCGCGCACCCGCATCCACCCCGAGGCGAACGCCGTGACCGGATCGGGAAACCGCCGCGTCCAGATATCGGACGTCGCTGTCGGCGGCGCGAGCGTAATCGTGCCGGCAAGATCGGCCTTCTTCATGCCCTTGACCGGTCGCAGATCGCCGAGCGCCACGCCGCGGCTCTGATAATAGCGGGTGATCTTCTCCATCGCGCCGTGCAGGTAGATCGGCGCGTCGTAACCGGCGATGCGCAACAGCGCGATCACGCGTTGCGCCTTGCCGAGCGAATAGGCACCGACCAGATGCGCGCGCTCGGGAAAAAGCGACACGGAAGCGAGCAGCTTCTTCACTTCATCCGCCGCATCGCCGTGCCGAAACACCGGAAGGCCAAAGGTTGCCTCGGTGATGAAGACGTCGCAGGGCACCACCTCGAAAGGCACGCAGGTAGGATCGGGCGCGTTCTTGTAGTCGCCGGAGGCGACGATGCGCGTGGCCTCGCAGGCGACCTCGATCTGCGCCGAGCCCAGCACGTGGCCGGCGGGGTGAAACTTGATGGTGACGTCACCGAGCCGCAAAGGCTCGCCGTAACGAACAGCCTGCGTGGTGCGGGCAAAATTGTCCCCGTAACGCAACCGCATGATGTCGAGCGTTTCCTGCGTCGCCAGCACCGCGCCATGTCCCGGCCTTGCATGGTCGGAATGGCCGTGGGTGATGACGGCACGTTCGACCGGCCGGGTGGGGTCGATGTGGAAACCGCCGGGTTTGCAGCACAGGCCGGCGGTGACAGGCGTCAGGATGTCTTGCGGGCGCATTTTGTTACTATATAGGCTCGCTGACAGCTCGTTCGAGTCCCGCCAAGCGACCCACCAATCGGTTCCGACAAATGCCAGCGCGACTGTTCCTGACCTCCGGCGATCTGGTTGCCGACCGCCGGTACGAGTTTGCGCGTGATCTTCAGCTCAAGGGCGACCTCGCGGCTGCAGCCGATCTCCTGCGGCAGGCGACCGATCTTGCGCCGGGCTTTGCCTCGGCGTGGTTCACGCTTGGCGAAATCCGCGACGAACTTGGCGAGCGGAATGCGGCGATTGCGGCTTTTGAAAAGGCGCGCGATGCCGATCCGCAGGACCGGCACGGCGCCAGCCTCTGGTTGATGCGGCTGGGCGCGCAAGAATTGTCTGCGATGCCGCAGGCCTATGTGCGCACGCTGTTCGATCAATACGCGCCGAAATTCGAAAGCGCTCTGGTCGACGATCTCGGCTATCGGGGACCTGCGCTGTTGTTCAAAGCCGTACTGGCCGCGCGCCGTGCGGTCCGAAAACCCGCCTTCTTCAAGTGCGCGATCGATCTCGGCTGCGGCACCGGACTGGCGGCGAGCGCGTTTGCGCGCGAAGTCGATCGTTTCATCGGCATTGATCTTTCGCCGCGCATGATCGAGAAGGCGCGCTTATGCGCTCTCTATGCCGAACTGGAAGTGGCCGACATGCTCCAGGGCCTGCGCGGAAAGGCGGACGCCAGCGCCGATCTCATTCTTGCCGCCGACGCGATGGTCTATGTCGCCGATCTCATTCCGGTGCTGAGCGAGGCGAGGCGCGTGCTCGTGGCGGGCGGATTGGTCGCTTTTACGGTGGAAACGCCTGGCGGTGAAGGCGTCATCATCGGCGAGGGCCTGCGTTACGCCCATGCTGCGCCTTATGTGCGCGGCGCGCTAAAATCCGCTGGCCTCTCGCTGTCGCAGTTCGAAGATCTCTCGGCCCGCAATGAGGACAATTCGCCCGTCCCCGGGCTTGTCGTGGTCGCGGCAAGGTCGTGATAGGTGCCGGCGTCACAAATGAAGGAATGGTGATTTGCCGCCTATTGCCTGAAGTCTTAGGAAAGGCGGAAAAATGCAGTCAAGAGCGCAGGGAGAACACGGCCAATGACCAGCCATCCATCAAGGCGCGATTTTTGCGCCACCGCGATTGCCACGGTTTTCGCATCAACGACATCCGTCAGGGCCGCCGAGAAGAAATATGATCAGGGCGCGAGCGATAGCGAAATCAAGATAGGGCAGACCGTGCCGCACAGCGGCCCGGGCTCGCTCTATGGAGTGCTCGGCCGGGTCGGCGAGTCCTATTTCCAGATGCTGAACGAAAACGGCGGCATTAACGGACGCAAGGTCAAATTCCTCACCCTGGACGACGCCTATAGTGCGCCCAAATGCGTCGAGGCGACGCGTCGGCTGGTCGAGCAGGAAGAAGTGCTGGCGTTGTTTGGATCGCTCGGCACCGCGCCGCAAACCGCCGTGCACAAATATCTCAATTCGAAGGGTGTGCCGCAGCTTCTGCTCAACACCGGCGCGTCGAAATGGAATGATCCAAAAAATTACAAATGGACGATGGCGGGCTTGCCGCTTTACCCGACCGAGGCGCGGATTCTTGCCAAGCATGTCGTGAACGCCAGGCCGAATGCGAAGATCGGGATCCTCTACCAGAACGACGATTTCGGCCGCGATTTTTTGGCTCCGTTCAAAAAGGTTCTGGAGGACGCCGGTGGTACCGCCAGGGTCATCATGGAGCAGACCTATGATTTGAGCGATCCGACGGTGGATTCGCAGCTTATCAATCTGTCGAAGTCGGGCGCCGACGTTTTCTATAACATTTCCACCGGCAAGGCGTCGTCGCAGTCGATCCGAAAAGTAGCCGAACTCGGCTGGAAACCGCTGCAGCTTTTATCGGCGGGATCGACCGGCCGTACGATCCTCAATGCCGCCGGCTTCGAGAACGCCGCGGGCATCGTGGCGATCCGCTATTCCAAGGAGGCCGGAACCGGTCGCTGGTTAAAGGATCCGGACGCGATGGCGTTTGAGGCGCTGCGGGCGAAATATCTGCCCAATGTCGATTCGGACAATACCGTCGCCTATGCCGGCTACGGTCAGGCGGTGACGATGGGCGAAATACTGCGCCGCTGCGGCGACGAGCTGACGCGGGCCAATGTGCTGAAGCAGGCGACGACGCTCGCCGGTTTCCACTCCCCATTCTTCCTCGACGACATCACTTACAGTTATACGCCTGACGACTATTCGCCGATGAAGACGCTCCACATCTCGGTGTTTGACGGCAAGGACTGGCAAATCTCCGATCGGCCGGTGACGGAGTAGCGGCGCCTTCCTCCTCTCCCTGCAGGCGAGGCGAGCCCCTCGACGAAATCGCGGCGACGGCTTACCTCTTGAGCCGTGCCGTCTCACATTGCTTCCACCTCTCCGGACCTTTCAGCCGAGCTGCTGCCGGACCGCTTCCGCCGCTGGTTTGCTTCGCGCGGCTGGTCGCCACGCGAGCATCAGCTGGCGTTGCTCGAGAAAGCCCGTGACGACCGCGCGGCATTGCTGATCGCGCCCACCGGCGCCGGCAAGACGCTTGCCGGCTTTTTGCCGACCCTGGTGGAGCTGTCTTCCATATCTCAGCTGTCACCTCCCCCCTTGAGGGGGAGGCCGACACCCGCAGGGCGGCGCGAGGAGGGTGAAGAGCAAGCGCCGGTCTTTTCAACTCACCCTCCTCCCCAACCCTCTCCTTCAAGGGGGGAAGGGGTCACACCCCATGCCGCCGTCAAATCCGCAGGCGCCAAAAAAAGTTTCGCCTCCACCGGGCGCGGCGTGAAGCGAACCGGCGGTCTGCACACCCTTTACATCTCGCCCTTGAAGGCGCTCGCCGTCGATATCGCGCGGAATCTGGAATCCCCGATCGCCGAGATGGGTTTGCCGATCAAGGTCGAGACCCGCACCGGCGACACGCCGGTATCGCGGCGGCAACGCCAGCGGCGTTATCCGCCGGACATCCTGCTCACCACGCCGGAGCAACTGGCGCTTTTGCTGTCATCGGACGACGCGCCGTTTCTGTTTTCGCACCTCAAACGCATCGTGCTGGACGAATTGCACGCGCTGGTGACCTCCAAGCGCGGCGATCTTCTCTCGCTCGGGCTGGCGCGGCTGTGGCGATTGGCGCCCGAAATTCGCGCGATCGGACTCTCTGCCACGGTGGCCGAGCCGGAGCAGCTCGCACGCTTTCTGGTGCCGCAGCAAGGCGGCGAGAGCGATGCCGCCGACATCGTGATTGCTGGCGGCGCCGCGGCGCCGATCGTCGAAATGCTCGACACGCGCGAAAGGCTACCATGGGCGGGTCACACCGCGCGTCATGCACTTGGCGAGATCTACGACCTGATCAAGCGCAACAAGACCACGCTCGTGTTCGTCAACACCCGCAGCCAGGCCGAGATGCTGTTTCAGGACCTCTGGCGGATGAACGACGACGGCCTCGCGATCGCGCTGCATCACGGCTCGCTCGACGTGGCGCAACGCCGCAAGGTCGAGGACGCGATGGCGAAAGGGAGATTGCGCGGCGTGGTCTGCACCTCCTCGCTCGATCTCGGCGTCGACTGGGGCGATGTCGATCTCGTCATCAATATCGGTGCGCCGAAGGGCGCCTCGCGGCTGATGCAGCGCATCGGCCGCGCCAATCACCGGATCGATGAAGCTTCGCGCGCGGTGCTGGTGCCGGCCAATCGTTTCGAGGTGCTGGAATGCCACGTTGCGATCGACGCGGTCGACGAGAATGCGCAGGATACGCCGCCGCTTCGCACCGGCGCGCTGGATGTCCTGGCGCAGCATGTGCTCGGCTGCGCCTGCGGCGAGCCATTCACGTCCGATCGGCTCTATCAGGAGGTGGTGACGGCCGCGCCCTATGCCGGCTTGAGTCGTGCCGATTTCGACGACGTGGTCGAATTCGTCGCCACCGGCGGCTATGCGCTCAAGACCTATGAACGCTTCGCGCGAATCAAGCAGGACAAGAATGGCCGATGGCGGGTCACCAATCCGAAGGTGCGGCAGAGTTATCGTCTCAATGTCGGCACCATCGTCGAAGAGGCGATGCTGAAGGTGCGCCTGGTGCGCTCCCGCGCTGGTGGATCAGGATCGACCGGCGCACTCGGGCGCGGCGGCCGGGTGCTGGGCGAGATCGAGGAATATTTCATCGAGGGGCTGGTGGTCGGCGATACCTTTGTCTTCGGCGGCGAGGTCGTGCGCTACGAGCATCTCGCCGAGGACCAGGTCTATGTTTCGCGCGCCAATGACATGGACGCCAAGGTGCCGTCCTATATGGGCGGCAAGTTTCCACTCTCGACCTATCTTGCAGAACGGGTTCGAATGCTGTTGGCAGACAGCCGCGCGTGGAAAGGCCTGCCCGACCAGGTGCGTGACTGGTTGTCGCTGCAGGCGCATTTCTCGCGCGTTCCGGGTACGCGCGAGCTCGTGGTGGAGACCTTCCCGCGCGGCAACAAGCATTACCTCGTCTGCTATCCCTTTGAGGGGCGGCTGGCGCATCAGACGCTCGGCATGCTGCTGACGCGGCGCATGGAACGCGCCCGCGCGCGGCCGCTTGGGTTTGTCGCCAACGAATATGCGCTTGCGGTCTGGGGGCTCGGCGACATGTCGTTGATGATCCGGCAAGGCCGGCTCGATCTCGATGCGCTGTTCGATCCGGACATGCTCGGCGACGATCTGGAGGCATGGTTGGCCGAATCGGCGCTGATGAAACGCACGTTTCGGACCTGCGCCCTGATCTCGGGCCTGATCGCGCGGCGATTTACCAGCGAGGAAAAGACCCGCCGCCAGGTGCTGTTCTCCACCGATTTGATCTATGACGTGCTGCGCAAGCACCAGGCCGATCATGTGCTGCTGCGCGCAGCGCGGGCCGATGCCGCCACGGGACTGCTCGATCTTCGCCGTTTGAGTGATATGCTGTTGCGAATCAAGGGGCGAATCATCCACAGGGAACTCAAGCGTATTTCGCCGCTTGCGGTGCCGGTGATGCTGGAAATCGGACGCGAAGCAGTTTATGGCGAAGCATCCGATGAGTTGCTGGCGGAAACCGCCGAGGAACTGGTGAGAGAGGCGACTGGATAGCCGTGACGGTACGCGCTCAACCCCTCAAAGAAAACTGGCCGGTCGTGCGCATTTCCACCCTTGATGTCGCCGGCGTTACCCTTGTTGCGGATCTTTCCGGAGCCTTGTTCTGGCAAGAGCAGAGCCTGCTCGTGGTCTCGGACCTGCATTTGGAAAAAGGTTCCAGCTTTGCCGCGCGCGGCGTGCTGCTGCCGCCCTACGACACGGCCGCTACCCTCGGCCGTCTTGCCATGGTGATCGCGCGCCACGATCCGAAAATGGTGATCGCGCTCGGCGACAGTTTTCACGACCGCAGCGCCCATGACAGGTTGTCGGTTACGGACCGCGACGCGATTGCGGCGCTGCAGGCCAGGCGCGACTGGATCTGGATTTCCGGAAATCACGATCCGGCATTGCCGACCCGCCTCGGCGGCATTGTCGCAACCGAAGTCGCGATCGGGCCGATCGCGTTTCGGCACGAACCGACGGGCGCGGCCGGCGAGATCGCCGGTCATCTTCACCCCAAGGCACGGGTCGCCACGCGCGCCCGCTCGGTGGAGCGGCGCTGTTTTGCCAGCGACGGCGAGCGCGCGGTGATGCCGGCGTTCGGCGCCTATGCCGGTGGCCTGAGCATCCGCGACGCGGCCTTTGCGAAAATCTTTCACACCGCGGGCCTGGTCGCGCATGTGCTCGGCGACTTCCGCCTGCATGCGATCGCGGCGTCGCGCTGCTATTGAATTTCTCCTCGTTGCCGGGACGATCAGGCCGCCTTTGCCTGCACCGTGTCGCAGAACTCGGCGAGGCGGTCGGCGAGCCGCAGCGTTGCCGGGCTCGCGTCGGGCGAAGCGACCAGCGCCACCTCGGTCTTGTCGATTGGCGAAAAACCATCCTTGGCGGTCAACACGCGATGATCGGCCTGGATCGCCATTTCCGAAAGAATGCTCAAGCCCATGCCCGCCGCAACCGCGGCCTGAATGCCGGCAAGATTCGAACTCGAATAGGCCATGTGCCAGGCGCGGCCGGCGCTTTCCAGCGCATGAATCGCGCCCGCCCGATAAATGCAGCCGACGGGGAAGCCGATCAGCGGCACCGATCCGGTCTTTGAATGAGCTGGGTGGACCTTGCTGGTGACCCAGTGCACACGTTCGGGCCACACCGCGATGCCGCCCTTTTCGCCGGCAGCACGCTTGAATAGAGCCAGGTCGAGATCGCCGCGTTCGAGATCGCGCTTCAGGTTCGTACTCTGGTCGGCGCGCACGTCGAGCCGCAGGTTGGGATGCGAGCGCGCAAACGCCGCCAACAGCTTCGCCAGCCGATAGGCGGCGAAGTCTTCGGGCACCCCGAGCCGAACGGCACCTTCGTTGCCCGGTCGTGTCAGCACGTCGCGGGCCTCCTCCGCCAGCGCCAATAGTCGCCGCGCATAGGACAACAGCCGCTCGCCGGCTTCGGTGGGCGTCAGATCCTTGCCACTGCGATTGAGGAGCGGCTGTCCGATATCGTCTTCCAAGCGCTTGATCTGCTGGCTGACGGTCGATTGCGTGCGATGAACGCGCTCTCCGGCACGGGTAAAGCCGCCGGCGTCGACCACTGAGACGAAACTGCGCAGCAGCTCCAGGTCCAGCACGATTTCACCCATTCATTTTTCCACTGGAAGTAAGTCTAACATTTAATTTCCAAATATCAAGGCGCGCCCTTACATCGGCACTCAAAGGAGATTCCCATGTCGCTCGCGCCTTCCGTCGCCGTTCCCCGTGCATCCTCCAATCCGCTGCCGGTCTATATCGCGTTGTTCTGTCTGCTCTGGAGCTTTGCCTTCGTCGCAGGGAAAATCGGCGTCAACTATTGTCCGCCACTCATTCTGCTGGCTGCGCGGTTTTTGCTGGCCGGAATCCTGATCCTTGCAATTGCGGCGCTGCGCCGCGACTCCGGGCTATCTTGGCGGGATGTTTGGGTATTTGCGCTGATCGGCATCGCCAACAACGCGCTCTATCTCGGCCTGGGTTACACCGGCCTGCAGACCATCTCGGCCGGGCTCGGAGGCCTGATCGTCAGTTCCAATCCGGTTTTCACAGCCATGGCGGCTGCGCCTCTGCTCGGCGAACGCTTCACCTGGCGAAAGGCGGCGGGACTGCTTCTCGGTATTATCGGCGTAAGCTTCATCGTCTGGCATCGCATGTCGGTCGGTACCGACAGCCCGCACGGAATCCTGTTCACGCTCGCCTCGCTGATGTCGATCGTGGCCGGCACCATCCTGTTCAAGCTGCTGGCGCCGAAGGGGAGCCTCTGGATCGGCAACGGCGTGCAGAACCTGGTCGCCGGTTTCGTGCTGCTCCCGGTCGCGCTGACCTTTTCCAGCGTCACCGATATCGTGCCGAGCGTGCGGCTGCTCGGGGCCTTCACGTTCCTGGTGCTGGGCGGATCGATCCTGGCCTATCTGTTGTGGTTTCATCTCCTGAAAGCGTGTGGCGCGACCGCCGCGAGCGCCTATCATTTCCTGATGCCGCCGCTTGGCATGCTGTTCGCGTGGATGGTTCTGGGCGAGCACGTGGAAATTCGCGACCTCCTCGGGATCGCTCCGGTGGCGCTCGGCATTTATCTG
>NZ_DATMLW010000026.1:0-37377 GCF_035570375.1 Bradyrhizobium sp. | reverse complement strand
TGGCTGCCGGAAAGCCCAAGCTGGTCGCCTTGATCGCCGTCGCTCGCAAGCTGCTCACAATCCTCAACGCCATGCTCAGGACCAAAACGCCATGGCAACCCGCTTGACAGCCAACACAGTCGCTCACCCCAACCCTCTCCCCAACGCGAGAGGGAGCGCACTTTCGCCGAGGTTACAGTTTGGCCTGACTTCATCACGCTTAACGGACGCGCTACGCCGAAATCGCCTTCGCCGACTGGACCTGATTGCGCAGCATGAATTTCTGGATCTTGCCGGTTGAAGTTTTGGGGATGGGACCGAAGACCACCGCCTTTGGCGTCTTGAAACCGGGCAACTGCTCGCGGCAAAAGGCGATGATCTCGGCTTCCGTCGCTGTCGCATTCGGCTTCAGTTCGACGAAGGCGCAGGGCACCTCACCCCATTTGCCGTCCGGCTTGGCGACCACGGCCGCAAACAGTATGGCGGGGTGCTTGTAGAGCACATCCTCGACCTCGACTGATGAGATGTTCTCTCCGCCGGAGATGATGATGTCCTTTGAGCGGTCCTTGATGATGACATAGCCATGCTCATCGAGCACGCCGAGGTCGCCGGTGTGAAACCAGCCACCGGCAAAGGCCTCGTTCGTCGCCTTTTCGTTCCTGAGATAGCCCTTCATCACGATATTGCCACGGAACATCACCTCACCGATAGTTTCGCCGTCGCGTGGCACCTCGCGCATCGTTTCGGGATCGATCACGGTCACCGCTTCCTCAAGCGGGTAGGACACACCCTGCCTGCGCTTGAGCTGCGCGCGTTGATCGGCGGGCAGGTCGTCCCAGCCTGGCTGCTCGGCGCAGACCGAAGCGGGGCCGTAGACTTCGGTCAGGCCGTAGACATGCGTCAACTTGATGCCGATGCTTTCGGCGCCTTCGAGCACGGCCACAGGCGGTGCGGCGCCTGCGATCAGTCCGACCACGGATCGGGCGGCGGATTTCTTCGGCGCATCCGGCGCATTGATCAGCGTATTGTAGACGATTGGCGCGCCGCACATGTGGGTGACGCCGTGCTTTGCGATCAATTCAAAAATCATGCTGGGATCGACCTTGCGCAGGCAGACATTGATGCCGGCCGCGGCCGCAACGGTCCACGGGAAGCACCAGCCGTTGCAATGAAACATCGGCAGCGTCCAGAGGTACACCGGATGCTGACCGAGATTGGCGGCGAGAATGTTGCTCACTGCGTTGAGATAGGCGCCGCGATGGTGCGTGACGACGCCCTTGGGATTGCCCGTCGTGCCCGAGGTGTAACTCAGCGCAATCGCGTCCCACTCATCCTGCGGCGGGCGCGCGATGAAATTTTCGTCGCCTTTTGCCAGCGCTTCTTCATATTCGATCTCGCCGATCCGCTTTCCGCCGGCAAAGGCCTTGTCGTCGACGTCGATGACAAAGGGTTTGCGACCCTTCATCAGGCCCAGCGCCTCCACGATTACCGTCGAAAATTCCGGATCCACCAAAAGGATCCTGGCGCCGCCGTGATCAAGCTGGAAGGCAATCGACGCCGCATCGAGCCGGATGTTCAGTGCGTTGAGCACGGCGCCTGACATCGGAACGGCGAAGTGCAGTTCGTTCATCGCCGGGATGTTGGGCAGCATCGCCGCCACCGTGTCGCCGTAGCCGATGTTTTGGCCTGCGAGCCAGGAGGCGAACCGTCGGCAGCGCGCATAGGTCTCTGACCACGTGAAGACGCGGCCGTCGTAAACCGTGCTGGTGTGATCGCCATAGACCGCCGCCGTGCGTGCGAGAAAGCTCAGCGGCGTCAAGGCCACGAAATTGGCCGGCGTTTTGTCCAGGCCGATGTTGTACTGGTTTGGCTCGCCGCCCATCGGTTCACCTTCCTTTTGAATAACTCGGAGGAACCCGATAGAGATCCACGGAAAAATCGCGACAATGATCAGACCGGCCATCAGGGCCAAAAGATAGCCCCAAATCGCGCGGATGCCTCGGCCGGGTCCGCGCGCCCGATGGCGCAAGCCGCATAATAGCCGACTCCAAACGGCGGGGGCGAACAATCCGATGCCCATCGCAAGGATGATAATCATCGCGTAATGGACCTCGAGGACGCCGACGGCGCGGCGGTCGCGTTCCGCCGCGTAACGATCTCGGCGACGACGAGCAATGCCGCCGGAATTTCGACGAGAAGCCCAATCGATGATTCCTGCTTTCAAGGGAAAGCCTCGCGAAACGGCTTTTCGACTTCGAGCGCAGCGACGCAAGGCCCGGCGACCTTAGGCCCAAGGATGCCCGTACAACACCGCCGGATCGGGCCAGGGCGAATGCGCCGAACCCAGAGGCGGATCGGTGTGTCGTTACGGAGATCAAATCCTTCAAGCGGGCGGGCTTTCAGCGTCACCCATGAACCATCGTCCTCATCACGGGCAAACGAGCGCCAACCGTGTCCTAAACATAAATTTCGAATGCAAGTGTATGATATGACGCATAATAAAATAATTCCATAATATACCTTATGCGAATTCTAGGTTGTCGCTCATCCCCGTCACCAAGTCCAGGAACGCGTCCATTTCGGGTGGAAAACAATTCGGGCCCTGCTGCGTTGGAGCCAGCGTTTTCAGGAGCAGCGTTGATGCTCGGGCACGATGTAGATCGTGCTTTGAACTTGGGAATGGCGCAGTCGACGTCAGCGCGTTGGCGCGCAGTAATAGCAAGGCGCCGGCGCGGGCAGTGAATTGGCCAACAGGCACCAGAGCCTTGCACTCACGCCTCCCCGTCCCTCGGCCCGCACCCCACGCCCTGCTCCGACGCTGGTCTGCTATCGGGAGAGACCTGGTGATCGGACCACCGAACGCGGGTACGATCCTGGATCTCGACGCTCACACGGGCCGTTTGCGGCGTGGAGTACGAGCAGAACCGCAGAGCCGCCGCTTTCGGCAGTCATCGACGCAAATGGGAGGGACCAATGTCAGATCAGGTCAATCCGGATCGCCGCCGTTTTGTCGGGACCGCCGCGATGACGCTCGCCACGGCCGCCTTGAACAGCACTGTCGCGGCGCAACCGGCCAGGAAGGTGCTGGATACGGCCGCCTTCAAGGCAGGGACGAATACGTCATTTCAATCGTTGAAGCAGATTGATGCCGGCCTTCTCAACGTCGGTTTTGCCGAAGCTGGCCCAGCCGGCGGCGAACCGGTCATCCTGCTGCACGGCTGGCCCTACGACATCTACAGCTTTGTCGATGTCGCGCCGTTACTGGCATCGGCCAATTATCGCGTCATCGTGCCATATCTGCGAGGTTATGGCACCACGCGTTTCCTCTCCGACTCGATGATCCGCAACGGCCAACCTTCGGCGCTCGCGCTCGATACGATCGAGTTGATGAATGCGCTTGGAATCGAGAAGGCAACGCTGGCCGGATTCGATTGGGGGGCCCGGAGCGCCGATATCATGGCCGCGCTCTGGCCGGAGCGCTGCAAGGCGCTGGTTTCCGTCAGCGGCTATCTGATCGGAAACCAGCAGGCCGGCAAGATGCCGCTGCCGCCCGAGGCCGAGTTGCAATGGTGGTATCAATTCTACTTCGCGACCGAACGCGGCCGCGCCGGCTATGACAAGTATCGCCGCGAGTTCTCGAAACTGATCTGGCGGCTCGCCTCGCCCAAATGGAATTTCGACGACGCCACCTTCGATCGCAGCGCGAAAGCCTTTGATAATCCCGACCACGTCGCGATCGTGATTCATAATTATCGATGGCGGCTTGGCCTGGCCGAGGGCGAAGCGAGATATGACGACCTTGAAAAGAAGCTCGCCCAGGGCCCGGTCATTGCCGTCCCGACCATCACCATGGAGGGCGACGCCAATGGCGCTCCGCACGCGGAGCCTTCCGCCTATGCCAAAATGTTCACAGGCAAATATTCGCACCGGACCATTGATGGCGGCATTGGACACAATCTGCCCCAGGAGGCGCCGCAAGCCTTTGCGCAAGCGGTTGTCGATGTCATGGCTCAAGGCTGACCCAACGACCTCACCAACCGGCCGCGTGCAGATCGCAAGCCAGCCTGCCCTCCAATCAGGGAGAACGAATATGCGAAAGGTGCTGATCTATGTGGTGCTTGCGATCGTCGTGCTACTGGCGATCGCGCAGTTTGGTCCGTCGCTCGTTTTCGGCAGCGGGATCTATGATGGCAAACACATCCAGCCGCCCGCGCATCGAGACGCAAAGGCGTGAGCAGTTGGCTTGCGCGAGGGGGATCGGAACAAAAGGCCCCCGAAACGGGGGCCTTTTCTTAAACAGCGTCCTTGGCGGCTTTGACTGGCCTTGCCCGAACGATTTTGCGGGCGGGCTTGGCTTTGAACATCATCTCCTCGCCCGTGAACGGGTTGGTGCCCTTTCGCGCCTTGGTCGCCGGCTTCTTGATGACGACGAATTTGGCGAAGCCCGGAACGAGAAAGACGCCGGTCTTCTTCAGCTCCTTGTGGCCGACGTCGACCAGGGACTCCATGACGTTCTTGACGTCACGCTTGGATAGCTCGGTAGCTGTCGCGATTCGCTCAACGAGTTGCGATTTGGAAAGTTGAGTAGCCATTTTGTCTCCTTCGATTCGTGGCCAAGACACAATAGACGAGCGTATTAACCTGCAAGAGCCTTCTGCAAAGCTTATTTCAGAATCCGGGCGACCTATCCACCGTTCGAGGCTCGTTTTTCCGGGATTTTAAGGGGTTTTTTTGAGGTAGGACCCCTGCACACCCTTATTTTAAGGGGTGGAGCGAAGGTCGGGAGTTGGGCACCCCTCCCCTGAACACACTCTCACAGCCTGTCACCCGGAGCGCAATGGGGCTGCCGCCGGCGGGTTTTTCCGCTGTTTTTGCAGTGTGATTTCAGCGCATCCGACTGCTCGCCAGCAGAGCAACGTCACTGTCGACGCCCATTGGCGGGGACCCTTGCCGCAGTTGTCGCCCGCAAGCTTATCAACCGGACGTCACAAATCGTTCGTACCGTTGTGACGCAACTCTGAAAGTTTCCGCGCGGCGATTTCCGTCGCCGTTCGCATGACGAGCTCAGACTGCTTTTTGAGGGGATAAGAGGGATAAGATGAGAAGCAACAAAATGAGAGACACCATAAGGAAGAGTCTGCTTTCCACTGCTGCGATGTTTGCCGTCGCTACGATCGCCTCGATCGGTCCGGTGGCTGCAGACAAGGACGATCACGGCACCAACCCGAACAAGCTGAAGACCGCGACCCCGATCAAGCACCTCGTCGTGATCTTCAACGAGAACCGCTCGTTCGATCATTACTTCGGCACCTATCCGAATGCGCTCAATCCGGAAGGCGAGCCCCGGTTCGAGCCGGCCAAGGACACACCCACCGACATCAACAACCTGCTGTCGAATCCGTCGCTGCTGACCAACAATCCGAACCTGAACCCTGGCAATGGCGTCGGTGCTTCGAACCCCTTCCGCCTCGACCGGACGCAGGCCAACACCAGGTCCCAGAACCACGCCTATACGCCGGAGCAGCTCGCCTCTGACGGCGGCAAAATGGACCTTTTCCCGGCCTGGACTGGCGCCGGCACCGCTGGCGGCGCCGGCGCGTTCGGCACCACGGCTCAGGTGATGGGTATTTTCGACGGCAACACCGTCACCGCATTCTGGAACTACGCCCAGAACTACGCGATGAGCGACAATATGTGGGGTGATACCTTTGGTCCGTCGACACCCGGCCTGCTCAACATGTTCGCCGGCCAGACCAACGGAATCGTGGTGGGTGCTGGCAACAGCTCGAATGCACTCCCCGACGGGCAGGGTGGCGTCACCTTGATCGGCGACATCGATCCGACCTTCGACGTGTGCTCGAGCAAGACCAGCAATGTCTCCTTGGCCGCCAAGAACATCGGCGATCTCCCCAACACTGCCAATGTTCCGTGGGGTTCGTTCTATGGTGGCTTTAACCTGCAAACCGTCAACGCCAACGGCACCAGCGGTTGCGCGCGCAGCACGGTGAGCCCGGTGATCGGCGTTGCCATCCCCGACTACATCCCGCACCACATCTGGAACCAGTACTTCACGTCGACGGCAAACCCGAACCACCTGCGTCCGACCTCGACGAAAGCGATTGGTCACACCTTGGTTCCCGGCACCAACACCGTCGACCCGGCCAATCACAACTACGACCTCGATGATTTCTTCACCGCGGTCGGTTCTGGCAACTTCCCTGCCGTGTCCTTCATCAAGCTGGCGGCCTTCCAGGACGAGCATCCGGGCAACTCCGACCCGCTCGATGCGCGGACCGGCGTGGTCAACCTGATCAACTTCCTGCAGGGGCAGCCGGATTGGGAGTCCACCGCTGTGATCATCACTTACGACGACTCGGACGGCTGGTATGACCATGCGTTCGTGCCGCCCGCCCATGGCTCGTTCTCGACGGCGACCCAGAACGTCCGCAACAACGGCGGGCCGGCGATCCCGGTCGCGGCCGACGAGTTGAACGGCACCGGTGTGTGCGGCGTTCCGGGTACTGCTCCCAACGGCGTCAAGGGTCTGCCGGTCAATGGTCGCTGCGGCGTGGGTCCGCGTCTGCCGTTGCTGGTGATCTCACCCTGGGCCAAGAAGAACCATGTCGACCACACGTTCGTTACACAGGCCTCGGTCCCGCAATTCATCGAGGACAACTGGCTGGATGGTGAGCGTCTCGGTGGTGGCTCCTTCGATGCCACGACCGGTTCGATCATGAGCTTGTTCGACTTCAAAAAGAAGAACAACGTCAAGCTGATCCTCTCTCCGGACACGGGCGAGGTCGTCGAGAAGTCCAAGTGAGCTTAAGCAAGTGAGCTAAGTCAGGATGTTACATCGCACGATTGTGTGGTCCCTCGGCGCCGGCCTTCTGGCCGGCGCCGTCTTTGCAGCCGACCAGCCCAAAAGTTTGCCCGGCGAAAATCCAACGCCGATTCATTTGATCCGACGTCCCGCCCAGCCGTTGTCCGCGATGGCGAAGCTCGGCCGCGACATATTTTTTGACGCGAGCCTGTCGTCGTCGGGCAAGATTTCCTGCGCCTCCTGTCACAGTCCGGATCATGCCTATGGTCCCCCGAACGACGGTCCCGTGATGCTCGGCGGCCCTGACCTGACGCAACCCGGGATACGCGCTGTCCCCTCCTTGACCTATTTGGAGCGCCAGCCGGATTTCAGCATCGGTCCCGAAAAGGAAGACGAGAACGAGAATATCAACCTGGCCCAACAGGCCGAGGCCGGCAAGAGCACCGTGCGCGTGGAGAAGAGCGCGAGCCAGACGGCGCAGAGCGAAAATATCGTGCCGCAAGGCGGTCTGTTCTGGGACGGCCGTGCCGACACCCTGCAAATGCAGGCGGCAGGCCCCCTGCTCGACCGGCGCGAGATGGACGGGGGCAGTATCGAGATCATTGCCGAGAAACTGCGCCATGCGACCTACGCCGGCAAGTTCGCGGTATTGTTTGGCGAGAACATTTACAAGAACACCAATCTACTCGTCGCCGAAGCGACCTTCGCCGTCGGCCGCTACCAGATCGAGGAGCCGAGCTTTCACCGCTACACCAGCAAGTATGATTACTGGCTTGAGGGCAAGGTGCGCCTGAGCGAGAGCGAAATGCGTGGCCTTCGCCTGTTCAATGATCCGGAAAAAGCCAATTGCGCCGGTTGCCATACGTCCAAGCCAAGCCGCGATGGATATCCCCCGCTGTTTACCGATTTCCAGTACGAAGCCTTGGGCGCGCCGCGCAACCACGCGATCGAAGATAACAAAAATCCGCAGCATTTCGATCTCGGGGTATGTGGGCCCATTCGCACCGACATCGCCGACCAGACGCAATTTTGCGGCATGTTCAAGACGCCGACCTTGCGCAACACCGCCATACGCCGCGCCTTCTTCCACAACGGCGTGTTTCGCACATTGCAGGAAGTGATGGATTTCTACAATTTCCGCGACACCAATCCCGAGAAAGTCTATCCGCGCGCGGCCGACGGGACGGTGCAGAAATACGACGACATTCCACTGCACTATCACGCCAATGTCGACGTCAGCGATCCACCCTTCAACCGGCATCTCGGCGATGCGCCGGCAATGACGGCACAGGACGAAGCCGACATCATTGAATTCCTGAAGACCCTGAACGACGGATACGAGCCGGCCACGCTCGCTTCACCGAACTGACACAATCGTTGTGCTGCCGTCGAGAAGCGGACCATCGCCCTGAACGAATGGTCGGTTCCAGCACTCGCCTTTCCCGCCCGGCTCTTCTTTCCACAACTTCCTTTGGTCGATCGATCGGGGAATTTGCACGTGCAATTTTGCCGTCATGCGCCTGAAACAGGCAACCGGCAGAGTTTATGCGGCTCACGCCACATACACCAAAAAAACGCGGAGATAAGTATGTTCTTGAAACAGATGGCCCTTGGCATGTTGGCCGGGGTAGCTCTCAATGCGTCCGCCCAGGCGGCGGACATCGATCATGTGCTTCTGATCAGCGTCGACGGTCTCCATGCGCTCGACGTTGCAAATTTCGTAGAGGCTCATCCAAATTCCGCAATGGCCGAATTGACCGGCCATGCCGTTACGTTTTCCAATGCCCGCATTCCCTTTAACTCCGACTCTTTTCCAGGTCTGCTGGCGCTCGTCACCGGCGGCTCGCCGATTACTACCGGCCTATTTTATGACGTGAGTTACGATCGCACCTTCTTCGATCCGGCCAACACCACCTGCAAAGGCGCGCCCGGCAATTTCATGGTCTTCGATGAGACGATCGATTTGTACAAAGGCGCTGTCTCGCAGAACGTGATCGACCCGACCAAGTTGCCGCGGCGGCTTCTGAACGGCCAATGCGTCCCGGTATTTCCGCATCAGGCCATCAAGACCAATACGATCTTCGAAGTCGTCAAAGCCAAGGGCGGCCGCACCGCGTGGGCGGACAAGCATCCGGCCTACGATCTGGTCAACGGTCCATCGGGGAAAGGCGTGGATGATCTCTTTACGCCGGAAATCACCAACGCTCCTCCGCCCCCCGCGGTTGGGTTCGACGCTACAGTCAGCGTCGATTGCACGGTAGCCAACGACGCGTTGAAGGTGACGGCCATCATCAACGAAATCAATGGACTCACCCATGACGGCAGGCCCGCTGGCGGAGCCCCCGCGGTCTTCGGCATGAACTTCCAGGCGGTCAGCGTCGGACAGAAACTCGCAAAGGACAATTCCGACGGCAGCTGCCCGCAAAGCACTCATAGTGGCCAGCCTGGCGGCTATGTCGACGGCCGGGGCACACCGAGCGCGGTGCTCGCCTTCGGTCTGCAGAAGACCGATGAGGCGCTCGGCGATATGATCAAGGCGCTCAAGAACCGTGGCATCTTCAACTCCACGCTGTTCATTGTCAGCGCCAAGCATGGGCAGTCGCCGATCAACCCGGCCAAAGTCACCAAGCCCGGACATTTCGCCGATCTCGTAGCGTCACTTCCGGATTCCGGCACCGACCCTGGCGCCCAGGCCATTCTCAGCGCCGGAAATTGCCCGACCGGCTCCTGCGGTTTCATCCAGGATGACGACGTCGCGCTGGTCTGGCTGGGCGATCAGAGCAAAACGCAAGCTGCCGTCGATTATCTGAACAAGAACGCCAAGGCCTTGTTCATTGAAGATGCGCTTGCCGGCGATGAAATCGAGCTGAAACTGAACAGCCCGAAACACGATAGCCGCACCCCCGATATTTTCGTGCAGCCGATTTATGGCACGATCTACACGACGTCGGGCAAGAAGAATGCCGAACATGGCGGCATGAGCTTCGCCGACGTCAATGTGGGGCTGGTCGTGTCCAACCCACGCCTGCAAGCGACGACGATCAAAACTCCGGTTCTCACCTCCCAGGTCGCGCCGACGATCCTGCGTGCGCTCGGTATCGATCCGGATGAGCTGAACTCGGTGCGCGTCGAGCACACGACCGTGCTGCCCGGCTTGTTCGATAAGGATTGAGTTCATCCCAGGAGAGTAAAAAGGGCACCGCACTGCGGTGCCCTTTCCGCTTTGCCCGCGCTTTGCCCGATTGCTCGGCAAAGCCAATTCGACCGGAGCGGCTCCTTCGAGGCAAATCGACGATGACTTTGGCCGGCTTCGTTCCTCTGCTAGATTGATCGAGCCTCTCTGTCGCCGGATCAGCTACGCGCTATGGTTATCGCTGCATCGTTTGGATTGCTGTGCCTGCTCAGCGCGATCCTTGCCTGGATCGACATTCGTCACGGAATCATTCCGGACTGGCTGAACCTCGCGATCGCGGGTCTTGGTTTATCGACGGCCTTCTTGACCGGTGGCCCCTCCTCCGGTTTGGAGGCGGCCTGCGAGGGCGCAGTGATCGGCGCGATTTTCTGGCTGCTGAGACGGCTCTACTTCACTTTCAGAAAAGTCCAGGGCCTCGGCCTGGGCGATGTCAAATTCCTGGCGGCAGCCGGAACCTGGGTGGGCGTCACGGGTCTTCCCGTGCTGCTGCTCGTTGCCACGCTGACGGCGCTGATCTGCGCCGGTGTCATGCAGCTGGCCGGGCGGCAATTGAACAGCCAAACGTCCCTGTCATTCGGCCCGTTTCTGGCGATCGGCCTGTTGTTCGCGCTGGGTCTGCAGCAACACTGGAGTTGTTGTTGAGGAAGCCGGCCGAACCAATTGAAATTCGGTATTTGCCTGGCCCGTTATAGCGTTTTCGAGCGAAGTGGATACCGGTTCGCGTGAAGAAAACGCGTCAAAACAAAAGATTAGAGCCTCGGTTCTGATTCAATCAGAACCGAAAAGGCTCTAGCGCCCTGCCCGGTCGGGCCGCGAGTCGGAAGACCGCAGCCTCGGGATGCTTGATGGGATGATCGGCGACCCCGGCGCCGCTTCGCCCGATGGCTGCCCTAATCCCGGCTGTGGCAGCACCAGCCTGACGACCTGTTGGTCTTTCTCCAGCGCCGTTTCGCGCCCCTGCACCGATCGCAGCTTCCAGCCCTGAAATTCCTCGCCGACCTTCAGCCGGATGACCGTCTTGTTCGCCTGATCGAGGAATATTCCGAACCCCTCCTCGTCGCCCGCGATGGTACCGACCAGGCTGAGTTGTGGACGCTCCGGCTCCTTTGGCTTCGGCACGGCGACCACTTTGGGAGCGGTGACGGGCGCGACGGCCGGCGGCGGCGGCCGACGCGAGGGCGAGAAGATCGGCCGTTCGCGCGTCGCCGGGAATTGAGCCAGCGGCATGGCCCACAACGGGTTGGCGCTCAGCGTCCGCTCGGCTGCCGGAGCCGGCGGCGGTGGCGGCGCGGTGACCTGCACCACCGCCGGCCCGGTATCCGCACCGCTCGAGACAGCCAGCAATCTCGATTTCACGCCCTCGCCCTGATCGTCGGGCGCATCAGCGGAAATGGCCGAGATCGATGCCGACGCGCCGCCATACACGCACAGAAAGAGCACCGTGACCCTGACCGCAAGCCGCCGCATCATTTTGCACCCTGCCACTGCCCTGAGACCGCCAGCAGAATTCGCAACTTCCCCTCCCCGGACGAAATCGCCGGGGCCTGGACCGAGAGCTGGTCGATGAACAGAAACGGCATCCCTGCTTCAAGATCGTAAATCAGCGGTTGCAGTGCCGGCTGGTCGAGTTCGCAGCTGGCGATCATGCTGACAAACCCGGCCTTGGCCTGCGTGCCCTGGACATCGAGCTGGGAAGACAGAACGTTGCCGCCAAGCCTGGTCACGGCGCCGGCGACGCGCGCAAGCAGCGCCGCCCCCGCGACCGTGACCGTCGCCCCTTCCAGATACGGCGAGCCGGAGGGCATTGTGGCGTCGGCGGATTGTCCTTTCGCGGTGGGTGTCTTGCGGCCCTCAAGTTGCTCCAGCATGTCCTGGGAGGCCGCAACCGCCGCGCGCTGGGAAAGAATGTCAGCGATCGAGCTTGTTATCATCGCCAGCAGCATGAGCACGAGACCCGCGTAAGCCGTCGCGGCGACGACGGGCGAGGTCAACGATTTTCTCAAGATGGCGGCGAGATTCATGTGCCAGATCCGAAATTCGGCATGATACGGGCCTCGATGTGAAAGCGTTCCCCGGGCTCGTTTTGCGCCCGCGTCGTTGGTGCAAAAAAAGTGGCACGCGCGAATTGCGGTGACCGCTCGATCAAGCGGATCAGGGACGGCGCGTCCTGCGTCATGCCGACGACCTGGACCTTGTCACCTTCGATACGCAGTTCCGTCACGTAAGTGTTGTCGGGTAATGCTCGCGAGAGAGCTTCGAGCACAAGGACGCCCGATGGGCTCATCTGCTTGCGCTTTGCAAGAAGGTCGAATGCCGATCCTGAAGCGCTCGGCGCGAGGTGCAGCGCCACCCGACGTTCCGAAATCCGGCGCATCAGTTGTTGTCGTTCAGAATCCAGATCATTGCCGAGGTAAGCGGCAATGAGCATGGACGCCGCGGCGGCAAGCCCCGTTGACAGTAATGTCAGGCGCAAAATGCGCGGCAGATCCAGAGCGCGGCCCACCACTCTGCGCAGCGGCTGGTGGAACACCCTGATCCTCGCAAGCGTCCCTCCGGCGACCGGATACAGCGCGAATGCGGCTATCGATTCCGCCCCCATGCTCGTTGCAAGCTGAACAAGCGGTTGGATTTGCTGCCTCGATGTCGCGGCCAGCGTGAGTTCAACGCGGTCATTGGCGAGGACAGAAGGAGGGCTCCAGCCGAACACCACATCATCTGGCGTCCAGGGCGTCAGGCGATCGATCTGCGTCCGGATCATGCCGTCGAGGAAGTCAACGGCCTGCTTTGGAAAATCGAGCGATCTAAACAGTAGCTGGCTGGGGGCCATCACGGCCTCCACCCGGCCGCCGCGAAAGGCCGTTTCCCAGGCAGACGATAGTGGCGGAACGGGCCGGCCCTGCACGAGGCGGAAGGAAACGTCAGGCAGGTCTGGACCCTTTCGGACCGACGTCAGCCTCGCCGTGAAGGTTTGATCCTCGCCCTCGCTGAGCAGGATCTGCGACCTTCGCGCATACCGGCCAAGCGCGAAATCGACGGCATTTGCCACTGTCGTGATCCAGCCGTCGAAAACAGCCTTGATTTCGGACATCACCGGCATCAGCTACCTGCCAGCTTGGGTAGTCGATGAACGCTCTCCACATCGTCCTGCCACGACAAAACGCGGTAGGGTTCCTTGCCATCGCCCAATTCGATGACAATTTCCGAAGAAGTTCGGCGGCCATTGTCGAACCGCAGCGTCGTCACGATTCGAAAGGATTTACTCTGCGGGATCCGCGCATTGGTCCGCGCTGAGCCGAGTGCGGCGGCGACTGCAGACGGATCCCGCGGCAACCCGGTCCGCTGATTCAGGAAATCCGTCAGCGCTGCGGGTGTCATCCCGGGCAGCGCGGCGACTACCTCAGGCGGAGCGATGAGGACATCGACGTCCGGCGACCCACTGAACACAGTCATGAAAGGCAAGGCGCGATCGATGAGTTCCGCAGGAACGCCCGCGACGAGGCTGAGTTCGTTGACATGCGCAAACGACGACTGCCGCGGCGCATAGGCGAGACCGGAGGCAGCATACAACGCCTCTTCTTCGTTTGCGGCATTGGCTTTCGGAGGCGTTCGCCAGCCGATGATACGCTCGGCAGCTTCTTTTGCCATCTTTTCCTCGGCACCCAGAACCTCGAACAAGTTCGACAGCATCTCCTTGGGCGCAAGATTGAGATCGACGCGCGCTGCCTCCGATGTAAAGGTGACGAGCGCCTCCGCATGGTCAAGCCGGAAACGGAAAGACCCGCGTGCCGGACGCGCCTTTTCTCCCGCGAGCAGCAATTGATAGGTCGTGAGCTCGACACTGGCCGACACCAGGGCCTCCGCCTGAAGGGAGGTATCGCTGACGGCCAGCGCCCGAGCCGAATTGGACAGGTAAACCGAAAAGATCGTCGCCAACGCCGACAATGCCACGAGGATCCAGAGTACGGCCACAATGACAAAGCCGCGCTCCGTGGATGTGGCCGCCGCGTCCTGCGTCCTCACCTCTCGCCTCCCTGCCCTGTCGCGGCGTTAGCTGCTTGCTGTGGATTCCCCTGAGGATTTGCTTGTGAGCCGGCTTGCGGGCCATTCGGATTGGCTTGCTTGCCGTCGCAGCCCTTGGCCGGTTGTGCGCAATCGCCCTGTGCGGCCGACTGCACGTGAACCGGTGTCACCGTCGAAATCGAAAGGATTCGTTCGCTCGCCGCGTCGCGCACCGTGAGTTTGATGGCGGCAGGAAGCTTTTCCGCATCATGCCAGCTGTTTTTCCAGACCCGGTCCGCGCCTGCATAGGCGAAAGAAAGCCGGAACGGCGCCCGCAGCAACAAGACGGGCTCTCCCAATTGAAGCTGCTCGGAGAGCGACGATCCCACTGGCGAGGGCCTGAACAGTGCCCGCGAACGGACCGTTGCAAATCCAAGCGAGTCGGTCGTTTCGCCGACCCGCACGACATCGAGCCCTGGTCCCGCGTTTGGCCCCAATGCCGTGCGCACGAAAGTGACCGACAACTCCGACCCGTCGAACAAGGGACGGCGGTCCCCGCGATTGGCCGGCACGAATTCGGCGGCGGCAAGGTCGGCCCCAATCCTCTGCAGCGCGATGCCGATCACCTCGCTGCGCTGAATTCGCTCAAAGCCGCGATTCCAGCTTGGAAGCCACTGCGCCGTGAGGCTTGCCAGCGCCGAGAGCACCAGGCCCATCAAGGCCAATGCGATCAGAGTCTCGATCAGCGTAAAACCGCGCTCAAGCGGCCGTTGCCTTGCGATCAAGCCCATCATTTCGCTGACCCGTGGATCAAGCGGACGGTTTTCAGTTCAGACACCGCGCCCGATGGAGAACGGACCTGAATCCTGACCAGCGCGGGAATCCAGGCGACATCCGCGCCCTTGACGGCCCACTCCTCGCCCAATGGTCCGACGTCGATCCTCCACTGAAATTCGTTGAGCTGGCCCGATCTCGCACCAAAGCCGAGCTCGGCATTCGCCGGCACCTCGGCGGTCATTACGGAGCGTGCTGTTTGCATCAGGGTCACATGCTGTTCGAGCGAGCGCACGCCACGCACGTTCGTCGACATCACCGATCCAATCGCCAAAATCGAGACGGCAACGACCGCCAGCGCGATCAGAACCTCGACAATGGTGAAGCCGGCATCGCGACGGTCAATTGATGGCGTAACTGCGTGAGGCAATTTCGATCCTTCCGGTCAGCCAGTTGACACGAATTTCGTAGCCGGCGTCACCACGGCTCAGCGCGATCGACCCGCCGCACGACATTCCGCTGGCAAAGAAGCTGATGGTCGAGAGCGCCTCGTGCCGGCTGCAGGTACGCGGCAACAGCGCTTCAAAATGGACGTCATCCGGAATGCGAACCATGTCCGCGGTCGCGCCGGACCGGATCACGCGGCTTCCGGCGTCGACCAGCGTCGCGACATTCATCCCGCGCCGGATCGCCGCGTTTCGGTCCTCCTTGAGGAGCGTTGCTGCCTGAAGCGCGTAGCCCTGCAGCCGCGATCTTGAGGTGTGGCGCGGAACGTACGGCAACAGGACGGCCGCCATCATGCCTATGAGTGCGAGCACGCACACCATTTCAAGCAAGGTGAAGCCGCTTTGCGAACTCTTACTCATTTCTGGCACTGGTCAGATTTTCAATGGAAATGTCGGCTGCAAGGCCCGTGCCCCCCTCCTGACCATCTGATCCGTACGACACGATGTCGTAGGGTCCGTGTTCTCCCGGCGAGCGATAGACGTAAGGATGGTTCCAGGGGTCGTTCGGCACGGTGCCGCCTTTGAGATATGGTCCGTTCCACGCGGCAATGCCTGGCGTACGCTGTACCAGAACCGCCAGGCCTTCTGCCGAAGAGGGAAAGCGACCGGCATCGAGATAAAACAGGTCGAGCGCGCTCGAAAAACTCTGGATCTGGATCTTTGCGGCCTTGACCTTCGATTCATTGAGATAGTTGAGAACCCGCGGACCGATCAGGCCCATGATCAGGCCGATGATCGTGATGACGACCAGCATCTCGACCAGCGTGAACCCCAGCTCACCTGTCTCATGGCCTTGCTCGAGACTCGAGCCACCGGCGAACTTCCTGCCGGACCGTAGTAATGATTTCATCATGAACCGTCCCCTGCTCTACCCGACCAGTTGTGTAACCGACAGCAGCGCCGTCATCACCGAAACGATCAGTCCTCCCACGACGGCGCTGATGGTGATGATGGCGAGCGGACCGACGATGCCGACGATGCGATCGAGGCTGCGCTGCAATTTCGCTTCATAAAACTCGGCAACCCGGCCTGCCAGCACGGGCAATTGCCCGGTCTCCTCGCCCAATCTCAGCATTCGGACCGCCATCGGCGGCATGTTGCTCGACGCCAGGAGGGCGTCCGAGAGTTTTCCGCCATGACGGACGCGATCGGCGGCAGCTGTCCAGGCTGCGACGCTTCCCGTGACTGCCATGATATCCACGAGGATGCGCAAGGTCGCCGTCAGATTGACGCCACTGCCAAGAAGTACGCCGAGATTCCGGCAGAAAAGACTGGTGCGATAGAACTGAAAGGCGCCTGCCACGCCGGGTACGCTGGACAACGCCGACAAGATCGCGCCGCGCGCGGCTGGACGGCGAAGAAGCCACCACAGGCTCGACAGGAGAAAGGCGGCGGCCAGCATGACGACAACCGCGTTGGCCCTGAGAAATTCCGACAGCTTGATGAAGACACTCAGCGCAGAATCCGATTTTGCACCAAAATCCTGCAGAACAGACGAAAATTGCGGCAGCACGAACAGGATGAAGAACAGCAGGACGCAGACCGCTGCGATCAGCACAAAAGCCGGGTACTGCATCGCGTCCGTCAGTTTTCGGCGTAACTGCTCGGATCGCGCCCGCTCGGTTCCCAGCATCTCAAGCACCGAGTCCAGCGTGCCGGAGACTTCACCGACCCGTACCAGTGCGACATACATCGCAGGGAACAGTGAGGGATGTTCCGCAACCGCGCTTGCAAAACTTTCGCCGCTGAGAATGGAAGCGCGCAATTTGCTGACGATGGGGCGAAGCCGGCCGACATCCGCATCGCTTGCCAGGAGTTCGAGCGCATCGTTCAAGCGCGCACCCGCCTTCAAGAGAAGCGCAAGATCCCTGGTGAAGGTTGTCACTTCCGACGAGCTTGGCCTGCCCCAAAAGCCGAAGGCGCCGCTTGATGCGGCTGCGTTCGCCTTGTCTTCGACGGTTTCGATCGGCAGCAACCGAAGGTATTCGATACGGTGAGCCACTTCTTTCGCCGTCGGCGCCGAGAGCGTGCCATGCACGATCTCGCCGTTCTGCGTCAGGGCTCGATAGCGGAAATTCGGCATGAGTCTCTCACCGCGCAGTTGCGACGCGGAGCAGTTCCGCAGGCGAGGTCAGACCGGCACGACATTTCGCCACGCCGTCGTCAATCATCGTCGTCATCCCGCCTCGGATTGCCGTCTGATCGATTTTCAGCCCGTCGGTCTTTTCCCCGATCAAGTCACGAATCTCGTTGTTGAGTTCGAGGAGCTCGAACACTCCAAGCCGTCCGCGATAACCGGTGCCGCCGCAGCGCTCGCAGCCGCAGGGCGCAAAAAGCGTCTCCCCGCTCTTGAAGCCGAGTTCGCCGAGCCGGGGGTCTTCCGTAAAATCGGCCGCGGTAAGCACCCTTGGCGTCTTGCAGCGATCGCAGAGTTGGCGGACCAGCCGCTGCGCGATCACTGCCCGCAAGGTGGAGCGCAGCAGGTAGCCCTCGACGCCAAGGTCGAGAAGACGCGGCACGGCGGCGGCGGCCGATTCAGTATGCAGCGTGGTCAGGACGAGGTGACCGGTGAGAGCCGCGTGGACGGCCACGTGCGCGGTCTCGGAGTCGCGCACCTCGCCGACCATGATGACGTCCGGATCCTGACGCACGAACGAGCGCAGCGCGGCAGCGAATGTCAGTCCGATCGCGGGCTTGATCTGAGCCTGATTGACGCCGGGTATTTCATATTCGACGGGGTCTTCGATGGTCAGGATTTTGCGACCCGGTTCGTTCAGGATCGACAGCACCGTCGCCAAGGTCGTGGTCTTGCCGCTTCCGGTCGGGCCGGTAACGACGGTCATGCCGTGAGGCAGTTTGAGCAATCGCCTCAGCCTGGTTTCGTCGGGCCGCGAAAATCCAAGCTTTTCGACGACGAGCAAGCCACGATCCTTCGGCAGGATGCGGATGACTGCGGATTCTCCGTGCTGCATCGGCATGATCGCCACACGGATATCGATGTCGGTGCGCCCGATCCGAAGCCGTGCAGAGCCGTCCTGCGGCAGCCGGCGTTCGGCAATATTCAGGTTGGCGATAATCTTGATGCGCGAGATAAGCGCCTGCGGCAATACGCCGGCGGGTGCTGCGACCGGCCGAAGCAAACCGTCAATGCGCATGCGTACCACAAGCCCCGTCTGAAACGGCTCGATGTGAATGTCGCTTGCGCGCTGTTCGACCGCTTTTTCCAGCAAGTCGTTGACGGCGCGAACCACCGGCGCCCCGCTGGCAAGGTCGCGCAGACTTTCGATATCGTCCTCGCGCGGCTGAAGCAGGCCGTCCCCGCCCCCCGCCCCGACATCGTCGTCGCTAAGGCGCCGATCGAGAACCACGTTGAGGTCTTCGATCGAGGCTACCTTGATGGTGACGCTCCGCCTGAGCACGATTTCGGCTGCCCGCAGTGCCGCGCGGTCGGTCGGGTCTGCCACCGCCAGCACCGGGCTTCCATCGGCTGCCTGATAGGGAAAAACCATCATCTCGCGCAGAAAGCGCTGCGAGAAGCCGTCGTTCAAAGCAGGCGCAGATAATATGTCGGCCAACATAACTCGTTCGAGACCAGCAAAGCGCGCCACCTCGTCCGCAAACTCATTGGCGGAGAGGTCGGCCAGCTCCCAAAGCCTGGACCGCTGACGGGCGATGCCGCCCTGTGGCGCCGGCTCGCCATCGACCGCGGCCTTCATCAAATAGTTGTGACGACGAAGATACTCCAGGAATTTCAAGGACTCGTCGCTGGACATCAGTTGTTTCCGTCGCGCCGTTTTCTTCCTGGGCGCCGATCAGCAGACATAACCCATCGTGCCGCCGTTGTCGCCAATTGTCGGCCGCTTAGCGAGTTTATTGATCCGAAAACATGACATCATTACGAAGCGCGAGCGGCTGTCCGCTCACAAGATCAATCCGGTCGCGGTTGCCGATCGGCCAGATGACCACGCGCTCAATTATTTCTGTCATGTTCTGACGGTAAGACTTGCCCTTCGGCTCAAATCCTGCCAGCGGATTTCTGGGCTCAAGTCAGTTTGGGACGGCGGAAACATGGTAGGTGTCGGCAACCGGGGATTTTTCCCGTCGGTCGGTCGCAACATTTGTATTGCTATCGTATTGTTGTCCGTCGTTGCGTTGGCGTCCTGCAGCTCGGCTACCTTACGCACCAACGGCGACCCCAACATCGACGTGATCGACAAGGTTCGCTCGCTGGACATCCTGCCGCGTTATCCGCAGCAGGGGGGGACGTCGGCGACGGATACCCGCCAGCGATCCCAGCCGGCCGTATTTCAGGGCACCGAGGTGCAGGATATCGCCGAAGCGCGCCCCCAGCCGGTGGCAAGCGGTGCTGGCTTTGAACTCAATTTCGAGAACACGCCCGTTGCGACCGTGGCCAAGGTGGTGCTCGGCGATATCATGCAGACGGGTTACACGATCGATCCACGGGTCCAGGGTACAGTTAGCCTCGTTTCGGTGCGCCCGGTTGCCAAATCCGACATCGTCTTTGTTCTCGAAAATGCCCTGCGGATCAGCGGCGTCGTGCTGGTGCGCGACACCGCGGGCTATCGGCTGACGCCACTTGGCGATGCGGTCGGCGCGGGCCGGGTCGATGCCGCGGCCGCAAGCCCCGAACCGGGGTTCGGGGTGTCGGTGGTGCCGCTGCAATACGTATCGGCGCAGACGCTGCTGAAGCTGATGGACAGTTTTGCCACCAAACCCGGCACGGTGCGCGCCGACACCGCGCGCAACCTTCTTCTGATCCAGGGTACCGGCGCGGAGCGTCGCACCGCAGTCGAAACGGCTCTGAGCTTTGACGTCGACTGGCTGCGCGGTCAGTCGGTCGGAATCTACCCGGTCGTCAACAGTGGACCCGAACCCGTCATCGCCGAGCTCGAAAAGATCGTGGACTCCGGCGAGAATGGCCTGAGCCAAAATATGATCAAGTTTCAGCCGGTGGCCCGACTCAACGCGGTCATGGTGGTCAGCAAGAAGCCTGCATTGCTGCAAACCGCTTCGACCTGGATCAAGCGTCTCGATCGTGCGGACAGCTCGAGAACCAGTGTTCATGTTTACCGGGTGAAGTACGGGGAAGCCCGCCAGATCGCGCGCGTTTTGACCGACATGTTCACCGGCGGCTCATCCGCGGGCGGCGGCAGCCTGCTCGACAGCCCCGAGGGCCAAATCGCACCTGGCTCGGGACTGTATGCCTCGGCCAGCGATCGTCTCTCTCTGAACAACAACAACAACAGCGGCACGTCGTCTTCCTCGTCCGGTGGCTTTGGGGCATCAGGCGGGTTTGGCGGCGGCCTTGGCTCGCGCAGTGGCTCAAGCGGCAATTCCGCCTTTGGCACGCCTGCGGCCGTCGCATCGGCTGCCGCAAACGGGGCGACGCTCGACAGCAACCGAGGCACCGGCGGCCCTGGCGGCACCGGCAACGGCCAACCATTGCTGCAGGGCGTCCGCATCACTGCGGACACCGTCAACAACACCCTGCTGATCTATGCCGATCAGGGCAACTACCGGATCATCGAATCGACGCTGCAAAAGCTGGATCAGCCGCAGCTTCAGGTCGCCATCGACGCGACCATTGCGGAAGTCACGCTCAATGACGAACTCGCCTATGGCGTCCAGTTTTTCCTGACCAGCAAAAATCTGGGACTCAGGCCCGACCGGGGCTCCATCGTCAACACCCAGTCCACTGGTGCGCCCGGCGTCTCCTCTACAACCACCTCGACGAGCACCGGCACCAACTCGAGCAATGCGACAACCACCAGCGCGACCAGCACGGTGGTCAACGCTCTCATCAACCGTGCCCTCCCCGGGTTCAATTTCCTGATCGGCCCGGAAGCGCAACCAAGCGCCATTCTTGACGCATTGCACACCGTCACCGGCGTCAAGGTGTTGTCGAATCCCTCTCTGGTGGTGGTCAACAACCAGGTCGCAACGCTTCAGGTCGGCGACGTCGTTCCGGTCTCCACCGGCAGCGCCACGGTGTTGACGACGAACAACACTGTCGTCAATACAATCGATTATCGCAACACGGGCGTGATCCTGCGTGTGTCTCCGCGCATCAGCGTCAACGGAACCGTCAGGCTCGACGTCGAGCAGGAAATCAGCAACGTGTCGCCGCAAACTGCGACGAGTTTAACTCCGACCGTCTCCGAGCGAAGGGTCAAAAGCTCGATTTCCGTCGCCAACGGCCAGACGGTCCTGTTGGCCGGATTGATCAGCGAACAACGCAGTCTCAATCGGAACGGCATTCCCGTGCTCGATGCCATTCCGGGCCTGGGCGATGCCTTCTCTCACCAGGACAACACCTTGACCCGCACGGAATTGATTATCTTTATCCGTCCCCAGATCATCCGGGACAGCCTCGATGCCCATACGGTTGCCGAAGAGCTTCGGTCAAAGCTCCGCGGCAGCATCAATTCGAGTATTGCCAATGAACCGCGCGTCCCAGTCCTTCATTGATGCCGCCCTGCAACTGCCACGCCGCGCTCCCGCTCGATTTTCCGCGAAGCCGAGCGCACCGAAACACGGCGCGTTGGCGATGATGTCGGCGCTCGTCCTGATTGGCGCTGCAACGATGAATCCGGCGCGCGCCGATGGGCAGGTCCGTGGAGTCGCCGCCTATTCCAGAGGTGACTATGCGCGTGCGGTCCGCGAACTCATTCCGGCGGCAGCGCGCGGCGATGCCCGCGCGCAGGCGCAACTCGGATTCATGTATGAAAACGGGTTCGGCGTGCCGCAGAACTACGTCGCGGCCGCCGATCTTTATCAGAGCGCAGCCGCGCAGGGCGACGCCTTTGGACGGAGCCGGCTCGGCCTCAGTTATGACAAGGGTCACGGGGTGCCGCACAGTGTGATTCTTTCCTACACCTGGCTAAACCTCGCCGCAGCGAGCGCTTCCGGCCGCCAGGCTGATTATTATCGCAGGCTTCGCGATGCGGTGGCCTCGAAGATGACGACGGCCCAGATCGCCGAAGGTCAGCGGCTCGCCCTGTTATGGGCGCCGGTTACCTGGTGAAGTCTCCCGGCAGCTTGGGCCGGAAAATGCAGCACTCGGCCATCGTCGCGAAGTTGCAGGCAAAGGCCGCCGTCGATCCCGTCGTGACAACTTCCGCTCTGGCTTCGGAAGAGCGCGCATAGAGCTCGGAAGAGCGCACATAGAAAAACCTCGTCCGCATACGCTCAATCGGGGCCAAAGGCGCAGGGCACCGGCGACTGGCGGAATTGAGAGATGCAAATGCGAAGCCCGCCGGCGGTGCCGGCGGGCTTCTTCGAAGTTTGACGGAGAGATCGCGGAATCCTAGTGTCCCGCCATGTCCTCGACCTTGTCGTTCAGCTTCCGCGCCTGCTGGACGAGATCCTCCACCGTATCGCCAGAGTGAATGGGCTTGTTCCCGAACGCCGCGCCGTCAAGCAGACCTATCATCTGGCCCGCCAACGCATTCCGCTGATCGGTGATCGCCCCAATCGTGGTCAGGAACTTGTTGTAGGTGGCGTCGTCGCTGGTGATGGCCCGGTTGGCGGCAACCAGGCTGTTGACGCCAAGCTGACCCTTGGTGGCGTTGATCAGCTTGTAGGCCTGAGCCAGAGCGGTGTAGGCGGAAAGGCTATCGCTCAAGGAGTCCGGCAGCGCATGGGCTTCAAGGTTCTCGACCAGCACCCGGCCGTCATGGACGTAGCTCTCCTTCAGGCCGACAAGCGCCATGACCGTCGGACGCAGATCGGTGTGATCGGAGAACACGCCATCAAACCGGCCTTGCTTCGCCACGCCGGGGCCGACCATGCCGAACCAGGTCCGGGTGATCTGCTTCTGGAAGTCGCCGTGGTTCCAGGCAAAGCCCGTCTCCTCGGAAACGCAGGCAGGAGGCTGAGAGCAATCCTTGCCCTTGCCGTTCGCGACGCTCGCTGTCTCGTTAAAATAGTTATCGTTGCCGAACATGGTGAAGGTCGGCACGCGGTCCGCAACAAACGGCACCATGTGCAGGAGCTTCATTTCCGCCCGGTCGGCGAGCAGAGCCGACAGCCTGTCGTTGTTACCAGTGATCGGATTAACGACAGTGAGGGCGTTGACATCGTGCTCCAGCGTCCGCGTCACTGGATCTGTCGGTCCGGGATTGCCGTTGATATAGAAGGTCGGCGCGTCGTCGGAGTGAATCAGGAAAGGCGTCGTGTTCTGTCGTTGGGTCAAAAGCAGCCGGTCCATGAAGGTGTCGATTTCGCCGACATGGGTGTAGGTGCACGGCACGTTGACGCCGTCGCAGTTGGCCGGGCTCGGGGCACTGCCAACAAAGTGATCGTTCTCATCGGCGGTTACGACAAAAAGCGTGTTCTCCTTGGTGATGCCGTCCTTGGCGAGGCGATCGAAGAATTTCGCGAACGCCTCATCATAGATCTTCAGCTGTTGGACGTAGGGCGCTTCACCAGGACCAAACGTGCTTTTGGGGCTCAAAGACGGACCGAGTTCGTTGTCATGAGCATCGGAAATATAGAAATAGACAACGGGAACACCTGCTTCCAGCATGGCCGCCACAGAGCCCAGTGACTGCGACGCCAAGCGCGTTGTTTTTCTGACGTTTGATAACGTCCATTTGCGCCGTGACAATCCGAACGTGCCGTCGGATCTTGAGCAGATGCCGCATCTGTTGAACTTCCTGCAGGATAACGGCACCGTCAGCGGCACTCATTTTACGCCACTCATTTCGCACACCGCCCAGGACATCGTCACGACGCTGACCGGTCTATATGGCGATCGGTTCGGCTGGACGGTTGCCAACAGCTACGGCTTCTTCAGGAACGACGGCTCGGTCGGCTTCCAGAGCTCGTTCCTGTACTGGACGGGCGCGAGCGCGGATGGCAATGCGCAAATGATCAATGAAAAGGGCAAGATTGCCCCAGCTCCCTGGGTCCCCTTCACCCGTGCGGGCTGCGACGTTGGCGGTTTCTCCACGGCCAATATCGAGTTCGAAAGTATCCCGGCCGACGTCAACACGGTGTTCGGGCCGAACTCGCCGGAAGGACAGGAAGCCGCTACCAACCGCACCCTGGCGACGGCTGATTTCGAAGGCATCGCGATTCACTGCGCGCAAGGGGCCAGCTCGGTGTGCAACCGCGGCGGCAATCCCAAGCCAGACCTGCTGCCTGACGAACCGGGCGGCTATGTTGGCTTCAACGCGCTGTTCGGCAACGCGAATGTTGCACCGGCAATCGTGGGCAGCAAGGTGGTCCTCGATATGGATGGCAAGCCAATTGCCGACAGCCATGGCAATCCGGGCTTTCCGGGCTTCGATCCGACCGAAACAACTCTGTTGTTAAGGTAATTGGGGCGCCCCCCAACCAAGGTCTCGATTTTTCCATCGTTCTCTCCCAACGTCGGCGTTCGAAAAAAAGAAAATTGCCGACGGCAGCAGATTACGTTGCGCCATGTTGCGGTGACTTGACACGACGATGACTTTTTGAGCGTTACGCACGTGAATCGCCGTCGCGTATTGCCGGCAAGCGAGCCAGTTCCGCAGAAAAACTGTCATGATGTTGACAACTATCGCGTTGGGAACTGAATCACTAGCGTGGCGAGAATCCGCCAGGCTCTGGTTGCGTCTGATTTCTTAAGGCTCGCTATCCGCTGAACATTCCGCTGCGTGTCGTTGGGTCAATTTTAGCGTCCCCTGAAGCGCGGCTTGCGCCGCTCCAAAAACGCCGCGACGCCTTCCTTGTGATCATCTGTCAAACTCGCCAGCGCAAACTGGTCGATGTCCATGTGGCTGGCCAAATCGTCGAACGCGTGCGCCAGGCGATTGACGGTCAACTTGGTCATGGCCACAGAGATCGGTGGTTGCGCGGCGACCTTTGTTGCCAACGCCATTGCGGCCTCAAAGGCTTTGCCGGGCTCGGCTACTTCCTCCACCAGACCCCACTCATAGGCCTGCGCGGACGTGATGCGGTGATCCGCAAGGATCACCGCCTGCTTGGTGCGGGCCGGCCCAATCAAATGCAGCAGGCGCGGAATGCTCTGCCAGCTCGCCCGATCTCGGGCACGCGAATATGGGCGTCGCGGGCCATGATGCGAAAATCGAGCGCGACGGCAAGCGCCACGCCGCCGCCAATGCAAAATCCTTCGATGGCTGCGATCGTGATCTGCTCCATCTCCTGCCAGGCGCGGCTGAGCCGCGGCCCGAGTTTCAGGTGCCGGCGCAGCGAGCCGATATCCATGGTACGGCGCGAACGGCCTTCCGGGTCTTTTAGATCGAAGCCGGCGCTGAACGCTTTGGCGCTCCCGGTCAGCACGACGACCGACGTGTCGCCATCATCTTCGAACGACCGCGCCGCATCGGTCAGCTGACGCAAGGCCTCTGGCGACAGCGCGTTGATGCCGTCGCCGCGATCGAAGCGTACGACCGCGATGCGCCCCTCCGGCCCCAAGCCCTTTTCGATCGTCACAAAGCTGGCCAAGGGTGCCTCCTTTCCAGTCTCGTCCAACACCAACGAAAGAAAGCAAGCCGCAGTTCGCACCGCAAGTCAGGTTTTGTGCTCTTGCGATCGCGTCATCAACGCATCGCGCACCGTACGGGCCACTTCAACAGCATTCGGCGTGTCCGAATGAACGCAGATTGAATCGGCGCGAACGGGAGCATCGCTGCCGTTGACGCTCGCCGTCTTGCCTTCCGCGATCGCGCGCAAGCAGCGCCAAGCCGCTTGGGCCGGATCGACGGGTTTGTGTTCGGCCGTGATGATCAGGCTGCCGTCGCCGCGATATTCGAGGTCGGCATAAAATTCCGCAATCAAGATATGGCCGCGGGCGGTGTACACGATCTCATGCTGCGTGCCGATCATCCCCATGATCGGCGTCTTGAAGATGTCCGCGGCGTCACAAATGGCGTGAGCTACTGCCTCGTCCCTCGCCGCCATGCCGTAGAGCGCGCCGTGGGGCTTGATGTGGTTGAGCGCGAGGCCTTCGGCATCGAGGAAGCCTTTCAGCGCCCCCACCTGATAGATGATGCAGTTGGCCAGCTCCTCCCGCGACATCTTCATTTCGCGACGGCCGAAGCCTTGAAGATCGGGAAGCGAGGGATGCGCGCCGACCTTGACGCCGTGACGCTTCGCCAGCCGCACTGTCTTGCGCATGTGGTTGAAATCGGAAGCGTGGAAACCGCAGGCCACGTTGGCAACCGAAATCAGCGGCATCAGCGCTTCGTCATCGCCGATCCGGTAGAGGCCGAACGCCTCGCCCATATCGCAGTTGATGGTCGCCAACTCATCTTCCCTTTCAGGAGATCACGCGCCCCGCCGCCATCTCTCTTCCAGCGAGAAGGGGCCGGGGCCGAATGCCGCGATCATGGCGAAGGCGCCGATCAAGCCAAGATTTTTGAGAAAATTGATGGTCTGGACCTGGACCTGCGGCGCTGGCGACGCCCAAAAGTTATGAAACATCAATGTCGCTGCGACCGTGAAGGCAATCAGGATGAGGGATGCCCAGCGGGTCCAGATTCCCAGCACGAGGGCCGTCGAGCAACCCAACTCGACGATGATGGCGCCTGCCGCCAGCAACATGCCCAGTCCTTCTGCACCGCCCGGAAGTCGTGACGCCGTGACGCTGAAGGCGAGAATCTTGCCAACACCGCTGTAAACGAAGAGGGGCGCAACCAACAGCCGCATCGCCAGCAAGACGTATCCCTGCAGCCCCTCGGCTTGCGCATTCAATTCCTTCGCAGTCATGCCGTTCTCCCCATTTGATCAAACCCCGATGATTTCCTGGCCGCTGGTCACTCCGCAGCCGCCAACCCGACCCCTGCCACGCTGGTTTGCATCGCAAGCGAGCCGATCACGAGTGCCGCAACGACGGCCGCCCCACCGATTGCCCAAAACACGGGTTCGGGCCCGCCGGTCGCCTGCTGCAGCAGGCCGATGACATAGGGTCCGAGAATGGCCCCGACCCGCCCTACCCCCAGTTCCATCCCCACTCCGCTGGCGCGAAATCCGGTTTCGTAGGAGTTGGCAGTGAAATTATTGAGCACGTGCTGGGCACCGATGATGCAAAAACCGGCCACGGCAACGATTGCCAGATTGAACCCGTGCCAATTGACAAACACCAGCGAGCCGACGGCAAGTCCCCCAACCACAAACCAGATGCCGAGCACCCGCGGCGTACTGGCAATCCCGCGATCGGCCAGCATCGCAAGCGCAAGCCCGCCGAAGAAGGAGGTCGCCTGCATCAGGGCGCCGAAGCCAAAGGAAGCGGCAAAGGTTTCACCGCGCCTGATCATGACGGTTGGAATCCATCCGACCAGCCCGAAAATCGCGAACAGGCTGAGAAACGCAGTGGCCCAGATCGTCAGCGAGACGCGCCGATAGCGCGGTGCCAGGAGCGCAGCGATCGTATTGTGCCTTGCCGGTTCCTCAGTGGTGCGAAGCGGGGCGTTCTCGTAAACACCCTTTCGTTCCGGACGTAGCCGCGAAAGAAGCGCGCGCAGCTCATCCATGCGGCCGGCGGAAGCCAGAAACTTCGGGCTTTCCGGCAGCACCGCGTGCACGACCAACGTCAGGGGGATGGACAATGTCCCGACGTAGTAGAGGACCTGCCAGCCAAATCGAGGCGTCAAAAATACGCCGACAAGGCTTGCGAAAACCCCGCCGAGCGACCAGCCCAGCGTCACGCCCCAAAGCGAGAAACGGTTACTGACACGTGGTGGGGCGAGCTCGTTGATGTAGGTGGTGCCGAGCGGCAGCAGGATGCCGAGTCCAAGGCCGGTGATGAATCGCAAGATGCAGAAGCTGACAAAATCGGTGGCAAACAATGCCGTGAGAAGCGTCAGCACGTTCACGATCCAGAGGCCGGCCAGAAGCGTGCTTCTGCGGCCAAAGCGGTCTGCCGCCATTCCGTGTCCCATCGCACCGAACAGAAAGCCGATCAGCCCCGAGCTCACCAGCAGCCCGGCTTGGCTCGGCAGCAATCCCCACGGCTTCATCACATAGTGAATGACATAGGCCGGATTGAACGTGTCGTATCCGTCGAACAGGGTGATGAGCGTGATCAGGACGCCGAGCACCTTGTGCAGGGGGGTAACCGCCGCACCCGCCAATTCTTCATGAACGTCGATTCCGGTTTGCGAACTCACGGCATCCCCCTTTTTTGCCAGACGGCGGCCGAACCATCTATCGATTGGATCGATCGAGCTTGAACAGTTTTCTTGCATTGTCGCGGCCGATTTTTTGACGGTCGGTTTCCGCGATCGGTGCAGCGTCAAACCAGTCTGACGCATGATCGATATTCTCGAAGGGCCAATCGGCCGAAAAAAGGATCCGCTCTACCCCGATTTCCAGCATGGCGTCGATCAGCGTCTGCGTGCGGAAATTGCCCGAGGTCGTGATGTGGAAATTCTCCCGGAAATAATCCGCGATCTTCCGCTTGGCCGGATAGCGGTTCTGTTCGCTCATCCACTTGTTGCGATTGTCGATCCGCCACATCGAAAACGGCAACCCCTCGCCCATGTGGCCGATGATGATGTTGAGGCGTGGATAGGCGTCGAACAACCCCGATCCCATGAGCCGAAGCGCATGAACGGCGGTTTCCTGTCCGAAAGCCCATGTCGGGCCCAATAGCCAGCGGTGCCCCTCGTAGATGGCGGAATCCCTGGGCAGAGGATTTCGCGGATGAAGATAGAACGGCACGTCAAGTCGCTCGACCTCCGCCCAAAACGGCCAGTAGGCCTTCAGGTCGTAATAAACGCCGGACGCGCCGTCACTGAGCTGGCTGAAGCCGTTCACAAGCGCGCCGCAGAACCCGAGCTCACGCACGCACCTCTCCAGCTCCCGCGCCGCAAGGTCCGGGCTTTGCATCGGCAGCGCAGCAAATCCGCCAAAGCGGCCGGGCCGGCGCAGAATTTGGTCGGCGAGAAAGTCGTTGGCGCGGCGGGCTATTTCCCCTGCCCTGATTCGATCGGGTATCGCCTGCACGGCCGGGGCATTGAGGGAAAGCAGCATCATTTCGATGCCGTGCGCATCCATCTCCCGCAAGCGGCGGTCGTGGATATCGAGGAGGCGAGCTTTCAGCTCCGGCCAGTCGGCCTCAGGCGAGAACACCGCGCTGTCCTGGAGCGTTTCCTCGACGGCAAAATGCTCTTCGAGAGCCACTTTTCCCTGCATCGCCGAGGTCTCCCCTTTTCGCCGCGCGAGATCAGACAAACCGGTCCATCACTTGTCAATGGTCGAGGCTGCAAATCTGCGCAGACGTAATACCGCCATTACAAAGGGCTTGTGGCCGGCGATTTCGCCTCTCCCCTTCCTGGGATGGCGAATACCCCGCCCGGCTGAAGGACAAGCTTGACGGCTGGAGCGGGACGTCGAAAATGGGACCATCGCCAGGCAGTCCGGCGTCGCCGTAAGCGTGTCGAGCGGTCTGCAACGAGCGATTGAAAGGCCGTACCGGAGGCCTTGCCGCTGCCGTAATGGCCGGATCGAGCTCTCGCATGTCCTTGTTAGGCCCATGACCGAACACCATCACCAGCACCACCACGATCATTCGGAATTGTCGGAGACCGAGTTACGGGTCCGCGCACTCGAAACCATCCTGACGGAAAAGGGCTATGTCGAGCCAGCGGCGCTCGATGCCATCATCCAGGCCTATGAGACCAGGATCGGACCTCATAATGGCGCGCGTGTTGTCGCCAAGGCGTGGTCCGATCCCGCATTCAAGCGGCTCCTGCTCGAAGATGCGACCAAGGCCGTCGGCACGCTCGGCCATGTCAGCCGGGTCGGCGACCATCTGGTTGCGGTCGAAAACACGCCGCAGCGCCACAACATGGTCGTCTGTACGCTGTGCTCCTGTTACCCTTGGGAAATGCTGGGGCTTCCGCCGGTCTGGTACAAGGCTGCGCCCTACCGCTCGCGCGCGGTCAAGGATCCTCGCGGCGTGCTCGCCGATTTTGGCATCACGCTGCCAAAGGAAACCGAAATCAGGGTGTGGGATTCGACCGCCGAGACCCGTTTTCTGGTGCTGCCGATGCGCCCCGCGGGCACCGACGGCTGGAGCGAACAGCAGCTCGCCGAACTCGTGACGCGGGATTCGATGATCGGCACCGGATTTCCGAAAACACCGGGAGTTCCATAGTGAACGGCGTGCACGACATGGGCGGCATGGACGGTTTTGGCAAGGTCGAGGCCGAGCCGAATGAGCCCGTTTTTCATCAGGACTGGGAAGGCCGCGTAATGGCCATGGTCCGCGCCATGGGCGCAGCCGGCGCGTTCAATATCGACACCTCGCGCTACTACCGGGAAAGCCTGGCTCCCCACATCTATCTGGCGTGCACGTACTACCAGAAGTGGTTTCTTGGTCTTCAGGATATGCTGATCGACAAGGGCTTCATCTCGGCCGCCGACGTCGCGGCCGGCCATTCCGAAAGCCCGGCAAAACCGCTCAAGCGCGGCAAATTCACCCTCAACGATCTCGAGCGCATCATGGTGCGCGGCAAGTTTGGGCGAGAACCGTCCGCGCCCGCGAGATTCAAGCCGGGTGACAGGGTGCGGGCCAGGAACATGCACCCCGCAACCCATACCCGCCTGCCGCGTTATGTACGCGGCCATGCCGGCGTGGTCGAGCGCAACCTCGGCTGCAGCATCTTCCCGGATTCGGCGGCAGTGGAAGCGGGCGAAAACCCGCAATGGCTTTACACTGTTGTTTTCGACGGCGTCGAATTGTGGGGTGCGGACAGCGATCCGACGGTTAAGGTCTCGATCGACGCGTTCGAACCCTATCTGGAGGCGGCATGACGGATGCTGCAGTGGCGCACGCGACAAGCGCCGCCTGTTTGAAGTTCCTGCACCATAAGCGGCGAATTGGATCCAGGAACTTCAAACAGAAAAGCGGCACCAGACTCATATATTTGCTAATGCCCCGACTTTCCGAAGTTCGTGAAGGGTAGGTGCTGAGTGCAACACGAACTTCGGAAAATGGACACTGGCGTTGTGAAAGACATTCCGCGCGACGATGACGGGCCGGTATTTCGCGAACCCTGGGAAGCGCAGGCGTTTGCGATGGCGCTGAGCCTTCATGAACGCGGCGTCTTCACGTGGAACGAGTGGGCCGCAGCGCTTGCAGAGGAAATCAAACGCGCGCAGGCGAGCGGCGATCCCGACACCGGCGAAACCTATTACCGGCATTGGCTCGCCACGCTTGAGAGGCTGATCGCGGCGAAGGGCGTAGCTAGCCTCGAAACCCAGCATCGCTACCGCGATGCCTGGGACCATGCCGCCGACCGCACGCCGCATGGTTCTCCGATCGAGTTATGGCCGGAGGATTTTTCGTCCAGCCCTTGAGCGCGCGCCCTGTGTCATCGGAACACCGGCGAAAGTCCGTGCTGATTGACCGTGCCGATATGTGGAAATCCATCGATCGCCGCGTTCGTTGTGCTGGGATCGCGGCGGATATTGCGGCATACAGGGCTTGAAGACCCCCTTTCGCAGAGGCCGTGCCGCATCATGACCCATTCGCGCGATATTTCACGCCTGCTCGAGATCATGGCGTCGTTACGAACGCCGGGCAGCGGCTGCCCCTGGGATCTCGAGCAGGATTTTGCGACCATCGCCCCCTATACCATCGAGGAAGCTTACGAAGTGGCCGATGCGATCGCGCGCGGCGATCTCGACGATTTGCGTGATGAGCTCGGCGATCTCCTGCTGCAGGTCGTGTTTCATGCCCGCATGGCGGAAGAGCAGAACGCATTCGACTTCGGCGACGTGGTGGAAGCAATTTCCCGCAAGATGATCCGACGGCATCCGCACGTCTTTGCCGATCAGGACGGACGATTGACCCCCTCCGACGTCAAGGGCGCGTGGGAGCGGATCAAGGCCGAGGAGAAGGTGGAGCGCGCCGCGCGCCGCCCGGCGGTCGAAAATTCGCACAAATCGCTGTTGTCGGACCTCAAGGCAGGCCAGCCGGCGTTGGCGCGCGCCATGGCGTTGCAGCGCAAGGCCTCAACCGTCGGCTTCGACTGGAATGATCCGCACGCCGTGTTGCGCAAGATTCGCGAGGAGGCAGACGAGATCGAGGCGGCGCTCGAGCGCGGCGATGCGAGCGAACTTGAAAGCGAAACCGGCGATCTTCTATTCGCCGTGGTCAACATGGCCCGCCATGTCGGGGTCGATCCGGAAATGGCACTGCGCGGCACCAACGCGAAATTCGAACGCCGCTTTGGCTACATCGAGCGCGCGCTGGCCTCGCGGGGTCGTTCGCTTTCGAGCGCTTCGCTCGAAGAGATGGACTCGCTGTGGAACGAGGCGAAGGCCGAAGAACGGCCTGCCAGTTACGTGATTCCGGGGCGCGAGTGAAACGAGCGAACCCGGAATCCATGGCACCGCATAAATGTCAGGAGAAATGGATTCCGAACCCTGCGCCTGACGGAGCAAAGCGGAAATGCGCTAAAGGTGCGGGAATGTCGCCTTTTGACCCTCACCGGACATTCTGGCGATCACTCTTTTGGTGTGAACTTCGGCGGAGACGAATGCAGCATCATGTAAGTTCTAGGTAGTCCGTGATTGGACAACGGACTGCGGCAAAGAGGCCAGGAACAACACGGCACAGACGCAAAGCAAGACGATATCTTTGAATAGAAACTCGCCAGTCAAATTCCAGGCTATTGGGTCAGCCGATAAGTTCCATTTAACGACCCCCGGCGTCGTGAAGAAGAATGACCACGTGGTCGCAAACGTAACCACGCCCATCAGCGAACCGACGGCTGACAAGATCGGGCTGAAGGCACCTGCCGCTAGCAGCGCGGCAATGGCAAACTCGACAGTACCGAGGAAATACGCTTCTCCCCTGAAGCCGAATACCGATAGCCACGAGACAAACGGACTGTTGCTGATGTACTGAACGATCCCCTGTGCCGACTGCAATGTGAATTTTTGCACGCCAAACGACACGAAGATGACAACCATGACCCAACGGAGGATAGCCAGCAGACGGTAAGACCCGCCTCCGTTTTCCGCGACATTGAAAGATGTTTTCATGTGAAAGCTTCTCCTTGATACAGATTGATTTCATCTGGCGCGTAGAAGCGCGTTCCTTACCTCTTCGGCACGGGCAACGCCGCCGTTACGTTCATCTACAGTTCCCCAGCTCACAATGAGGTGTATGCGCGCGGAAGATTTTGACTGGCGGACAGGCGAGCGACTTCCGCTGTGGCTTAACCAGACGAACGCAGCAGCCATTTGATGTCGGCTATTGTGGGGGCACACGTCGAACAAGGCTGGGTTGACTGCTTCTGGCCCTTCGCGTCATTTCGCTGCAGAGCGGCGCCGCGGTCGCTTTCGGAGGGAAGCGGACATCGACTAACGGGCAAGGCCCGCCCATTCGGTCGAGAATGACCCAACTCGGACATCGGCAGCCGCTTAAGACCTGCCGCCTGACCTCCTAAAATGTGATAGTTTGAGCCGTTCGATGGTCGGCCTTAGTCTCCGGGGGAGACAATGCGACGGCGCGAGTTCATCACACTTCTCGGCGGCGCAGCTATGTGGCCGTTCGCTGCTCGCGCGCAACAGCCCACTGGGATGCGGCGGATCGGGGCGCTGATGAGTTTCTTCTCGGACTCCTCCGAAGGTCAGGCGCGCTTAGCCGCGTTTACGCAGGCATTGCAAAAACTCGGTTGGAACGAGGGCGACAACCTTCGCATCGAGATCCGTTGGGCCGGAGACGACCTTGAGCGCTCTCGCAAATATTCAGAAGAATTGGTTGGGCTAAACCCGGATGTCATCCTGGCGTCCACCAGCCTGGCCGTGGCACCGCTGCAACGTATCACTCGGAGTGTGCCCATTGTATTTGCGAATGTCATCGACCCCGTCGGTGCGGGTTACGTCAGAAGCATGGCGCGGCCGGGCAGTAACATCACCGGATTTACTTCGTTCGAATACAGCATAGCGGCGAAATGGCTCGAACTGCTTAGACAAATGGCGCCGCGCGTGACGCGGATAGCGGTCCTTCGCGATCCAGCCATCGCCGCCGGGATCGGCCAGTTCGCTGCAATCCAGTCCGCGGCGTCATCCGCGGTGGAGTTGAGCGTGATCGACCCACGTGACGCTGGCGAATTGAAGCACGCAATCGATACATTCGCGCGCGAGCCGAACGGCGGCTTGATCGTGACCGGATCGGTATCTGCGGCGGTCCATCACGAATTGATCAATACGGTCGCACTGAGCCATGGCTTGCCCGCGATCCACGCTTTCCGCTATGGCGTTACAAGCGGCGGCCTTGCCTCTTACGGCCCGAATACGAGTGAAACCTACAGGCGAGCAGCGACGTATGTAGATCGTATCCTCAAAGGCGCGAAGCCGAGCGAACTTCCTGTACAAGCGCCCAATAAGTACGAGTTGGTGATCAACCTGAAGACAGCCAAGACGCTGGGCCTCGAAGTACCACCTGCGCTGCTTGCGACCGCCGACGAGGTGATCGAATGAGGAGCATATCGCCTTTTGGCCCTTCGCGTCATTTCGCGTGGGCGCAGCAGTCAGGTCGCTTTTGGAGAGAAGCGGACATCAATGGCTGGGCGAGACTGGGTGAATCAGTCGTGATTGACCCGAACCGGGCATTTGGGAACGACGGGAATCTCCATCAGGCCGTGGCAAGCCATGATGTTCGAGCGCCTGGAAAACAACAGCTTTCAACCAATACCTAAAGGAAGCCCACTGTGGTTTCCAAGTCACAGCTTTGGGACGCCTTCCTCGCTAATATGTTCATAATCATAGCTTTCCGCGTGGGTCAGTTTGGGGAATTTTTTCATGAAAAATCTTTTGATGGTCAGCGCGGCTCTCGCAGTTCTGCTGGGAACTCCTGCACTCGCGGCCGATATGCCAGTTAAAGCGCCACCTCCGCCGGCTCCGGTTTGGAGCTGGACCGGGTTCTATATCGGGGCTGATGCGGGCTATGCATGGAACCAAGGCACTGGCGGCCGGACGTGCGTCAACCCGGCAGGCGTGGCCTTCGGCTCTGGGTGCACGCTAAACATTGAAAACAGCATCATTAGTCAACGCGGCGGGTTAGTTGGCGGCGAGGCAGGCTACAATATCCAGAGTGGCATTTTCTTGGCCGGTATCGAAACGGACATTCAGTGGTCGGACATCAAGGCTTCCGCCACAGCTCAGCTGGGTTCCCTGGCGAGCCCGACCTGCTGCTATCTCGCAAGTGCCAACATGGACTGGTTTGGCACGACACGCTTCCGCGTTGGATTTCTGCCGACTCAGAGCCTTCTCCTCTACATCACGGGAGGCGCGATCTACGGGCATGAATCTGTCTCCGGAGTGACGAATTTTATCACCAGCGGATTCATCTATCCTGCGACCGCCAGTACGGTGCGAGGAGGCGTGATTGGCGGCGCTGGCCTCGAATATGCCTTCAATTGGAACCTTTCCGCCAAGGTCGAGGGTCTCGTCTACGACATGGGGAATATCAACGCCGTCTTCGCTTGTCCGGCCGGTGCAACAACATGCACTCCGGGCTTTAGGGAAGGTGGCACGTTCGCGGCCAGGGGAGTGATCGCGCGTGCTGGTCTCAACTGGCACTTTGGCGGCCCAGTCGTCGCCAATTATTAATTGTTCTTTCCCGAAGACTGAAGCCCCGGCATCGACCGGGGCTTTTTATTAGGGCGGGCCGTCAAACATGCTGATGTCCGTTTCTCGCCCTTCGCGTCATTTCGCTGCAAAGCAGCGCTTCGGTCGCTTTTGGAGAGAAGCGGACATCAATTGGCAGGCAAGGCCCGCCCATTCGGTCGAGAATGACCCAACTCGGACATCGGCAGCCGCTTAAGACCTGCCGCCTGACCTCCGAAAATGTGATAGTTTGAGCCGTTCGATGGTCGGCCTTAGTCTCCGGGGGAGACAATGCGACGGCGCGAGTTTATCGCACTGCTGGGAGGTGCAGCGGCAGCGTGGCCGATCGTCGCAAGCGCGGCGACGCCCGCGATATGGAACGCGCCGTCGCGGCGTTCGCGCTTAAGCCAAATGGCGGCCTGATCTTGACACCGGACCCGGCGGCGATCGCTCACCACGAATTGGTCATCAACATCGCATCCCGGCATCGATTGCCCGCGGTCTATCCGTACCGCTACTTCGCCGCCGAAGGCGGCTTGATCTCCTACGGGCCGGATTCGGTCGATCCGTTCCGACGAGCGGCTGGCTACGTCGATCGCATCCTCAAAGGCGAACGACCGGCCGACCTGCCCGTGCAGGCGCCGACCAAGTACGAGCTCGTCATCAATCTCAAGACGGCAAAGGCGCTTGGCGTCGAAATACCTTCCACGGTGCTCGCCCGCGCCGACGAGGTGATCGAATGAAGCGGCGGCAGTTCATCGCACTCGTCGGCGGCGCGGTTGCCGCTATGCCCGTTGCGGCTAGTGCTCAGCGATCAGGGATCGCGGTTGTTGGCGTGCTCAGTCCCGAATGGCCGAACACAGGCTATGTTGACGGGCTGGTCGAAGGACTCCGGGGGCTTGGGTATGTCGAAGGACGTAATATTCGGTTCGAATACAGATGGGCAGAGGGAAAGTACGACCGCCTTCCCGAACTGGCCGCCGATCTGATCCGTTTAAAGGTGGACGTAATCGTAGCGTTCGTTACTAAGGCTGCCGAAGACGCCAAAAACCAGACCAGCACAATTCCCATCGTGATGGTGGGCGTTGGCGATCCCGTTGGTGCAGGGCTTGCCGCTTCGCTCGCTCGCCCCGGGGGCAATGTGACAGGCACATCCGCGCTGGCCCTCGCGCTTGTCGCTAAACAACTAGAGTTACTAAAATTGGTAGCACCTGACCGCACCGATATCGCGGCGATGTTCAATCCAACCAACGTGACGTTCCAAACCCAACAAGTGAAAGAAGCAAAGAAAGCGTCTGAAGCGCTCGGCTTGCAACTGCGCTTTCTCGAAGTGCGGGAGCCATCTGAATTTGAAGCTGCATTCGAAACTGTCGCCCGGGAACGAATAGGGGTACTTCTGATCCTTGCAGACCCGTTGTTCTTTTCGAATTCAAAGCAACTCGCAGAGTTGTCGATGAAGTCGCGGCTTATCACCATGACTGCATCCCGGACCTTCACAGAGGCAGGCGCGC
>NZ_DATMLW010000025.1:0-2941 GCF_035570375.1 Bradyrhizobium sp. | reverse complement strand
CGGTACTGGTATTGCGGCTGCGTCGCGTGCTCCAGCAGGTCGGCAAGCAAGGCTTGGGCTTCCTCTTCCGGAATTCCGACGATGCCCTCGGTGCGGATCGGATTGATGTAGATCGCCTTGCGGCCGCTTTCCGGGTGCGTGCGTACGATCGGGTGGGTGACCGCGTCGGGCACGCGGCTGCGGCTTTCCGAACCCAGCTCCATCAACTTCCGCGCGCTGTGGCGGCTCTGGTAGACATGGATTGCTTTCAGCCCGTCGAGACGGCGTTTGGTTTGTTGCGGCAGTTCGTCATAGGCGAGGCGCATATCGACGTACTGGGTATCGCCGCCCCGGTCGGGCAGGCTCACCGCATGCAGAATTGTGGCCTTTGGCGGGCGGGCCGCATTCGAGTGGTCGGTATGGTAGCCTTCGCCCGGAATGTAACGCCGTCCGTCGGGATAGAAATCGTGGTTCGAGATGTAGTGGACTAGCGGACATTCGGGCAAGGCAAAGCGCGAATTGTGCTGCGCGAAGGGCTCGCCGAACAGGCCGACTGCCTCGAGCAGTTGCTGGGGCGCCAGATGTTGGTCGCGAAACACCAGCACCGAATGCTCGACAAACGCACGATTGAGCCCGGCTTGCACGGCTTCATCGACGGGCTCGGTGAGATCGATGCCGCGGACTTCCGCTCCGGTATGCTCGGAAAGCAGAGCAATCGTGTGGCCCATCAGCCGGTTTCCATCGGCAGGCTCGGGTCGGTTGCCCATTCGCTCAGCGAAGCGTCATAGAGCCTGACGTTGGGATGCCCGAGCATGACCAGAGCGAGGGCATCGGCGCTCGCGGCAATGCCCCCGCCGCAATAGGTGATGACGTCTTTGTCGAAGGCCCCGATCGCCGCGAAGCGCTTGCGCAGTTCGCCGGCGGGCAGGAATTCGTTGGTCTTTGGATCGAGCAGATGGGCCGCCGGCAAATTGACGCTGCCTTTGATGTGGCCGGGCCTGCCGTAGCTGTTCCCGCCAGTGCCGGCGTGCTGCTCCGGCAGCAGCGCGTTGATCGTGCAGGCTCCGGCATCGCCGATCGCCTGCAGGACCTCCTCTTTGCCGACCATCAGCGGGCGCTGCTCGCGCACGACAAAATGTCCCGGCGGACGCACGTTCGCGGGACCGGTCTCGACCGGACGCCCTTCGCGGCTCCATTTCTGCCAGCCTCCGTTGAGCACCGCCGCGTTGTCGAAGCCGAAGACGCGCAGCATCCACCAGACCCGCGTCGCCCACCACGGGTTGGCTGTGCTGTAGAGTACGACGCGCGTGCCCTCTCCGACGCCAAAACCGCTCATCGCCGCGGCGAATGCCTCGGCGGAAGGCAGCATGAAGCGAAGGCGATGATTCTTGTCCGAGAGATCGCCCAGCAGATCGACGAACTGCGCGCCGGGGATATGGCCTTTTTCGAAATCAGCCCGGCCCGGCACGACCTGGTAGGTGATTTTCGGATCGGGAACGAGATGCGTCGTGCAGTCGAGTATGCGCAGCTCGGGGGCGTCGAGCCACTGCTCGAGCGCCTCGGTCTCGACCAGAAACTCGGGATGGGCAACGCCTTCGGTTGTGGTCATGCAACTCTCGCTCTGATTTGATGCTGACGCCGCGGCCTCGATTATGCCGCCATTACCGAGGGGGAAGCTGGCTGCAGTAAATCCTTGATCCCCTCATACACCGCCCGGACGATTTTCGGATGGGCACTGGCTCGCAAATGAATCATGTCATTAAAATCCTGACGGAAGTCATCCAACTTTTCCGTCTCAAATTCGGCGAACAAATCGACCATTCGTATGTTCATCTGCGACGCTGTCTCGCGAATTATGTCGTTTCGTTCCATAATATAGTTGAACCCAATGTACTGGTTCTTTCTGGAATAGGGCAAATCTCCGCAAAACGTGAACGGTTCTTCGGCATCACGGGATGTTAAATAGGATGAGAGATCTTGATCGGCTATCCGTCTGTTCAACGCTGTCGGCATTGTGAACAGAACGGTATTCCGCGTTTTTTCGATAAAATCAGTCAGAGCGGATCGAACGTTGCGATTGTCGGGGAGCGGATGCCAGCCGAGCATCAGAAGGTTCAGCTCGACCGCTCTCTGCTGGTTGAATTCGCGCGCCCGCCGCAGGATGTTCGTAAAGGGATCGCCCTCGATACCCCCGTTGAGAAATTGGTAGCCGGGAGCGAGGCTGTCGAGCAGGCACGGCCAGCCGCGACCGGCGCTGAAGACCACCGAATCCCCCCAGACCACGACTAATTTGCGCGTATCGTCAAGCGCGTCGCCCTTTAATCCGACCTCGTTGATCTCGAAATGGATCGACCCGTCGGCACCGACAAAGACAAGCCGCGGCCGCATCGCCTCAGTCTCATTGTCGTAATAAAGCAGCTTGCATGCAGCGTAGTTCAGTGTCAGGTGCACGGTTTTCACAGGCACCCTGCCAGCGCGTGCTCGAGGTTGGGGAACGCGGCTGAACTGCCGCCCTCCTTTTCGACAACAAAATCCTCGAGCACGAGGTAATCGATCCCAGAAGCGAAAAAAGTCTTCAACGCATCCGATGGGCTCGAGACGATCGGCTCACCGCGCAAATTGAACGAGGTATTGATCAGCACCGGCACACCGGTGCGTCGTTCGAAAGCCTCTAGGATCCGATAGAGGTAGGCGTTTTGCTCGGGTGACACGGTTTGCACTCTGCTGCTGCCGTCGACATGGGTGACGGCCGCCGTTTGCCCGGGACGCAGGGCTTTGTGAGTATAGAGCATGTACGGGCTTTCCGACATGCCGAGGGTCTCGAACCAATCCCGATAGGCTTCCTCTTTGACCACCGGAGCAAAGGGGCGGAATTCCTCGCGGAATTTGATCTTGGCGTTGAGGTGATCTTTCATCTCGGCACGCCGCGGGTCGGCCAGGATCGATCGCGCGCCGAGCGCCC
>NZ_DATMLW010000024.1:0-55925 GCF_035570375.1 Bradyrhizobium sp. | reverse complement strand
CGTTGACGACATTGATGCCAATTGGGGCTTTCAGTCGTTTGTTCAAACCATTCCTGGTCAGGTTTCCTTGATTTGCGAGGCCGAACCGCTCCGTCCCGATCTAAGGCGCTTCAACAAAAAGGGCCTATTCGGAATCATCCTGTCGCCTACTTCAAAAGTTTAGCCCCGAAAAGCAATCGCAACGATCCAATCTGCTTCAGCCCGCATCTCTCTCCCATCACGCACGCCCGCCTCACTTTAAAAAATACCGATTTTGCCCTCGCGGCGCAACACACTCCGACCACCTCGCCGCTCGCCACATCGATGATCCGGCACGCCTCGCGTGGCCATCAAGTCTTCGTGAAATGTGGGATGGCTAACACATCGCTCGTGAACGCGTGGCTTACGTTCGAGCCAATTGATGTGTCGCATCAAGACCGCATCGGCTTTTCACAGTCGCTCAGGGAGACTGGGAATGAGTACGATTGTATTACTGCAATGGAGCATCATGGCGTTAACGCTTGCGTTGAGTCTCGCAATGTTTATTGCGTCGCTTGGGCACTTTTGACAGGAACCGAATTCGCTCTTGTTTCCGCTGCGCCTGCCTCTGCGGCGGGGTCGGATTGGTCGCGGTCTAGTGGGCCAGCTCGATCCACAGGGATGCTAGGGCACAGGCGAAGCCCACTGACAACAGGCCAGCGGCTATTACGGTGACCACGTCAATTGACTAGGGGTGGCTATGAAGGCGCATAGCTCTTCCTCCTCGCGTGTTGGAGAGGAATCAATCGGCAGGTGTCAAAACAGTTCCCTGGGGCCGTTTGCTGCAGGGGAACGGCAGGCGTTCGGTTCAGTTGGAATTCGCCTAATTCGCCCTCGCGCCCGCAACGGTCCGCTTGGCGGCATTGCGATATTATGCGGATCGGCGGTCAATCCCGGCGGTGGCCATGCGCCTGCTTACGTTCGACCGGCACGAAAGCGCTAAGGGTCAGACGAAACACACGCTGCCGAAAGTGCGGCGACCGACGCCAAAGGATGAAAGCGAAGATCGCCAGATTCGACGCGAACCAAACGCCCAATATCGCCAATATGGCCTTCATGAGTGCTCATTCTGCTCGAGCCCCCCTTAAGAGACAGTTTCAGCCGCGATAAATTCCTCCTGAATCACAACCCTTCCAAGGGTGTGAAGGTTCCGCGCTGGAACCCGATCGGCCGCGGCACGGTCGGCCGCGCGGCATGCAGCTTGCATCAATCGAAGGGCCTAGCTTCAGGCTGGGCGGTTTCCTCCCTGACTTGGGCCCGGCGCGAGCCAAGCGTGCCGGGCCTTTTTGTGTGCCTGCCTGAGCGCGCCACGCTGAACCGCCGGGCCGTCGCACCGTCGTCCGACTGTCACATGGCGGTGATAAACTTGTCGCATCCGCAATGTGACTGGCCCGGTGTTATCGCCGGGCCTTTTCTTGTGTCGCCCCACGCGCACCACGCCGAGCCGTCGCCCGTCGCACCATGTGGTAGGCTTCCCGCCAGACCCCTGGCATCGCAAATCTGCCATCGGGTCGGCACGGGCTCTGCCTTGCGCTGCTGCGGCGGCTGCATGTCGCGGGGCCCGCGCTTTTGCGCGACCGCGGATTTTCGCGCCCTGGTGCGCCGTACGGCCGGATCAAGAGGAAACACCCCCGTTTTCTGCCGACTCCGGTCGCTGTTTTCGTTGCTGTTTTTGGGCGTCGCAAATCTATTCTGCTGCTTCCGATCTGCTGCTTCCGACCTTGGAGGCGATCATCACAAAGCGGGTTGGAATTTACATTCGGGTCAGCACGGACGGACAGACCACGGCGAACCAAAGGCGCGAGCTCGAGGCGGTTGCTGCCCGCTCAGGCTGGGAAGTGGTCGGGATCTATGAGGACGCCGGAATTTCCGGCGCCAAGGGTCGGGACAGGCGCCCCGGCTTCGATCGGTTGCTCAAGGACGCCACTGCCCGCAAGATCGACATGGTGGCCGCCTGGTCGGTCGATCGGCTAGGCCGCAGCCTGCAACACTTGGTCGGGTTTTTGAACGAGCTGCAGGCGCTCGGCTGCGATCTCTACCTGCACCAGCAAGCGCTTGATACGAGCACGCCGTCGGGGCGCGCCATGTTTCAGATGTGCGGCGTCTTCGCCGAGTTCGAGCGTTCGATGATTGTCGAGCGCGTCAACGCCGGCCTGAAGCGAGCCAAGGCACAGGGCGTGAAGCTAGGCCGTGGCCGTCGCAAGGATGGCGCCCGGAGCCTCGATGAGGAACGCTGGGGCATGACAAGGGCCCAACTCGAAAAGCGAATCCTGAGCCTCCACAAGGGCGGCATGGGCGTGCTGAAAATCGGCAAGGAGCTCGGTGTCGGCACCGGTTTGGTGCATGGCGTCGTTTCCCCTTTCGTCGCAAGCGCCGCCTGAAGCGCGGCAAGCGGGTGAAATAGCCCGGTCCGCGTGGCGAATCGGACCTGCCCGGCGCCTTACAACATGTGCTAGGTTCCTCGCCATGACGACGATCCTACATATCCTTTCGGTCCCTTTCTTCGCTGCAGCGATCATCAGCCTCTACTCACGACGACATTCCAGACTGTCATTTCCGCTGCTGATGGCATCAGTGATTTGCGCTACCTACTAGCAGCCGGTTCGCCCAAGCTGGGGTTTTCTTTTGCCGGGTCCCGCATCAGCAGCCGATGACAAGTGAAATCACATGCCCCAGCCTCTCCGCTGCCACGCGGGCGCGTTTCCGTAGCTAGGGTGTGAGATAATTCGGCCGCGGCAAACGCGCTGTAGCGTGCCTCCCAGCTTCAGGAAACGGCTGGCTACTTCGAGGCAAGCGCAAGCGTGTGAGGAGGAAAGCGCGGTGAAGCAATTCCTCAACGACCATCTCATTGATTTTGACATTGCTGCCGCATTGGTTGGCTTCGCGGTTTGCACTTCTATTTTGGCTTCGGCTGGATTGTTTCTGTGGTACTTGGACTGTCTGCTTTTATCCTGATCCCGCTTCTGGTCCTGTGCTGGCTTTATGTGAGCGCCATTCTCTCCATTCTCATCATAAAGCGATTTAAGGATTAGACTTTCAATGCTCGGGTGGCGGCCCGCGGAGTCGATACAAGCACTCTTCAGGCGTTCGTGGGGCATCGCTCGATCGCGAATACTGTCGTTTATACGGCGATTGCTGACAAGCGGATCCGCAACATCTGGGGAAAATGAGTCGCCCGACGGCGAACGATATGGCTTTTATCGAACAGGGTATGGGATAAGCGAGCACCTCCTACGGAGTTTCTCAGTTTCTCCAGCTCACGTTCCATCCTGGAAATTAGCGCCAGCCGCCGTTCCAGGATGAGCCTTTGTCCTTGGCTTCAGAGGCTTGGTGGTGCGTTTGCGCTTCGCTGAATGGACAGGTTTTCCCGTGACTCTTCACGGTTTACGCGGCATGCGTTTTGCCTTCGGGGTGGAGAGATTAACGTCGAAATGAATAGGACGAAGTTGAAGATGGCGAACAGCACTAACAGAAGAGTCTCGCTCAACCTGGTTTTGAGCTTATAACGATCAATATTCTTCTGATGTGCACGCAACTGAATAAATCTTGGTTCCATGACGCAGCCCCGCACACTGTAGGTGAGTGCAGGAAGTGCTGGGCGAAGGCAGTAGTTCCTAGAACCGCCAATAATTTTTTCTGATGCGACAAGCGTGCCTAAAATCAGGCACCTTGCCTTACGGTGGGGCACAAATGCAAACCGGGTGCGCCAACCACAGGCTAAAAATAGGGCTAGGGATGTACCGCCAGTACGCAAACTGAATCCTGAGCCTTCCCTGACTCAGCAAACGGCTTTTCTTGATAAGCGTGGCGTCTGCGTAGAAGGCCGCTTAGCGCAGTCAAGAGGCAATCAAAGCGTAACCGAACCCGACCACCAGCAGGGCGAGCATCATCCAAAGGAATCTGCGGTAAGTCTGAAAGAACGAGCGCCGGTAGGTGTGACCGCAATGCGGACAATAGTACGAGTACCCGGCATTCGTGCTGATCTGACGCTCGCACGATTTGCACGTCGCGAGTTTCGGCATTGTGTAGTTGTCCCCCCGGCTACGGAACAGGTTTCATCTTAGCCATCTGTTCTGCGGTACAACACACGCTGCGATCACGTCTTGTGATTTGGAGCCGATTTCTTGTGAACACGGGCCAGTGAAGCACCGAGCGCGGCACGCCGTTCACGCCGGATGCCATCAACCGGCTGGTCAAGATTATCGGCCAGCGTGCCAGCCTGGCGCTACCGGTCCATTTCCACATGCTGCGGCATAGCTGCGGTTACAAGCTGGCCAACGACGGCATCGACACGCGGGCAATTCAGGATTGGCTCGGGCACGTCTCGATCACGCATACGACTCGGTACCCGGCGCTAAGCCAGACGCGATTCAGGGACTTTTGGCGGGACTAACCCGCCCGCGGCAAATGCGAATTAGATGGACTTAAGCATACAAGAAGCGCCTAGTCGTGGACATCACCGCGCTGCCTTCTGGCCCCCTATCGGTGACAGAGAGACCAGTCCGCGCTCCCGCCCTACTCTAGCAAGGGAGCAGCGCCGTGCTAAACCGAGACCTTCTAGGCGTCGTTTTAATGCTTGCTTTCGCCGTCGCGCTGACAGCGCTAGCTTGGATTGTTGTTTCGACATAAGGCATCCCTAAAAAGGCCCCCGAGTCCCGCCACCGCCGCGGAGCCGCATGAAGCGGGGCAAGCGGGTGAAATAGCCCCGGCGCCGCGGCAAATGTGTGTGGACGCTGTGGGCCACAGCAAATATGATCGGCTTGCGGTGCTCGCACCGCATCCCCTACCTAGCCCCGCCCTCGCCCGCGGGGCTTTTGTTTGCACAGTCGAGTTCGACGGCCGCAGTGTTCCTCATCGGCACTACGTTGTGCTGAGGGTTTATGATTCTATCGATCTGGGCGGCCAGGGCCTCGAACGCTCGCTTTTTCTCGGCATGGTAAGCGTAACGGTCATAGGTGCCGCGAACGCCACCCATTGCATGCCCCAAGCAGCGCTCGGCGTGGTCGGTTGAAACCCCTGCCCGAGACATCAGGCTTCGCGCCGTCCGCCTCAGATCGTGGATCGTCCAATTAGTAAGGCCGGAATTGCTGTCAAATTTGGCCTTGAACTGACTAAATCCGCCTATCGGCCTTGTGCCGGTGCTGAAAACATAATCCACACCATCGACTCGGGGGATTGACGCCAGCACCTCTAGGGCGGCCCTGGAAAGCGGCAGGACGGTTTCGTTCTTGGTCTTGTATCTGACAGCCGGGATAATCCAGTCGTTGCCCACAATGTCGTTCCAGGTCAGAGAGGCGGCCTCCATTCGACGGGCGGCTGTCAGCAAAATAAACCGCAGTAGCGGCCCGAACGGCCCGGTAAGTTCCCCTGAAGCCTTCCAGAAGGCGCGCAATTCGTCATCGGATAGCACCCGTTCGCGCTTGCGCTCATTTGGATTAGACCGCGCCATGCCGCTTACAATCGGGGACCGGAAATCATCCGAGCGGCGGGCATGCCAATTCATGATCTTTCGGACAATCGAAAGCGAGAAATCGGCGGCCACCGGGCCGCGCTCATCCTCTATCTGGTCTAGAAGTCGGACTATATCGGATCGCCGGATATCCTCGATCTGGCGGGAACCGATCTTATTGGGATGATAGACAACCCGCCTGAGAGCGCCCTCGATCTGGCTCTTGCTTCGCAGCCGAACCCCCTCTCGCTTCAGGTATTCCTTGCAGATCGCCTCAAGGGTGTTTTCCGCCTGCCACTCCGCCCTTTTACGTTCCTCCAGCGGATCGCCGCCGCCTGCAACATCGCCAAGCGCTTTGCGGGCTTCCTTGCGGGCCTTGTCGAGACCGATCTTCTTGGTGTCGCCGATCAACATCCGCCGCGACCGATGGCTTGCGCGATACTGAAGGATGAACGACCTGTGGCCGGCTCGGGTCACCATCAAACCGAAACCGACGTTCGTGACGATCGCGAAGCGCCCCTCTTGAGGGGTGCGGGACGGCGCGAATCATGCTGGTGATTTGGGGTCCCGAACAATGCCGCGTGCATGCGGCAGATTGGCACGACGGGCAAATTTCGCATAACACGCATTCGAAAATTGCCCGTCGGGCAGCCGACCCAATTTCGGCGTGCCGTTACCGCAAACCACACTGGGTGCGCGATAACATCGCGCGCGACTTTGCGATCCAGGAGCTTGCCGAAGCCGTCGCGCTGGCGCCCCGAACGTTTGCCCGGCGCGTCCCGGCGACATGCGGTGTTTCACCAATTCAGTTCGTCCAGCAGATCAGGCTTGAGACCGCAGACCACCCGCCTGTCGGTCGAGCAGATCGCCCGGCAGGTCGGATATGCGGAACCCTCGACGCTTCGCAGGCTGATCCGGCGCGGCACCAGGCATTCGTCCCGTCGCCCGAGTCGTCTTTTTTGCTTTCGCGCCACGCGTTCTGCCCGCCGCCCCTTGGCTCAGGTGCCGCAGCTCTTGACATCATTGGCCAGGCTCCAGCTCTCCCCGGTCCTCAGATTGGTCGTCTTGTAGACCCGCCCGCGGATTTCGGCTGGACAATCCCTGGGGATCTCGACGAGGCACATGTTGACCTTGTCAAACACCTGCGAGCGGGCGATTGCGCGTTCCTTCACAAGGGATACCTGAACGCCGGAGTTGCTGAATCTGACGATCGTGCCGCTGTCAGCTCCCTTCTTGGAATTCGCCGGCGCCAAGTCAGCGCCATACCGATCAGTGATCGAGGTGATGGTGGTGTCGGCGCATTCACCGACCTTGGCGGGCAGGAGGGAAATCCGTTCGGTGCCGGGCAGGTCTTCGTTGATCACTGGATCGGGCGGGGGCTGCCACCGGTCCGGGGAGGCGTTTCCGATCGATTTATCGGAAGACGCCGCATAGGATTTGCCGGCGGCCGGGCCATTGCTGGCCGAAGCATCGTTGCCGGGCGGGCTCGTGCTGGACGAGTTGAAAATCGCTGACTGCGTGCAAGCGGCGACCGCGAACAGAGGCAGCAAACCCAGTCGGGACCAGCGTCTCATATTTTCCAGCTTCCTCATCGGCACTAGAGCTCCGATTCCGGAGTTCGCAAGCTGTCGCGGCGACCTCTGATGCGAACTTCGGAATCAAAGGAGCTCTACCAACTTTTTAATGCTAGTGCGGCTTTGAATTTGAAGTTCCTATCACCAACTTGCCGCGATACCGATAGGAACTTCAAATTCGCCGCACTAGAGCTCCGATTCCGAAGTTCGCAAGCTATCGCGGCGACCTCTGATGCGAACTTCGGAATCAAAGGAGCTCTAGCAACTCCTTAATTCTAGTGCGGCTTTGAATTTGAAGTTCCTATCACCAACTTGCCGCGATACCGATAGGAACTTCAAATTCGCCGCACTAGTCCTAATCCGCGAAGCGATAGGCGCCACCTTTTTCGACCGAGCGGCGGAACGCCGGACGGGCATGCATGCGCGCGAGCCAGCCGGCAAGGTTCGGATACGGTGCGAGCTTCTCGAATATTTTGGCCATTTCGGCGACGAAGCTCATCTGGATATCGGCTCCCGTGAGCGCGTTGCCGACGAGAAACTCCCTGCCCTTAAGTGCGCCCTCGACATAACCGAGATGGTTGGCGATCTCGCTGTCGATCCGCGGATGCAACGGCTTGCCTGCCTCCTTCAATCTCGAGACATAGAGGTTGAGCATCAATGGCAGCATAGCTGAGCCTTCGGCATAGTGCAGCCATTCATTGTAGGCCTCGTATTCGCCCGTACCGATAGCGGGCATCATGGCGCCCTTGCCGTAGGTTCGAATGAGGTAATCGACGATCGCCGCGGATTCCGCAATTCTGATATCGCGATCGATAATCACGGGCGACTTGCCGAGCGGATGAACGGCGGTCAATTCGACCGGCGCCAGCCTTGTCTTTGCATCGCGCTGGTATCGCTTCATTTCGTAGGGAGTTCCGAGCTCTTCGAGAAGCCACAAGATCCGCTGCGAGCGGGAGTCGTTGAGATGATGCAGGACGAGCATGGAGGGTTTCCCGGAGGTTTTCGATCGCAGATGTTTATCAGAGGCATTCGGAAAAAGGCAGCACGATGGACGAATCCGTATCCCGACGAAGAGCGCTTCGGCCGCCCGCGACGGTTCGTCCGGGACCGGCCGCGGGGGCTCGATCACGCTTCGGGGGCCGCTCCTCGCATTCAATCGCTGAGCCGGCAATTACTTCGCGAATGCAGGGAACTCCGGCAATTTGCCGACGTCGCGCGCATCGTGCTGGATGATCAGCGTCGCCTTCAAATTCGATACGATCTGCTTCATGCGCTGGATCGAAGCAATCGTCTGCGCCCGATCGTAGTTGAATATTGGCACGCCATCCGAATCGTAATTCTCGCGGAAGTGGACGGCATCGCCGCTGAGAATGACCGGCCCCATCTGCGCCAGCTTGACCAGCAGGCTGGAATGACCCGGCGTGTGCCCTGGCGTGCGCAGCACGATCACCGTCCCGTCGCCGAAGACGTCCTTGTCGGGGCCCAGTGCCAGCGCGTCGACCGCGCTGTCACCTTTGAGCCAGCTCTCGAACGGCTTGAAGTTCACGCCCTGGGCAGGCTCGGGGGCGGAGATCGCGTCCCATTCCCGGGTGCCGATCAGCAGGGTTGCTTTCGGAAAGGAGGCGATCTGGCCGGTGTGATCGGCGTGATAATGGCTGATGCCGACATATTTGATTTGATCGGGTTTGACGTCGATCTTTGCCAGCAGATCGACCAGGCTCACCTTTGGCGCGACATTGGGCATGGTCATGGCATGGCCCGTGTCCCACAGCAGATAATCGTCGCCATGTTTGACGAGATAGCAACTGTAGACGAACTGGAGCTTCAGCTCGCCGTAGGCATATGTATCCGAGAAGCGCTGATTGACGGCTGTGGGCGCCTGTGGCGTGCCGCAGTCGAGGCGCGCCAGTGACACGTCAGCCGCTTGCGCGGGCACCGAAAGACCAGCGAAAAGGCCGATGCCGGCAGCGAGTATGGTCCAGAGTTCTGGTCATCGTTTCTCCCCCTTGAACGGTATGGTGGCAAAGTGTGACCTCTCTCGCAAGACGCGGCATTCAGGCATTCGAAGCCGAAAATCCGAGGCGGGTGTCGCACGCAGCATACATGCGGATAAAGGGTGATGAAATGTATGGTGCATGCCTCAAACGTCGGCTTTCCGCGCAAGGGCGGACATCAGCCTCGACTCGCCAAATGTCTGCAAAATGACCATACGTCGGACATTTGCATTGCGCCGCGTTGCGGGAAACGTCGGTTATTGTCGTTTGAGCCAACAACCTCGCTTGGGTAGCTGATGTTTTACAAGCAACTGCCTGGAAATTGAGCCAGAAACATCCTGAGCCAGTGCTTTGACGGAATTACCGACAACATGCGCCACCGCAGACGTCAGCCGCCGTTGCACGACATCTCCATGCCACCGGTTGACGGTTTCATGGATGCACGCGCCGGCCTGCTGGCGAAAGCCGAGCGCTAGAGCCCGGTATACCCGGCCTTGACCGGATCGTTCGAGCCGTCGAGCTCGCGCAAATAGGTGAGCCCGCACACCGTGAGCCGATGCATGTCCGTTTCGCCGGCCTCGAACAGCTTCGTGACATACTTGGTCACCTTTATGCGTGCCTCAGCGCTCGCCGCGGCAGAGCGATTGAGCAGGAGATCGTAAGTCATCATGATGCGGTCGATGGCGGCTTCCATATCTTCCTCTCGGGTTAGACCAGCTCTTCGGCTTCGAACTGCGCGATTGCCTTGTTGGCGAGCTTGATCTTGTTGAATTCGCCGTGCTCGAACATCTGAATGATGATGGCGAGCAGCCGTTCGTTCGTCACAAAGTCGTCGGCGATGGCGCCCGAGCGACACAGGTAATGCGCGGCAATGGCATAGGCTTCGCCCACCACCCCCACGTTCATCACCCGCAATCCGCGCTCAACCAGCATGACCATCCTCCAACACAGACGGACAAGCGTTTTTGCGCCCAAAAAGTTCCATCCGGCCAAATGCATTTTTGCTTTTGCGGGAGGAACGTTTTTCGAAAAGACAAACGCACCGATCCGGAAAGTGCCGGGTCGATGCGTTTGCAAGGCTTGGTATGTAACTGGCCGCCGGTCTTGTCGAGGCCGGCTTGGCCGAAACAACCTCAGAGCCGATACAGGATCTGGTCGGTCCAGAAGCGCTCGAGGCGATGCAGCGACTTGTTCAGCGTTGCGAACTCCTCGTTCGAAATGCCGCCAACCTGCTCCACGGTCTTGACGTGCTTCTGATAGAGCGCGTCCACGACGCGGCGGATCTCCTGGCCCTGCGTGGTCAGGCGAATGCGGACCGAGCGGCGATCGACGCGCGAACGCTGATGGTCGAGGAAGCCGAGTTCGACCAGCTTCTTCAGATTGTAGGAGACGTTGGAGCCGAGGTAGTAGCCGCGCGTGCGCAGCTCGCCCGCGGTCAACTCCTTGTCGCCGATGTTGTAGAGCAAGAGCGCCTGCACCGAATTGATATCCGAGCGGCCGCGGCGATCGAACTCATCCTTGATGACGTCGAGAAGGCGGCGATGCAGCCGCTCGACCAACGTCAACGCTTCCAGATAGAGCGGCTGCACGGATGCCTGGCCGGGAGCGCGCTCAGCGGTTTCCACCGCCGTTGCAACGGCTTTCATCATGACACTTCCCTTGTTGTCGTTTTATCGACTTATTCGACGAAACTTTTGTCCCGCCTGTAAGCTGCAACTTAAGGGGATCGTTTGAAGATCAGCTTAAATAAGACAATAAAGAGATCATGAATTTAAGAGAGTGAATCGCCGATTAAGCCTGCAAGACAAGGGCTTTTCGCAACCTTTCATTGACGCTCGCACGACGCTGTTCACGCTTCGTCTAAAAGCGCTGTCGCATATGGGAACAGTGTCGTTAAAATTCGAAACGCCTGCGTAACAGGTGTGACCGGCGCTGAAGGTGACTGAAAGGTTACCGTGAAACTCTCGCAAATCCAAAACCGGTTTTGCGCTGGTGTGGTGGTTTAGAAGTTCTCTTCATTGGTGCGACGAATCCACCAAGAGAACTTCTGAACCAAAACCACACCAGAATCATAGATTGCCAGTGTCCTCTCGAATCCGAAGTTCGTAAAAGAGGGCGCTGCAAGGGAGTACGAACTTCGGATTCGGGACACCAGGCCGCCTCACGATGTCCGCGCTATGGCGGCCGTTCGCGCGCTGCCAGCCACGCCAGTATGAGGTAGGCGGCCAGCATCAAGGCCTCGAACGTCACCACCACCATGCTGCCACCGTAGATCGCCGGAAACATCAGTTCGATCACCGCCATCGACACCACGGTGGTCAGCCACACCACTGCTCCCCACGGCGTCGCAAGCCAGAGCCCGACCCCGGCGACAAGCTCGATGACCGCGAAATACACAGTCGCGGTTTGCCAGGCGAGCGGCTGGTTCTCGAAGGCCTCCTCCTCGCCGCCGATGAAGCCCGTGACCTGCGCCCAGTGGTAGAGACCCTTGAGGACGGAGATGACGGCCATGATGCGCAGAAACAGCACCAGCCGGCGGGTCCACACATTGTCCTCGGATTCGATCCGTTCCGACCAGATTGCCGCCACCGACATGGCGTGGTCCTGCGAGGGGTCGCGCGTTGGGGTTTCAGACATCAGAAAATGCCAAGCTGAAGAAACAACCGGTTTGCGTCACTCATGACCGCTCGGCGCGGCAAAATCAACATTCGTAAGGCTGAAGTGACGAAAGCCCCCCAAAGTGCTAAAAATCGTCCAAATCGGGCCACCAGCCTGCAATCCCGGGAGAGAATACCAAATGGCGATCAAATTCGGGCGTCCGATCGAAATGCGCGATACGCCGCGCCGTGAAACAGCCCTCTCCGCCCCAAGCCTTGACCTGGTCGTTCGTCCCCGCCGCAACCGCAAGGCAGAATGGGCGCGCCGCATGGTGCGCGAAAACGTCCTCACCACCGACGACCTGATCTGGCCCCTGTTCGTGGCCGACGGCCACGACAAGCGCACACCCGTTGTCTCGATGCCCGGCGTGGACCGGCTCAGCGTCGATCAGGCGGTGCGCGAGGCCGAGCGGGCCGTCAAGCTCAACATCCCCTGCATCGCGCTTTTCCCCTATACCGACCCAGGCTTGCGCGACGAGCGCGGCTCCGAGGCGGTCAATCCCGACAATCTCGTGTGCCAGTCGGTGCGCGCGATCAAGAAGGAATTTCCGGAGCTCGGCGTGCTCTGCGACGTGGCGCTCGATCCCTTCACAAGCCATGGCCATGACGGCCTGATCGAGGATGGCAAGATCCTCAACGATGCGACGGTGACAGTCCTGGTGCGGCAGGCGCTGGTACAGGCGGAAGCCGGTTGCGACATCATCGCGCCATCGGACATGATGGATGGCCGGGTCGGTGCGATCCGCGAAGGGCTGGACGCTGCCGGATTCCTCGACGTGCAAATCATGTCCTATGCGGCGAAATATGCCTCCGCCTTCTACGGCCCGTTCCGCGATGCGGTCGGCTCGGCCAAGACGCTGACCGGCGACAAGCGCACCTATCAGATGGACAACGCCAATTCGGACGAGGCGCTGCGCGAGGTCGAACTCGACATCGCCGAGGGCGCCGACATGGTGATGGTGAAGCCGGGCATGCCCTATCTCGACATTGTGCGGCGGGTCAAAGACACGTTCGGAATGCCGACCTTCGTCTACCAGGTGTCCGGCGAATACGCGATGATCATGGCGGCGAGCCACAACAACTGGATCGACGGCGAGCGGGCGATGATGGAAAGCCTGCTCGCGTTCAAGCGTGCGGGCGCCAACGGCATCCTCACCTATTTCGCGCCGCACGCCGCCGAGAAGCTGAAAAACGAGAGCTGACGGAACAAACCCTCGGCCTCGATTGCCGTTCCGTCATGACCAAGCGAGGCCTTGCAAGCGCCTTCGCGGTTCCCATGTTTCGCCGGAGGCGCTTTCGGCGACCAATTGGGAATCCGGACATTGGGAGAAACGAGATGTCCAACAGCGGCTATGGAAATACCGGTGATGCCTGGCGCAGCGATGGCGGAGTTCCGCCGCATGCTTTCGATCCGCTGTCGCAACCCGAATTGTTTCGCGGCGTGCTGACGCGCCGGGTGTTCGCATTCCTGATTGACCTTGTGGTGCTTTCAGTACCGGTGATCCTTGGCTATTTGTTCATTGCGCTGTTCGGCCTGTTGACGCTTGGGCTCGGCTGGGCGTTGTTCTGGCTGGCGTGGCCGGCTTCGGTGCTCTGGGCCGTCGTCTATTACGGCGCCTCCCTTGGCGGTCCGCATTCGGCAACGCTGGGCATGCGCGTGATGGACCTGGAATTGCGCACCTGGTACGGCGCCCCCGGCTATTTTGTACTGGGCGCCATGCACGCGGTGCTGTTCTGGGTTTCGATCTCATTCCTGTCGCCGCTGGTGCTGCTGGTCGGGGTGTTCAACAGCCGGCGGCGCCTGTTGCACGATTTTGTGCTGGGAACCGTGATCATTAACAGTTCCGTCCGAAACCCGGTTGCGCAGCCGGCCCGAACTTTCTGACCTCGCGGCCTTGGCAGCAAACGGTTTGCAAACCAATTGACCGTTAGGCTGGTCGGCGCGATGCTTGAGGCCGGCTCGCTTATCTGTAGCTTTCGAAATCCTGTGAACCCGTGACCCAGCATTCGCGTGATACTCCCCAGTTTTACCTGACGGCGCCCTCGCCCTGCCCCTATCTGCCCGGCCGGCACGAGCGCAAGGTGTTCACGCATCTGGTCGGCGACAAAGCGGGCGATCTCAACGATCTTCTGACCCATGGCGGTTTCCGCCGCAGCCAGTCGATCGCCTACCGCCCGGCGTGCGACCAGTGTCGTGCGTGCGTTTCGGTGCGCGTGATCGCCAACGAATTCCGCCCCTCCCGCAATTTTCGAAAGGTTCTCGCCCGCAACGCCGACATCGTCGGCGAGCAGCGCAGCGCGGTGCCGACCTCCGAGCAATATTCGGTATTCCGTGCCTACCTGGACCATCGGCATCGCCACGGCGGCATGGCCGACATGACGGTGCTCGACTACGCCATGATGGTCGAGGACAGCCACGTCGAAACCCGCATCATCGAATACCGCCGCCGCCAAGGCGAGGCGAGCATCACCGGCCGCGGCAACGAACTCGTGGCGGTTGCGCTGACGGACGTGCTCAGCGATGGCCTTTCGATGGTTTACTCGTTCTTCGAGCCGTCGGAGGAAGGCCGCTCGCTCGGCACTTTCATGATCCTCGACCACATCCATCGCGCCAGGAGACTGGGACTTCCTTACGTCTACCTGGGCTACTGGATCGAGGGCTCGAAAAAGATGGACTACAAGGGCCGCTTCCTGCCCCAGCAGCGGCTGGCGCCGTCGGGGTGGATGCGCGTGGAGGCCACGGGCGAGGCGCTGACCGAGCCGCAGGATTGAACCTCATCCCGAGGGACGCGAAGCGGCGTCTCGAAGGATGAGCGCTGCATGGTTCGAGACGCGCAGCCCGCGTTCCTCACCATGACGGCAGCCCTGTCACCCGCTCACATAATCCCACACCAGTTTCGCGTTAAGCGCGATGATGAGCACCGCCGTTGCGGTGGCGAGCGCGGTCAGCCAGCGCGGCGCCACAAACGGTCCCATCTTGCGGCGGCTTGAGGTGAACATCACCAGCGGCACGACTGCGAACGGCAATTGCAGGCTGAGCACCACCTGGCTCAGGATCAAAAGCTGGCCGGTCCCTTTTGCGCCGGCCCAGATCGTCACCAGCACCGCCGGCACTATGGCGATGGCCCGCGTCACCAGGCGTCGCAGCCACGGCGCGATCCGCCAACGCAGAAATCCCTCCATCACGATCTGGCCCGACAGGGTTGCGGTGATGGTGGAGTTAAGCCCGCAGCACAACAGGGCAATCGCAAACAGCGTCGGCGCCAATGTCGAACCGAGCAGCGGCGACAGAAACGCGTGCGCCTGATCCAGTTCGGCGACGTCGGTCCGGCCCGAGTGATGAAATGTCGCCGCAGCCAGGATCAGGATCGAGGCATTGATGGTCAGCGCAAAACAGAGCGCGATCGAGGAATCGATGGTCGCAAGCTTGATCGCCTCACGCCTTTCATCGATCTCCTCGCCGAAGCCGCGGGTCTGCACCAGACCTGAGTGCAGATAGAGGTTGTGCGGCATCACCGTGGCACCGAGAATGCCGAGCGCCAGGTACAGCATCTCGCGGTTGGCGAAGATTTCCGTTGTCGGCGCAAAGCCGCGGATCACCGCGCCCCAGTCGGGATCGGCAAGTGCGATCTGCACCGCAAAGCACGCCGCGATCACGCCCAGCATCGCCACCACGAAAGCCTCGATCCAGCGAAAGCCGAACGCCTGCAGCGCCAGGATCAGGAGCACGTCAGCGCCCGTGATGATCACGCCAATCTCGAGCGGAATATGAAACAGGAGATTGAGGCCGATGGCCGTGCCGATGACTTCGGCGAGATCGGTCGCGGTGATCGCGACTTCGGCCGACAGCCAGAGGGGAAGCGAGACGAAGCGCGGAAAGGAATCGCGGCAAGCCTGCGCGAGGTCGCGGCCGGCGCCGACGCCAAGCCGGATGCACAGCGATTGCAGCACGATCGCCATGAGGTTGGAAAACAGTGCCACCGTGAGCAGCGCGTAGCCGAACTTGGATCCGCCGGCGAGCGAGGTCGCCCAGTTGCCGGGGTCCATATAGCCGACGGCCACCAGATAGCCGGGGCCGAAGAAGGCCAGCAGCTTGCGCCAGAACGGCCCCCGCTTTGCCGTCGCCACGGTCCCGAACACGTCCGCGAGCGATGGCTCGCCCCGCACGCTGCGCCAGCCGCCTGTTCCCGGTGGTTTTTCCCCCGAAGGCGAGCGGGGCGGCAAATCAGGGGATTGAGCGTCCATTGCCAAAAGATGGCTGACTCTTTCTTTTATTGCAACTCATTTGCAAGAGCATCTGGATCACCGCAGCGTGTGGAACTCGGAAAGCGGGTGGCTCTGGCATCCCCGGGCCGTCGAAGGTGCATCCGGACGACATCGAGAAAGCCGAGTTGTTTCAGAGAGCCGCCATGTCCGCCGACCGAACACCGCACCTTCCCTCGACCTTCAACCGATTGGCCTGGTCCAATCTTGCCGCGCAATCCGCCGAACAAGTCGCGCTGGCCGCAGCCCCGATCGTGGCCGTGCTCTGGCTCGGCATCGGGGAAGGTGAGAGCGGGCTGTTGCAGACGGCGCTGACACTGCCCTTCGTGGTATTCGCAATTCCGGCCGGCCTGTTGGCCGACCGTATCCCCCGGCGCTGGCTGATGGCGGGCGCCGAGGCCGTGCGGGCGCTCGCCCTGTTCGAAATCCTCCTCCTGATCTGGTTCGACCTGCTCTCGCTGCCCCTGCTCGCGCTATTGGGCTTCATCGCCGTGTGCGGGACGGTCGCCTTCAGCGTGGCCGCGCCGGCGCTGGTGCCTTCGCTGGTGGCGCCGAAAGATCTCCCCGCGGCCAATGCCCGAATCGAACTCGCGCGCACCATTGCCTTTGCCAGCGGGCCTGCGATCGGCGGATTTCTGGTGGGATGGCTTGGCGCGGAGCCGGCCTTTGGATGCGCCGCCGCGTTGTCGGCCATTGCGGTGGTGCTGCTTTCGGGAATTTCCGAGCCCGCGCGCCAGCCGGCGCCGCGCCGTCATCCGCTGCAGGAGATCCGCGAGGGCGCCGCTTTCGTGCTGCATCACCCACTGCTGCGGCCGGTCTTCGCCACCCAGTTCATCTTCAACACCGCATGGTTTTTGATGCTCGCCGTGTTCGTGCCCTATGCCGTGCGCCATCTCGGCCTGTCGGCGCCTGGCGTCGGCACGACGATGGCGATGTACGGCGTCGGGATGGTCGGCGGTGCGCTGCTGGCCACGCGCGTGATGCGGCACCTCGCCTTCGGCGTCGTCATTGCGCTCGGCCCCATTGCGGGCTTTGTCGCCGCCGCCTTCATGGCGCTGACCATCCTTGTTGCCTCGCCCTGGCTTGCCGCCTTAAGCTTTTTCCTGCTCGGCGCAGGCCCGATCCTTTGGGTGATCTCGACCACGACGCTGCGGCAATCGGTGACGCCGCCGCAGCTTCTGGGACGGGTTTCCGCGATCAACATCATGAGCTATGGCGCCCGCCCGCTTGGAGCCTCGCTCGGCGCGCTGGTTGGCGGGGTCTTTGGCGCGGAAGCCTGTCTCTGCCTCGCGGTCATCATTTTCGCCGCGCAGGCGCTGGTAATCCTGATCTCGCCGGCGGTCGCGCTGGCGCGCCAGCCCGAGATGACGAGCAGCGAGGCTGCGAAGGCATAAGGCAGGGCAAAAGGATTTTAGCCCGCCAGATAACGCGCGTAGCCGCCACCCAGCGCTTCGTTCGCGGCAATGTCGGGATCGAGGGTGAAGAGATCCTGCGCATGGCCGATGCCGCGCAGCGCAAAGCGGCCGGTGGAAACGAGATAGCGCTGCCCTGCCGCATCCAGACCGCTGCGAAACGCAGACGATGCCAAAAGTTCGCGGTCGACCGACCGGCACATCGAGGCGATCCGGCTGACCTCGTTGACCGCAGGCCCCACCACGGTGAAATCGAGCCGGTCCTCGCTGCCGATATTGCCATAGAACACCTCGCCGACATGCAGGCCGACATAGGCCGAGGTCGTCGGCCGGTCGTAGGCGGCGCGGCGAGCGCTGAGCGAGGCGATATTTTTTCGAAAGCCATGTTCGGCCCGCAGCGCCGCGCGCCGGGCGACCGCCAGGTCCGCATTTGTGAACATCGCGAGCACGCCGTCCCCGATCAGCTTGAGCACGTCGCCGTCGGCGTCGTGAATGGCGTCGATCGCGGCCTGCGCGTAGTCATTGAGGAACGGGATGATCTCGCCGGGCGCCATGCTTTCACTGATCGCGGTCGAGCCGCGCAGATCGGAAAACCACAGCACCGCATTGATGCGCTCGGTCACGCCGCGGAAGATGCGCCCGCGCAGCACCTGTCCGGCGGCGTCGCGCCCGAGATAGACGCGGCCAAGGGTCCGGGCGATATCGGCTTGCGCCAAAGACTTGATCGCCAGCCCCAGCACTGGGACCAGATCGCGCAGTGCCGACAATTCCTGCTCGCCAAAACCCTCCGGCCGACGGGTCAGCCAATAGGAATAAACGCAGTCCATCTGACCGATGCTGCCACTTTCGCCGAACCGGTGCACGAAAACCAGAGAATCCCGGTGGCCTTTCTCGGCAAGCTCCGGCAGAATCGAGAAGCCAAGCGAAGCGGTCTCGGCAAGATCGATCCGCAGTTCCTGATGGCCGTGTTCGAGCATGTGGTAGAAGACCGAGCGACGCCAGTTCTGTGCGGCATCGCCCGCACTCGTCGACCCATATTCGAAACTCTCGCTTTCGTTGGTCTCGGTATCGTTCCAGCGAAAGCCACGCCCCTCGAAGATCGGGTGCAGCGTATCGATGAAGACGATGCCGCGCGACAGTTCGAGACCTTCGGCGCGGCAGCGCTCGCAGAAACCGCGGATGAGGTCGTTTTCGGACAAGCCGGTCAGGCCCTGGCTGACCAGCCAGTTCATCAGGCGCAGGCGCGGTTCAAGATCCATACGCCATTATGCCGCGCAATAGCGAGCGGCGAAAGGCCGCCGGGGTTTCTCAAGGTTTCTTCCGCGCGACGACCTCGCCATCTTCCTTGACGAAACGCTCGAGGGGATGCTCGAGCAGATCGAGCACCGTTTCCGACGGCCGACACAGCCGCGTTCCCTTCGCCGTCACCACGATCGGCCGGTTGATCAGAATCGGGTTCGCGAGCATGAAATCGATCAGTTCGTCGTCGCTCCATTTCGGATCGGAAAGCCCCAGTTCCGCGTAAGGCGTACCCTTCTGCCGCAGCAGTGCGCGAGCCGAAATTCCCATCGCCTCGATCAGTTCAAGCAACCGCGCGCGATCCGGCGGGTTTTTCAGATATTCGATAATTTCCGGCTCCTCACCGCTCTGGCGGATCATCGCCAGCGTGTTGCGCGAGGTGCCGCACGCAGGATTGTGATAGATCGTCACGCTCATGGCTGGCCTCTTGTGATGGCGATTGCCTCAAACGCCAATTCCTCCTATTCGTCAAGGAGAGAAACTAGAAGGAAAACCTTCGGGTGCGAACGGCGCCGGTTAGGGAATGTTGATGGCGCCTGAAAAGACCATTCACCAGTTGCCGATCATATTGGCGCTCGGCACGACGCAGACACTGGCGTGGGCCTCGAGTTATTATCTGCCGGCAATCCTGGCCGATCCGATCGGGCGCGACCTCGGGGTATCCTCGAACTGGATCTTCGCCGCCTTTTCCGCTTCGCTTGTGATCGCGGCGATCATCGGTCCGCGCGTGGGGCGCCAGATCGATCACTTTGGTGGCAGGCCGGTGCTGACCGCGTCCAATCTGACGCTGGCCGCCGGCCTTGCACTGCTTGGCATCAGCACCTCGATCCCCGTATTGGTCCTCGCCTGGATCCTGCTCGGCATCGGCATGGGGTGCGGCCTGTACGACGCCGCTTTCGGCGCGCTGGGCCGGATCTACGGTGACAATGCCCGCAAGTCGATCACAGGCATTACCCTGCTCGCAGGTTTTGCCAGCACGGTCGGGTGGCCGCTCACTGCCTTGGGTCTTGAGACCATCGGCTGGCGCGACACCTGCTTCGCATGGGCCTTGGCGCATCTCCTGATCGGCCTGCCGCTCAATTTCTTCATGTTGCCCGCGGTCAGCGAAGCGAAGGTTCTGGCGGCGACACCGGTCAAGCCGCATATCCCGATCGACCGGACGATGATCCTGCTCGCCTTTGCCTTCGCCGCGGCCTGGAGCGTCACCGGCGCGATGGCGGCGCACATGCCGCGCATCCTCGAGGCTGGCGGGGCGAGCGCCGTTCAGGCCGTGGCCGCCGGCGCCCTGTTCGGTCCATCGCAAGTGGTGGCGCGGATCATCGAGGCGAGTTTCTTCAGCCGCTATCATCCGCTGTTCTCGACCCGGCTTGCATGCGTGACACACCCGATCGGCGCTGCAATCTTCGCCGTGGCGGGTGGCGCCGCTTCAAGCGTCTTTGCGATCACTTTCGGCCTCGGCAACGGCATCCTGACCATTGCGCGCGGCACGTTGCCGCTCGCGATCTTCGGCCCGAAGAATTATGGCTACCGCCTTGGCCTGATCGGCGCACCGGCGCGAATGGCGCAGGCGTTCGCGCCGCTGGTGTTCGGTTTATTGATCGACGTGCTGGGACGCGGCGTGCTGATCGTCTCCTCTGCGCTCAGCCTTTCGGCGCTCCTGGCGCTTTGCCTGCTGCGGCAACGGCCCAGGCCGCAATAGGCGGGACTACTTCTATTCGAAATTCACTGATTCAAGTCTTGCGCACATCCGAGGTGGCGAGCCAGATCCCGGCAAACACGGCGATCAATCCGACGACAAGGTCAGGCGTGATCGGCTCTCCGATCAGCCATGCCGCCAGCAGCGCCGCGGCAATCGGGTTGACCGTCATGGTGTTGGCGACCCGGGTCGGCGTCGCCCGCTCGAGCGCCATCACCCAGAGAATAAAGGCGGCCGCCCCGCCGCCGACGCCGAGATAGATTCCGGCGAGCCATTGCCCCGCTCCGAAATCCTTCAAGGCCTCGGCGCTGCCGGTGAACAGTCCGACCGCCACCAGCGCCACCGCGCCGGTGCCCATGCCGACGGTGAGGAAGCCGAGCGCGCTGGAACGCCGAATGATCGGCCGCGACAGCACATTGTAGAACGCCATGCAGAATACGGCGGCCGTCATGATCAGTTCGCCGCGCCACGCGCCTGCCGGCGCCGACCCCAATCCTGCGGCAAGCGCTGCGCTTGCGCCTGCGACCGCGATGCAGACGCCAGCCGTCTTGCGCATGGTCAGGGGCTCGACGCCGAGAAGGGCCGCAACCACCATGGTGTGCAACGGAAGCGTCGCCAGTGCCAGGCTTGCGCGCGCCGCCGTGGTATAGCTGATGGCGATGTTGTAGAGGATGAAGAACAATCCGAAGAAGCTGAGCCCGAGGGCAGCGACCTGCAGCCAGTCACCACGCTCGGGCCAGCGCACCCCTATCAAGAGTGCTGCCGGCAGCACGCAGAGAAAACCGATACCCCAGCGCAGGATCGCAAGCGCGACGGGATCGGCGCCGGACACGAGATAGCGGGTGATTGCCGCCGCTGTGCCGCCGAGCGAACTCGACAGCAGCGCGATCGATACACCGATCCATTCGCCCACGTTTTGCTCCCTTGCTTTCCGGATCATCGTTCTCAGATATTGGTACAGGAAAGAAAACGCAGGCAAGGCCCGAGCATCCATGGTGGATGTTTGCTCCACATCGCCGCGCGCGAGTGGCGGCAAGTGTCAGCAGGCGGCGGCAGATGGCAGCAAGAGATTCAGTCAATCGCGTTCACGAAAAGGGGCATAGATGACGCACAACACAAATTCGTCGATCGTCCGCAGCAATCCGCCCGAACTCGGTACGCCTCCGGGCTACTCCCAGATCGTCGACGTCACAGCGAACCGCATCATCTTCATATCGGGCCAGACCGCGCTCGATCGCGACGGCAATCTGGTCGGCAAGAGCGATTTCGCCGCACAGGCGGCTCAGGTGTTTCGCAACCTTGCCAGCGCACTTGAGGCGCGCGGATGCAACGCATCCAATCTGGTGAAAATGACGGTGTTCCTCACCGACATGAATAACCTCAGTTCCTATCGCGAAGCGCGAAACCAGTTCTTCGCATCCGTCACACCACGGGCGGCTCCGGCTGTGACTCTGATCGAGGTATCCAGACTTTATGGTCCGGATTTCCTGATCGAGATCGAGGCCATCGCGGCGGCGTGACCGAAAAGATAGCCGGTCGCCTCATCGCGGTTCGGCGGACGGCAACCTGCCGATCCAGGCAACGATTGCCTCGACGACCGCCGCCGGCTGCTCGGGCAGCAGCGCGTGGCTGGCGTTTTCGATCACGACGATCGTCGCCCGGTCGCCGAACTCTTCAACCAGCTCGTTGCTGGCGCTGCGAGGCTTGAAGGGATCAAGCGCTCCCTGGAGGTCGAGCAGCGGCACGCTGCCGGCGGACCACCATTCCGATTGTTTGGTCGCACGGCCTGCCGCTGATTGCGCCTCGTCCGCTTCCCCATGCCAGCCCTTCAGCCACACGCCGGCGTCGTTACCCGGCGCAAAGAAAGCCAGTTGCAGGTATTTCAGCCGCTCGCGCTCGGGAAGCAAAGGGTCGCCCGACTTCCTCACCGCTTCCGACAGTTCTTTCGCGCCGGAAAACCCGGACGGATAGCCCTTGGCCGCCGCGGCGACCAGCACCACGCCGCGAACGAGCTCTGGATGATCGACGGCGGTGGCGCGCGCGACCCAACTGCCGAAGGCGTGGCCGACCAGGACAGCGGGGCCGCGTTTTTCGTGCCGGATAACCGCCGCCGTATCGCGGGCAAAATCGTGGAGCGAGAGCCCCGTCATCGATCCGCGGCTGCCACCTACGCCGCGCGGCTGCGGGCGCAAAACGCGAAAGCCCGCTTTGGCCAATCCTGTTGCGACGGCATCGAAGTCCTCGGCCCCGCGGCCGCGCGACGGCAGCATGACGACCAGGGGTCCGCTGCCTTGCACGATGACTTCGATACGCACGTCTTCGTAAGCGACGATTTGTCGGGCCGGCTCAGCCCGCGCCGCCGTGCTCAAGGCCATCAATGCCGAAGCGACGGCTGCAACGATCCGGCCCAAGATGAAGCCAGCCTGCTCAATCGTAGAATTCGGGCGACATTTTCAAGGTGTCGCGCTGCGCCTTGTCGTGATTGATCCAGAGCTGCGCCTTGTCCCTGGTCAGCGTATCCGCGATCCTTTGCATCGAGGCCAGCGTCTGTTCCTTGCTGACGTTGTTGGAAGGCACGCCGCGATTTTCCCAGTTGCTCTTGAAGTGGACGGCATCGCCGGACAGCACGACCTCGCCGGTCTTGGGCAGTTTCACCACCAGGGACTGGTGACCCGGCGTGTGGCCGGGCGTGAAGAGAATGACGATGCTGCCATCGCCAAAGATATCCTTGTCCCCTTCGAGCTTGGTGACGGGATGCTCCGGCTTGAATCGAGGTGCGTTGTTGGTGCCCGGCCATTCATATTCGGCCTTCTGGACGTAAAGCATCGTGTTCGGGAACATCTCGACATTGCCGATATGATCGGGATGGGTGTGCGAGACGGCCATTGCCTTGAGGTCGGATGGTTTCACCCCAAGCTGCTCGAGCTGGGCGGCCAACGTCTTCGGGCGGCGCCAGGTCGTGGCTCTCGGGTCGGCCGGCGCCAGGCCATTCGGCATGTCCGCTACCGCATCCGCGATGCCGGTGTCCCACAGGAACCAGCCCTGCGCATGCTTGATGAGATAGCAGTTGTCGACGAAATCCATCGATTTGCCTTCGTTGACGCCGGGTGACCACCGCGAAATGTCGCCGGCGACTCCCTCGCCGCAGTTGAGAATGTAGAGTCTTTCCACGCCCGGCTTTTCGGATTGCGCGTGAGCCACGGTGGCTGACAAAGCAAGGGACGAAACTGTCATCACCACGGCAATCGCTCTTTTCATTTTCTTCCTCCGTTACGGCGCGCAAATTTTTCGCTTCGGATCGGCTATACCGTCTCCCGAGAATGTTCCGAGATCAACTGCGCGTTACTCCCTAATGCCGGGTAATCGAGCAGTCGTAGGGTGGGCAAAGCGAAGCGTGCCCACCATCAGCTTTTACCCCATCATGGTGGGCACGGCGCAGGTGCGCCTTTGCCCACCCTACGTCTCCATTCCTGCCACGAACTCCCGCCGCCTCATTCGATCACCTCATCGACGCGGGCGAGCAGTGAAGGACACGTTGAGTCCGAGTGCCTTGGCGGGAGGACCCTACTCGATCGCGAGCCCGAACTTGTTCGACTTCGGCAGGCCATGCGCCAGGCGCCCGGCATCGGCGCGGTTGCCGCGCCAATCGGACAATTCCTTGAAACTCATGCTCTGCTCGCGCCCGGCCGAATCCTTCCAGGTCAGGCCGCTTTTCGAATCGAAGGTGACGACATCCGACAGCGCCGCGCTCTTGTATTTCTGCAACCTCACACCGCGGCCGCGCGCCATTTCCGGCACCTGGTCGATGGGGAAGACCACCATCTTGTGGTTGGTGCCGATTACGGCGACCATATCGCCGGCAACGGTCGCGATCGCGCGGGCCTCGTTCGGCAGTTCGACGTTGAGGACCTGTTTGCCCTTGCGCGTGTTGCTGACGCAATCGTCCTCGTTGACGATAAAACCCTGGCCCTCGTGGCTTGCGACCAGGAATTTGCGGCCAGCCTTGTTGACGAACAGCGAGACGATCGCTGCGTCCTGATCCAGATCCACAAACATCCGGATCGGCTCGCCATGGCCGCGCCCGCCCGGGAGCTTTGCCACTTCGAGCGAATAGAATTTGCCGTTAGTGCCGAGCAATAGCAGTTTTGAAGTCGTCTCCGCGAAGAACGCGTGATCGAGCTTGTCGTCGGTCTTGAAAGCAAGCCCCGAGAGATCGGCGACGTGGCCCTTGAGCGTGCGCACCCAGCCCTTTTCGGAAACCACCACCGTCACCGGCTCGCGCTCGACAAAGGCCTCCTCGATCGCGGCCAAATCGTGCTCGGGCGCGTCGGCAAACTGCGTCCGCCGCTTGCCGAGCGGGGTCTTCGGCCCGAACATGTCGCGCACCTTGCGCACCTGCTCGCCGACCTTCGACCATTGCTCGGATTCGGAGGCAAGGATCGCCTTGATGCCCTTGAGCTCGGTGCGAAGGTCCTTGTCCTCGGTGCGGATTTCCATTTCCTCGAGCTTGCGCAAGTTGCGCAGGCGCATGTTAAGGATGGCCTCGGCCTGGATTTCCGTCAGCTTGAATGCCTTGATCAGGGCCGGCTTCGGCTCGTCCTCGGTGCGGATGATTTTGATCACCCTGTCGATGTTGAGGTAGGCGATCAGGTAGCCACCGAGCACCTCCAGCCGGTGCTCGATCTGCGCCTTGCGGTAGTTGGACCGGCGGATCAGCACGTCGCGCAGGTGATCGAGCCACTCCTTGAGGCACTCGGCCAGACCCACGACCTTCGGGATGCGGCCTTTCACCAGCACGTTGAGATTTAGCGGAATCCGGCTTTCCAGCTCGGTCAGCCGGAACAGGGATTCCATCAGCAATTCGGGATCGACGCTGCGCGATTTCGGCTCGATGACGAGGCGGATGTCCTCGGCGGATTCATCCCTGACGTCACCGACCAGCGGCAGCTTCTTCTCATTGAGCAATTCGGCAATCTTCTCGACCAGACGCGATTTCTGCACCAGCCAGGGAATTTCGCTGATGACAATGACCCAGGTGCCGCGCGCGCCTTCTTCCTGTTTCCATTTGGCGCGGACACGGAACGAGCCTTTGCCGGTCACATAGGCTTCGGCGATGCTTTCCTTGGAATCGACGATGACACCGCCGGTCGGAAAATCCGGGCCCTTGACCCATTTCAGAAGCGTCTTCGATCTCGCCTCCGGCTTGTCGATCAGGTGCAGCGCGGCGTCGCAGAGTTCGGCGGCGTTGTGCGGCGGGATCGAAGTGGCCATGCCGACCGCAATGCCCTGCGCGCCGTTGGCGAGCAGGTTCGGGAAGCCACCCGGCAGCACCACCGGCTCTTTCGACTGGCCGTCATAATTGGGCCGGAACTCGACGCCGTCTTCGTCGATGCCGTCGAGAAGAAGCCGCGCGACATCGGTCATGCGCGCTTCGGTGTAGCGGTAGGCGGCCGGATTATCGCCGTCGATATTGCCGAAATTGCCCTGGCCGTCGACCAGCGGATAGCGCGAGGAGAAATCCTGCGCCAGGCGCACCATGGCGTCGTAGATCGCCTGGTCGCCATGGGGATGGAACGAACCCATCACGTCGCCGACGATCTTGGCGGATTTCTTGAATGCCGCGCCCGGATCAAGCCGCAAAAGCCGCATGCCGTAGAGAATGCGCCGATGCACCGGCTTCAGTCCGTCGCGCGCGTCCGGTAGCGCGCGGTGCATGATGGTCGAGAGGGCATAGGCGAGATAGCGCTCTTCGAGCGCGTCACGCAGCATGACCTCGTGGACTTCGGCGGGATCCGGCGGAATCAGTGTTTTGCCCATAGCCGTTGGCTCTCAAAGGTTTGCGGTGGGGCTTTCCCAGGACGGTTGCAGCTGCCCTCGATTGGCGATGATTCGCGCCAGTATATAGCAGCCGACCAAGGCCATCGTCATGAAGATCACCCGACGACCGTGGATGAGGCGCCCAAGCGAGCCCGTCGATGGCCGCGGGCAGAGACCAACTTCGACGAGGCCCGTCCCCTCAAACCGCGGAGCCGATTTTCGCACGGGCTCGCATCACCGCATTGACAAAACCTTCGCGGGCGTCGGAATGACCCTGCCCGCGCGGCTCCAGCACATGGCGCAACAGGAAAAAGCCCGTGAGCGCAAAACCATCGCTCAGGTCCTGGTCCGACCAGCCGTTCGCCCCCTCGTCCTGGCGCAGGAATGTCGGCAGCCGCAACAGCCGATCGTGAAAGGGCGCGCCAGCCGTGCGCGACACCGCACCGCCGGATTTGGGCGAAACGTAGATCAGGTCGGCGGTCGCCCCGGTCGCGGCGCAGGTTTCCAGATCGAGCCCAAAACCGAGTTCGGCAAGCATCGCCAGCTCGAACCTGATCAGATGGGCAGCCGCGCCCCTCGCATCGTCGAAATCGTCCAGCGTCCGCTCGAGCATCTCGAAAATCTCTTCATGCGGATCGCGTTCGGGCAGAAGCCGCGCCAGTGCGGCGAGCTGGGTCACGCCATAGACCCCGTGCGATGACCCCAGCAGCGCGGCCGCGCGCAGCCGCGTGCCTTCGATCTGAAAGGTGCCGAGATGCTCGTCGAGCCGCGCCCGCCACACCGCGCTGACGCCGTTGCCGGGCTGCAACAGCGGCCGCATCCTCGAACTCGCAGCCCCGCGCACCAGACCAAGGTGGCGGCCATGGCTGCGGGTCAAAAGCTCGACAATGGCGGAGGATTCGCCATGCCGCCGCACGCCCAGCACAATGCCTTCGTCGGTCCATTCCATGGCTTCGAGTTTACAGGATTCCGCTGCAGCGCGCAGCTACGCGTTGAACCAGCCCCGCGCATCACCGGTGAAGGAACAATACAGCCCGGCCGCCGTGAGCGCGCAGGAGACGACTTCGATGGCGGTGTCGAGCTGCAGACCGCTCTCGTCGACGATCTGGAACAACGAGATCACCGAAAGCACCAATGTGGCGAGCAGCACCCAGCGCGGCCAGTTTTTCCGCCGCCGCGCGGCAAGCCAGACGAAGTAGAACAGCAGCAGGATCAGGCCGGCCGCAAGCACGGTCGCAGCGGCGATCGTCGATTCCGTCATGTCGGCGCTCGGCGTGCGGTCCTGGAAGGCAACCGACAGCGCGTCGAGAATCAGCGACGAATACAACAGCACCTCGAAGCGCAACACGTTTTTGGGAATTTTCATTCGACGCCGGTAATTGCTGGATTTAGTTGTTTATTCCTTGGGGAACTCAAGTCCCATTTCGCGGTAGCGGTCGGGATCGTCCCCCCAATCTTCGCGCACCTTCACGAAAAGAAACAAGTGCACGGGCTGACCGAGGATTTCCGCAATCTCCTTGCGCGCTTCCGCGCCGATCGACTTGATGGTGGCGCCGCCCTTGCCGAGCACGATCTTGCGCTGGCTTTCGCGCTCCACAAAGATCGTCTGTTCGATCCGGATCGATTTGTCCTTGCGCTCGGTCCAGCTGTCGGTCTCGACCGTGGACTGGTAGGGCAATTCCTGATGCAGCTGCCGGAAGATCTTCTCCCGCGTGATCTCGGCCGCCAGATGCCGCAACGGTGCATCCGACATCTGGTCTTCCGGATAGTGAAACGGCCCCCGCGGAACCATCTCGGCAAGCGTGCGACGCAAATCGTCGACGCCGTCGCCGGACAGCGCCGAAATCATGAACGTCCCGGCAAATTTGAGGCGATCATTGGCAGCCTTCGCGAGCGCCAGCAATTTTTCGCGCGCCACCAGATCGATCTTGTTCAGCACCAGTATCCTGTCGTGCCGGACCGTGGCGAGCCTGGTGAGGATGGCGTCGGCCTCCTCGTCAATGCCTTCGCGGGCATCGATGAGCACACAGACGAGATCGGCGTCATGGGCCCCGCTCCAGGCGGTCGACACCATGGCACGGTCGAGCCGGCGTCTGGGCGAAAAGATGCCGGGCGTATCGACCAGGATGATCTGCGCGTTGTTCTCCACCACGATGCCGCGGATCAGCGCGCGCGTGGTCTGCACCTTGCGCGAGACGATCGTCACCTTGGAGCCGACAAGCGCGTTGACCAGCGTCGACTTGCCGACATTGGGCGCACCGATCAGCGCCACAAAGCCGCAACGCCTCGGCTCATTCGCCGTTACGGCGGGCGAGGCGTCAATCATTGCCGGCGCCACCGACGCCTTCGCGCTCGATCATCACCGAGGCTGCGAGCTTTTCGGCGGCGCGCTTGCTGCCGCCGACGCCCTCCGCGGGTGCCAGGCCCGGCAATTCCACCGCCACCCGAAATTGCGGGTCGTGATGCGGTCCGGTGCGTTCGATCTCTCGATAGACCGGTGTCGGCAATCCCTTGCCTTGCGCCCATTCCTGCAGCACGGTCTTGGGATCGCGCAGCGGACGGCGCGGCTTGTGCATCCGCTCCGTCCAGTTTCGCAGGACGAATTGCGCGGCCGCCTGGTAGCCGCCGTCGAGGAACACCGCGCCGATCACCGCCTCACAGATGTCGCCAAGCACGGATTTGCGCAGGCGGGCACCTGCGCCGGCCCCGACCGCGCCAAGCTTGATGTCGTCGAGCAATCCGAGCGACTTCGCCACATCCGCGCAGCTTTCCTTGCGCACGAGGTCGGCCAGCCGTTTCGACAACTCGCCTTCATCGGCGCCCGGGAACGCACGATACAGCATGTCCGAGACGATCAAGCCCAGAACGTGATCGCCGAGGAATTCTAATCGCTGATAGCTTTCGCCGCGCTTGCGCGCGGATTTCAGGGCGGAAACGTGGGTGAAGGCGGTGGCGAGCAGGGCGGGGTCGGCGAACTTGTGGCCGATACGCGCCTCCAGCGCGGCGGTGGCCGCCTTGGCGCCGGCCCTGGAGCGTTTTTTCCTGCGCGGTACAGACTCGCGCGCTGGGTCAGGCTGAAGGCTCGCTTCGCCTGGCGATGAGGAGGTGTGGATATCCGGTGCGTCTTCGTTCATCGCACAATGGTGAATAGGCGATTCCAGCGCACCGCGACCGGCCAGCGCCAGAACATCCAGGCGTGCTCGCCCTCGGCGATCGAGAAGAAGATCATCTGCGCCCGGCCGATGATATTCTCGAACGGCACGTAACCCACCGCCGACAACACCCGGCTGTCGGTCGAGTTGTCGCGGTTGTCGCCCATCATGAAAAAATGGCCCGGCGGCACGGTATAGACGATCGTGTTGTCGTAGAAGCCGTTGTCGACGCAGTCGAGCGTCTCATAGCTGACGCCGTTCGGCAGCGTCTCCTTCCAGCGCTTGACCCTTGCGGTTGCCTCCGACCCACACGGATCCTCGCCGATGAAATCGCTCAGCCGCTCACGCTTGACCGCAACGTCGTTGATATGGAGGAGCCCTTCCTTTACCTGGATGCGGTCTCCGGGCAGCCCGATCACGCGCTTGATATAATCGGTGGAGTCATCCTTGGGCAGGCGAAAAACCACGATGTCACCGCGCGACGGCTCGGAGCCGAGGATGCGGCCCGAAAACAGCGGCGGCGACAGCGGCAACGAGTAATGGCTGTAGCCGTACGAATATTTCGAGACGAAAAGATAATCGCCGACCAGAAGCGTCGCCTTCATCGATCCCGAGGGGATGTTGAAAGGCTGGAAGAGAAAGGTGCGTATCACGAGCGCGATCAGGAGAGCATGGATGACGACGCGGATCGTTTCACCTAAGCCGCTTTCAGATTTCGTACCGGAGGTCACGCTCATTGCTTTCCTACTTCCCCGCCGATTGGTGGAGCGGATCTGGCATTCGCTCCCGACCCAGTCCGAACTCGCCCAGCGGATGTCAAATCCAAAACTCCACTACCAAATCTGTTTTCGCCAGCGGTCTCTTGGTGCCTGCGCCGTGACAGAACATTTTTCTTCGCGAATCGTTCTTCGCTTCGCGTCAGGAAAAATGCCTGGTTCTGATGTTGCGGCGAGCTCCGGCGCAAGCCGAATTCGCCCTTTTCGCTGTTCCCTGCGGCTTTTAGACGGTTGTTCGCAACCACGCAATCAACGGCCGCATCAAAAGTTCGCAAGATACTGAAAAGTCACAGACTTTGGTTTGCCGCGCTTGGCGCGAGCCTGCCAGCCGCATAAGCTCAGGCTTTGCGGGCTTCGACGGCCGAAATTATGACGAAGGCCTGCGCCAACGGCCAGTCGTCGGTGATGCTGAGGTCGATGCTGGCCACAAAGCCCTCGGGCGTCAGCGCGTCCAGACGCGCAAGCGCCCCGCCCGTCAGTTGCATGGTCGGGCGCCCCCCCGGCAGATTGACGACCCCCATATCCCGCCACCAGACCCCGCGCCGGATACCAGTACCGAGCGCCTTGGAGCAGGCCTCCTTGGCGGCAAAACGCTTGGCGTAGGTCGCCACCACCATCTTTTCGTTTTTGGCCCGGCGTTCGGCCCTGGTGCGCTCGGCTTCGGTAAAAATCCGGTCGATAAAACGATCGCCGTGCCGTTCGATGACCTTCGCGACGCGACGGATGTCGATCAGGTCGGAGCCGATGCCAAGGATCATGCCCTGCCCGCCTGTGTCTTGCCCGAAGACGCGGAACCAGCGCTCTTGCGGCCGCGATCCATCGCCGCCCGCATCGCCCGAACCGTTTCGGCAAGACCCGTAAACAGTGCCTCCCCGATCATGAAGTATCCGATATTCAGCTCGACGATCTCGGAGAGCGAGGCGATCTTCTCGGCAGTTGCATAGTCGAGACCGTGCCCGGCATGCACCTCCAGACCAATCGACCGTGCAAGCCTTGCGCCCTCCACGATGCGCCGCCATTCGGATTCCGCTTTCGCCGCATGGCCATCGACCACCGCGTCGCACCATGCGCCGGTGTGAATCTCGATGACAGGGGCGCGCAGCTTCGCCGCCATTTCGATCTGCCGCGGATCGGCGGCGATGAACAGCGACACCCGCACGCCGGCCTCGCCCAGGCGGGCAATGAACGGCGCAAGCGCATCGTGCTGCCCGACCACGTCGAGTCCTCCCTCCGTCGTAAGTTCCTCGCGCCGCTCGGGCACGAGGCAGGCGGCGTGAGGCTTGGTAGCGAGCGCAATGCGCAGCATGTCCGAAGTCGCCGCCATTTCGAAGTTCAGAGGCTTTGAGATTTCGGCCTTCAGCCGCGCCATGTCCTCGTCCCGGATGTGGCGGCGATCCTCGCGCAGGTGCGCGGTGATGCCGTCGGCGCCGGCCTCGATCGCCAGCAGCGCGGCCCGCACCGGATCGGGCCGCGCGCCTGCCCGCGCGTTGCGGAGGGTCGCCACGTGATCGACGTTAACCCCGAGACGGAGCGCAGGAGTGGCCATGGAAAAGCTCGCCGGACGGAAAGGAGTTACATTCTGGTCATCGTTCAGGACGGCGCAAGAGTGCCGTTCACGCTGAACGGACAGCGACGCAAGAAACTAGCCGTTGACACGCTCCACCCGGGCGACCACGGCCTTGGCACGCAACTGCGCGATGATAGCGCTGAGATGCTTTAAGTCATAGACCTCGAGATCGATGGTGAGCTCGGTGAAGTCGGGCGAGCGACGGAACATGCTGATATTGTCGATATTGCCGTCGTGCTCAGCAATCACAGTGGCGACCTGAGCGAGGCTTCCGGGCTCGTTGACATTGTCGACGAGAATGCGGGCCGGAAAACGCTGCGGCGTTGAGTCGTCGACGTCCCAGCGCACGTCGAGCCACCGCTCCGGCTCCTCCTCGAAATCCTTCAATGCCGGCGATTGAATTGGATAAATCGTAATTCCCTTGCCCGGAGATACGATGCCCACAATGCGGTCGCCGGGCACGGCGCCGCCATTGGGCGCGAACTTGACCGGCAAATCCGAATTGATGCCCCGAATCGGAATGGCGGAAGGGCTTCGTACGGGCTCGGGCGGCGACTTCAGCTTCAGCTTGGCCGCAAGCCCCTTCTTCGCGCCATAGCGGGCGACCCGCTCCTCCTTGTAATCGGGATACATGGCTCGGGCGACGTCGGAAGCCTTCATTTCGCCGCGTCCGACGGCCGCCATCACGTCGTCGACCGAGCCCCGCGCCAGCCTCGGCAATGCACCCTTCAATTTGTCGTCGGCATAGTCGATCTTGGCACGGGCAAACAGCCGCTCCACGATGCGCCGGCCAAGCCCGGCATATTGATCCCTCACCGCCGTGCGCGTGGCGCGCCGGATCGCGGCACGCGCCTTGCCGGTGACGGCCAGCGATTCCCACGCCGAGGGCGGCGAAGACTGGGCTTCCGAAGTCAACACCTCGACCTCGTCGCCGTTCTGAAGTTCGGACGACAACGGCGAGAACTTGCCGTTGATCTTGCACCCGACCGCGCTGTTGCCGACATCGGTGTGCACCGCATAGGCGAAGTCGATCACGTTGGCATGCCGCGGCAGCGCGATCAGCTTGCCCTTGGGCGTGAAGCAGAACACCTGGTCGTGGAACAATTCGAGCTTGGTGTGCTCGAGAAATTCCTCGGGATTGGCGCTGTCGGAGAGGATGGCGATGGTGTGGCGAAGCCACGCGAAGGCGTTGGATTCGCGTTTCAGAAGTTCGGTCGGCGAACCCACGCCGTCCTTGTAAAAGGCGTGCGCGGCAATGCCGAGTTCGGCAATCTCGTCCATTTCCTCGGTACGGATCTGCAGTTCGACCCGCTGTTTGCCGGGACCGATCACGGTCGTGTGGATCGACCGGTAATCATTCTGTTTGGGCGTCGAGATGTAGTCCTTGAACCGGCCGGGCACCACCGGCCAGGTCGTGTGCACGATGCCGAGCGCCCGATAGCAGGATTCGACGTTGTTCATCACGATCCGGAAGGCGAAAATGTCGGACAGTTGCTCGAAGCCGACCGACTTACGCTGCATTTTGGTCCAGATCGAAAACGGCTGCTTCCGCCTCCCGAAGACATGCGCGGTCATGCCGTTCTTCTGAAGGTTTTTCGAGAGCTGGCTTTCGATTTCGCCAATCAGGTTGCGGTTGCGCTCAGCCAGCGAATCCAGCCGCTGCCGAACCACCGAATAGGCGTCCGGATCGAGCGTGCGGAAGGAAAGATCCTCGAGTTCTTCCCGCATCTCCTGCATGCCCATGCGGCCGGCGAGCGGCGCGTAGATGTCGAGCGTCTCCTCGGCGACGCGCTGGCGCGCCGCGGGCGATACGAATTCGAGCGTGCGCATGTTGTGCAAGCGATCGGCGAGCTTGATCAGGAGAACCCGAACGTCGTCCGATATCGCCAGCAACAGCTTGCGCAGGTTTTCGGCCTGCTTGGCCTCGCGCGACACCAGCTCAAGCCGCTTCAACTTGGTGAGACCTTCGACCAGCGCGCCGATTTCCTTTCCGAACACGAGGTCAATTTCGGCGCGGGTGGCCTCGGTATCCTCGATGGTGTCGTGGAGGAGCGCCGCGACGATGGTCGCATCGTCGAGCTTCAGACCGGTCAGGATGGCGGCAACTTCGAGCGGATGGGAAAAAAACGGGTCGCCTGAGGCGCGGGTCTGCGAACCATGCGCCCTCATCGCGTAGACGTAGGCGCGGTTGAGCAGGTCCTCGTTGGTGTCGGGATTATATGACCTGACGCGTTCGACCAGATCGTACTGGCGCATCATTCGCGCGCGGGGCGACTTGCCCGATCTGGTCTGCGCCGACACGGCCGATTGCGGCGCCACGGCGACCGAATCGGTCGCGGCTTGCATCTGCTCCGAGTTGCGGCGCCAATACGCCATGAAACCATGCCTTCGCGAGCTGGGGGCTCGCCCGCCTTCTAGCAGGATTTAGATAATCTAGTGTTTTCAGCCGGAACGTCACCATTCCAGACCGGGAACACTCGATTTCGGGACCATACTCAGTCTAACGCGAAAACCGCCGATCTTCCGATCAAATTGGAGCCAGCTCGGCAGAATTCGCCCCGTACGTGCCTGGTAGCGATGAAGACATGGAATGCAAAAGGCCCGGACCAATGTCCGGGCCCCCTGCCGATTCAAATGGCAGCACCTAACTAAACCACTGGATGCAAGGCGTAAAGACTACTCGTCTTCCTCCGGCTGCTCCTCGGGCGGGGCGAGGCCCTCGAGGCCCTTGAGGAGCTCTTCTTCGGTCATGCGCTCGACAGCGACCTCGGTGTCGTCGGCGTCCACGCTGGCGCCATCGGATCCGATCAAGGGAACCGTATCGGGCTCCGGCTCGTCCACTTCGACGAATTTCTGCAGCGAATGCACCAGTTCCTCCCGCAGATCCTCCGGCGAAATCGTCGATTCAGCGATTTCGCGCAATGACACGACCGGGTTCTTGTCATTGTCACGATCAACCGTAAGTTGCGATCCAGAGGAGATCATGCGTGCGCGATGTGCCGCCAACAGAACCAGATCGAACCGATTGTCGACCTTATCAATACAATCTTCTACGGTGACGCGCGCCATTAATTGTCGCTCCGCTAAATGGGACGGAATATGGTGATTGGTCCGGGGTAGTTATAACTATGGGGCTCTTTTCGCAAGACTAAATTGTGATTTGGCCTTGATGATTTGCTCTGATAACGCGTTTTGGGGGGTACGGCAGCATTTAAGCCGTAACAATCGGCTGCCCGGACACGAAGACGCTTTATGGCGTCATCAAAATCTACCTTCGATAGCAGTGACCTTCCTTATTTCTAGCGGCGAGTCCGCCCGTTCGAACCCGCTGGGCTTTTGGCAGCACCTCGAATTATTCGTGCCGCTGCCGCCAAGCCTTAGAGTCCATCGAGAATAACCACGTGAGAACTCTGAATGTCCCCTTCTTCCAATAAGATCGCCCTGTTTATCGATGGCGCCAATCTATACGCGACGGCGAAAACGCTAGGCTTCGACATCGATTACAAGCGCCTCCTCAAGGAATTTCAAAGCCGGGGAACCCTGGTCCGGGCGTTCTACTACACGGCCATCATTGAGGATCAGGAGTATTCATCGATCAGGCCCTTGATCGACTGGCTCGACTACAATGGCTATACCGTCGTTACCAAGGCCACCAAGGAATTCATCGACGCCAGCGGAAGGCGCAAGGTGAAGGGCAATATGGATATTGAGTTGGCGGTGGATGCGATGGAACTGGCTGAACATGTCGACCAGATCGTACTGTTCTCCGGCGATGGCGACTTCCGCTCCCTGGTCGAAGCCGTCCAGCGGCGGGGGGTGCGCGTGACGGTGGTATCGACCATCTCAAGTCAACCGCCGATGATTGCTGACGAATTACGGCGCCAGGCCGACGTTTTTACTGATCTCGTGGAGCTGCAACCCAAGCTCGGCCGCGACCCGTCGGAGCGTCCGGCGCCGCGCGAACCGCGACACCACGCGCCACAATTCCTGCAGCGGGCGACCACCATGGCGCCAAGGGGCGGTGAAGATTTCGACGATTGAGATGGGGGCGGCTTCCGGCTCGACCAAACCCTCCGCCGCCAGCCTGCGCGCCGAACCCGATCGCAATTGTCAGCTCTGTCCGCGGCTTGCGAGCTTCCGGGCGGCTACGCGGGCCCGCGAAGCCGAGTGGTTCAATTCGCCGGTACCCTCTTTCGGTGACGCCGATGCGCGGCTGCTGATCATCGGGCTTGCGCCGGGACTGCAGGGCGCCAACCGTACCGGGAGGCCGTTTACCGGCGACTACGCAGGCGACCTGCTCTACGCAACGCTGATCGAATATGGCTTTGCCAGGGGCGTCTATCAGGCCCGGCCCGATGATGGGCTGACATTGGTCGATTGCCTGATCTCCAACGCGGTGCGCTGTGTGCCGCCGCAGAACAAGCCGCTGCCAGCCGAAATCAACAATTGCCGGCCCTTCCTGTTGGCGACGATCGAAGCCATGCCCAGGCTGCGCTCGATTGTGACACTCGGCCGGGTCGCGCACGAATCGACCGTGAAGGCGTTAGGTCTCCGCGGCTCTGCGGCGCCCTTTGCCCATGGGGCGATTCATCAGGCAGGCCGGCTGAAGCTCTACGACAGCTATCATTGCTCCCGATACAACACCAATACGGGTGTGCTGACCCCAAAAATGTTTCGGGATGTTTTCGCGAAGGTCCGCGCCGACCTCAAATGAGCAAGGTCGGTCCGGCCGGCGCGTTCAAATCCGATTTTCCTTCAGCCATTCCAGCACATCGCTGGCATTCCGGTCGGGTGGAAACACCGGATAAAACACCTGTGTGATGCGCCCGCCGTCGATGATCAGCGCCAGCCGCTTGATCAGGGTCAGGCCGGCCACCTCCATGGTCGGCAGGCCCAACGCGCGCGTCAGCGCCAACTTCTCATCCGACAGCACTGGAAACGGCAAATGCAGCCGTGAGGCCATCTCGGCCTGATAGGCGTTGCTCTGCGTCGAGAGGCCAAAGACGTGAGCAGCGCCGACGGCCTTAAGTTCCGCGAACAAGTCGCGGAAGGAGCAGGTTTGCGGCGTGCAGCCGCGGGCGCCCGGAATCATATCCCAGTCATCGACCAAAGCTATCTTGCCGGGCTCGCCGGTCCTGGGATACGCGAACACCACGCTGCGCCCCCGCAGCGCTGACAGCGTTACCGAAGTATCGTCGGTTGCAACCAGGCTGACCGGCGGGATCTTCAGACCGACCAGATGGGTGGCGGCGCCATCGTCGATCGGCGCGGGAATCTTGCTCCAGTCGACGTCCAACAGGTTTTTCTGGTTCATCTGTGCACTCTCCGTTGGTCGTCATTGCTGTGACGTCCTATCCCCGGGCCCGCAGCAAGCGACCCTTCTCCCTGCCCCAATCGCGCTTTTTCTCGCTCTCGCGCTTGTCGTGCAGCTTCTTGCCCTTGGCCACCGCGAGCAGGAGCTTGGCCCGGCCGCGCTCGTTGAAATAGAGCTTGAGCGGGATCAGCGTCATGCCTTCGCGATCGACCGCGCCCATCAGGCGGCTGATCTGCTTCTTGTGCAACAGGAGTTTGCGAGGCCGCTTCGGCTCGTGGTTGAAGCGGTTGGCCTGCAGATATTCCGGAATGTTGGCATTGAGCAGCCAGATCTCGCCATTTTTGGAATCGGCATAGGATTCGGCGATCGTGCTTTTGCCGCTGCGCAGCGACTTGACCTCGGTGCCGGTGAGCGCAATCCCCGCCTCGACCGTGTCCTCGACGGCATAGTTGAACCGCGCCTTGCGATTTTCGGCAACGACCTTGATTGCGCGCTCGTTCTTTTCGGCCACTTTATCCCTTCTTCAGGAGGTCGCGAATTTCGGTCAAAAGCTCTTCCTCCCGGCTGAGCTTCAGCGGCGCTTCATCCCTGCGCTTGAGCTGGTTCATGGCGCGGATCACCAGAAACAGCACGAACGCGATGATGATGAAGTTCAGCGTAATGGTGAGGAAATTGCCCCACGCAAGCACCGCGCCCTGTTTTTTTGCATCCGCCAGGTTGCCTTGCGTCACCGATTTCGACAGGCCGGTGAAATAGTTCGAAAAGTCGAGGCCGCCCGTGATCGCGCCAACGATCGGCATGATGATGTCAGCAACCAGCGAATTCACGATAGCGCCGAAGGCCGCGCCGATAATGACGCCGACGGCGAGGTCGACCACATTGCCCTTCATCGCGAAGTCGCGAAATTCCTTCAGCATCTTGAACGCCCTTCTGTTCAACCTCGCGAGCCGGAGCACTCCTCAAGGGGGAACGATCTGGACTTCAGTTGATCAGCCCCGCATGCACCATCGCGCCGCGCACGGCCACGCGGGTGGGCTCGCTGACCGGCACCATTGGCAGGCGCAGCTTCTCTTCGATCTTGCCGAGCAGCGACAGCGCGTATTTCACCGGCGCCGGGTTGGACTCGATGAAAAGATTCATATGCAGCGGCATCAGCTTGTCGTGCAGCTTGAGTGCGGTCGCCAGGTCGCCCCTCTGCCAGGCGAGGTGAAACTCCGAACACAGCCGCGGCGCGACGTTGGAGGTGACCGAAATGCAGCCGTGGCCGCCGTGGGCCATGTAACCGATCACGGTGGCATCCTCACCGGAGAGCTGGTTGAAATCCTCGCCCAGCCTCGCGCGCTGCTGCGAAACGCGCACCATGCTCGCGGTCGCATCCTTGACGCCGGCAATGTTCTTGAGCTCGAACAGCCGCGCCATGGTGTCCACACTCATGTCGATCACCGAGCGCGGCGGGATATTGTAGATGATGATCGGAATTCCGATGGCGTCGTTGATCGCCTTGAAATGCTGGTACATGCCCTCCTGGGTCGGCTTGTTGTAATAGGGCGTCACCACCAGCACCGCATCGGCGCCGGCTCTCTCGGCGTGCTCGGCGAGTTCGATCGCCTCCTTCGTCGAATTGGAGCCTGCGCCCGCGATCACGGGAATGCGGCCGGCCACCTCGTCGATGCACCATTCGACGACACGCTTGTGCTCGTCGTGACTTAGCGTCGGGCTCTCACCGGTAGTTCCGACCGGCACCAGACCATGGGTGCCCTCGGCGATTTGCCAGCTCACGAGGGAACGGAACGCCGCCTCGTCAAGGGAGCCGTTCTTGAACGGCGTCACCAAGGCGGTAAAGGAACCCCGGAAATTCGTCTTGGCTGCCATGGACTTCTCTCCAAACGCGCAAGGTTTACGGCTCTGCCGCTACATGATTGACCAATCTGGTGATTCATAACGGGTATGGCGCGCTCGCGAAAGAGCAGAACCGGCCACGAGCACGCCGCACAATAAGGTGACCTTCGGACCCGGCAGGTTGGCGGCGTAATTTCGCATTTTTTCCACAAATTCAATCAAATAGACCTAAGGACGACTGCTGTCCCGTGATTCGCCGCAAAGGAATGCCGTGATCCAATCTACCCGCGCAGCCTCGTTGCGATCGACTGCCATCGTCACAACGCTGGCGATCGCCCTGCTTTCTTCGGCGTGGAAAACCGAGGCCTCCGACAAATCCAAAATTCCGCTGCCGAAGCCGCGGCCGATCGCACGCAATGTCGTGCCCAAGAACGCCGCCAAGAACGCAGAAAAGAGCGCGGACAAGAGTGTCGCCAAGGGTGCGGACAGGCATGCGGACGGGAATACGGAGAAAAGCGCAGAGAGGAACCCGGCGAAAATAGTCGCAAGAACCGCAGCCGTGACGAATGCCGCCGTGCCTGCCGCGCCAGCCGTCCCGCTCGCTGCGGCAACCCGGCGCCATGCTTCGCCAGCGGCGCAAAAGCCGGCTATTCCCGCTGCGGTCGCCGCGACCTCGTCGACCTCCCAGGCCGACAAGGACACGCTCGAAAACGTCATCGAACTCGTGCGCAAGCACAAGCCCTCCGACGCCTCGCAGGTCGAGGCGTCCATTTCCGATCCGGTGGCGCGAAAGCTTGCGGAGTGGATTATCCTGCGCAGCGACGATAACGGCGCTTCCGTCGAGCGCTATCGCGCCTTCCTCTCCGCCAATCCGAGCTGGCCTTCGCAGACTTTCCTGCGTCGGCGCCTCGAGGCTGCGCTGTGGGATGACCATCGCGACGATGCAACGGTATGGGCGTGGTTCGAGAACGAATCCCCGATATCGGGCAAGGGAAAGTTTTCGCTGGCGCGCGTCATGATCGCGCGTGGCGACAAGGCCAATGCAGAGCGCCTGGTGCGGGATGCCTGGCGCAACGATTCCATGTCGGAAGATACCGAGAATGCCGCCCTCGATCAGTTTGGGGCCTTGATCACGGCGGGCGATCATAAGGCGCGGATGGATTCTCTGCTTTACGGCAGCGAGCATGACGCGGCGATGCGGGCCGCCAAGCGGCTCGGCGGCGCCTATGTTGCGCTCGCCAGAGCGCGTATCGCGGCGTACCGCAAGGCGCCCAACACCCGTGCCCTGCTCGAGGCGGTTCCGCACGAGCTGCACAGCGATCCCGGCTACATCTTCAGCAAGATCCAGCTGCTGCGTCGCGAAGAAAAAACCGCCGAGTCCGCGCAGCTCATGATGAGCGTGCCGAAGGACCCCAACCGCCTTTACAACCTCGATGAATGGTGGATCGAGCGACGGCTGATCTCGCGCAAGCTGATCGATGTCGGCGATCATCGCACCGCCTATCTCGTTGCACGCGACGCCGCACTGCCGAGCCGCGACATCTACAAGACCGAACAGGAGTTCACCGCCGGCTGGATCGCGCTGCGCCTGCTCAATGACCCCTCGACCGCGGCGCAGCATTTCGCGCGCATCGGCGTAGGCAGCGCCAACCCTACCACGCTGGCACGCGCCGGTTATTGGCAGGGCCGCGCCGCCCAAGCCGCGGGCCGTTCGCAGGAAGCGCGCGCCGCCTACGCTGCGGCCGCGGAACAATCGACCAGTTACTACGGCCAATTGGCGCGAGCAAAACTCGGCTTGCCGCAGCTCGAATTGAACGACGCGCCGACAGCGCGCGGCCGCGCGGTGGAACGGCTCGAGATCGTCCGCGCAGTGCAACTGCTCTATGAACTCGACGAAGGTGAAATCGCGATTCCCATTTTTGCCGACATGGGCGAAAACGGCGATCCCGATGCACTGGTGGGACTGGGCCAGCTGGCGTCACGCAATAGCGATGCGCGTGCCATGCTGTTGTTGGGCAAGGCCGCGCTCAATCGCGGGTTGCCATTCGATTTTTATGCCTATCCGGTGACCGGAATTCCGCCGTTCAGATCGATTGGTCCCGAGGTCGAGCAGAGCATCATCTATGCCATCGCGCGCCAGGAGAGCGCCTTCAATCCGTCCGTGGTGTCGCCGGCGCAGGCTTACGGCTTGATGCAGGTGACGCCGGACGCCGGCCAATATGTCTGCAAGAAATATGGCGCCACCTTCGATCTCCGCCGACTGAAAACCGATCCGGTCTACAACGCAGCACTGGGAGCGGCCGAGCTTGGCGGTTTGATCGAGGATTACCGCGGCTCCTACGTCATGACCTTTGCCGCCTACAATGCCGGGCGCGGCAGCGTGAAGAAATGGATCGACCGTTACGGCGATCCGCGCGATCCAGAAGTCGACGTGGTCGACTGGGTCGAACTGATCCCCTTCTCCGAAACACGAAATTACGTGCAGCGGATCATGGAGAATCTGCAGGTCTATCGTGCGCGCTTCGGCGGCGGAACGCGGCTGCAGATCGAGGCCGACCTGCATCGCGGCAAGATCGAGTAAGGCTCTTCGGTTCGGGTACGAAAAGTCTTACGCACGGCGGAAAAACCAGCACCCGGAGAAAGACACTATGCGCCCTTGTCCCTTGCGAGCTCCCGCTTGTAAGATGCGTAGTTCGGCTGATCGACAGCAAGCTTCTCCATCGTCGTCTGCCAAAGATGCGCGGCGAGCCCGGAGGTCCTGAGATCTAACTCGCCCTTCGCAATCCGCTCGGCCAGCACGCGGTTGAGTTCCATCACCGTGCCCTTCATTCCCAGCAGATTGGTCAACCGCTCCACTTCCTCCCTGTCGCTGTCCTTTTCCAACATCAATTGCCGCGTCGCAAGATCGAGGATATTGATCGCGACCCGCAGCTTGAAAGCATGGTGGCCTGAAATAATCGGAGTGATTTCGTTGCGTAGGAAATCGGCGACTGCCCTGGTCAGCTCGATCGGTGTCGGTTCATCCTGCATGGTCAATGTCCGCGCGAAGCCAATAGCCTCAGCAAATCGATTTCTGTTTCGGACGCGCGGCGTCCGATCATCGCGCGTTCCATGGAATGATCCGGACCCTCGCGGAAACGCTGCATCATACCGCCGCACATCAGGCCCCAGCGCAGCGTGCCCATAACTTCCCAAAAACTCACCCGCGCAGGATAGACGCGGCGACCGGCCGCCTCGTAGCCCGCGAACAGCTCCTCGCGCGAGCCGAAGCCGCCGACCGGCTTGTCGATCTCGCCGAAACGCCAGGAGTTGACGCAGACCCAGCCGAGATCCTCCATGGGATCGCCAAGGTGCGCGAGCTCCCAATCCAGCACCGCCCGAACTCCGTCGCGGTCGATGACGAGATTGCCGTTTCGGAAATCGCCATGCACCAAGGTCACCTCCGTGGACACCCCGGGATCGTTGTCGCGTAGCCAGCGTAGCGCCAGTTCGAACACGGGCTTCGGCCAGTTCAGGCTTCGATAGTCGCGCTCGAATTCATCGAGCTCCTTCGCGGCAGTCATGCGGCGCAGCTCAGGCAATTGCGTGTCCGGCAAACTGTGAATGCCGGCGAGCACACGGCCGAGCTGATGGGCTATTCTCGGCCTCGCGTCGGCAAATTCCTCCTCGCGCAAAATCTTGCGCGCGATGGTCTCGCCATCCACCCGCTGCATGATGAAGCCCGTACCGAGGTTATCCTCGGTCGTCAGCACATGCAGCACTCGTGGTGACGGTAAGCCAGCGTCGAACGCCAGCTGCATAAGTTTGGCTTCAGCATTGAGTCCCGCCGCGCGGGACGGTGCCGCGCCATAGCCCTTGGGCGCCCGACGCAGAATCGCACCGAAGTTCCCTTCCGGATGCACGATGTCGAAGCGCCAGGTTTCCTGACTGGCCCCGCCGGAAAGTTTCTCTGCATCGGCGACTCCAATCGCACCGGGAAACCAGGAGCCAACGCCACGAGCGAGTTTTTCCTCCATCATCCTCTCTCGACTGGCGGCGGGCCGCCGGCAGAGCGGGCCGATGGCATCACCATGGTGATAGCGCCCTTACGCTTCATTCGGGTAAATTTCAGCTCCATTTTGCTCCCGCCCCGGTTTCCGCAACCGCAACGAGGAAAATCGGCACTTTATCCGCTACGACCACCCGGTATCATCGAAACGCGCAAGGCGCCAGTGTGGCGACTCTGACGTTCCTTTCATTTTTGCTGCGACCTCGTCAAAGGAACGTCAGAGTCAGAGCCACACTAGAATCCAATATTTGCTAGTGCGGCGAATTTGAACTTGCTATCGGTATCGCGGCAAGTTCGTGATAGGAACTTCAAATTCAGAGCCGCACTAGAATTAAAAAGTTGCTAGAGCTCCTTTGATTCCGAAGTTCGCATCAGAGGTCGCCGCGTTAGCTTGCGAACTTCGGAATCGGAGCTCTAGCGTCCCTTTGGTTCTGACATTCGTAAACGAACTCGCCGCGATAGGATACGAATGTCAGAACCGGGACACTACTTGACTCACGCGTCGGCTTCTCGCCTAAAATTAATCTGAACGAAAACCCCTTCTCATGCTTCGTGGGAGACCGCCTTGGATTTTTCGCTGCCGCCCAGTCTTGCCGCCTATCTCGAGGAACTCGACCGATTTATCGAGCGCGAAATCAAGCCGCTGGAGGAAACCGACGACAACATTCGGTTCTTCGACTATCGGCGCGAATGGGCTCGCACGGATTACGAGGGCGGCGGACTGCCCCGACCCGAATGGGAAGCGCTGCTGCGCAAGGCCAAGGACCTCGCCGATGCCGCCGGTCATCTGCGCTTTGCTTTGTCCAAGCGTTATGGCGGCAAGGACGGCTCCAACCTCTGGATGGCCGTGATCCGCGAGCATTTTGCATCCAAGGGCCTGGGCCTGCACAACGATCTGCAGAACGAGCATTCCATCGTCGGCAATTTTCCCATCGTGACTATGCTCGACCGCTACGGCCGCGAGGACCAGAAGGAGATGATCAACGGCTCGATTACCGGAAAGTACCGCATAACGTTCGGCTTAACCGAGCCATATCACGGCTCGGACGCCACTCATATGGAGACGCGGGCAATTCCGGCCACGCGCGGCAACTTCAAAGGCTGGCTCATCAACGGAGAGAAGATGTGGACGACCGGCATGCACACCGCCACGCATTGCGCACTATTCGCGCGCACCTCAGGCAAGGACGGCGATGCGCGCGGCATCACCTGTTTTCTGGTGCCGGCGAATAGCGCCGGCGTCAGGGTCGAGGAGTATCTGTGGACCTTCAACATGCCAACCGATCATCCGCGCGTCAGCTTTACCGACGTGTTCGTGGCAGAGGATGCCCTATTCGGCGAGGTTGGAAGTGGACTGTCGCTCGCACAGTGCTTCGTCCATGAGAACCGGATTCGCCAAGCGGCGAGTTCGCTGGGTGCTGCGGTCTATTGTATCAAGGAAAGTGTCAAATACGCACGCGAGCGCAAACCCTTCGGCCGGCCGCTGGCTGAAAACCAGGCGATCCAGTTCCCGCTGGTCGAGCTCGCGACCCAAGCCGAAATGTTGCGCCTTTTGATCCGCAAGACGGCCTGCGAGATGGACGAGCTCAGCGAACAGCAGATCGAGCGAACGCTCTCCGATAAGGTCTCAATGTGCAATTATTGGGCAAACCGCCTGTGCTGTGAAGCCGCCGATCGCGCCATGCAGGTCCATGGCGGCATGGGCTATTCACGTCACAAGCCGTTCGAGCACATCTATCGCCACCACCGCCGCTACCGCATCACCGAGGGCAGCGAGGAGATCCAGATGCGAAAGGTGGCGGGATTTCTGTTCGGCTACATGGGTGCTGAAATCCCGAGGAAATAGATGGGGGCTCGATGCGGTCCTGTCACCGGAAATTAGCCGGCGGGGCGTCCATGTGCTCAGCATTAATTCGGGCGAAATGATTGCACAGCTTTGGCCACGAAAAATCCCCCTTCCGACATCCTCGAAAGGGGGAATCTTGTCGTGTTAAAAGCTATGCGTCAGCGCTTTGGAAACCGGTTTTCCCTTAGCCAACAAACGCGGAAGGCGCTTGCGTGGAGATCATGCTTGAACAAAGAGATGAGATCATGATGCAACCAATCGCATCATGATCTAGAATGGGCTCGAGCGGTGGATTTTCCCCGGCGGCAACCTGACGAAGCAAGAGACTTGAGATGGGAATGCTGGTCGACGGCGAGTGGCGCGACGTCTGGTACGATACAACGGGTACTGGCGGCCGCTTTGAGCGCAAACCCAGCACCTTTCGCAATTGGGTGACAAACGATGGCGCGGCAGGTCCGACCGGGGCGGGTGGCTTTCCGGCCGAACCGGGACGCTATCACCTCTATGTCAGCTTGGCCTGTCCCTGGGCGCACCGGACGCTGATCATGCGGCGGCTGAAGGGACTGGAAAGCGCCATCTCGCTTTCGGTGGTGCACTGGCACATGCGCGAGCGCGGCTGGACCTTCACTCCTGGCCCATGCGTGACGGGCGATCCGATCAACGGCGCGGAAACACTGAGCCAGATCTATGTTGCGGCGGATCCGCACTACACCGGTCGCGTTACGGTGCCGGTCCTTTGGGACAAGGTGCGTCGCACCATCGTCAACAACGAATCCTCCGAGATCATCCGAATGTTCAACAGCGCCTTCAACGGCATTGGGGCGGCATCGGACGACTACTACCCTGCGCCCTTGCGAGCGGAGATAGACGCGCTCAATGAGCGCATCTACAGGGAAGTCAACAATGGCGTATACCGCGCTGGCTTTGCCACCACGCAGACCGCCTATGAAGAAGCCGCCGTGACGCTGTTTGAGGCGCTCGATTGGCTGGAGGGGCGGCTCTCAAAAACACGCTTCCTGACTGGCGACCGGCTCACCGAAGCCGATATACGGCTGTTCACCACGCTGGTGCGGTTCGATGCCGTGTACCATGGGCATTTCAAGTGCAACCTGAGGCGCATCGCCGATTATCCGGCGCTCTGGCGCTTTACCCGAGATATCTACAGCCTGCCAAAAGTTGCGGAGACGGTTAACCTCGACCACATTCGGCGGCACTACTACGAGAGCCATACGAACATCAATCCGACAGGTGTGGTGCCGCTCGGACCGGTCATCGACTTCGCGGTACCAGCACCTGTCTGAGCGGGTAGCTTGAGTTCACGCAGCCGACATCAGCAGGCATGCATGCTATGCGGTCTTGTTCGCCCGTAGCGAACAGTCGCGTGACCGGTGGCCAGCGCTTGCCGAGGATTGTGCAGCCTCTTTCAGCCGGTCATTGCCGTGGCGGGATCGCAAAGAAACCGGAAGTCGGATGATCCCGTTTCGTACGGGAGTCACCTGAGAGCTTTAAGTTGCCCGGACCCGACATGGCCGAGTCTCGTCAATGTATCAGCGGGCTGAAAAACCTACCAACATGATTCCAAAGCAGAAAATTGGCTTCGTTTTGCAAAAATAGCTTTCTATAGGGCAATGAAGCCGGTGCTCCTCTATTTCTCTTTGGCAGCGGGCTTTTAGCCATTTGCAGGAGGGGCGCTTTTTTGCTGCGCGTGCAAATGCTCAATCGCTTCACTGGCTTAAGGAGCGGCAGGATTATTTGCAGGGGCCACAAGCAGGTATCGCAGCTTAACTCAACGAGCACGTCGGTGTTCTGGACTGCGGCGGAATCGCAGCGGAACCTATTTCCGTTTCATGCCATGACTTCGACTTGGCCTTCGAAGCCGGACGCCCTCCCCACCCCCGTTTTTTTCGATAAAAATAACTCCCGCTCGTTCAAGTGCGGCCTTCATTGCGAGTACCGCATCCTCCGAAACCTGTCGCCGCTCCCTTTCAAAATCGACAACTGTAGAAAGGCCTAATCCCGCGTTTTGGGCGAGGATTGACTGATTGATCTCCAATAAAGCTCGAGCGGCTCGTGACTGGGCCGGCGTCATCGGAATATCAACAAATATTGTTGACATGGCCTAACCATTCGAGTATCAATAATTATTGTTGATGACGAAGGGCGTGTTACTTTAGGGTGTTTGCAAAAAAATGACTTCGGCAGATGAGATACCCGATTCCCGCAATCGTCGCTCTTTTATTGGCGGCTCCGACGCCCGGACCATCATGGGCGAGGACGAGGCGGCGCTGGTCCGTCTTTGGCGGGAGAAGCGCGGCGAGGTCGAACCCGAGGACCTTTCGGGCGACCTCCTGGTCCAGCTCGGCAGCGTTACCGAGCATCTGAACCGGCGCTGGTACGAAAAGAACACCGGCCACGCCGTCACGGAGGTACAGCGGCAGGTGTTTCATGCCGTACACCGCTGGATGGCAGCAACCCTCGACGGCAGGATTGAGGCCACCGGCGCCGTGTTCGAAGCCAAGTTCATGCTGCCGTGGAATTTTTCGGAGGAAGCGGCTGCCGAAAAACACATGGCGCAGTTGCAGCACAATATGTGGGTCACGGCGTCGCGGACGGCGGTGCTGTCCATCATCACCGGCGGCGGCAAATGGGTGGAGATCGCGATTTCAGCCGATCCGCTCTACCAGCACCTGCTGCTGACCGCAGAACGGAAATTCTGGCGTTGTGTCGAAAGCGGTGAGCCCCCTCACCTCTTCGGCGTCGAACCACCTCGGCCGAGGGTTGAAGCTGTGAGGACCGTCGACATGAGCGGGTCGAACGCGTGGGCGGAGTTTGCAAACCTCTACCGGGTGACCCACGACGCGGCGGTTGACCATGGCCGCGCCAAGGCTGAACTGAAGGCCTTAGTGCCTGAGGACGCCAGAGAGGCCTCAGGTCATGGGCTGCGGGCCAAACGATCAAAATCCGGCGCCATCAGTTTCGAGGTTCTAGCAGCGGAGGCCAGCCATGCAACGCTCTAGTGAAAGCATCGGAGCGCTCGCGGCAGCGCTGGCCAAGGCGCAAGCCGAGATCCAAAACCCGGAAAAATCCTTGACCGCAACCATCGTCTCCCCCTTCCCACGCGAGGCGGTGCGGAGCTTTCGCTATGCGTCGCTGTCGTCGGGGCTCGATTTGGTCCGCAAATGTCTGGGCCAGCACGAGATCGCCACCGTGCAGGCCACCGCCATCGACGGCAAGAGCGGCCTGATCCGGCTGACCACCACGCTGGTCCACGCCTCCGGCGAATGGGTCTCCTCCGACTGGCCGGTCTGCCCGGTCAGCGAAACGGCCGCGCCGCATCGGTTAGGGGCCGCCCTCACCTACGCCCGCCGCTATGCCCTGTTCACCCTGGTGGGGATTGCCGGCGAGGATGACCTCGATGCGCCCGACATTTTGCCAGCAGGTGGCCTATCCGGCTCCCAAGATCGACCGCTGAGGCCCTGTCAGGAAGGTGGAGGCACGCAAGCCGCTGGCCGGCCGCTGCACGCTGCGGAAAAGCGAGCCCGATCGGAAAGGTCGAGGCCACCAACTTTGTCGGCTGAAGCATCGGCTGATCTACGTCGGCGGCTGGCCTCAGAGATTGAGCAGCTCGAAGACACCGGGGTTCTCGCCAGCTGGGCCCACAATGGCCTGCCCCTGAAAAACCAGCTTTCAAAGGCGGACGCCCAAGCGATCGAGGATGCCTTCACCACCAGGCTGAACCAGCTCGAGAAATTTGGGCTGACCGCACCCAAACATCAGGATGCCAATGGGCAGGGCAACCAGCCATCACAGGTCGATCCTGCCGAGCAGACGGTCACGGTCATCAGCAAGCCCGTGCGCGAACGCGATCGCGAGCATCTGAGGCTCGTAGCCGCTCAGCCTTGCCTCGTCTGCGGCCGCACCCCGTCGGATCCCCACCACATCAAGTTTGCCGAGCAGCGCGCGATGGGGCGGAAGGTCAGCGACCGCTTCACCGTTCCTATCTGCAGGCTGCACCATCGCGAACTTCACCGGCGGGGCAACGAGCGCGCCTGGTGGCAGAAACAGGGAATCGATCCTCTGGTCATTGCCGCGAGCCTGTGGGCAATGACGCATGCGGCAACGCCAACGACAGGGCTCGCAGCCGACATCGAACGGCCGGCCAACGTCAACGGAAGCAATTCCGGCGCGGTCGTCCGGCTTCAAATTGACGAAACGAAGCCAATTCTTGGCCCGGACGCAGAATGACATCGTTCCGGCAAATCCAAGCCAACCGCCGCAATGCGCAGCACAGCACCGGACCTGTGACCGAGGAAGGCAAGGGAACGTCGCGACAAAATGCCGTTCGTCATGGGCTCACCGCGGAAACGGTGATCGATGCGCTGGAAGATGCCGAAGACTATGCGGCCTTCGAAATGGCCATTACGGCCGACTATGACGCGCAATCGGCGGTCGAGAGAGAACTGGTGCTCAGATTGGCGAGCATGTTATGGCGGCTGCGTCGCGCTACCGCGATCGAGAGCGGCCTGTTCAAGATCCAGGCCCGACAACTGCTGCAATGCCGGCAGCAAAGAAAGGCGTATCAAAAGCGCCCTAATGTCGTCGACGGCATGTACCGGGATACGGTCGGGACCGAAGACGAAACGCGACAGAATGAGATTGACCGCGCGGGCGGTGTCGATATTGGCTTACAATCGACCACGGTGCCGGCTGATCAATTTGACAAGGTCACGCGCTCCTTTGTCCATCTGTCAAACCTGCCGACCTATCCGCTCGATCGGTTGAGCCGCTATGAGGCCACGCTGTGGCGGCAAGCTTGTCAGATCCTATTCATCTTGCAGTGTCTCGAGCGACGGAAACCTTGGGCGGGACTCTGGCGGGGCGGTCGGTAACAAGTGCCTCAATCGAAAAGAGTTGTTTCACTATCGACCTGCCGTTGCGCTGCTTCCGACTTAGGTGACGATCTGGCCAAATAAAATCCCCCTTCCGACATCGTGTCGAAAGGGGGCTTTTCGTTGCTTTAGAACTTATGCGTCAGTTCCTACTTGTGGATCATTGGCGCCGCCGCCGGCGGCGTCGGATTCCACAGTGCATAGCTCAGCGTTCCAAAGACCGTCATACCCCGGGTGATCAGAGAGACGTCGGTCGTGGCCCCCAGCGCCGCGGCGGCCGAGTTAGAGGCCTTCGCAAAGACCTCCTGCGTCGCCCACACCGAAAAGCTCGCCGGACCGAAGTTGTATTCGATCAGGCCGCCGACGGCGAACAGTTGGAACCTCGAGGCATTCCCCAAAGTGCCCGCCGGATAGAAGGCGGTGCAGACGCCGATCGGGCACTTGTCGTTTGAAACCTGCGCGACGTAATAGCCGACAGGCCCGAACGTCCACTTTCCGAGGGTATAGGTGGCGGTTAGGTCTGCATGGAAAATGTCACCGGTGGTGTAGTTGGTTCGGGTGTTCGCGGTGTTGATCTCAAGAAACATAGCAGAGGTGAGATTCCAGCCGCCCCCTAAATATGAAAGGAACAATTCGGGGTTGAAAGTCGTGAAAGGTGCGCCGACGTTGGCGAGGCCAGTCGGGCCCTGAATGGTGCCGGTCGGAACATACATATTCAAGCCGGTCTTCACCCCAAAGCCGGTACCCGCTATCTTGGTCCAGCTCAATTCATTGATGATGAAGGTGCGTACAACCCCACTATTGGCGCTTGGAACGGCCGGGTTGATGACGCTGAGCGGCCCGCCTATGCTAAACATTTCGAACGGCTGCCCGATGATAAAGTCGTAGTTCCCACCGAGGAAGGTCCAACCGGGAACGAAAAGGAAGGCCTGCACGTCGACTGCAGCCTGGACGGCGTTATGGTTACCAAGCGGGATGTTCTGGGTGCCGGGACCTGACAGGTTGGTCTGATAGGTGAACACCTGGTTGATCATGTAGATGCCCGGCGGCGGCACGCCGGCGCTGGAGCCAATCAGTGCGCCCGGCTTCTGAGACCAGCCCGGGTATAATGCTTCATACGCGTTTGCCGGCGAGAACGCGAAGGCGGCCACACCTGCTGCTGCAAGAAGAGCCTTGATGTTCGATCTCATGTGGTCCCCCTAACAAGTCCTGTGAAATTCGAGCCCGTCTTGTCCTTCCGGGCCCCCCAAAAATTCGCCGCAAAGTCTCGCCGGCTACGTCCCCGCGCGGCGAATCCAATGCCTATTCATGTCGCGAGAGTTGCCGGTTAACCAAGCAAAGGCAATTTAAACTTGGCTTGTAAAAAGCTGTGATGGTCCTTTTTCTTAAAGGTGTTGCAAATCTGCAAATACGGCTGATCAAAAATACCTTCGGTCAAGCCGAAATAGTATCTATGCCTCTGACTCCCAAAATATTTCACTACATAATTACCGCTGCGCAAAGTGGGCGAATATTTTTTTCTTATAATGAGGGAAAAAATACTATGTTACAATGTATGGTAGAGGCGATAAAACTCGCGAGTGAGAAATCCATGCATCGCGAGAACCACTACTTGCCGTAACGTTTGCGTCGTCGACCAAAATTCCAAGCTTCCCCAGCCCTGCCTCGAATTGAAGCAAGCGCATCCCTGCAGGTGGCGGATTTCACGCCAGCCAGGGTCTGCCTCCTCTGCAAATGCAAAATGACGCCATCTTCGGCATGCACACGCCGACGCCGAAGTGATGTTTGATGGTCCTCGCCGGCTCTCTTCAAGGATATTGCCGATCGCTTGCCTGACGACGTAGGTAGTCAGGACCGTAACCAACTGGCGGGGGCCAGGACTGGAGGGAAGATGCGTATTTCGGTGCTCCTCGCAAGTTTCGCCGTACTGATAGCCCTGTCGGGTCCGGCGCGGGCCGACAGCCAAAATGATCTCGAAGCTTGCAAATTTGTTGGGCAGTTGGGAAAGGCCAGCGAAAGCATCGCGGCTTGTGACCGTGTGATCAAGGATCCCAAGGCGAACGCACAGGACCGCTCGGCCGCGCTGAGCAGCCGATGCGGATGGTGGTGGACCAAGCAGGATTTCGACCGTGCCTTGTCGGACTGCAGCGAAGCCATCCGTCTCTACAGCGGCAACCTCGGCGCTTACCTTAATCGAGGCAATGCCTATTTGAGCAAATCCGATCCCGAGCACGCTCTTGGCGATTTCGATGCCGCCCTTCGCCTCGATCCCAAAAGCGCCTGGGCCTATGCGGCCCGAGGCAACCTCTACAGGAACAAGGGCGACCTCGATCGTGCCCTTGCCGATCTGAATGAGGCGATCAGTCTCGACCCAACTTATGCGCTGGCACTGTTCTCGCGCGGCGACTTGTACAGGAGCAAAGGCGATTTGAGCGGGGCTATGGCCGACATGAACGAGTCGCTTCGGCTCGATCCCAACTATGCCCCGGCTTACTTCACCCGCGGCCGTCTGTCCAACATTCTCGGCAATAGTCCGGCGGCAATCGAAGACTTCACGAAATCGATCCGTCTCGATGCCGAAAATGGTGCGGCCTACTTCAATCGGGGTGTTGCGTATTACGTCGTTGGCGGCCGTACTGCGGACGCTGCGGCCGATTTCAGGAAGGCTCTCGAAATCAACCCGAAGGATGCCTATGCCGCGCTCTGGCGCGATCTCGCCGAGCGGCGCAACGGCGCGCCTAGCCATCTGGCGGAGGCGGCCAAGCAGTTGGATATGACGGTGTGGCCGGCGCCGGTGATCCACCACTTCCTCGGCGAAGCCAACGCCGAACAGACCTTCGCCGCGGCCTTCGACACCGATCCGAAGACCAAGCAGGCACAGACCTGCGAGGCCAATTTCTATACCGGCGAATTTGCGCTCTTGAATAAAAACCGGAAGGAGGCCCAGCGCCTACTCAAGCTTGCAGCCGACGAATGCCCCCCAAACTTCGTGGAATCTGCCGCCGCGGTTAGGGAACTGATCATCCTGAAGTGAGATCGTACGCCGCATCGAGCGAGGCGTGACGTTAAGGAACTTCATGGTGATGAAGAGAAGGGGCTTCTCAAGCGAGGTCCGCTGGCGCCTGTGCCCGTGGGTGCTGAGCAGGTCCCCCATGTCCCCAGATATGTCCCCCCGGGACACTGCTCAGCATCTTAGCGCCCTCGCCCCTTCCGCTCGAAAGCGGAAAATTCCAGCGAACCACCTAAGAACGGGACGACTTCAGGTGCCCCCCTCCGTCGCGACGAGGAAATTACCGAAGCTCCCGGCGCGCGCAATATAAAGGCGGCCTCCGGCAGGGTTCCGAAGGGATGATTTCCAAAAGCTGTTGCACAAAAGGCACGCAAACCTCACCTGAAGCCGAAATCCGACGCACCGACAAAGTCGAACAGCGTCGGAATCGGGCGATCTGGAATCTGCTGCTTGCGGCTTGCGCCCTCCTCGGGCATATCCGCCGCAACGGAGCTGTGGCCGAGTGGCTGAAGGCGGCGGTTTGCTAAACCGTTATAGGGTTGTAAAGCCCTATCGAGGGTTCGAATCCCTCCGGCTCCGCCAGTCATCTTGCCAAGCATCTGATTTTATAGAACATTGTGAAGGCGAGTAACGTTTGGTCCCCAAGTAAGTCCCCAAATCAGGCTCACCAGACCCGAAAACCCGCCAAGACTGATTGACAGCTTTCAGCAAGCGACCAACGCAGTCGGTGGGGGCGGCTTCCGATCCCCGAGTCGGACGGTATTGATGCCGCATGTTGAAGTACGCAGCGGGAGAACCCGATCACCAGGTGTCTGGTTCGCGCGGCGTTGTCGGCACCTTCCACAAGGTCAGCAAGAAGTACATGCCGTTATATATGTTGCGGAGTTTCAATTCCGGCACAACAACAGGGAGAACGCTGATATCTTTGGAGCAGCGATAGCGCGTTGCTGAGACGTCGATCCCCGGGGCGGCGAAGACGTTCTCAGACAACGTGACATACGGAAATTCTTGATAGGCCTCGCGATATTCGGAGCAATGACGTTGGCTGAAGAACCAAAAAAGGAGCCAAGCGAAGAAAATTCCGTTCCCGAAAATGAACCCGACTACGGATGGGACGATAAGAATTCGATCGTCCCTTCTCAATCCCAGTATCCACACTGCTATGCAAACAATAGCGATTATCAGGCTGATGAGCGCCGCTATTGGCGCCATCAAGTTTGGGCACTCTGGAGCAGCGTTGGAATAGCCGTTGCCACGCTCCTATTTGTTGTACTTGGCGCTTACACTGCTTTTTGTGCCTTCAAAGAAACTCAGCGACAGGCCAATGCGGCTGTTGATGCCAATAAAATTTACCGTGCAACAATGGAGGCTTCCAACCGCGCGTGGCTGGGTCCAATGTCCGTCGATTTCCTTAAGCCGATTGACGCTGACGATGGCCCCCTCGTTATCGCGACATACCAAAACGTTGGAAGATTCCCGGCCCTCAACTCCAAAACAACCCTGTCTCTCACATCGATAGAGTTGGACAAAAAAATCACTGGCCCGCACGTTTGGCCGGAAAGTAAGCAGTGGCCCGCTGTTGACATAGAATTGCGGACCTCGTGCCTCTTGAATCAGTCGATCATGGGCGGGGCCACTATTTATCCAAATGCTAGTAATATCGGCTCTAATGCGGTCGCGGGACCAACTATCCCAATTGATAAGACTGGCATACAGGCCGGTACGCATCTGCTGATCGCTCGGGGATGTCTCGTCTATCAGACATTCGAGGAAACGCACTGCACCATCTTTTGCCAGTTCGCCACGAACGTTCGAAACGGCAAATGGGAGTGGCTTACCTGCCCCGTTGGAAACTTGGCCCAATGAGATCGTTGCAATCAACAAAAGCAATGCACGGCCTCTCGTGAGGCGGCCCACGACCGTGCGACCTGCCGGATAGGCAATCTCGCGCCATTTCGAAATATGCGAAAATCCCGAAGCACAAAAGGTAGTCTAAGCCGGGATATCCGTTCGGATGGGTCTTGAAGGGTCTGGCTTCGCCGGAAGCATCTCGCTATGAACCGGGAGTTCTGATTTCGCTGGCGTCACTACGCGCTCAAGTCGCCGCCGCAGTCTTCCGCTTGCGTCGCCACCAGCCGAGAACGACGCCGCCTGCAATAATTAGCCCGGGCAGGCCAGTACCCACGCTTGGACCGGGAACGGGAATTATCGCGGGCGATGACCACGATCCAGGCGTATTACTTAACTCGTCAAAATGGCACGTCACATTGTTAAAGCAAGCGAACTGGTCCTGCGCCCCACCCTGGACCGCCCCGTTGGTGAAAAGCCCATAAAGAAGCGTGGGAGATGCATTTGGAACTGTTTGTTGAATTGATAGATCCCAAGTCGCTATCTGCCCTGCCGCATCTAACGATATAAATCCTTGCGAATGAATATCCGGTGTCTGAGTGGATGTTAGTGACAATAGTAAAATATTAGAGGCGTCAAAGACGGACAACGTAAAAACAGAGATGGTGTCGTTGCCCGTCCCATAGTTGTATTGGGTTCCGGCCGAGCATGTGGTGCAACTCAATGTAACTGAGGCAGTGATGTAATCCCCCACACGGCCTATCGCAGACAGCGAATTGCCTGTGTAGGTGAATATTTCGTCGGCCAAGGCTCCCGCTGGCACCGCGGCGAGAACAGACAAACCGATCGCCGTACTCAAAACGGCGGCTCGTGGTAGACGCAAGCATTTAAGCATGATCACCCCCCCATACTTGGACGATCAGGCAATCAAACCTGCAATCTTGAGTCAACCCAACGGAATCGGTAGGCCACAAGGATTCGTCGTCGCATCGCGGCGCCCCAACGATTGGCCTTGGGGGGACAAAGGGATCGGCGACGGGCCGTGTCTGCTTCCTGGCCACCCCAGAGGGTTGGCCGATGATCGATTAAGCTCTCGGCGAAATGTTGGCCAGCTGCCAAGCCCGAGCTGAATCGTGAGAACCGCGTTTTCGAGTAGCGCGCTCATTCCGCCGCCTCCATCTCGCGCGCAACGGCCGGCGCCAGTGCCTCGGCGAGCAGGCGGCGGCGGGTGGCGGCGGTGCCGCGCTATTGCAATCAAAAGGCGGACATCTCGGCGCGTCAATCGAAGCCCTACGCGCCGCGAAGAATATTTGGCGCCTGTTAGCCGGCTGGCAACACATGCCAGGAGGTTGAGGCGGTGCCGAGATCAGGGCGCGGGGCTTCGGTCCCCCCTCGTTCGGCCAGCGATGGTCATAATTGGCCCGCAATGATCGAGGAACGATCATGCATGGGTAACA
>NZ_DATMLW010000023.1:0-20994 GCF_035570375.1 Bradyrhizobium sp. | reverse complement strand
GGGTTCGATGGACTGACGGACGGGGCACCTGTCTCACCCACGGTCTGCAACGACCTTGGGGTCTGCGGACTCCCGTCCGTCACCGCACCGTCTACAATACCAGACGAACGGACTTTCGACTTACAAGGGGGTACGGTCTCTGAAGAGAACACTCGCCCCTCACCCGGATTGCTTCGCACTCCGACCTCTCCCCAACGGGGAGAGGTGAATCGAGCCTGCTGACACAGCGATTTAAACAAAACTCAGCCCGTTTTAGTTCGCCATCGACCGCCTCTCGGCGGCCTTCAGCCACAAGAACCAGGAGCGGTCGTACTGCGTGCTAATGGTCTTGGTCGTGCCGATTGTTTCTTCTTCGGTGAGATAGGTGACGGGGCCAAGCCGCATGGCCTCCATTTGCAGCCTCGCGCCGATTTCGGTGTAGACGGCGCGGAACACCGCCTGGCGCAGCGTGCTGCCGACCACGGTCGAGCCATGGCCGCGCATCAGGACGGCTGGCCCCTCACCCAGACTATCCGCCAGCGCCGCGCCGAGCTTGCCGCTGGTGATCAGAAGGTCACTGCCGGGACCAGCGAAGTCGCGGATCTCGAAGATCGGCGTCCCCTTCTCGCTCAGAAAGCCGCACATGTGACAGACCGGCCGCAGCCTGGCGCCGGTCACGACGCTGAAGGGCACGACGGACGGCGAATGACTGTGCACGACAGACATCACGTCCTGGCGTTTGCGATAGATTTCACCGTGAATGAAACGTTCGAGATAGCCGGCGGGACTGTTTGGCACGACCCCATTGCCGTCGAGATCGAACTCCAGCACATCCTGCTCCGTCACCAATGCCGGTGCCATGCTGCGCGACAGCAGAAAGCGCTCAGGCCGTTCGGGGTGCCGTACGCTCACATGCCCAAAACCGTCCACCACGCCCTGGTCGAACAGGATGTGGTTGGCGTCGACCAATTCGCGGATCGTCGATTGCACGGCTTGCGATGCGGTCTCGGACATGGTGGACCTTCCCTGCGATGATATGCTTTCAATGTACTGAGCCATAAGGCCGCGCCGGATAATGTCAATGAAGGAGCACGCATGAGCAAGCTGCAGCTTTCGATCGCGATCGGCGACTATGATCGGATGCGTCCGTTGGTCGACGGCCCGGTGCAGATCGATGGGGTCGATCCGCAGTTCATGCTGCTGGAGCCGGAGGAAATCTTCTTTCGCGCCTTCAGGCACGCCGATTTCGACGTCTGCGAACTCTCGCTCTCGAGCTACAGCGTCAAGACCGCGGCGGGCACGAGTCCCTACATCGCGGTGCCGGTGTTTCCCTCCCGCGCGTTCCGGCACACCTCGATCTACGTTCGCACCGATCGGATCAAGCAGCCGGCCGACCTCAGGGGACGTCGCGTCGGCGTGCCGGAATATCAGCTCACCGCGAATATCTGGGTGCGGCTGTTCCTGGAGGAGGATTACGGAATTCGCCCATCCGATATCACCTGGGTGCGCGGCGGCTACGAGCACCCCGGCCGGATCGAGAAGATCAGCCTCGATTTGCCCGCCGATATAACCGTCGAGAACGCGGCGCCCGACGTCACTATTTCCGATCTTTTGGCCAGAGGTGAACTCGACGCGGTCATCGGGCCGCGCGCGCCTTCCTGCTTCGAGCGAGGCCAGCCGAATGTCGGCTACCTCTTTGCCGATCCGCAGGCGACCGCGACCGATTGGTACCGGCGGACCCGCCTATTCCCCATCATGCACACGCTCGGCATCCGCCGTTCGCTGGCGGAGAAGCATCCGTGGCTGCCGATCGCCGTCTACAAGGCCTTTGAGAGATCAAAGTCGATCGCACTCTCAAAACTGTCCGATACCGCTGCCACCAAGGTGACGTTGCCTTTTGTGGAGGAGCAATTGCGCGCCGCGCGCCACTTGATGGGCGATGATTTCTGGGCCTATGGACTGGAACCGAACCGCCTCGTTTTGAGCCGCTTTCTTGAGCGCCACCACGCGGAAGGTTTGTCGGCCCGCCTGCTCGCGCCGCAGGAACTGTTTCATCCCGCGTCGCTAGAGCTGCACAAGATTTGAGGACGCATCGTGCCACCTCCGTCATGCCCGGCCTTGTGCCGGGCATCCACGTCTTATTTGTCAGGAAAGCAAGACGTGGATGGCCGGGTCAAGCCCGGCCATGACGAACAGGCGTGCCGGCCCCCTGCCCGGACGAATTGCGTCTACGTCAATTCAAGCCGCATGCCGTCATGGGCGGGGACGACATGGGCTGGCAGACTTTGACGCAGCACCTCGTAATCCAGGTCTGAATGCATGTTGGTGATAACGGCGCGGCGCGGCTTGAACCGATCAAGCCAGGCGAGCGCATCGTTGACGCTGAAATGACTGGGATGGGGCGCGTAGCGCAAGCCGTCCACAATCCACAGATCGAGATTTTCGAGGTAAGCAAAACTCTCTGCCGGGACATCGCTGAGATCGGGCGTATAGGCTGCATTGCCGATCCGGTAGCCGAGCGCCGGAATGTTGCCGTGCTCGAGAAGAAAAGCGGAAATCGTCACCGGACCCCCCTTCCCTTCGATCAAGCGGCTCTCACCGGATTCGATTTCGTGATGATCCAGGATCGGCGGGTATTCGCTGCCCGGCGGCGAGACGAAACAATAGGAGAAGCGGAGCAGGATGTCCCTGGCGGTGGATTTATTGAGATAGACCGGAACCCGCCGGCGCTGATGCAGCACCACCGAGCGCAGATCATCGATGCCGTGGGTCTGGTCGGCATGCTCGTGGGTCAAAAATACCGCATCGATGTGGTCGACATGCGCGTCGATCAATTGCTCACGCAGGTCGGGAGAGGTATCGATCACGATCCTTGTGACGCCGCGGTCTCCCGATCGTTCGACAAGCAGCGAGCAACGACGTCTCCGGTTTTTCGGATTCCTGGGATCGCACGCCCCCCAGCCGAGTGCGGGCCGCGGAACTCCGGCTGAAGAGCCACAGCCGAGGATCGTCAGGCTCAGCGTCATGCCGCAGCTTTCGGGGCCGGTACCTTGCTGAACAGGCGGAAAAAATTCTCGGTGGTCTGATGCGAGATCTCCTCCAGCGAAACCCCGCGCGCTTCCGCCAGCACCCTGGCGACTTCAATCACATAGGACGGCTCGTTGCGCTTGCCGCGATGCTTGCCGGGCGCAAGGTACGGGGCGTCGGTCTCGACCATGATCCGGTCGGCCGGCAGCTCGGCGGCAAGCTCGCGCAAGCTTTGCGATTTCTTGAAGGTGAGAATTCCGGTGAATGAAATGGAAAAGCCCAACGCGATTGCCTTCATCGCGAGCTCCCGCCCGCCGGTGTAACAATGCAGAACGGCGCGAAAGGGTCCTTTGGCCATTTCGTCTTCAAGGATACGGCCGCAGTCCTCGTCGGCCTCGCGGGTGTGAATCACGAGCGGCAGCCCTGTGGCGCGGGCCGCGGCGATATGGGTTCGAAAGCCGCGCTCCTGGGCTTGGCGCGAACTATGCTGATAGAAATAATCCAGGCCCGCTTCGCCGAATGCGACCACCCTGGGATGCTCCGACAGTTCGATCAATTCATCGGCGGAAATGCCATCCTCTTCGTCAGCCTGGTGCGGATGCGTGCCGACCGAGCAGAAAACTTGCGGAAATCGTTCCGTGATGGCCAGAAGCGCGTCGAGGCGTCTCACCCTGGTTGAAATCGTCAGAATGCGCAAAATACCTGAGGCCGTGGCGCGCGCGACGATGGCGTCGAGATCGTCGGTAAAATCCGGAAAGTCGAGATGGCAGTGGCTGTCGATAAGCATTGGTGTTGTGCCCGTCACGCGGCGGTCGGCTCGATATAACGCGGAAACACAGGCGCAGGTGCCGGAAGATGCGTGCCCGTCTTGATTCGTGTGGCGAGCGCGGCGAAGTCGCGCGCCTCGACAGCATCGGGAATGCCCAATATGTCGAGCAATTTGGTTGCCGCGTCCGGCATTGCCGGCTGCGCCAGAATGGCGATCTGGCGCACGACTTCGGCGGTCACGTAAAGCACGGTGCGCTGGCGCGCAGGATCGGTCTTCGCCAGCGCCCACGGCGCTTCGCCCGCGAAATAACGGTTGGCCTCCGCGACCACGGCCCAGACCGCGTTGAGCGCCTGGTGGATCTGCTGGGTCGCCATCGCGCTGCGCGCGATCGAAATCATGCCGTCGGCCTGCGCCAGGATGGCCTTGTCGTTCTCGGTGAACGCGCCGGGCTCGGGCAGCACGCCCTGATATTGCTTGGCGATCATCGAGAGCGAACGCTGCGCCAGATTGCCGAGATCGTTGGCGAGGTCGGCATTGATGCGGGCGACGATGGCTTCATGGTTGTAGCTGCCATCCTGTCCGAACGGTACCTCGCGCAGGAAGAAGTAGCGCATCTGGTCGACGCCATACTGGTCGGCGAGGTTGAACGGATCAACGACGTTGCCGACCGATTTCGACATCTTCTCGCCGCGGTTGAACAGGAAGCCGTGCGCATAGACGCGCCTTTGCACGGGGATTTGTGCCGACATCAAAAACGCAGGCCAATATACCGCGTGGAAGCGGATGATGTCCTTGCCGATGATGTGAACGTCGGCCGGCCAATAATGCCAGTCGGGATCGTTCTCATCGGGAAAGCCCACACCCGTGATGTAATTGGTAAGGGCATCAACCCAGACATACATCACGTGTTCACCGTCGCCGGGAACCTTGACGCCCCAATCGAAGGTAGTCCGCGAAATCGAAAGATCCCGCAATCCGCTTTTCACGAAGCTGATGACTTCGTTCTTTCGTGAATCGGGGCCGATGAAATCCGGCTGTTCGGCGTAAAGTTTCAAGAGTCGGTCCTGGTACGCCGAGAGCTTGAAGAAATAGCTCCTCTCCTCGACCCACTCGACCGGCGTGCCCTGCGGGCCGCGCCGCACATTGTCCTCGCCGACGACGGTCTCCTCCTCCGCGTAATAGGCTTCCTCGCGCACCGAGTACCAGCCGGAATAGCTGTCGAGATAGATGTCGCCGCTGGCGACCATCCTCCGCCAGATTTCCTGGCTTGAGCGGTGATGCTGTTCCTCGGTGGTGCGGATGAAGCGGTCGAAGGAGATGTTCAGGCGCTGGTCCATCTCCTTGAAGCGTTGCGCGTTGCGGGTCGCGACTTCCATCGGCGAAAGCTTTTCGGCCTCCGCGGTTTGAATCATCTTCAGCCCGTGCTCATCCGTGCCGGTCAGAAAAAACACGTCCCTGCCGTCGAGCCGCTGAAAGCGCGCCAGCGCGTCGGTCGCGATCGCCTCATAGGCATGGCCGATATGCGGAGCGCCGTTCGGATAGGCGATTGCGGTCGTGATGTAGAAGGCGTTGTGGCGGCGCGTCGTCGACGATTTGGCGACCTCCGGGGTTTTTGCTGCACGAGGCGCGGGCTTTTCCTTCACCGGTGTTGCAGTTTTTTTGTCCGACGGGGCCGTTTCGCCGCTCGTCTTTGATTTCGCCATTCTTGCCGGTTTCCGGGAGGATTTGCCCGGCGTCTTCCTTGTCTTCGCCTTCGCCTTGCTCGCTCGGGTAGTCGATTTCGCTGGCGGTTTGCCGCGTTTCTTCGCCGCTTTCGCCGAACCGGTGCGCGCTGCCTTGCGGACCTTTTTCGCTTTCTTCTTCACGGTCGTTTTCTTGCGCGTTGCCACCACGAATTCCTTTGTCGCTCAAACCAAGATTGTCGGGATTGTCCAACTTCAAGCGGAAGCGTTACCGCGTTGCTTCCGCGAGCATCCCAAACACCGAGAAAACCAGCGGTTTTCGCTCGAGATTGTATTCTGCCGTATCGCGGGCGGCGAGGTTGATCTTTTCCCACACCTCCGCCAGCCGTGCAAGGCGCGGTAAATTGGCGTTGGGATCATCCGTGCGAAGGCGCACGCTCATCCATCGATCAACGCTGTCGATGAAGGCGGCGAGCGCGACCCTGTCGCTTGGGCCGAGCGCATCGCCAAGCGCATGCAGTTCGCGCGGATCGACATGGGGCAGCGCTGCGAGCAGCGCCTCGGTGCGCTGATGAAGTTTGAAGGTATCTCCACCGAGAAGCGTCAGCGCGCGCGCAACGCTTCCGTCAGCCGCTTGGCAAGCCGCCACAAGCGAAGGATCATCGATCGCCAGCTTCGCGGCCTGGCTTGCAGCCTCGATGAGGTCAGCAGCCGAGAGCGGCCGCAGCGTCTGGCGGCGGCAACGCGACAGGATCGTCGGCAGCACCCTTCCCGGCGTGTGGCTGACCAGAAGAAACAGCGACCGGCGCGGCGGCTCCTCAAGTATCTTGAGCAGGGCGTTGGCGGCATTCGGATTGAGTTCGTCGACGGTATCGACGATGCAGACCCGCCAGCCCTCCTCTGCGGCGGTCGAGCCGAAAAACGAGATCGTCTCGCGGCTCTCGTCGACTGTGATCACCGTGCGCATCACGCCCCTTTCGTTCGCCGTGCGCTGAAGCACGAGCAGCCCGCCATGGGCGCCCGCCGCGATGCGACGCGCGACCGGATCGGACGGGTCGATCTGAAGGTTTTTGGCACGTTGCACGTCGGCAGCAAGCGGATCGCCATGAGCAAGGACAAAGCGCGCCATCCGGTAGGCGAGCGTCGCCTTGCCGATCCCTTGCAGGCCCCCGATCAACCACGCATGCGGAATGCGCCCGCTTCGATAGGCGTGCAGCAAGGCTGTCTCTTCATCGCGATGACCGAACAGGACGGTCGTCGCGCGCGGATGAGGAATTGAAGCGTGCGTTTCAACCTGACGGGCGCTCATGCCGAACTCGCCACGTTGTCGACGCCCTCTGCGAGAAAGCGGTCGTGCAATGCCGACCAGATGTTCGCCGCAACGATGTCGGGTTCGGCGCTTGCATCGATCAGGAGGCATCGTTGCGGTTCGGCGGCCGCAATCCGCTGGTAGGCTTCGCGCAATTGCTGGTGAAATTTGATGCCCTCGGCCTCGAACCTGTCTGCCGTGCCGGTGCCGCGACGCTTCGCCGCGCGTTGCAGCCCGACTTCCACCGGCACGTCGAGAATGAGGGTCAAATCCGGTTTCAGATCGCCGATCGTCACCCGCTGCATCGCGCTGAGAATGGCCGGCGATACCTGCCCCAAAATGCCTTGATACACACGGGTTGAATCCGAGAAGCGGTCGCAAAGGACCCAAATTCCCTGCTTGAGGGCCGGCTCGATGACGGTGTGCACGTGGTCGTCGCGCGCGGCGGCAAACAACAGCGTCTCCGCTTCGGCACCCAGAAGCTTGCCCATTCCGGACAACACCAGATGCCTGATGATCTCGGCACCGGGCGATCCCCCGGGCTCGCGCGTGACGATTGTTCGCACCTTTGCTTCAGTCAACCTTTCCGCAAGCAGCTTGATCTGCGTGGATTTGCCGGCGCCCTCGCCGCCCTCGAACGAGATGAATCGTCCGCGCCCGGGGGTACGTTTGACCGCTGCTTCGGCCATGGTCAGAGTTTCTCGGCGCCTGCGCGGAACACCCCGATCACCAGTTCGCTTGCGCCATCGATGGCCCGTCGAACCGTCGAGCCCTTGCCGACGGATTCGGCCGCGTAGACCGGTGTCTCCACGGCGATGTTGCTGCCGCGCCAGACCTTGATGAGGCCGACCGGCTGGCCGGATTCGATCGGCGCGGGCACGGGTCCGCGATATACAACGCGGGCAATCAATTTGTCGTTGCCGTTCTTCTGCACCATGACCTTGACCGGTTCGCGGCTGGCGAGCTTTACCGACCGCCTCTCGCCGCCAAACACCCTGGCGTAGCCGATCGGCTGATCGGCTGCGAACAGGGTCCGGACTTCGAAATTGCGAAAACCCCATTCGAGCATTTTCTTGGCTTCCGAGGCGCGGTCGTCGGGATCATCGAGGCCGTTGACGACGACGATCAGGCGAATGCCGTTCTGCACGGCCGAGCCGACCATGCCGTAACCGCCCTCCTTGGTAAAACCGGTCTTCAGCCCGTCGGCGCCCTCGAGCGAATTCAGCAAGGGATTGCGGTTTTGCTGCCGGATCTTGTTCCAGGTGAATTCCTTCTCGCCGAACAGTTTGTAGAAATCGGGGTAGGTCAGAATGATGTGACGCGCGAGCTTGGCAAGTTCGCGCACCGTCATCTTGTTGCCGGGATCCGGCAGACCGTTGGAATTGGCAAAGGTCGACCGCGTCAAGCCGAGCTCGCGTGCGCGCTTGGTCATCATGTCGGTGGCGAAAAGGCGCTCGTTGCCGGCGATGCCTTCGGCAAGCGCGATGCAGGAATCATTGCCGCTCTGAATGATGGCGCCGTGCAAGAGGTCGTCCACCGAGACCTTGCTGTTGATCGCGGCGAACATGGTCGAGCCGCCCGACGGGGCGCCGCCTCTGCGCCAGGCGTTCTCGCTGATGCGATATTCGTCGGTCGGCTTGATGTCGCCCTGTGTGAGCGCATGAAAGACCACTTCCGCCGTCATCAGCTTCATCATGCTGGACGGCGCCCGCAGCTCATCGGCGTTCTTCTCGAACAGGACGCTGCCGCTGGTCGCTTCGATGAGGATGGCGGTCGGCGCATCGCCATCAAACCCGCCCTCCTCCTTTTTGGCGCCCTGGACGCTGTTGTTGGCGGCGTAAACCGCGCTACCGCACCCCACAGCCAGGACCAGCAAGGCGGCCATCAGGCGGCGCCAGGAGGTTCCGCCTGCCGAGCGCGATTTCAGAAAGTGGTTGACTGTCATCGGGTTACCCTGACCCGAGGTTCTAACAGTTGGAAGTTGCGCAAACAACACGGCCTTACGCGCTAATCCACGCGGGTTTGTCGGTCAAACGGCCCTATCAGCCCAAAACGCGCCGCTCGCCGCAACATAACAGGGGATCAGCAGCCCGGCTCAGTACAGCCCACGTCCAAACAGCAGGTCACGTGACGTCTGGGGATCGATCGGCGCGTAGGCGGACACCGGGCTGACGCTCACTGAATTGCGGTCGTCGATGTCATGGGCCGCCGCGTGCGCATTTTCGAGGCCGCGAGAGGCCGACCGCGAGCGTAATCCTGCCGTTTCGGATCGCGCTGATGTCGAGCCCTGGTCCGCCGAGGCATTGCCGAGGTCATAGGGCCTGCCTTCGGGCAGCGGAATCTCACCCCGTATGGGACGCCCGGATGAAGGAATTTCCGGAACGAACGGACGCGCGGATGCCACCCGGACCAGAGATGGTGAAGGCGCCGGCACGCCAGTGCGCAGCGTCGCCAAGAGCTGGCGGTCATCGGAGCCTTCGAGTGGCGCCCGCGCCACATATTCGACCCGAACCCGCGCAACCCCGTTCGACTTGAATTCCAGCAGTTCGGCCGCCCGGCTCGAGACGTCCATCACCCTGTTGCCGTGATAGGGGCCGCGGTCGTTGACGCGAACGATCAGCGATTTGCCGTTGCTGAGATTGGTCACGCGCACATAACAGGGCATCGGCAGCGTCGGATGGGCAGCGCTCAGCGAGCCCATGTCAAAAACCTCGCCATTGGCGGTCAGCCGGCCGTGGAAATCCTCGCCGTACCAGGAGGCAAGGCCCTCTTCGCGATAATGGACGTCCTCCTCGGGAACATAGACGCGGCCCGCCACCATATAGGGCTTGCCCACGCGGTAGGTGCCCCCGCCCTTCGGCACCGGCTCGCCGAACTCGACGACGCGGGGGCTGGAGGAGACGCCATATTTCGGATCGACCTGGCTGACGAGGCTGGAAGAGCAATTGGCGAGCAAAACGCAAATGGCCGCAGCCGCGACAAAACGCGCCGCGCCAAAGAAGAAACAAGCATCTGCCCGTCGAATCCCCATTCGCCCCGACTACCAATCCACTGGCCGCACGCTATGTTGCATGCCTTGGCCATGTGCCCCGATGCGGCCCGCTTCCCGCATCGATTCAACATACCGCAGCCTGAACGCGGCGGAAATGGGGAGAGCCGACGGGTGGTAAACCGAACGTTGCTTTTTTAACAACCTTGATTTGTGCATGAGCATGGCGTCGTCCTTGCAACGAACCTCACGAAATCGACCATGCTACGGGCGATGCGCTCGCCTGCCGCGATCTGCACCGGCTCTTGCCGCGACGAAAAGCGCGACGGGTCGCCCCAGGCGTTCGCCCGGGTTTGGAGTATAAAGGGCAGCCTGTTCAGGCGGTTGCAAGGAGCCATGAAGGGCGTCTCGACGCTGGTCAGCGAAGGAGCCGAGCGTCGTCCCTTGGCGGCTTGACATGCCGTCGCAGCCAATCGACACGACCGGGCATCCTGTGACGCGGGTGTTCGCTTGTTGCATCGGTTCTTTCGATCATCGAGATTGCGACCTGGATAAGGACCTGAGGGAATGCAAGCGAACTATCTGGCCCTTCTCGTCGTGATCGCATACATGGCCGGCCTCGGCCTGCTGACGACCATTGTCCAGCGCTCCGTCACCACGACCACGACATTCACGTCCGGCACGAGCGGTCATGCGGGAGTACCCGCCGCTCTGGTCGGCTTGATGCTGATGTCCGAATTCATAGGCACGTCGGCGAGCGTCGGCACCGCCCAGGAAGCCTTCAAGTTCGGCATTTCGGCGTCCTGGAACATCATCGCGCTCGGGGTCGGCTTCCTTTTTTATGCTTATTTCCTGGCCGGGAAATACAAGGAGTCCGGGCACAACACGATCTCGGCGGTGTTCGCCGAGGTGTACGGGCCGCAGACCAAAATTGCCACCTCGCTGGTGATGATCTTTGCCCTGCAGATCGTTGCGGTGGCGATGTATGCGGGCGGCGGCGCGATCCTGAGCGTGCTGCTCGGGGTTGATCGCACGCTTGCCACCGTCATTTGCGGTATCGTCGCGGTTTTCTACGTTTTCCTGGGCGGAATGAGATCGGTGGTCTACACCAACGTCATCCATTCGCTCGTGAAGTATGCCGGCATCAGCGTCGCAGTCTGTTTCGGGCTCGCGAAAGTCGGCGGGATTCGCGAGCTGCAGGTTCGTCTTCCTGCCGAAATGTTTTCCTGGACGAACGTAGGTTTGAGCCAGATCTTTGCATGGTTCATCGCCGGCGTCGGCGCCACCTTTTCCACCCAATACGTCATCCAAGCCATCAATACGGTCGAAACGCCGCAAAAGGCCAGGGCCGCGAGCCTGTACACGGCGCTGTTGATGGTGCCGTTCGGGATCGCCACAGCGCTGGCCGGTATGTGCTCACTGGCGCTGTACCCCGGTATAAAATCGATCAACGCCCTCCCTGCCTTGATTGCGAACATGCATGGCGTGTTGGCGGGCGTAGTGGCTGCGGGACTGGCCGCCTCGCTTTTTGGCTCGATCGCCGCAATCAGCGTCGCAACGGCGACACTGCTTTACAAGGATTTCTACTCGCGGCTTGCAGTGGAAGGCGATGACAGGCGATCGCTGAATTTCATTCGTGTCACTACTATTGTCGTTGGGCTACTTCCGATCGCATTGGCCATCTATACCCCGAACGTTTTGCAGGTGACTTTCCTGGCGAAGGCAATCAGGGCCTCGTTGTCGGTGCTGGTGCTGCTGGTCTTCTACGCGCCGAACTTCGGCACCAGGACCGGGGCCCTGCTCAGCATTCTCTGTTCGCTGGTGGCGACCATTGCATGGTTCGCGATGGGCAATCCGTTCGGCATCGACAACGCCTATGTTGCGCTGGTGATCCCGCTGATCATCATGAGCCTCAGTTCGGCGATGGAACGGACCGGGATGAGCAAGCCAGCGCGTGAGCCGCTCGGAGCTGCTCGATCGGTCCAGGAATAAAGTGAGCCTCGATCCGGGACGCAAAAAGCCCGCCATTTGCGACGGGCTCAAGTCAGGGAGGAAACGCCGCATGCCTACGGCGGAACTCAACTTACGATGATTCGTGTTCGTGAAGTGTGTTCTAATTCACACACGGCGACGCGAACTTCAAACATCGAACATTTGCGCGCTTCAATGGTTCAAGCTTACCGGCCGGCCGTGTAGCTGGTCGACGGGACAGAAGATCAATTTCTCTTCGGCCAGAAACTGAAGCGCGCCATAACCTTCCATATCGACCGCGTATCTGAAATTGCCCTCCACGGTCGAGAATACGGCAACGACCACACCGTCCTTATGATCACTGGTTGCTTCGACTCTATCGCCAATCGCGAACTTCGACATCGAAAACTCCTTCAGGAATCATCGATGCAATCATCTCACAGATCAGGTGAGCGGCTGCCCTCAATCACAAGGCGCGAACAAATAATCCCCGATAGTATCCTTCGAAGCACAAGTTCCCTGTGGAACTGCAAAAGCGCGATCGCGACTCATTGCGATCAGATGCGAGCGACTCGATCTAGTCTCTCATGATCGCTTAATCGCGGACAGTCGATTCGCCAGCGCCATTCTCGCGGGCAAGATCGGCGACTTGGATGCGCTACATCCCGTGGCTCTCGAAAACCCTGCGGCAAGACATCGACAATCGGTTGCGATTTTGCTGCAGGCACTGCTGCACGGCATTGTCGTCGCCGAGGTCCTTTCGGCAAAAATGATTGGCATCCCGAGAGCAGGCGCGCTGCTCCTGCGGGCTGCCGGCGTGTTGTGCCAAAGCGACGGTTGGCCCAAGCAGCATCAACATCAACAATGTAAATCTGGGCATCGATAACCCCACAATTGCGTCTTGCCGGACTCCGGCCCGCAGCGGCGGGCCAGCCGTCATGTAGGTGAGGCTTTAACTTCAGCCAGCTCACATGGTTCCTCTCGGCGTATTCTACTGGAAGGAAGAAGAGGCCCGAGGTTGAGCTTTTGCCGAAGGTATTGACTGGATGATTGATTTTGGTGATGCCCCAAATAACCTGAGATGCAATGTATGAACGCAAGCCGAAGTTCTCCCGCCCTCCACGTCCAGCAAATTCTGGCCGTTATGTCCTGTTGTGGTTGGTTCAGGTGCCAAATCGGGTCCAGAATAATTGCAACACAATGAAGGAGTGTCGGTGGTGAAATTCAAAATTCTGGGTGCTGCGATGGTTCTTGCCTTGGCTGTGGGGCCAGCGATAGCTCGGCAAAAACAGGCAGACCGCCTGCCCGGTATCAGCACCTATTGTGCTACCATCGAGCCGGGAAATCCCCACAGCAAGGTGTACGATTATCAGGCTTGGAGTGCGTGGCGGGCACGAGGCCTATGGGACAGCACCGGCTCGGACCGGTGCGCCCGGAATCCTCTTTATTCGCCGCCGGGGACTGCGACCTTCAGGCCGATACCATTTCCATACCCGAGCTGGTTCTAGGCTGCGCTTAGATTTCCGGGATCCAACTAAATCGAAGAAAGCGGATGTGTCGGTGGCAACCGCCATTGCCGCCTTCGCATCAGCTTTCCTTGGGAAACAGGCATAGGTTCCCAATTGAGCCCTGGTGTTTTTCGTTTAGGGAGTCCAACCACCGGCGTGGCGCTGATTTCGTCATTCCTTCAAAAATCCCAGCTAAACTTGCTTCACAAGTCCGCAGCGGCCAGACTAGCCCTGGCTCAAGTCCCCCTTGGAGCCCAGGGCTTTCGTTGCGTGCTAGCGATAAAGGGCCCCAAACTGATCCACCCCGGCCCTGATCGGCGGAATCCCGCCCACACTGACTATCGGCAAGTTGACAGTTTCTGCCGGCACCATCTGTCGCATTGTTTCGTCCTACCGCTCTGTTGGCACGACTGAACGCATTTTTCCATTGAACATGCGTTTGTTTGAGGATGTGCTGCCGAAACGCCGGTTGCACTCGTTACTATCAGTGTCAGTATCGCAATGAATGTTGAAATCCGGAGCGTGGGAAATCCCTCCAGCAATTGCGGCGGGAAGCTAAATCAAGTCCTTTCACATCCAGTGCTTCCACGCGAGGTCGGGACTTCGATCTGCGCCGATCGGGGGGAATCACGTTGACGGGAGGGATAAATGCGGCCGGGCAACACTGTGACGCCAGTGATCATCGCTCTGATCATCGCGGTCGTCGGCACCTTGGTCTTACTGAATATGGATTTGCCCAGGAATGCCGTTCGCAATAGTGGCCTTGACAAGCAAAGTCGCGCGGCGATCGCCAAGGCTGGTGCAAAAGTGACGCCGACCATACAGGCAAGTGAATAGGTGTCGCGAGCGGCTATGTCAGGTTGGCACCGGGTGAAGATCAAGAATGGGCAGCACCCCGAGGTGAGGCCGAAGGCGCGCAAAAAACGCGCCCCGCCAACTTGAAAGGATCCCCGCCCTCTTCCCGCGGCACCCGCTCCTGCCCAGGCGCGCCGGGACCGGGTGGTCACCGGGCGTTCGGGCCTCGGCCGACGGGTGAGGCTCGGTAGGGCAAGCTATTGAGTTTGGGGCGAAAAGCGGCCTCGGTGGGCCGCTGGTCACTGCCGGTGCCGATTGGGCTGTGACCGGTACCAAAGGATGAAAGCGAAGGTAGCCAGACTTAGAGCGGACCAGATTTCCACCACCTCAAGCAGTTTCTGCATGGGCTTCCCCTCTTGATTGCCGTCTTAAAACGAAATCGGGCCAACGGGGTTCCGGGAACATCTGGTTCAATTTGGGTCTCGGCGAGCGCGATCGCTTGGCCGCCGGGTTCCTTCCGCGGGAACTTTCTTCCGGCACGCTGAATTATGCTCGCGGGATGGCTGCCTTCCCTGCCCAGTGGAGACACAGCCCGGCCCACCGCGATTGTGACTGGCCCAGCGTTTTCGCGCGCTGGGCCTTTTTAGTGCACCTGGATGCGATCGGCGAGTGCCCGCCCACGGCCCCACCGCTTGCACCGCGGTGGTACGCGCCCAGGCTGACACGCTGGAGATGGAAGCTGGCGCCAAGCGTCGCCTCGTGTTGGTCGCTTGACTTCTGCAAGGCTTGCGTAGGCCGCGCCCAAGGCGCAACCGAATGGCAAAGCTCAGCATCAATTCGCAACGAACCCTTGAGTGAGCACCAAGCATAGGTAAAGATAATTCCGCCGGTTAGTGTCTTGCGCAAGCAATTCAATCGCACGGGAGTACAACATGCCAGTCGACGCAAAATACAAAACGGTAGCAACGGCAAGCGGAGGCGGCCGCGACGGCAAAACAGCGCTTGCCGACGGCACCATGGCACTCCAGCTCACCATTCCGAAAGAGCTAGGCGGACCTGGCGGCGACGGCGCCAATCCGGAGAAGCTTTTCGCGCTCGGCTATTCCGCCTGCTTTCTAAGCGCGATGCGGGTCGCGTCGACCCAGACCAGGATCAAGGTGCCCGATGGGTCCACTGTTACGGCAACGATAGGGATCGGCCCGCGCTCGGAAGGTGGCTTCGGCATTACCGCCGCGCTCGACGTCTATCTTCCAGGCCTGCCTGAGACCGATGCCAGGAAACTTGCAGAGGCGACTCACGGTATCTGCCCATATTCCAACGCCATCAAGGCTAGCGTGGATGTGAAGACGACCACTCGCGCCTAAATGACTGGAGGATAATACGCTGTGTCGGCTGTGCGCACGCCGATGGCCCCAAAGCGCGCTAAGCCGCCAGGCCCGCGCTCCTCGCGCCCTCCGGTTCACGTGCTATTTGCGTTCGAGAGGGCGCTGCGCTAAGCGGTTGAAATTCCTGAACCGGAAGGGTGGCCGAGTGGTTTAAGGCACCGGTCTTGAAAACCGGCGTGCCTGCAAGGGTACCGTGGGTTCGAATCCCACCCCTTCCGCCAGCGCTATGCTTCGCCATCCTTCGCTCCCGTTCGCCTCTTATCGCAATTCTCCCTTTTCAAAAGGCTATTTCTGCGTATTTGCTTCTGGACACATTCGCTGGCCTTCGCTACAAGTCGCGGTTAGATTGTGGACAGGATTGTGGATCTATGGCGCGCCCGATCGGCAAGTTGACGGTGCTTAAAGTCGAGAAGGCAAAGAAAGCCGGCATGTACGGCGACGGCGGCGGGCTCTATCTGCGCGTCACCGCGGATGGCACGAAGAATTGGGTTTTTCGCTTCATGTTAGATGGCCGGCCGCGATGGATGGGACTAGGTCCGCTCGCGCTGTATGGACTCCAGGAAGCCCGCGGGAAGGCGCTGGACGCGCGCCGATTGCGGCATGAGGGTATCGATCCGATCGAGACACGCCGCGCCAATCGGCTGCGGGAGCGCCTTGAAGCCGCCAAGGCAATGACGTTCAAGCAATGCGCTGACAGCTACATCGCCTCCCACCGTGCCGGCTGGCGCAATGCCAAGCACGCCGCGCAATGGGGAGCCACGCTCGCGACCTATGCTTATCCCGTCATCGGCGCGCTGCCGGTGCAGGCGATCGATACTGGGCTCGTCTGCAAGGTGCTGGAGCCGATCTGGACGGCTAAGCCCGAGACGGCTGGCCGTGTGCGTGGGCGTATCGAGGCGGTCCTTGATTGGGCCAAGGCGCGCGACTATCGCGCGGGGGAGAACCCGGCGCGCTGGCGCGGCCATCTCGACAAACTTTTGCCGGCGCGCTCGAAGGTAGCCAAAGTCGAGCACCACGCCGCACTGCCTTACGGCGAGATGCCGGGTTTCATGGCCGGTTTGCGCGCGCAGGAGGGCATTGCTGCCCGCGCGTTGGAATTTGCGATTCTAACCGCCAGCAGGACGGGCGAAACGATCGGCGCGAGATGGTCCGAAGTGAATCTGGCTGAGAAGATTTGGCTCATCCCGGAGGGGCGCATGAAGGCCGGGAAACAGCACCGCGTTCCGCTTTCCGCTCTCGCGCTGGCGATCCTTGAAGAGATGCAAGCGCTGCGCCCGCAGGACGATCGGTCGTCCGAGTTTGTTTTTCCAGGGGGCAAAGCCGGCAAGCCGCTTTCCAATATGGCGTTCCTGATGTTACTGCGTCGGATGGGCCGCAACGATCTAACGGCGCACGGCTTCCGTTCGACTTTCCGGGATTGGGCTTCCGAGCGTACCCGCTTCCCGCGCGAGGTCGCCGAGATGGCGCTGGCGCATGTGGTTGGCAATAAGGTCGAGGCCGCCTATCGCCGCGGCGATCTGTTCGACAAGCGGCAGAAGTTGATGGATGCTTGGGGCGAGTTCTGCAACGAGCCTGCGCATCAGGAGGGTTGGAACGTCACCCCGCTTCGGACAAGCGCTGGCTGATTCAAGCAGCAAAACCTGTGAAAATTTCGCTCGCATTCGCGTTGTACCTTGCGCCAGCGCGATGAAGCGCCTACATGCGCATTCGGCCATGTGATGGCTGGCGCTCCGTATGGAGCGTCTGGGCGCGCTGCCCACTGAATAGACCGTCGCACGCGCGATGGTGTGACCGCTGACGCCGCGAGTGCCTCGCTGGCTTTGGCATTCCACCGTAAGCGGAGCGGCGACATGCCCCATACCCATTCCACGATTCCGTCCAAAGCCGCGCACTCGCGGCCGAGCGCTCTCGCAGCCGAGATCGAGCCGCTGGCCGTATCGCCGCGGCAAGCCTGTCGGCTCCTCGGCTGTGGCATCACTAGGCTGTATGAACTGATCGGCGCCGGCGAACTAGAGAGTTATCTCGATGGCCGCATGCGGCGGATCACAATGCAATCCATTGTTGCGCGTATCGACCGGCTGCTCGCCTCGTCCGCCGTAGGCGCGCCATGATGGCCGCCGAGATCGCCGGGGTGCTCGATGACCTGGGCGAGATGGTCAACGGGTTTGCGCCATGACTATCCTCAATCCCCGCATGATCGTTGGCATCATGGGTGGCACCGTCACCGGCCGCGATAGCTGCGGCGTCCCAGGCCCGGGCCATAGCAAGTCCGACCGATCGCTTTCGATCCGCATCGATCCAAAAGACTCGTTGGGTTTTAAGGTCCACAGCTTTGCCGGGGACGATTGGCAGGTGTGCCGCGACTATGTCGCGGCAGCCCTCGGACTTCAGCGGGCCAGAAATGACCTAGCCGCTCGCTCAATAGATTTCCCATTGCAGCTTTGGTCGGAAGCCGTTGGCGCACGCGGAACTCTCGTTGAAAAGTATCTCGGCTCACGCCAGATCGGTCTGCCTGAACGGCATCAGGAATTCCTGCGTTTTCATCCATCGTGTCCTTTCGGCAAGGGTTCGCGTCACCCCTGCATGATTGGCTTGTTTCGCGACATCAGGACCAACGAAGCCAAGGCCATCCATCGCACGGCGTTGACACCCGACGGACAAAAGATCGACCGCAAGTCCCTCGGTCCAACGGGCGGCTGCGCCATCAAGATGACGGCCGATGAGGATGTGGCGGAAGGACTGACGATCGGCGAAGGCATTGAAACGACCCTAGCAGGAATGAAATTGAATTTTCGTCCCGCGTGGGCGTTGGGAGCCGCCAACTCCATCGCCAATTTTCCTGTCCTGTCTGGCATCGAGTGCTTGACGATTCTTGTAGACCGTGATGCCAGCGGCACCGGACAGGCCAGCGCACTGGAATGTTCGCGCCGTTGGACAAAGGCGGGCCGCGAAGTCTTTCGCGTCGTTCCGACGGCGCTGGGCGCCGACATGGCGGACATTGTTCGCGAGAGGGTCGCATGACGGTGCAACCCTACGCAATCATTCGTGATGAGCCGATCGCAACAGAAACACCAAAGGACATAGCGCCCATTCGGCAGTTCGCGCGCACGCCCACGAACGTGTTGATGGCGACTAAGTTTGCGCCATTAAACGTAGTCGTTGATGGATATTTATATGAGGGATTTTCCGTACTCGCTGGCAGGCAGAAACTCGGCAAGACGTGGCTGGCGATAGATTGGTCTGTTTCAGTTGCCGCTGGCGGCTGCGCGATGGGATCGATCCCGTGTGATGCTGGGGACGTTCTATATATCGATCTCGAGAACGGCCAGCGCCGCATCCAATCCCGGATTGCCGCACTGTTTCCTGACGAGCGCGCCCGCCCGGACCTGAACCGGCTTCTATGGATGACCAGCGCGCCCGAAGTGAATGCTGGTTTAATTGGCGAACTGGACAAGTGGCGGCAATCGGTCGCGGATCCAAGGCTCGTAGTCATCGATGTTTTGCAACGGATTAAGCCCCCCGGCAAATTCGGCCGCAACGCCTACGAAAACGACTACTCGATCTGGGCACCGCTCCAGGAATGGGCTACGCGCTATCGCATTGCGGTATTGGGCCTTCATCATACGCGCAAGGGCGGAGCAGACGATCCGCTAGAAGCCCTCTCGGGTTCTAATGGGCTTTCCGCCTGTGCCGACACCACGATCGTTCTCGACAGCCATCAGAATGGAAAGACTCTATATGTCCGCGGCCGCGACGTTACCGAGCGCGAAACGGCAATAACCTTTGTCGGTAACCAATGGACCATCCTAGGAGAGGCCGCCGCGGTTCGTACATCCGGCGAACGAGCGGTTATCGTTCAGGCCCTGCGCGATAACCGAGAACCAATGACTCCTAGCGACTTGGCTGCCGCTCTCGGAAAACCGACCAATAACATCAAGCAACTGCTGTATAAGATGGCGAAAGCGGCGCCTCCCGAGGTCCATCGCGTCGGCAAGGGACGATATTCGCTCGAACCGTTACCCCCCGATAACCCTGATAACCGCAATAACCGTGTTCAGGGTGACGATGAATAGTCGCCCTCTGGGTTATCGGGTTATCAAGGGTATGGGTTAGCGTGTCGCCGGCACCAAACACCGGAATACGTTGGCATCGCTTCCAGCGACTCCAGACTCACGTTCCGCCGGAGTTCGCGCCATGACGTTTGATAATGAAAGAAAGCGACTGACGGTCGAAGAATTGTCCGTGGATTGCCTGGACATCCGCGAACTTCATCGTGCCGGCTATTTGGACCGTCGTTACGCACCGCGTTGGCCAGTATTCAAATGGCCCGGCATCGACCAGATCCGATTCGATCGCTATCTAATCCATATCGAATTGGTCAACCAGGTCACGCCCCAGAACATCCGCGTTACCTGGACGCCCTGTAATTTCGGAGGGACTAGACCCTGGATGCATTGCCCTCACTGTAACCGGCGCCTGGCTCGGCTGTTCAAGGGATTGGCCGGCTATTTCTGCCGCGACTGTGTTGGAAATCCGCCCTATGAAAGCCAACTCCGGAACGATATGGCGCGGATCTATTTGCGGGCCTACCGATTGCGTGAGCGGATCGGCGGCGGACGTCCGGTGATTGATCCTATTCGTGAACGTCCGTACCGGATGTGGCGAAAAACCTATGACCGGATACGTGCTGAGATTGAAGGGTTAGAGCGCTTGCTTGTCGGCAGTCAGGTAGTCAAGCGAGCGCCATTGTGGATCCGGCCGCTTTCCTATTGATTTCAATAGTTCAAGCTGAGGCCCGATGTCGGCTTTCGATCCAGCGGTTTGAGAACAGCTGCCGCTCGCCGCAGTCGCCAACCGTTGCGAAGGTCATCAGCCCCAAGAGAACGGCGAGTTGTGTCGCCGATGACATTTGCCAGACAGACCAAAACATTTCCCACGGAAGCCGAGGCCAAGCAATTTGCCAAGGAGATGCTGCTCTCCGACCGAAAGAACATTATTTCGGGCACACTGCTGAGCGATCATGACCCAGCACGTCGTATCATCTCGGGTTGGGACGTACGTCGCTGGACTGAAGATAGCTAACGACTACGTCGCGCAGCTGCGGGGCTAGACCGGCTCTAGCTCGGGAGCCGTGCCATGACGTCGGCGAGAAATCCGCCAAGAAGGCTGCGAAGAAAGCACGGTGAGAATGATGCCCCCTCAGAAGCAATCGGGCTAGCCCGATCGGGCGATCAACTGTCGTCAATACGGACATTATATCTACAGTTTACATCTTTGCAGGGGGAAATCTGCCAATGAATACGGTGGTCCAGTTACGGCGCTCACGATCTGAAAAGCCGACAGTTCGTGGTGGTCGAGCCAAGAACGCCGAATATCGGCAGCGCGAGTACCTTACGGAGACCGAGATCGACAAGCTGGTCGCCACCGCTGGGAAGAGAGCGCAACCCCGTTTCGACATGCGCTGCGGATCAGCGAGCTGGTGGGCCTCCGCTGGCAGCAAATCCATCTTGATACCGCGACCATCCACATTACCCGCGCCAAGAACGGCACGCCTGGCAACCATGGCTTACAGGGTGACGA